>NZ_JACVBM010000019.1:0-146965 GCF_014852385.1 Pseudomonas sp. PDM03 | reverse complement strand
CTTTCAGGTCCATAGGTTTCAGCTCTCGCCACGGCATGGTCAGATCCTCGGAATCGACCAGTGCCAGTTAAAAACTGTTACCTATGTGCTTGAACTGTTTTGTTACCTATGTGGGTGAGTCATACCGTGAGCCTTTTTTGCTTACTTTTTTTGGCGTTTGAAAAAAAGTGAGTCGCCGTAAGGGCGAAACCGCCAGCCGCCGTTACCGCAGAAACGGATATGTACCCCATCAACAAAAGACAGGCCTAATCCCGAAACGTCCGATAACCGCCCAATAAAAAATACCCCGATCTCTCGACCGGGGCATTCCTGTTTACCGTAACTTAAATCAACAATCCTGAAGCCTTAGTGCGAAACCGCCCCACTCGCCCCCAACCCAGTCTGCGAACGAACAAACTGCGGGAAGAACAGCGCCCGCTCATTATCCGCAGCAGTCGACTTGTCAGTAATCGAGAAGAACCAGATCCCCACAAACGCAATGGCCATGGAGAACAGCGCCGGGTATTCATACGGGAAGACCGCCTTCTCGTGACCCAGGATCTGCACCCAGATGGTTGGCCCCAGCACCATCAAACCAACAGCACTGACCAGACCCAGCCAGCCGCCGATCATCGCACCGCGAGTCGTCAGCTTCTTCCAGTACATCGAAAGCAGCAGCACCGGGAAGTTACAGCTCGCCGCGATGGAGAACGCCAGGCCCACCATGAACGCAATGTTCTGCTTCTCGAACAGAATACCCAGACCGATCGCCAGCACCGCCAGGGCGATGGTGGTGATTTTCGAGACACGAATCTCGTCTTTCTCGTTGGCCTTGCCTTTCTTGATCACGCTGGCATACAGGTCGTGAGACACCGCCGAAGCACCGGCCAGGGTCAGACCGGCAACCACTGCCAGAATGGTCGCGAACGCTACCGCCGAGATGAAGCCCAGGAAGATACTGCCACCAACCGCGTTGGCCAGGTGCACCGCCGCCATGTTGTTGCCGCCCAACAGCGCGCCAGCCGCATCTTTGAAGGCCGGGTTGGTGCTGACCAGCAAGATCGCGCCGAAGCCGATGATGAAGGTCAGGATGTAGAAGTAACCAATGAAGCCGGTTGCATACAGCACGCTCTTGCGGGCTTCTTTTGCGTCACTCACGGTGAAGAAGCGCATCAGGATGTGTGGCAGGCCAGCAGTACCGAACATCAGAGCCAGACCCAGGGAGAACGCGGAGATCGGGTCTTTCACCAGACCGCCCGGGCTCATGATCGCCTCACCTTTAGGGTGAACCTTGATCGCCTCGGAGAACAGTGCACTGAAGTCGAAGTTGACGTGTTTCATCACCATCAGCGCCATGAACGAGGCACCGGACAGCAACAGCACAGCCTTGATGATTTGCACCCAAGTGGTCGCCAGCATGCCGCCGAACAGCACGTACATGCACATCAGGATACCGACCAGGATCACCGCAACGTGATAGTCGAGACCGAACAGCAGCTGGATCAGCTTGCCGGCACCAACCATTTGCGCGATCAGGTAGAACGCCACTACCACCAGCGAACCGCAAGCGGACAGCGAACGGATCTGGGTTTGCCCGAGGCGGTAGGACGCCACGTCGGCAAAGGTGTATTTACCCAGGTTACGCAGACGCTCGGCGATCAGGAACAGAATGATCGGCCAGCCCACCAGGAAGCCGATCGAGTAGATCAGGCCATCGTAGCCGGAGGTGAACACCAGCGCGGAAATACCCAGGAAGGACGCCGCAGACATGTAGTCGCCGGCAATCGCCAGACCGTTCTGGAAACCGGTGATCTTGCCGCCCGCCGCATAGTAGTCGGCCGCCGAGTTGTTTTTCTTGGAGGCCCAGTAAGTGATGTACAACGTTGCGCCGACGAACGCCACGAACATCAGGATCGCGGCCATGTTCAGGGGTTGTTTCTGTACGGCGCCGGTCAGGGCGTCAGCCGCCCAGGCGCCAGGTGCGAAAGCTGCGATGCTCAATAGAGCCATTAGACGCCGGATCATTGCTGAGCCTCCTTGAGAATCGCATTGTTCAGGTCGTCGAATTCGCCATTGGCGCGTCGAACGTAGATCCCGGTCAGGATGAAGGCCGAAATAATCAGCCCGACACCGATCGGTATGCCCCAGGTTATCGATGACTCAGGGCTGATTTTCGCGCCCAGAATATGTGGCCCGTAAGCGATCAACAGGATGAATCCGGAGTAGAGACCAAGCATGATCGCCGAAAGAATCCAGGCGAACCTTTCTCGCTTACTAACCAGCTCCTTGAAGCGCGGGCTGTTTTGAATCGAGAGGTAAATGCTGTCGTTCATTGTTTTTATCCTCGCAGCACAGATTATTGTTGGAACGGTATCCACTCTATGCGGCTGCGGGGCAGGTTCCAGACGACCTTAGTATTAGAGCGACATGACAGAATCGCCAATCTTCGGTGTGGCACAACCTCTGTAGGAGCCAGGCTTGCCAGCGAAGGCGTCCTCACGATCGCCATCGCCGGCAAGCCTGGCTCCTACACAAAAGCAAAAAGCCCCTTGGCTGTTATGCCAAGAGGCCTTGAGAAGTACTGACCAGAAACGTCAGCTCAAATCATTTGGTCCAGTCTGCAACGCGCTCCGGATGCTTGGCGACCCAATCCTTCGCAGCGGCTTCAGGCTTGGCACCGTCCTGAATCGCCAGCATGACTTCGCCGATTTCGTCTTTCGACGCCCACTGGAAGTTTTTCAGGAACTTGGCCACTTCCGGCGCTTTGGTTGCCAGTTCTTTGCTGCCGATGCTGTTCACGGTTTCAGCCGCGCCATAAACGCCTTTCGGGTCTTCCAGGAAGCGCAGTTTCCACTTGGCGAACATCCAGTGCGGCACCCAACCGGTGACGGCAATGGATTCGTTTTTCTTCTCGGCACGGGTCAGCTCGGCAATCATGCCGGCGCCGGAACTGGCCTTGAGTTGATACCCGGTCAGGTCGTAGTCCTTGATTGCCTGCTCGGTCTTGAGCATCACACCTGAACCGGCGTCGATGCCGACAATACGTTTTTTGAAGCTGTCGTCGGTTTTCAGGTCATCGAGGGTTTTAGCTTTCACGTACTCCGGCACGATCAAGCCGATTTTTGCATCCTTGAAGTTCGGGCCGTAATCGACGACCTGATCCTTGTTCTTGGTCCAGTATTCGCCGTGAGTCACCGGCAGCCAGGCGGACAGCATGGCGTCGAGTTTGCCTGTGGCCACACCCTGCCACATGATCCCGGTGGCGACGGCTTGCAGCTTCACGTCATAACCCAGTTTCTGCTTGATCACTTCGGCCGCCACGTGGGTGGTCGCGACGCTGTCGGACCAGCCGTCAACGTAACCGATGCTCAGGGTTTTGCTCTCGGCATTGGCCATCGTGGAGCCAATCGCAAGTACCAGTGCGGCACCCGCGCCTAAAAGTCGTCGCATCTTCATCGTTACTTCCCCGAAAGTGCTGCGCTCGACGGATGCCGAGTCGCGTCAACGTATTGTTATGGTGCACTGCGCGCCCATCACGCCTCACCGCAAACTCGTACGATCATCAGCGCGATTTATCAATGGGGCTACTGACGCATTGATAATCAACCTGACGCCAACCTGAACCTGTGCTGCCAGCGACCTCAAGGCATCGAGAAACGACATCAGAACGCCATTAATCACGACGCGCTGAAAGGCTTCGGGCAATCCGCCCGAACTTTGCATGTCAAAATTATGCGGGCCACCAAGCGCGGGCCAAATGCGGGTAACATGCGCGGCTTTGCTCCCACACGGCCTGACCATGTCCGCGACCTCACGCTTTCCTTTTTTTGCTTATCTGTTCGCCTGCCTGCTCGGGCTTTTTGCCCTTGGCGGCTTTTGGTATGGTCTCGGTAAACCGGTGATCCTGGCGGACGTGGCCAACGCAACGCATAAACCCAAATTGCAGTGCGCCTCCTACACGCCGTTCGACAAAGACCAATCGCCCTTCGACCAGCCATTCAAGTTGCGCCCCGAGCGCATGGATGCCGACCTCGCGCTGCTGGCCACCCGCTTCGAGTGCATTCGCACCTATTCCATGACCGGCCTCGAGGCCCTGCCCGATCTGGCGCGCAAGCATGGCCTGAAGTTGATGATCGGTGCGTGGGTGAACAGCAACCCGATAGACACCGAGAAAGAAGTCGACCTGCTGATCGCCTCGGCCAACGCCAACCCGGACGTGGTCACGTCGGTGATCGTCGGCAACGAAGCCCTGTTGCGCAAGGAAGTCACCGGTGCGCAATTGGCCAGGCTGATCAACAAGGTCAAAAGCCAGGTCAAGCAGCCTGTCACTTATGCCGACGTCTGGGAGTTCTGGCTCAAACACCCGGAAATTGCCCCGGCGGTGGACTTCCTGACCATCCACCTGCTGCCGTATTGGGAAGACGACCCGTCGAACATCGACGCCGCGCTGCAACATGTTCGCGAAGTGCGCCAGGTGTTCGGCAACAAATTCGCCCCCAAGGACGTGATGATTGGCGAAACCGGCTGGCCGAGTGAAGGTCGCCAGCGCGAAACCGCCTTGCCGAGCCGGGTCAATGAAGCCAAGTTCATTCGCGCATTCGTCATCATTGCCGAGCAGGAAGGCTGGCACTACAACCTGATCGAAGCCTTCGACCAACCGTGGAAACGCGCCAGCGAAGGAGCTGTGGGCGGTTACTGGGGACTGTTTGACGCCGACCGTCAGGACAAGGGCGTGCTGGCAGGTCCCGTGTCGAACGTGCCGTACTGGTCGCAATGGCTGGCGGTGGGTGGCGTGATTTTCCTGTTCACGCTGATCCTTGGCGGTCGCGTCCTCAGCACCCGTTCTGCGTTGGTGCTGCCACTGCTCGGCGCGCTGGCGGCCTGCTCGATAGGTGCCTGGGGCGACCTGGCACGGGTCACCACGCGGTTTGCCAGTGAGTGGTTGTGGGTCGCCTTGCTGACGGGTCTTAATTTGCTGGTGCTGGCGCATGCCGCGTTGACGTTGAGCGCGCGCATCGGCTGGCGTGAACGGGCCTTCAATGTGCTGGAGCGCCGGGCCGGCTGGTTGCTGGCAACAGCAGGTTTTGCAGCGGCGGTGATGATGCTGGAACTGGTGTTCGATCCGCGTTACCGCAGTTTTCCGAGCGTAGCTTTCATCCTGCCCGCGCTGGTCTATCTGTGCCGGCCGGTGAGCGTGCCACGTCGTGAAATCGCGCTTCTGACCTTCATCATCGGTGCAGGCATTGCACCGCAGCTGTACCGCGAAGGTTTGCAGAATCAGCAGGCCTGGGGCTGGGCGCTGGTGAGCGTGTTGATGGTGGCTGCGTTGTGGCGCTGTTTGCGGGTTCGCAAAGGCTGATGGCCCCATCGCCAGCAAGCTGGCTCCTACAGGATTGTGATCGCCACGGATTCATTGTAGGAGCCGGCTTGCCGGCGATTCGATACATCAGGCGCCGCGGGATGCCCGGACCAACCGCAACCCGGCAATCACCACCGCAAACACCGCCATCGTCGTGTTGTACAACGCCAACGCCGGAAACCCGAACACCAGCGCCAACACCGCCAACCACCACCCTGCCCGCCCCGGCAACACGAAGCCGATCACGGCGGCGGCCACTGCCGCCCAACCCAACACCTGGAAATGAATCATCAGGCCCAGGTTCGAACGGACCAGGCATTCCCAGCGGCTCGCCTCGTCCGCGCAGAGGCCGACCCATTGCGCATCCTCCATGAAGCCATACCGCGCGCCATAACTGGCGGCCAACCATAAAGGCAGCAAAACAAGCAGCAGAATTACCGGTAAACGGCGGGACATGAAGCACTCCAATCAGCGAAAAACGGCGGCCAGCTTAATCCCCCGGCAGCCTGACGCAAGCCTTAACAACAGTTAACTGGGCACTCAATCACTGCAAAGTGTATCGTCCAGCTACTATTACTCTGAAATTTGGCCTGATTGGTGCCGATACATGGCACTTTGGCGCAACCCCCGTGGTCATAGCCTGCGAACTTCATTCGGCACCTTTCTATAAGGGATCCAGTCATGCTCCGTTCCTTGCGCTTCGCCGCCCTGTTTAGCGGCCTTATCTTGAGTGCGTCCGCACTGGCGGCCGATATCGACGCCGCCAGTTATGGCTATCCCTTGACCAACCCGTTCGAGGCGACCATCGCCACGACGCCACCGGACCTGCGTCCGGAGTTGCCGCTTGACGAAGACATCGACCAGGAAACCCGCAGCGTCACGCTGCGCCCGGAGCGCGAGTTCGAACTGCCGGACAACTTCTGGCCGGTGAAGAAGCTGACCTACCGCATCGCCACCCAGGATAAAGCCGCCCCGTTGATCTTCCTGATCGCCGGCACCGGTGCGCGCTATGACAGCAGCCTTAACGAATACCTGAAAAAGCTCTACTACAAGGCGGGTTACCACGTAGTGCAACTGTCGTCGCCCACCAGCTTCGACTTCATGAGCGCCGCTTCACGCTTTGCCACACCCGGCATCACCAAGGATGACGCCGAAGACATGTACCGGGTGATGCAGGCCGTGCGGGCACAAAACCCGAAAGTGGCCGTCACTGATTACTACCTGACCGGCTACAGCCTGGGGGCGCTGGATGCGGCATTTGTCGCGCATCTGGATGAAACCCGCCGTAGCTTCAACTTCAAGAAAGTCTTGCTGCTGAACCCGCCGGTGAACCTCTACACCTCGATCACCAATCTCGACAAGCTGGTCCAGACAGAGGTCAAGGGCATCACCAACAGCACCACGTTCTATGAACTGGTACTGAACAAACTGACCCGCTACTTCCAGCAAAAAGGCTACATCGACCTCAACGACGCCCTGCTCTACGACTTCCAGCAGTCCAAGCAGCACCTGACCAACGAACAAATGGCCATGCTGATCGGCACGTCGTTCCGCTTCTCGGCGGCCGACATCGCCTTCACTTCGGACCTGATCAACCGTCGCGGCCTGATCACTCCGCCGAAAACGCCCATCACCGAAGGTACCAGCCTCACGCCGTACCTCAAGCGTGCGCTGCAGTGCGACTTTGACTGCTACATCACCGAACAAGTGATCCCGATGTGGCGCGCGCGCACTGACGGCGGCAGCCTGCTGCAACTGATCGACCAGGTCAGCCTGTATGCCCTGAAGGATTACCTGCACGACAGCCCGAAAATCGCGGTCATGCACAACGCAGACGACGTGATCCTCGGCCCGGGTGACCTCGGTTTCCTGCGCAAGACCTTTGGTGATCGCTTGACTGTTTATCCACTGGGCGGCCACTGCGGCAACCTTAACTATCGCGTCAACAGCGACGCCATGCTGGAGTTCTTCCGTGGCTAAATACCTCCTGCTAATCGCAGCGTTACTCTGTGCAGGCGTCGCCAATGCCGACAACAGCAAAGCCAACGCCCCGGTTGTCATCGACAGCGACGGCTTCAAGGAGCCGTTGAGCAAACTCAAGTTCAACCCGGGCCTGGATCAGCGCGAGTTCGAGCGTTCGACGCTCAGCGCGCTGGCCGTCTACGACCCGCTGGAAGAGTGGAACCGTCGGGTGTATCACTTCAACTACCGCTTCGACGAATGGGTCTTTCTGCCGGTGGTCGACGGTTATCGCTACATCACGCCGAGCTTCCTGCGCACTGGCGTCAGTAACTTCTTCAACAACCTCGGCGACGTACCGAACCTGATGAACAGCCTGCTGCAGTTCAAGGGCAAGCGCTCGATGGAAACCACCGCACGCCTGTTGCTCAACACCACCATCGGCATCGCCGGCTTGTGGGACCCGGCCACCGCCATGGGCCTGCCGCGCCAGAGCGAAGACTTCGGCCAGACGCTCGGCTTCTACGGCGTACCGGGCGGCGCCTACTTCGTGCTGCCGATCCTCGGCCCGTCCAACATCCGCGACACCGGCGGCCTGGCCGTGGACTTCACCGCCGAGTCGGCGATCAACTTCCTGAACGTCTCCGAAGTCAGTTCCAACCACCCTGAAGTGTGGGTCCTGCGTAGCATCGACAAGCGCCACCAGACCAGCTTCCGCTACGGCCAGCTGAACTCGCCGTTCGAATACGAAAAGGTGCGTTACGTGTACACCGAGTCGCGCAAGTTGCAGATCGCCGAGTAATTCATCGGCAACAAAAAAGGCCATTCGATGTGAATCGAATGGCCTTTTTTGCAGCTTTCACTGGGGTGCAGGGCCCACGGTGTAGGAGCCGGCTTGCTGGCGATGGTCTCAAGTACGCCGCGCTTAACCAGTACCCCCGCGTTATCGTTAACGACCATCGCCAGCAAGCCGGCTCCTACAGGTTCAGCGTTTGATTACCTGCCAAAGCTTGCTGACAACCATCACACCCGCCAACACCACCGCACCCGCCACAATTCCCGCTACCGCATTCAGCAGCGTTGGCACGAAAAACCCCGCACCGCCCGCCCCCGCGCTGACACTTTCAATCCAGTGATGAACCACCGGCACGCCATGAGTGAGAATCCCGCCACCGACCAGGAACATCGCCGCCGTCCCGATCACCGACAGGCTTTTCATCATGTACGGCGCCGCACGCAGGATGCCGTTGCCGATGCTTTTAGCCATTTGGCCGGGCTTCTGGGTCAGCCACAGACCGAGGTCATCGAGCTTGACGATGCCGGCTACCAGGCCGTAGACGCCGATGGTCATGACGATGGCAATGCCCGAGAGCACGATGACCTGCTGGGTCAGCGACGCATCGGCCACAGTGCCGAGGGTGATGGCGATGATTTCGGCCGAGAGAATGAAGTCGGTACGGATGGCGCCCTTGATCTTGTCCTTTTCGAACGCCACCAGATCCACCGCCGGGTCGGCCACAGCCTCGACAAGCTCCGCATGCCCGGCCTGGTCTTCCGCCTTGCTGTGCAGGAATTTGTGCGCGAGTTTTTCAAAACCTTCGAAGCACAGGTAGGCGCCGCCGACCATCAGCAACGGCGTAACCAGCCACGGAATGAATGCACTGATCGCCAGCGCTGACGGCACCAGAATCAGTTTGTTGAGAAACGAGCCCTTCGCCACCGCCCAAACGACCGGGATTTCCCGTTCGGCACGTACGCCGCTGACCTGCTGGGCATTGAGCGCCAGGTCGTCACCGAGCACGCCGGCGGTTTTCTTGGCGGCCATTTTGGTCATCAACGCCACATCGTCGAGTACCGCGGCAATGTCGTCGATCAGCAACAGTAAACTGCTTCCTGCCATGAATCAGGTGTCCTTCTGGAATGAATGCTGCGCAGCATAGCGCGGCCGAGCGCCACACGGGGCATTCTTGAGCGCCGCGCGAGGCCGGTGCTACCATGCGCAACCGCCTGAACAGGCAAGGAACCACCTGGTTTATGAGCACTATCCGCGAGCGCAACAAAGAACTGATCCTGCGTGCCGCCAGTGAAGAATTTGCCGACAAGGGCTTCGCTGCGACCAAAACCAGTGACATCGCAGCCAAGGCGGGTTTGCCCAAGCCCAACGTCTACTACTACTTCAAATCCAAGGAAAACCTCTACCGCGAGGTTCTGGAAAGCATCATCGAGCCGATTCTGCAGGCCTCGACGCCGTTCAACGCCGACGGCGTGCCCAGTGAAGTGCTGAGCGGCTACATCCGCTCGAAAATCCGCATCTCCCGCGATTTGCCCTTCGCCTCCAAGGTGTTCGCCAGCGAAATCATGCATGGCGCCCCGCACCTGAGCGCCGACCTGGTCGAACAACTGAACAGCCAGGCGAAACACAACATCGACTGCATCCAGACCTGGATCGACCGCGGACAGATCGCCCCCATCGACCCCAACCACCTGATGTTCAGCATCTGGGCCGCGACCCAGACCTATGCCGACTTTGACTGGCAGATCACTGCCATCACCGGCAAGGCCAAGCTGGATGAAGAGGATTACGAAGCGGCGGCGCAGACGATTATCCGGTTGGTGCTCAAGGGGTGTGAACCGGATCATTAAGATTGCGGTGACTTTATCGCTAGCAGGCTAGCTCCCACAGGGGATTTGTGAACGTCATAGCGCCAGTGTGGGAGCTAGCCTGCTAGCGATGAAGACGACTCGGTTTCAGCTCAAAGCCAAATGGCATCCCACAGAGAATAGTCGCCAAGCTTTTCCACCAGTCCAGCCCGCAACGGGTTGGCCACGACATACCGCGCCACCTTTACCAAATCCTCTTCCCGCCGCAGAGCCCGGTCGTGAAAGCCTTTCTGCCAGAGGGTGATCTTGCGGCCAGTGAACTGACTCACCGCCTTGGTGCTCAGTGATTTAGTCTTTTGCATCAGGTCACCCAACGATCCCTGCTGTAACTCGACCAGCCAATGGAAATGATCGGGCATGATGACCCAGGCCAATGAATTAACGCAGCCTTGGTCGTGCGCGGCGCGAAACTGTGCGACGACCAATCTGCCCAAGATGAAATTCTTGAAAACAGGTTTTCTGGCGAGTGTATTGGTGGTCAACAGATAGATGCGGTTTGGCTCGGCATAGCGGCCGATGCGTAAACGATTTGAAGCGGGTAAATCAGGCATTCCTTTGCCCCTTGATTAATTCATGAAGAAGGCTAGTCCTGATATTACCCAAGGGTGGGGCAGACATTTAGATGGATGTGTCTGACGGTTTGTCATCGCCAGCAGGCTGGCTCCCACAGTTGATCTCTGACACTCAGATGTTCCCTGTGGGAGCCAGCCTGCTGGCGATAGCGGTGGATCAGTCACCCATGATTCAAGCTGCTACCCCCGCATCCGCCCGCAACCCCAACGCCTCGATCGCATTGATCGCACACTGCTCATCAACATCCGACAAGTCCCCGCTGATCCCCACCGCCCCCAGCACATTCCCGTCCTGATCCCGAATCAACACACCGCCCGGTGCCGGCACCACGCTGCCCTGCCCCAGGCTGTTCAACGCCGCGATAAACGCCGGGCGTTGCTGGGCGTCCAGCGCCAGCAGGCGTGAGCCTTTGCCCAGCGCGATAGCGCCCCAGGCTTTGCCGATGGCGATCTGCGGGCGCAGCAGGCTGGCGCTGTCTTCACGTTGCAGGGAAACCAGGTGTCCGCCGGCATCCAGCACGGCGATGGTCAAAGGGGCCGCGTTGATTGCACGCGCGGCGGAGATGGCCTGACTGGTCAGGTTGACTGCCACTTTCAAGGTTAAAGCGCTCATGGTGCCGTCCTCATTTTGTTATAGGGAAAGCGGAAGGACTGCGCGCTTGCATCGCAGTCCGATGCAACAAATAGAACACAATGAGTTATTTTTTTGTATACAATAATTTTCGAAAAGCGCCACATGCGACGAAAAGCCACAGCAGAACAGGCTTCCGACGAATGAAACAGTCGCTTGAGAAAATGGATTGACCTGCGCCGTCCGCCGTGAATACACTCTGCGCAAAGCCACTTGTATACAATTACAAAACGTAAGAGGCACAAAACCATGAGCAAAATGAGAGCAATCGAAGCCGCCGTTCTGGTGATGCGCCGCGAAGGGGTTGATACCGCTTTTGGCATCCCCGGTGCCGCCATCAACCCGCTGTACTCCGCCCTGCAAAAGGTCGGCGGCATCGATCACGTCCTCGCTCGACACGTTGAAGGCGCGTCGCACATGGCCGAGGGCTACACCCGCACCAAGGCCGGTAACATCGGCGTGTGCATCGGCACTTCCGGCCCGGCCGGTACTGACATGGTCACCGGGCTCTACAGCGCCTCGGCCGACTCGATCCCGATTCTGTGCATCACCGGGCAAGCACCCCGCGCCCGTATGCACAAGGAAGACTTCCAGGCTGTCGACATCACCACCATCGTCAAGCCAGTGACCAAGTGGGCGACCACGGTCATGGAACCGGGCCAGGTGCCGTATGCGTTCCAGAAAGCCTTCTACGAAATGCGCTCCGGCCGTCCAGGCCCGGTGCTGATCGACCTGCCGTTCGACGTGCAGATGGCTGAAATCGAATTCGACATCGACGCCTACGAACCGCTGCCACTGGCCAAGCCAACCGCTAACCGCGTGCAAATCGAGAAGGCCCTGGCCATGCTCGATCAGGCCGAGCGTCCATTGCTGGTCGCCGGTGGCGGCATCATCAATGCCGACGCCAGCGAGTTGCTGGTGGAATTCGCCGAGCTGACCGGCATTCCGGTGATCCCGACCCTGATGGGCTGGGGCACGATCCCGGACGATCACCCGTTGATGGTCGGCATGGTGGGTTTGCAGACTTCGCACCGTTACGGCAACGCCACCCTGCTGAAGTCCGACGTGGTACTGGGCGTCGGTAACCGTTGGGCCAACCGCCACACCGGCTCGATCGACGTGTACACCGAAGGCCGCAAGTTCATTCACGTTGACATCGAGCCGACGCAAATCGGCCGCGTGTTCAACCCGGACCTGGGCATCGTCTCCGACGCCGCTGCCGCGCTGACCGTGTTCATCGAAGTCGCTCGCGAATGGCAAGCCGCCGGCAAGCTGAAAAACCGCAGCGCCTGGCTGCAAGACTGCCAGCAGCGCAAAGCCAGCCTGCAACGCAAGACGCACTTCGATAACGTGCCGGTCAAACCGCAGCGCGTTTACGAAGAAATGAACCAGGTGTTCGGCAAAGACACCTGCTACGTCAGCACCATCGGTCTGTCACAGATTGCCGGCGCGCAATTCCTGCACGTCTACAAGCCGCGTCACTGGATCAACTGCGGTCAGGCCGGCCCGCTGGGCTGGACCATTCCGGCTGCACTGGGCGTGGTCAAGGCCGATCCGAACCGCAAGGTTGTGGCGTTGTCGGGCGACTATGACTTCCAGTTCATGATCGAAGAATTGGCGGTGGGCGCGCAGTTCAAGCTGCCGTACATCCACGTTGTGGTAAACAATTCGTACCTGGGGCTGATTCGTCAGGCCCAGCGCGGTTTCGACATGGACTACTGCGTGCAGCTGTCCTTCGATAACCTGAACGCTCCGGAACTCAACGGTTACGGTGTCGACCACGTCGCGGTTGCCGAAGGCCTCGGTTGCAAGGCGCTGCGTGTGTTCGAACCGGCTCAGATCCAGCCTGCACTGCGCAGGGCCCAGGAGCTGATCGAAGAGTTCAAGGTGCCGGTGATCGTCGAGATTATTCTGGAGCGCGTGACCAACATTTCCATGGGCACCGAGATCAACGCCGTCAACGAATTCGAAGACCTGGCGCTGGTCGGCAACGATGCGCCGACCGCGATTTCGCTGCTTGATTAACAGCTGACCGCTCCCTCTGTAGGAGCCGGCTTGCTGGCGATGCGGTGTGTCATCCACATCAATGTCGATTGATACACCGCTATCGCCAGCAAGCCGGCTCCTACAAGGGCCACATATTTACGGGAGACCACCATGCCGCGTTTCGCAGCCAACCTGTCTATGCTGTTCACCGAACAGGATTTTCTTGCCCGTTTCGAAGCGGCCGCCAAGGCCGGCTTCAGTGGTGTCGAATACCTGTTCCCTTACGATTTCAGCTCCGCCGAAATCAAGGCCAAGCTCGACGCCAACGGTCTGACCCAGGTGTTGTTCAACCTGCCGGCCGGTGACTGGGCCAAAGGCGAACGCGGTATCGCGTGCCTGCCGGACCGGGTTGAAGAATTCCGCGCCGGGGTCGATCTGGCCATTGCCTACGCGCAAGTACTGGGCAACACCCAGGTCAACTGCCTGGCCGGTATTCGTCCACAAGGCGTCGACGATGCCACCGTGGAAAAAACCTTTGTCGCCAACCTCAAGTACGCGGCCGACAAGCTGCAAGCGGCGGGCATCAAACTGGTGATGGAAGCGATCAACACCCGCGACATCCCAGGGTTCTACCTGAACAACACGGCGCAAGCCCTGTCGATTCGCGAACAGGTCGGCAGCGCCAATCTGTTCCTGCAATACGACATCTATCACATGCAAATCATGGAAGGCGACCTGGCCCGCACCCTGCAATCGCACCTCAGTGAAATCAATCACGTGCAATTGGCGGACAACCCGGGGCGCAACGAACCGGGCACCGGTGAAATCAACTACCGCTTTCTGTTCGAACACCTGGACCGGATTGGTTATCAGGGTTGGGTTGGTTGCGAATACAAGCCGCTGACCACCACCGAAGCGGGCCTGGGCTGGCTGAAAACCCATAACGCGATCTAACTCAGCTCCCTTGTAGGAGCCGGCTTGCTGGCGATCCAGGCGACGCGGTGTTTCTGATACACCGTGTCGATGCCATCGCCAGCAAGCCGGCTCCTACAAAAGCAGTCCCCATTTGTTTGCAGCAGCAATAAAAACAAGAGGAATTTCTCATGGCTAAAATCGGATTTATCGGCACCGGCATCATGGGCCACCCAATGGCGTTGAACCTGCAGAAAGCCGGTCACAGCCTGTTCCTGTCGGCGCACCACGATGCCGCGCCTGCCGACCTGATCGCCGGTGGCGCTGTCGCCCTGGCGAACCCGAAAGAAGTTGCGCAAGAAGCTGAATTCATCATTGTCATGGTGCCGGATACCCCGCAGGTCGATGACGTGCTGTTCCGTGCCGACGGCATTGCGGCCGGTGTCGGCAAGGGCAAAGTCGTCATCGACATGAGCTCGATCTCGCCCACCGCCACCAAAGCCTTCGCAGCCAAGATCAACGAAAAAGGCGCGCAGTACCTCGACGCGCCGGTGTCCGGCGGTGAAGTCGGTGCCAAGGCTGCGACCCTGAGCATCATGGTCGGCGGCGATGCCGATGCCTTCGAACGCGCCCTGCCGCTGTTCCAGGCGATGGGCAAGAACATCACCCTGGTGGGCGGTAACGGCGACGGTCAAACCGCGAAAGTGGCGAACCAGATCATCGTCGCGCTGAACATCCAGGCCGTGGCCGAAGCCCTGCTGTTCGCTTCGAAAAACGGTGCCGATCCAGCCAAGGTGCGTGAAGCGCTGATGGGCGGTTTCGCTTCGTCGAAAATCCTCGAAGTGCATGGCGAGCGCATGATCAAAGGCACCTTCGATCCAGGTTTCCGCATCAGCCTGCACCAGAAGGACCTGAACCTGGCCCTGCAAGGCGCCAAAGAGCTGAACATCAACCTGCCGAACACCGCCAACGCCCAGCAAGTGTTCAGCACCTGCGCGGCCATCGGTGGCAGCAACTGGGACCACTCGGCGCTGATCAAAGGCCTGGAGCACATGGCGAATTTCTCGATTCGCGATAAGTAACACGCTATCCCTGTAGGAGCCGGCTTGCCGGCGATGGCATCACCTCGGTGTGCAGGGCAGACCGTGTCGTCTGCATCGCCAGCAAGCCGGCTCCTACAGGACCGAGTCGCCCTCCAATAACAAGAATTCCGGGAGCCCGCCATGTCGGTCGATCCGCAACAATTCCTGCGTGAGCTGTTTGCCACAGCCATTGACGCGGCCCATCCGCAGCAAGTCCTCGAAGCTCATTTGCCCACCGACCGCAGCGGTCGCGTGATCGTCATCGGCGCCGGCAAAGCCGCCGCCGCCATGGCTCAAGTGGTCGAGCGCTGCTGGCAGGGTGAAGTGTCCGGCCTGGTGGTGACGCGTTACGGTCACGGCGCCCCGTGCGAAAAAATCGAAGTCGTCGAAGCCGCTCACCCGGTACCGGACGCCGCCGGCCTGGCCGTCGCCAAGCGTGTACTGGATCTGGTCAGCAACCTGAGCGAAGACGACCGCGTCATCTTCCTGCTTTCCGGTGGCGGTTCTGCGTTGCTCGCCCTTCCGGCCCAAGGGATTACGCTCGCCGACAAGCAATCGATCAACAAAGCCCTGCTCAAATCCGGCGCGACCATCGGCGAGATGAACTGCGTGCGCAAGCACCTCTCGGCGATCAAGGGCGGCCGTCTCGGCAAAGCCTGCTGGCCCGCCACTGTTTATACCTATGCGATTTCCGATGTGCCGGGCGACCTCGCCACGGTCATCGCCTCCGGCCCCACCGTGGCCGACCCGAGCACCTCCGCCGAAGCGTTGGCGATCCTCAAGCGCTACGACATTGAAGTCCCGGCGTCGGTGCGCAACTGGCTGCAAAGCCCGGAATCGGAGACGGTCAAACCCGGCGACCCGAGCCTGGCGCGCAGTCATTTCCAATTGATCGCCCGTCCGCAACAGTCGCTTGAAGCCGCCGCGGTGAAAGCCCGTCAGGCCGGTTTCAGTCCGCTGATCCTCGGCGACCTGGAAGGCGAATCCCGCGAGGTGGCCAAGGTTCACGCCGGCATCGCGCGGCAAGTGGTCCTGCATGGCCAGCCATTGGCGGCACCGTGCGTGATCCTTTCGGGCGGTGAAACCACGGTCACCGTGCGCGGCAATGGTCGCGGCGGACGCAACGCCGAATTCCTCCTGAGCCTGACCGACAGCCTCAAAGGCTTGCCCGGCGTCTACGCGCTGGCCGGCGACACCGATGGCATCGACGGCTCCGAAGACAATGCCGGGGCGATCATGACTCCGGACAGCTACGCCCGCGCCGCCGCCCTCGGTTTGAGCGCCAGCGATGAACTCGACAACAACAATGGCTACGGCTATTTCGCGGCGCTCGACGCATTGATCGTCACCGAGCCGACCCGCACCAACGTCAACGACTTCCGCGCCATCCTGATTCTCGAGAGCACAAAAAATGACGCCTGATAAAAAGGTCAAAATCCTCGCCACCCTCGGCCCGGCCACCGACGGGATCGAAGACATCCGCGAGTTGGTGCAGGCCGGGGTCAACATCTTCCGCCTGAACTTCAGCCACGGCGATCACGCCGACCACGCTCAACGCTATCAATGGATTCGTGAAGTCGAGCGCCAACTGAATTATCCGCTCGGGATCCTGATGGACCTGCAAGGCCCGAAACTGCGGGTCGGCAAGTTCGCCGAAGGCAAGGTGCAACTGCATCGCGGTCAGGCCCTGCGCCTGGACCTGGACCCGGCGCCGGGCGATCAACGCCGGGTCAACCTGCCGCACCCGGAAATCATCGCCGCGCTGGAGCCGGGCATGGACTTGCTGCTCGACGACGGCAAACTGCGACTGCGCGTGGTCACCAAATACGCTGATGCAATCGACACCACGGTGCTCAATGGCGGCGAACTCTCGGACCGCAAAGGCGTGAACGTGCCGCAAGCGGTGCTGGAGTTGAGCCCGCTGACGGCCAAGGATCGCCGCGATTTGAGTTTCGGTCTGGAGTTGGGCGTGGATTGGGTCGCGCTGTCGTTCGTGCAGCGCCCGGAAGACATTCGCGAAGCGCGTGAACTGATCGGCGACAAAGCGTTTTTGATGGCCAAGATCGAGAAGCCATCGGCGGTCACGCAACTGCGGGAAATCGCCGAATTGAGCGACGCGATCATGGTTGCCCGTGGCGACCTCGGCGTCGAAGTGCCCGCCGAAAGCGTGCCGCAGATTCAGAAGAACATCATCAGCATCTGCCGCCAACTCGGCAAACCGGTGGTGGTGGCGACGCAGATGCTGGAGTCGATGCGCTTCTCCCCGGCCCCGACCCGCGCCGAAGTCACCGATGTGGCCAACGCCGTGGCCGAAGGTGCAGACGCCGTGATGCTGTCGGCGGAAACCGCGTCCGGCGAATACCCGATAGAAGCTGTGCAGATGATGAGCAAGATAATCCGCCAGGTGGAAAACGGTCCGGACTATCAGACGCAACTGGACGTCAGCCGGCCGAAAGCCGAGGCGACCGTTTCCGATGCGATCAGCTGTGCGATTCGTCGCATCAGTAATGTGTTGCCGGTGGCAGTGCTGGTGAACTACAGCGAGTCCGGCACGTCGAGTCTGCGGGCGGCGCGGGAACGGCCGACGGTGCCGATTCTGAACCTGACGCCGAACCTGCAGACCGCTCGCCGCTTGACGGTGGCTTGGGGGGTGCATTCGGTGGTCAATGATCGTCTGCGCCAGGTGGATGAAGTGTGCTCGACGGCGCTGGAAATTGCGCAGGCGCAGGGCATGGCGCAGCGCGGCGACACGTTATTGATCACGGCGGGTGTGCCGTTTGGGCAGCCTGGGTCGACTAACTCTTTGCGTATCGAGACGTTGATCTAGAGTGCCCATACCGGCCTCATCGCCAGCAGGCTGGCTCCCACATTGGTTTTGTGTCGATAACGAAATCAAGACTGAACGCAGATTCAGTGTGGGAGCCAGCCTGCTGGCGATGAGCCGGGGTCGCGCTCGACCGACTCGGTTTCACTGAAACACCCACAGACTTCATCATGCCTGCCAACCACTTCAACACCCACTGCCCCGATTGGGCGACTGCCCTGCTCAACGGCTTCAGCCAGATTTTCCTCCAGCGCCATCCGCTGTTTGGTCTGTTGTGCCTGCTCGCCATTCTATTCACCGCACCGGCCCTGCTCGGCGGCGCGTTGCTGGGCGGTGTCGCCGGTTTGCTCACCGCGCAACGTCGCCACTACGCCAAGGCCGATCGTCAGGCCGGGCTGTTCAGTTACAACGGTGTCCTGCTCGGTTTGCTGCTGAGCCTGTATTTCCCCTGGTCTGCGCTGTTGCCGCCGCTGATCATTGCTGCGGGTGGATTGAGTGCGATGCTCACTCAGCAGTGGCTCAAACGAATCCGGGTCAGCCAATACCTGCCGGCCTATACGGCGCCTTTCGTGGGATTGGGCTGGTTGCTGCTGTGCTTCGCCACCCCCTCGACGCAAGCGCATTTGATCGAAGTCAGTGCGTTGAACATGCTCCTCGCCCCCCTGAAAGGCCTCGGCCAGGTGATGTTCCTCGGTCATCCGCTGGCCGGTGCGATGATTGCCGTGGGTTTGCTGATCGCTGATCGCCGCGCATTCTACTGGGCGATGTTGGCGTCTGTCGCGGGCATGGGCTGGAGCCTGCTGCATCAAGACTTCTATAGCGCATTGATCGGCCTCGGTGGCTATAACGCCGTACTCACCGCCCTCGCCCTCAGCTCGCAGCGCCAGCAGCCGTGGCTGCCGCTGGTTGGCATCGCATCGGCGCTGTTGCTGACGCCGGTGTTTGCCGCCATCGGCCTGCCAACGCTGACCGCGCCGTTCATCCTCTCTTGCTGGCTGATCCGCACGGTTGTGCAAATGTTCGGCAAGACCACCGTCGCCGGTACGCCTTGCACTCTGGAGGAGAATCACCCTAGGCTGCGCTGATTCTCGATTCAGGCGTTTTCCATGGACAGCAACAAAAACTGGCGTGAAGACCTTTACGTCATGGTTTTCCAGAGCGACACCAAGGCCGGGCGGCGCTTCGACGGCATTCTGCTGTTGATCATCCTCGCCAGCATCGTCATCGTGATGCTCGACAGCATCGACGCGATTCATCAGAACTACGCCAATGTGCTGGCGTACATCGAGTGGGGCTTCACGGTCATTTTCGCCATCGAATATGGCCTGCGCCTGTACTGTTCGCCCAAGCCGCTGCGTTATGCCTTCAGCTTCTACGGGCTGGTGGATTTGCTGGCGATCGTACCCGGCATCCTTGCGCTGTATTACGCCGATGCGCAGTACCTGCTGATTATCCGGATCATCCGGATGCTGCGGATTTTCCGTGTGCTCAAGCTCAGTCCGTACCTCAAGCAAGCCAATTACCTGATGTTGGCGCTGCGTGGCAGCAAGCAGAAGATCGTGGTTTTTCTGGTCAGCGTCTGCACGCTCGTCACGGTGTTCGGCACGCTGATGTACGTGATCGAAGGCCCGGAGCATGGCTTCACCAGCATTCCAAAAGGCATCTACTGGGCTATCGTGACGCTGACCACCGTCGGCTTCGGCGACATCGTGCCGAAGACGCCCCTAGGCCAAGTGATTTCGTCGCTGGTGATGATCACGGGTTACTCGATCATCGCCGTGCCCACCGGGATTTTCACCGCCGAACTGGCCAACGCCATGCGTGGCGAACAGTTGCAACACGACTGCCCGGTGTGCAAGAAAAACAGCCACGAGCACGGCGCTGCATTTTGCTCGCGGTGCGGCAATGTGTTGTTCAAAAAACTGGAATAAGCAAAGTGCTTTTTAATCTTTAAAGGACTATACGAGCCCGGTTATAGTCGCTGGCAAATTGCCTCACATTTAAATTAGAACAAGGAATGCGCAGTGAAAAAACTCTTTGGCGCCTCACTTCTGGCCGCTGGCCTGGCATTGACCAGCGTGGCTCAGGCTGCACCGACCCTGCTCAACGTTTCCTACGACGTGATGCGCGATTTCTACAAGGACTACAACGCTGCCTTCCAGAAACACTGGCAAGCCGAACACAACGAAAACATCACCCTGCAGATGTCTTTCGGTGGTTCGAGCAAACAGGCGCGTTCCGTGATCGACGGCCTGCCGGCTGACGTCATCACCATGAACATGGCCACCGACATCAACGCCTTGGCAGACAACGGCAAACTGGTCCCGGACAACTGGGTCACCCTGCTGCCGAACCACAGCGCGCCGTTCACCTCGGCCACGGTGTTCATCGTCCGCAAAGGCAACCCGAAAGCCCTGAAAGACTGGCCGGATCTACTCAAGGACGGTGTGCAAGTAATCGTGCCGAACCCGAAAACCTCGGGCAACGGCCGCTACACCTACCTTTCGGCCTGGGGTTATGTGCTGAAGAACGGCGGTGACGAGAACAAGGCCAAGGCCTTCGTCGGCAAGCTGTTCAAGCAAGCACCGGTGCTGGATACCGGTGGCCGTGCGGCTACTACTACCTTCATGACCAACCAGCTCGGCGACGTGTTGGTGACTTTCGAAAACGAAGCAGAAATGATTGCCCGCGAGTTTGGCCGTGATCAGTTCGAAGTGATCTACCCAAGCGTCTCCGCTGAAGCCGAGCCGCCAGTGGCCGTGGTCGAAAAAGTGGTCGAGAAGAAAGGCACCCGCGCAGCGGCCGAGGAATACCTGAAGTACCTGTGGTCGCCGGAAGGTCAGGAAATTGCTGCGGCAAACTACCTGCGTCCGCGTGACCCGGCAGTACTGGCCAAGTACACCGACCGCTTCCCGAAAGTGGATTTCCTGTCGGTGGAGAAGACCTTCGGTGACTGGCGCACCGTGCAGAAGACGCACTTCAATGATGGTGGGATCTTTGATCAGATTTACGCTCAGTAAACGCTGATAGCCCAATGAAAAAGGCGACCTGAGAAGGTCGCCTTTTTTATTTTTGTGTTCGCTGAAGTCCCTTGTAGGAGTGAGCCTGCTCGCGATGGCGGTGTATCAGTCACCATCAATGTGAATGACCCACCGCCATCGCGAGCAGGCTCGCTCCCACAGGGACCGTGGTGTGCTGTTACATCGGCGGAGTGACGCCGTCCTTGCCGGCCGAGATGGATTGAGCGGTCAGCGTTCCATCCGCACTCTGGGTCACAAACGTCACGATCTTCACACCCACCTTCAGCAAGCTGCGATCCCCCGGCACCAGGTTCACGATCGGCACATCCTCCGGCACCAGGATCTTCTGCTGTCCGCCCTTGTAGTTGACGGTCAACACTCGACCATTACTGACCACCAGATCACCGACGCTGCCGTTGGTCATACTGCTGCCCTTGACCAGGTCGAAGGGTCGATGGCCGTCGCCACTACCGGCCAGCTCTGGTGGAAAGACATGGACTTCCAGCGCTTTGAGCGAGCCATCTTCCTGCGCAATGGCCGCCGAGCCGATGTAGCTGCCCGGTTTGATGTCTTCAATATTGGCCAGGGTGACGGCACGGATTTTGGTGTCCCTGGTCAGGTTGATGACCACGTTTTCGCCGCTGTTGACGTGGACCTTCACCACGTCAGGGCTGACCCCGGTGATCTCGCCGCGTACGCCGATGCGCATGCCCGGTGCGTCCGCTGCCTGGGCGAGGCTTGCCATGAACAATCCGATCAAAGTGCCGCGAATCAGGTAACGGAACATCGCGTTCATGAAAGTGCCTTCCGGTGATGAGTCGTAAGAGAGAACATAAGCACGCTATCGAACAAGATGTAAGTGAATGTATCATCGGATCTTGAAATTCAGGCGCAGGTTCCAGCGCCACTCATTCCGCAAAGGAATGATTGATATCACTCCAATCCCTCTTCCGCCGATTCGGCCTGCCACTTAGCCTTCACGCATTCCTTTCTGTTCAGCGAGACACGTTATGAACTCAGCGACTCAGGCGCCCCACGGCGCCGCGACAATGACCAAAGGCATGGTGCTGCTGTTTGCCTTCTGCTGCGGCGCCATCGTTGCCAACATTTACTACGCGCAACCGATCATCGGCCTGATCGCGCCCGACATCGGCCTGACCAGCACCATGGCCAGCCTGATCGTTTCGCTGACCCAGATTGGCTACGCGCTGGGCCTGTTCTTCCTGGTGCCGTTGGGTGACCTGCTGGAAAACCGCCGACTGATGATTATCACCACCGTGGTGGCGATTGCCAGTCTGTTGGGCGCCGCGTTCACCGATCAGCCGAATGTATTTCTGCTGATCTCGTTGCTGGTGGGGTTCAGCTCGGTGTCGGTACAGATCCTGATTCCACTGGCCGCGCACCTGGCACCGGAAGAATCTCGCGGTCGAGTGGTCGGCGGGATCATGGGTGGTTTGCTGCTAGGGATCCTGCTGGCGCGACCGGTATCCAGCGTCGTGGCTGACCACTTCGGCTGGCGGGCGATGTTTGTGATTGCGGCGGTGTTGATGGCGGCCATCAGCATCGTGCTGGCCGTCACGATCCCCAAACGCCAGCCTGATCACAGCGCCTCTTATGGCCAGTTACTCGGTTCGCTGTGGACGCTGCTGCGCCAGCAACCGGTATTGCGCCAGCGCGCGTTTTATCAGGGCTGCATGTTCGCCACGTTCAGCCTGTTCTGGACCGCCGTGCCGCTGGAGTTGGCGCGTAATCATGGCTTGTCGCAAACCCAGATCGCGATTTTCGCCCTGGTCGGCGCCATCGGAGCCATCGCCGCGCCCATCGCCGGTCGACTCGCCGATGCTGGCCACACCCGCATCGCTTCGCTGCTGGCGCTGCTGTTCGCCAGCCTGAGCTTCCTGCCAGCATTCATCCATCCGGCCTACAGCGTCATCGGCCTCGCCGTCACCGGCGTGGTGCTCGACTTCTGCGTACAGATGAACATGGTCCTCGGCCAACGGGCGGTCTACGCCCTCGACGCCAAAAGCCGCAGTCGCCTGAACGCGTTGTACATGACCAGCATCTTCATCGGCGGCGCGTTTGGCTCCTCGGTAGCCAGTGCGGTGTACGAGCATGGCGGCTGGTTGTGGATCGTGATTGTGGGTAGCGCGTTTCCGCTGTTGGCGTTGTTGCGGTTTTTGAGTGTTTCAGAGAAGCGTTCGCTGGCTACCGCTTAAGACGCCAAAAGCTTCGCGGGCAAGTCGGATCGCCGAATCGGCCAGGAAAGAAGAGCGGCTTTTGACATTGTGCTCGCGCATTTGCGGTTGACCAGTTCAAATGCCGCCTGACCTGCGGCATGTTTTGTTCAAGGAGTGTGCAATGACCCGACGTACTTTTCTCATCACCGGCGCCAGCAAAGGCATTGGCCGCGCGGTGGCCGAGCACCTGGACCGCGCCGGACACCGGGTGGTTGGCATCGCCCGCACCCCTGACCTGAGTTTTCCCGGCATCCTGTTTCCGCTGGATTTGAGCGACAGGGCACTCACCCAGCAAGTGCTGGCGGACCTGGCCGGGACTTACGAATTCGATGGGCTGGTCAACAACGTCGGCCTTGTACGCCCGCAAGTGTTGGGAGAAATTGACCTCGATACGTTCGATGACGTAATGCGGGTCAACCTGCATTCGGCGTTGCAGGCCACCCAGGCGCTGCTGCCGAACATGCGCGCCAAGGGTTGGGGTCGGGTGGTGAACATTTCCAGCCTGACGGTACTCGGGATTACTCACCGCACGGCGTACGCAGCGGCAAAAGCGGCGCTGATCAGCTTCACGCGCTCCTGGGCGCTGGAACTGGCACAAACCGGCGTGACGGTGAACGCCGTGGCACCGGGACCGACGGAAACGGAGCTGTTTCGCGCCAACAACCCGCCGGGAAGCGAGGGCGAGGCGCGTTATCTGGCCGGTGTGCCGATGGGGCGTCTGGGACAGCCGCAAGAGATTGCCGCGGCGATTGCATTTTTGCTGTCAGAACAGAGCGGGTTCATCACCGGCCAGACGCTCTTTGTAGACGGTGGTTCTTCAATAGGCAAAGCGGCGTTCTGACCCCCACCATCCCTTGTAGGGGTGAGCCGGCTCACTCCTACAATTCTGATCTTCACAAGGACTAAAGATGGACCGCTTGGCCGCAATGGAAACCTTCGTCTACGTGGTGGAAACCGGTTCGTTTTCCGCTGCCGCGCGACGGCTGAATATCGGCCAGCCCGCCGTGTCGAAAACCATCGCACAGCTGGAAGCACGGCTCGCGGTCCGGCTGCTGTTGCGCTCGACCCGAGGACTGACACCAACCGAAGCCGGGCTGGCGTTTTTCGAACGCGCCAAGCGTGCCATCGAAGAAGCCGATGAAGCTGACAATGAGGCTCGCGGTGCCGCCAACGGGCTGACAGGCAACCTGCGCATCTGCGCCGCCGTGACCTTCGGCCGGATGCACATCGTCCCGCACCTCGGGCCGTTTCTCGAGCAAAACCCTGAATTGACCATCGACCTGATGCTGGATGATCGCAACGTCAATCTGGTGGAAGAAGGGATCGACGTCGCCCTGCGCATGGGCACCTTGAGCGATTCGAACCTCACCGCGCGAAAAATCGCCGAATGCCGACGCGTGTTACTGGGTACGCCAGCGTACTTCGAACAACACGGCGAACCCGCCTGCCCTGCCGATCTGAGCCAGCATCAGGCGGTGATTTACACGCTGGCGGGCGGCGCTCTCTGGCCGTTCAAAAAGGCGGGTGAAGAACAAACCGTGACCGTCAACGGCAGGATTCGCGTCAGCGCCGCGGAAGGTCTGCGTGAAGCGGTGCTGGCCCATCAAGGTGTGACCATGGCGTCGGCGTGGATGTTTGCGCCGGAGCTGGCCAGCGGAGTGGTCAGGGAGGTAATGACGGAGTGGACGCTGCCGATTCAGGAACTCTGGGCGGTGTTTCCAACCGGGCGGATGGCCAGCGCCAAGGCTCGGGCGTTTGTGGAGTATGTGCAGAAACTGATGGCTGGTGTGGCGTGAAAAAGCGGTTTCCCTGTAATCCCGCATCGTCCGCAGGAGTGGCCGGTTGAAGTTTCTTCTGTCAACGATAGCAACCTCAAATACAACGCAATATTCAAAGGCCTCATCGCCAGCAAGCCGGCTCCTACAAAGTGGGCATCCGAACCCTCCTCAAGGTGCCAACGATAATTGCGAACTGACAAAACCCAGACAGCAAAACGGCGATCCGTAGATCGCCGTTTCCATTTACTGCCCGAATTGCCGTCCCAACCCACCGGGTACGCCATGGATGTCCGTGTCTTCCCATGGCCCGTTCGGGCTGATCGAGCGGCTCCAGCCGTTGTTCCAGCGGTAGTACGTGCGCTGGCGGTAGAAGGTGTTGGTCTGGTCATCGAGCACATATACGCCGAGCTTCTGATCCCAATGGCTGTTACCGCCCGGTGGCGGTGCGAAGCTGGCCGAGGTGCGTGGCAGCGGTTTGGCGGGTTTGGCCGGAATACTTGGCTTGCCTGGTGTCGGTGTCGTTGACGGTGTCGGGCGGGGCTGCGACGGCGGGATCGGTGGCAGCGACGTCGGCTCTGGGCGCTGGACCGCACACGCGCTTAACCCCAAAACCAGACTGAGCAGGGTAATACGAGCAATGGCGGTCATGGCGGTGGTTCCTGTTATTTGTCTGGGCTGTCGATGGTCAGTTTTTGCGCCGCGGTGGTGCTGGTGGCCAGAGGCTGGCTGCGACCGATCCATTCGCCGGCAGTCGGCTGGCCAGCACGTGAGATGCGCGCAACCAGTTGGACTTCAGGAAAGTTCGACAGTTTCAACTGCGGCATCATTGCGTCGGCATCGCCCAGTTCGACGGTCGCCGGCAAGTCAGCCACGGTCAGGCGTTTGGCGGCCAATGGTGCTGGAGGCCCCGAGGTGGCGCGGGCGAAAATGAACACGCTGTCACCCGGCTGAACCTTGGCCTTGAGCTCTGGCGCCAGATCGACGCTGACCTTGAGCAGCGCCGCAACCTTGGGCGCAGGCGCCTGGGCAACCTTGCCGCCGCTGGCTTCGAGTTTCTCGGTAGCCCGGGCAATACCGCCTTGCAGTGCAGCGCGGGAACCGTCTTCCGGTGGCAGTTGCACCAACAGGCGATTCCAGTAATCGATGGCGTCCTGATAATGCGCGCTTTCAAACGCGGCAATACCGAGCAGGCCAAGGCTGGTGACTTCCTTCGGATCGGCTTTCAGCGCTTCGTCGGTCAGGGCCTGAACCTTGTCCGACCACTTCTTGCCATCGGCGAAGTACTGGGCTTGCGCCCATTGGCCGAGCAGTTCCGGCTGACGACCGGCCAGGTTCACCGTGCGCTCGAAGATCTTCGCCGCGTCGGCGGGACGATCCTGCGCCATGTAAGTGCGACCCAGGAAGTACAGGCCTTCGGCCGAATCCGGTTGAGCAGCGACGGCGCGTTCCAGACGGCGGGTCATCTCTTCCATCGACTGCGGTGCCTGGGAGAATTCCCGGGTCAGTTCGACCTTGTCGCTGGCGCCGAAATGCAGGTAGAGCCCAAGCCCCAACACCGGCACCAGAATCGCCGCCAGCAATGGCCACGGTTTGCCCAGACGGGAAACGCGCGGCGCCTCGGTGCCTTCGGTGTCGGCGAGCAACTCACGAGCAGCTTCGGCGCGACCGGTTTCCAGTTGCGCAGCGTTGAGCACGCCCTCTTCCTGCTCGGCTTGCAACTCAGCCACGCGCTCTTGATACAGCGCGACGTTCAGGGCGGTACGATCCTCTTCAAGCTGGGCGCGGCGGCCACGCAGAACGGGGATCAGCAGAAAACTCAGGGCAACCAGAAGCAGCAGACCTGCAGCGAGCCAGAAATCAATCATTCTTGGTTTTATCCAACAGTTGATCGAGGCGCTCGCGCTCCTCGGCAGAAAGCTCATCCTTGGCATCAGCGCGTTGGACGCGACGGCGGCGGACGATCACGGCGATGATCACAAAACCGCCCAGCAGCAGGCCGGCGGGGCCGAACCAGAGCAAGGCAGTCTTGGCGTTGAGTGCGGGTTTGTAGCGGACGAAATCACCATAGCGATCGACCATGAAATCGATGATCTGCTGATTGTCCTTGCCCTCGCCCAGCATGCGGAAAATCTCTTTGCGCAGGTCGGCGGCGATCGGTGCGTTGGAATCGGCGATGTCCTGATTCTGGCACTTGGGGCAACGCAGCTCTTTGGTCAGCTCGCGAAAACGCTCGCGATCAGCTTCTTTGGCAAACTCATAGGTGTCGATGGCCGCGTGCGCCACGCCGGCCATGCTCAAACCCAATACAGCGGCAGCTATCCAACGCTTCATGGCTTGGCCTCGTCCACCAGCGCCTGATACTTGGCCGCCAGTTTTTCGCGCCAGACCTGCTCGTCGATCACGCCGACGAATTTGTCGCGGATGATGCCCTTGGCGTCGATGAAGAAGGTTTCCGGAGCGCCGTATACGCCGAGGTTCAGGCCCAGCGTGCCTTCGTCGTCACGGATGTCCAGTTGATAGGGGTTGTGGAACTCCACCAGCCACTTCAAGGCATCCGCATTGATGTCCTTGTAGTTGATGCCGTAGATCACCACGCCCTTCTCGGCCAGTTTGTTCAACACCGGGTGCTCGACCCGGCAGGAAATGCACCAGGTGCCCCACACGTTGACCAGCGCCGGTTTACCGAGAATATCTGCCTTGGTCAGGCTCTTGTCGCCCTGCACCGCGGGCAGGGAAAACTCCGGGAACGGCTTGCCGATCATTGCCGAAGGCAGCTCCGCCGGGTCCAGATAGAGCCCGCGATAAAGGAAAACAGCCACCACCAGAAAAATCGCCAGCGGCAACAGCATCAACCAACGTCTCATGCAGTCGCTCCCGTCATGCCCAATGCTTCACGCACGCGGCTTTTCACCTTGACCCGATAACGACGATCCAGCGCCGCCAGCAGCCCGCCCAAACCGGTCAGCAGACCGCCGAACCAGATCCAGCGCACGAACGGTTTGACGTGCACGCGCACGGCCCAGGCGCCATCACCCAGCGGCTCGCCGAGTGCGACATAGAGGTCGCGGGTGAATCCGGCGTCGATCCCGGCTTCAGTCATCACCGAGTTCTGCACGGTGTACAGGCGTTTTTCCGGGTGCAACACGCTGATTTCCTTGCCGTCGCGGATTACCCGTACGGTGCCTTTGTCGGAGGTGAAGTTCGGGCCTTCGAAGTGCTTGGCGCCTTCGAACACGAACTGATAACCGCCCAGGTCCATGGACTCGCCCGGTGCCAGGCGCAGGTCACGTTCGGCGCTGTTCTGGCTCGACAGCACGACACCGAGCGCGCACACGGCGATGCCCAAATGCGCAAGCTGCATGCCCCAATAGCTGCGAGTCAGGGTCGGCAGGCCTTTGATCAGGCCTTTGTGGCGGGTCTTGTCGAAAATGTCGCGGATACCGGCCAGCAACACCCAGGCGGCCAGCATGAACGTCGCGATCACTGCCCAGTTGAAATCGCCATAAGCGACGCCAGCCACCACGGCCAGCGCGGCGCTGCCGAGCAACACCGGGGTCAACATGCTCATCAGCCATTTGACCGGCGTGTCTTTCCAGCGCACCAGCATGCCAACCGCCATCACCACCATCAGCAACGCCATCAACGGAATGAACAGCGCGTTGAAATACGGCGGGCCTACGGACAGTTTTGCGCCGGTCATTGCATCGAGAATCAGCGGGTACAAGGTGCCGAGCAGGATCATCGACGCTGCTACCACCAGCACCAGGTTGTTACCCAGCAGCAAGGTTTCACGAGACCAGAGGTTGAAGCCGACATGGCTCTTCACCACCGGCGCGCGCAGGGCAAACAGCGTCAGCGAACCGCCCACCACGAACAGCAGGAAAATCAGGATGAACACGCCGCGCTCCGGATCGGAGGCAAAGGCGTGAACCGAGGTCAGCACGCCGGAACGCACCAGGAACGTACCCAGCAAGCTCAACGAGAACGCAGCGATGGCCAGCAACACGGTCCAGCTCTTGAACACGCCACGTTTTTCCGTGACCGCCAACGAGTGAATCAGCGCAGTGCCCACCAGCCAAGGCATGAAGGAGGCGTTTTCCACCGGGTCCCAGAACCACCAGCCGCCCCAGCCGAGTTCGTAGTAAGCCCACCACGAACCGAGCGTGATGCCGATACCGAGGAAGGCCCAGGCGACGATGGTCCATGGACGCGACCAACGCGCCCACGCCGCATCGAGACGACCGCCGAGCAATGCCGCGATGGCGAACGCGAAGGCCACGGAGAAACCGACGTAGCCCATGTACAGCATCGGCGGGTGAACGATCAGGCCGATGTCTTGCAGCAGCGGGTTGAGGTCACGACCGTCCGCCGGAATCTGCGGCAGAATCCGTGCAAACGGGTTGGAGGTAAGGATCAGGAACAGCAGGAAACCGGTGCTGATCATGCCCATCACCGCCAGCACCCGCGCCAGCATCACTTGCGGCAACTGCCGGGAGAACACCGACACGGCGAAGGTCCAGCCGCCGAGGATCAATGCCCACAACAGCAACGAACCTTCATGCGCGCCCCACACTGCACTGAACTTGTAGTACCACGGCAAGGCGCTGTTGGAGTTGCTGGCGACGTAGGCGACGGAGAAGTCGTCGGCCATGAATGCGTAGGTCAGGCAACCGAAAGCGAACAGCAGAAACGCGAACTGCCCCCAGGCGGCCGGCTGGGCCAGGCTCATCCACAAACGATCACCGCGCCAGGCACCGAGCAACGGCACCACGGCCTGAACCAGCGCGAAACACAGCGCCAGAATCATGGCCAGATGGCCGAGTTCGGGGATGAACAGCCCTGAACTATAAAGTGCAGACGTCATCGATCAACCCTCCTTCGCGGGCGTTGGAGCAGATTGACCACTGTCTTTCAAAGCCTTGGTCACTTCCGGCGGCATGTATTTCTCATCGTGCTTGGCCAGCACTTCGTCAGCCACCACCACGCCGTCGGCGTTCAGTTTGCCCAGCGCGACGATGCCCTGCCCTTCGCGGAACAGGTCCGGGAGGATGCCGCGGTAACTGATGGTCACGGACTTGTTGAAGTCGGTGACGATGAATTTCACGTCCAGCGAATCGCCGGAGCGTTGCAGCGACCCCTTCTCGACCATGCCGCCCGCACGGATACGCGTGTCTTGCGGCGCTTCGCCGTTGGCGATTTGCGTCGGGGTGTAAAACAGATTGATGTTCTGCTGCAGGGCGCTCAGGGCCAGACCGACGGCAGCGCCGACACCGACCAGGATCGCGAGAATGATGATAAGACGCTTTTTGCGCAGCGGATTCACTTGCCGTTCTCCCGGCGCAGACGACGCGCCTCTTGTTGCAGATACCGCTTGCGGGCCAGGATCGGCGCCGCCACGTTGAGGGCCAGCACTGCCAGGCTGATGCCGTAGGCTGACCAGACATACAGGCCGTGATGGCCCATGGCGAGGAAGTCGCCGAATGAAGCAAAAGTCATCGAGCGGCCTCCAGGCTGTTCTGCACTTCGGCTTTCACCCAACTGGCGCGGGGCTCGCGCTTGAGCACTTCAAGGCGCATGCGCAGCAGCAAAACCGCGCCGAAGAAACAGTAGAAACCCAGCACCGTCAGCAGCAATGGCAGCCACATTTCGACCGGCATCGCCGGTTTTTCGGTGAGGGTGAAGGTCGCGCCCTGATGCAGGGTGTTCCACCACTCCACCGAGTATTTGATGATCGGGATATTGATCACGCCGACAATCGCCAGCACCGCGCAGGCCTTGGCCGCGCTGTCACGATTGCTGATGGCGTTGCCCAGCGCAATGAGACCGAAGTACAGAAACAGCAGAATCAACATGGACGTAAGTCGTGCATCCCAGACCCACCACGAACCCCAGGTCGGTTTGCCCCAGATCGCGCCGGTGACCAGCGCCACGGCGGTCATCCAGGCACCGATGGGCGCCGCGCATTGCAGGGCGACGTCGGCCAGTTTCATTTTCCACACCAGCCCGACGATGCCGCACACCGCCAGCATCACGTAGACGGACTGCGCCAGCATGGCGGCGGGAACGTGGATATAGATGATGCGAAAGCTGTTGCCTTGCTGGTAGTCCGGCGGCGCGAAGGCCAGGCCCCAAACGACACCAATGCTGATCAGCAGCAACGCTCCGATGCTCAGCCACGGCAGCAGTTTGCCGCTGATGCCGTAAAACCATTTGGGTGAGCCGAGCTTATGAAACCAGGTCCAGTTCATTACTGTTTCCATCACGGTTGCTGCTCGCCATCACGAGCAGCCTAGGGTCTTTACTGGTTAAAATTTAACCAGACCTCATTATTCGCCGACGCTGATCTTCAGGCCAGCAGCTATTGCAAAAGGTGTCAGGGTTATCGCCAGGGCGGTCAGGCTACCAAGCCACAGGAGATAACCGATCGCCGGCATGCCCTGCAATGCCGCCTGCAAGGCGCCACTGCCGAGAATCAACACCGGGATGTACAACGGCAGAATCAGCAGGGCCAGCAACAAGCCGCCCCGCTTCAAGCCTACCGTCAGGGCCGCGCCCACCGCACCGAGCAGGCTCAGCACCGGTGTACCCAGCAACAGGGAAAGCAGCAACACGGGCAGACAGGCGGTGGGTAAACCGAGCATCAACGCCAGCAGTGGAGCGAGCAAAACCAGTGCCAGACCAGAGAAGGCCCAGTGTGCCAGTACCTTGGCCAAAACCAGAAGAGGCAGGGGGTGCGGCGAAAGGACCCACTGCTCAAGGGAACCGTCTTCGAAATCACTGCGGAAAAGCCCGTCCAGCGAGAGCAAAACCGATAAAAGGGCGGCCACCCAGACCAGTCCCGGAGACAAGGTTTGCAACAATTGAGACTCGGGACCGACCGCCAACGGGAACAGCGAAACCACGATCGCGAAGAACACCAACGGATTGGCCAATTCCGCCGGACGGCGGAACAACAAGCGAGCCTCACGGGCGACCAACAGGCCGAAAACACTCATACGGCCCAATTCCCCAGATCAATGTCGCGATAGCCGGTCGGCATTCGACTCAGCGTATGGTGCGTGGTCAGTACCACCATGCCGCCACGCTCACAGTGCGCGGCCAGGTGTTCTTCGAGTTGCGCCACGCCTTGCTTGTCGAGCGCAGTGAACGGCTCGTCGAGGATCCACAGCGGCGGGCTGTCCAGATACAACCGCGCCAGGGCCACGCGGCGCTGCTGACCGGCGGACAGGGTGTGGCACGGAACATCTTCAAAACCGCGCAGTCCGACAGCAGCAAGCGCTGCCCAAATGGCTTCATGGGAGGCCGGTTGATGCAGCGCGCAGAGCCAGCTGAGGTTTTCTTCGGGGGTCAGCAGATCCTTGATGCCCGCGGCATGACCGATCCACAGCAGATTGCGCGCCAGTTCGCTGCGTTGTTCGTTCAGCGGCTGGCCATTGAGCAGCACTTGACCGGCGGTCGGTTGCATCAGACCCGAAAGCAAACGCAAAAGGCTGGTTTTGCCACTGCCGTTGGGGCCGCTGATTTGCAACATTTCGCCACTGGCCAGTCTCAATTCGAGATTTTCGAAGAGCAGTCGAAGGTCTCGCTCACAGGCAAGGGCAACGGTTTGCAGGACTGGACTGGTCAAGAGATCACGGGCCTTTACGGTTCAAGTCGGCGGCGGTGCGGCCGCTAAAGAGATGCAGCATAGATGCATTGGCGGCCTGTTCTAGAGAGCTGCGTCAATCAATTGCAATGTTTTCGCCACTCTCCGAAAGACGGGCGGCATTATACATGCCATGCCCTACTCTAAAGAGGGCAATTTCCTCAGGTTGTGACCGCGTATGACAGGCGAAATGAACATCCTCCCGCTACCACCGACCACGCCCGCGACGTCGCGACCGCAGGTGGTGAGTGGCGAACTGCTCAAGCTGCTGACGCCGATGGAGGGCCTGATTACCGTCGGGCAGACCGCCAAAGCCGAAGTGCTGTCGCTGAAGCAGGCGGATCAGTCCTTTCAACTGCTGCTCAAGGTCACCCTTGAAAGCGGCCGTCAGACCACGGTTCAGGCCACCAGCAGCCAACCGCTGCCACAGGGCACGAACCTGGCAATTACCCAGCCATCGGCCGGCAACCTCGCCGTGACGGTGCAACAAGCCATTGCCTCCAGCGTCGCCACCCTCACCCGCATCGACACCACACAACTGCCGGTGGGCACCCTGCTGCAAGGCAAAGTGCTGACCTCCCAGGTGCTGCCGCAAGTGCCGGGCCAGCCGACGGTGTTTCGTTCGATGGTGAGCTTGCTCAATACGGCGCTGAGCGGCAGCACCCTGAACATCGACAGCCCGACGCCGCTGCGCATCGGCACTTTGCTGAGCGCGCTGGTGCAAGACACCCAGACCCTGAAATTCGTCCCGTTGAGCAGCCGCCAGGAGCAACTGGCCGTCACCCAGCAACTGGTCAGCCAACAGAGCCGCCAGGGCTCGCTGGACGGATTACTGAAACTGCTGCAAAACCTGCCAGCCTCGAATCAGACATCCAGCGACCTGCGTATCGCCGTGGACAAGTTGCTCGCCGGCCTGCCGGACGTGCAACAACTCAGCACGCCAAAAGGCCTGGCCCAGGCGCTGGCCAATAGCGGGCTGTTCCTTGAGGCGAAACTGCTCGCCGGGACGAATCCGACGCTGGCACCGGACATGAAAGGTGATTTGCTGAAGTTGATCGCGCAACTGACACCGGGGTTGCCGGCCAACACCAATCTCAATGCGATCATCGCTGCCAACACGTTGGCCCAGACCATGCCTAGCTTTGTGCGTAGCGCCCTGGGCATGCTCGGCCAGGTCAGCGCCAAACCGCAGCCGACCAGTTTTCCTTTGCCGGAACGCTTCCTGCAGAGCGCGGACGGCGAAGGTGATCTGGAGCACTTGCTGCGTCTGGCGGCAGCGGCGGTTTCACGCCTGCAAAGCCATCAACTGTCGAGCCTGGAGCAAACCGGCGTTACGGACGACGGTCGGCTGATGAGCACCTGGCAGCTGGAAATCCCGATGCGCAATATGCAGGACATTGTGCCGCTGCAGGTCAAGTTCCAGCGCGAGGAAGCGCCGGAGAAAGAACAACCCAATGAACGCCGTGACGAACGCGAGCCCAAGCAACAACTGTGGCGCGTCGAGTTGGCGTTCGACATGGAGCCGTTGGGGCCGTTGCAGATTCAGGCGCAGTTGATCAACGGCAGCCTGTCCAGCCAGCTGTGGGCCGAGCGGCCGTACACCGCGAGTCTGATCGAGAGCAATCTTGTCGGGCTGCGCGAACGCTTGCTGGCATCTGGCCTGAATGTCGGTGATCTCGATTGCCACCTTGGCACACCGCCGCAAGGTCCTCAAACCCGTCTGGAACAACGTTGGGTCGACGAAACCGCATGAGAAATCCCGATACTCCACGCCAGGCCATCGCCCTCAAATACGACGGCACCCACGCCCCTACCCTCACGGCCAAGGGCGACGAAGAACTGGCGGAAGAAATCCTCAAGATTGCCCGCGATTATGAAGTACCGATCTACGAAAACGCCGAGCTGGTGAAATTGCTCGCGAGGATGGAGCTTGGGGACAGTATTCCGGAGGAGTTGTACCGCACGATCGCCGAGATCATTGCGTTTGCCTGGAACCTGAAAGGCAAGTTTCCGGCGGGGCATGACCCGAGTGCACCGATGATCGAGAAGGACATCACCGATCGCGGGGATGATTACTGAGGATTCGAAGACGCTATCGCCAGCAAGCCGGCTCCTACAGTTTTTTGTGGTGTAGCACGAACCTGTGAACACCACTGACCTGTAGGAGCCGGCTTGCCGGCGAAGCGGCCTTGAGTCTTGCAGCGCCCTTTCGGACGCCATCGCTGGCAAGCCAGCGCCTACAAAATCGCCGTCGTGTGAAAAGTCCGGGAACACACCAAACCCTGTAGGAGCCGGCTTGCCGGCGAAGCGGCCTTGAGTCTTGCAGCGCCCTTTCGGACGCCATCGCCAGCAAGCCGGCTACTACAAAAGCGTTGTCAGTTCTTGTGCAGCTTGCTCATCAACTCCGCCTCAGCCTGGGTCAAGCCGCAGGACTGAGTCAGTTCATCGACGCTCGCGCCCATTCCGACCAGGCGTGCTGCCTGGGCAAACGACAGGCTCGACGGGTCGCGCTGTTCAAGCTGAGCCAGCTTGTCCGGCAACGGCCCGACTACCGCGCGCAGCTCGTGCAGGTCTTCACCCATGCGCACGCTGCCGTTCTGGTAGTTGTCGACGCGTTTGCCCAGGTCCTTGATGCGCTGATCGCGCAGCGCATCGCCCTCGGCCTGTTGCGCGGCGATATGCCGCTGACCGCGAATGTACGCCAGAAACATTGCCAGCGTGCCTGCCCAGAAGAGGAACAGGACAATGACCGCAACCTCAAGAATCAATCAGATACTCTCCAGTTCCGACCATTCTTCTTCGCTCATCATCTTGTCCAGCTCGACCAGGATCAGCAATTCGTTGTTCTTGTTGCACACGCCTTGAATGAACTTGGCGGACTCTTCGTTACCCACGTTCGGCGCGGTTTCGATTTCCGACTGACGCAGGTAAACCACTTCAGCCACGCTGTCGACCATGATCCCGACCACTTGCTTGTCGGCTTCGATGATGACGATCCGGGTGTTGTCGCTGATCTCGGCATTCATCAGGCCGAAGCGCTGACGGGTGTCGATCACGGTCACCACATTGCCGCGCAGGTTGATGATGCCCAGCACGTAGCTCGGGGCACCCGGGACCGGGGCGATTTCGGTGTAGCGCAGGACTTCCTGAACGCGCATCACGTTGATGCCGTAGGTTTCATTGTCCAGCTTGAAGGTTACCCATTGCAGGATCGGATCTTCGGAACCTTTTGCAGACGACGCCTTATCATTCATACCCTGACCCCTCGAAAAACCGCCCTAGCGGTGTGTGTTCAGTGCGATGGCAAGTCACTTGCCCCGCGTGTTTTTTATGTCGGTTTGTGGGACGGCTTGCCGCCGCCCATGTGCTTCGCCCCACCGCTGGCGATCAGCTCGGCCAGTTCGGAAACGTCGAGCAACGCACACATGTGTTCAATCACCGTGCCCGCCAGCCATGGCCGTTGACCCCGGTGGGTGCGCCATTTGATTTCGTTCGGGTCCAGACGCAACGAGCGGCTGACCTGATGCACTGCCAGCCCCCACTCGTAGCCCTGAACCGAAATAACGTATTGCAGGCCCTGACGGAAGTCATCGCGATAGCGGTCGGGCATGACCCAACGGGCGGTATCGAGCACTTTCAGGTTGCCGGCCTGGCTCGGCAGGATTCCGAGGAACCATTCCGGCTGACCGAACAGCGGTGTCAGTTCCTGACCGGCCAGGGAATAAATCGAGCCCAGGCACACCAGCGGCACCGCCAGGGTCAACCCGGCGACATCGAACAACAGGCATTCGAACGGTTCGGCGGCCCACGCGGGACGGCCGTCGGTTTCCACTGGCGGCGGCGTGTTGCTCGGCGGCAGATGGACTTCGACGATCGGCGGCACGAGCGCTTGCAACTGCGGTGCTGTCGGCGGTACCAGCTCTTGCAGCAGCGGAGCGGTCGGCGGAACCAGCGCTTGCAGCAGCGGTGCGATGGTCGATACCGGCGCCAGAGCCGGCGCTTCCATCAGCGCCACCGGGGCTTTCACCACAGGTGCGGTGAGCGGCGCGGCAACGACTGGCGGTTTCTCGGCCGGCTTCTGCGCATCGCGCGCCTGCTCTTCAAGCACCGCGGCCTGGAATTCGTCCAGCGCCGCTTCAACCTCGACCACCTCGGGAATCGCTTCGATTTCCGGCGGCAACTCTTCGGTCGCGTCCATCAACAAGCTGTCCAGATAGGACTGGAGCGCAAGTTGCGGACGGGAAGTGATTTTTACCGGGCGATTCATTTCACGCCACCTGCGCAACGGATTGCTGCGTCAGCAAGTGCTTGAGCAGCGCGCGATAGGCCAGCACGCCGCGGCTCTTGCCGTCGAATTGCGAAGGCGTCACGCCGGCACGGCTGGCGTCGCGCAAACGCGTATCGACCGGGATGTAGCCTTGCCAGATTTCTTCCGGATACTTGTCGCGCAACACCCGCAAGGTCCCGAGCGACGCCTGCGTGCGCCGGTCGAACAGGGTCGGCACGATGTTGAATGCCAATGGCTGCTTGCGCGAACGGTTGATCATCGCCAGCGTATTGACCATGCGCTCCAGGCCTTTGACCGCCAGGTGCTCGGTCTGCACCGGAATCACCAATTGCTGACTGGCCGCCAAGGCATTGACCATCAGCACACCGAGCAACGGCGGGCTGTCGATCACCGCGTAATCGAAGTCCTGCCACAATTGCGCCAGGCTCTTGGCAATCACCAGGCCCAAACCACTCTGCCCCGGCGACTGGCGCTCAAGCGTCGCCAGCGCGGTGCTCGACGGCAACAGGGAAATACTCGCGTGACTGGTGGGCAACAGCAACTGACCGGGCAAGCCTTGCGGCACGCTGCCCCGGTGCAGGAACAGGTCGTAGCTGCTGTGTTCCAGGCTGTCGGGGTCGTAACCGAAGTAGCTGGTCATCGAGCCGTGGGGATCGAGATCGACCACGACCACGCGCTTGCCCGCCTCAGCCAGCAACCCGGCTAAAGCGATAGAGGAAGTGGTTTTACCAACACCACCCTTTTGATTGGCAACGGCCCAGACTCTCATTCGGATTGTTCCTCCCGGTCGATTCGACCGGGAAATAGCTCAACGTGTTAATGCGGGTGACGGAGAATTGACGGCGCTCTCTCGTCCCGGCGACTTGACTGGTGCAGGTGCAGTTTGTGTGCCAGCACGCTTCAACGCGGCATCCGGTTGCGCATGAGCGGTTCCGGTGCCAGTGAGACTGCGACGGACATCAAGATTTCGTGACACCACCAACACCACACGACGGTTGCGCGCACGGCCTTCGGCGGTCGCGTTGTTGGCCACCGGCTGGAATTCGCCGTAACCCACCGACGCCAAACGACCAGGATTTACCCCCTGCATCGCCAGCATCCGCACGATGCTCGCCGAACGGGCCGAGGACAGCTCCCAGTTGGTCGGGTATTGCGCGGTGCGGATCGGTTGATCGTCGGTGAAACCTTCGACGTGAATCGGGTTGTCGAACGGCCTCAGGATCACTGCGACCTTATCGATGATGTTGAACGCCATGTCGCTGGGCATGGCATCGCCGCTGCCGAACAACAGGCTGGAATTGAGTTCGATCTCGACCCACAGCTCGTTGCCGCGAACGGTCATCTGGTTGGAGCTGATCAAGTCGCCGAACGCGGCGCTGATGTCATCGGCAATGCTTTTCAGCGGGTCGCTGGCACCGGCGATGCCGGCGTCGACCTGTTCGCTGTCCTTGACCAGCGGCTTGGCCGGGGTCACGGTTTTCGGACGCTCTTCACCGATAGGGATCGGCTGGAGCGAACGATCCGAATCGGTGAACACGCCGATCAACGCTTGCGAGATGATCTTGTACTTGCCTTCGTTGATCGAAGAGATCGAGTACATCACCACGAAAAAGGCGAACAGCAACGTAATGAAGTCGGCATAGGAAACGAGCCAGCGTTCATGGTTTACGTGTTCTTCAGGTTGGCGACGGCGTGCCATGGTCCATGTCTCCCATCAATCCATGAAGCCCTGAAGCTTCAACTCAATAGAGCGAGGGTTTTCACCTTCGGCGATCGACAGGATGCCTTCCAGCAACATTTCGCGATAACGCGACTGACGCAATGCAACGGATTTGAGTTTGGCGGCAATCGGCAACAGCACCAGGTTGGCACTGGCGACACCGTAGATGGTGGCGACGAAGGCCACGGCGATGCCGCTGCCCAGTTGCGACGGATCGGCCAGGTTGCCCATGACATGGATCAGGCCCATCACCGCACCGATGATGCCGATGGTCGGCGCGTAGCCGCCCATGCTTTCGAAGACTTTGGCGGCTTCGATGTCGCGGCTTTCCTGGGTGTAGAAATCCACTTCCAGAATGCTGCGAATCGCTTCCGGCTCGGCACCGTCCACCAGCAGTTGCAGGCCTTTGCGCGAGTAGGCGTCGGGTTCGGCGTCGGCGATACCTTCCAGACCGAGCAGACCTTCCTTGCGGGCGGTCAGGCTCCAGTTCACCACGCGGTCGACGCCGCCGGCCAGGTCCACGCGTGGCGGGAACAGGATCCAGCCAACAATCTGCATGGCGCGCTTGAACGCGCTCATCGGCGATTGCAGCAGCGCCGCGCCAACAGTCCCGCCAAGCACGATCAACGCTGCCGGACCGTTGGCCAGCGCGCCGAGATGGCCGCCTTCAAGGAAGTTGCCACCGATGATGGCGACGAACGCCATGATGATCCCGATAAGGCTGAGTACGTCCATCAGATGCACGCCTCGACCAGGTGCTTGCCAATGTCGTCGAGACCGTACACCGCATCGGCGAGTTCGGCTTTGACGATGGCCATCGGCATGCCGTAGATCACGCAACTGGCTTCGTCCTGAGCCCAGATCGAGCTGCCGCCCTGCTTGAGCAGGCGCGCGCCTTCACGACCGTCGGCACCCATGCCGGTCAGTACCACCGCCAGAACTTTGTCACCGTAGGACTTGGCGGCCGAACCGAACGTGATGTCCACACACGGCTTGTAGTTCAGACGTTCGTCGCCCGGCAGGATTTTCACCGCGCCACGGCCGTCGATCATCATTTGCTTGCCACCTGGCGCCAGCAGCGCCAGGCCCGGACGCAGGATGTCGCCATCCTCGGCTTCCTTGACGCTGATGCGGCAGAGCTTGTCCAGACGCTCGGCGAACGCCTTGGTGAAGGCGGCCGGCATGTGCTGGATCAACACGATCGGGGCCGGGAAATTGGCCGGCAACTGGGTCAGAACCCGTTGCAGGGCAACCGGGCCGCCCGTGGACGTGCCGATGGCAACCAGTTTGTAGGCTTTGCGTTTCGGCGCTGGCGACGATGGGCTGGCTGCGAATGTGCGAGCCGGGATCGGTGCGGGGGCCGGACGAGCAGGTGCGCTGCTGCCATAACTGCCGATGGTGGAAGGCGCAGGTGTCGGTGCGGGTGCAGCGACCGGTGCCGGCGCGCTGTAGGCGCTGACACGACGGTTACTGCGCGAGATGCTGAGAATCTTCTCGCACAGCAGTTGCTTGACCTTCTCGGGATTGCGCGAGATGTCTTCGAAATTCTTCGGCAGGAAATCCACCGCGCCGGCGTCCAGCGCGTCCAGGGTGACCCGGGCGCCTTCGTGCGTCAGCGAGGAGAACATCAACACCGGCGTCGGGCAGCGCTGCATGATGTGCCGCACTGCCGTGATGCCATCCATCATCGGCATCTCGTAGTCCATGGTGATCACGTCCGGCTTGAGGGCCAGTGCCTGATCGATCGCCTCTTTTCCGTTGGTCGCCGTACCGACGACCTGGATATTCGAATCCGCTGAAAGAATTTCCGAGACGCGGCGGCGGAAAAACCCCGAATCGTCCACCACCAGGACTTTGACTACCATAAACACTCCGTTAGGCGGGGGCGAGGCTTCGTCGCCCCGCTCCCCCAGAATCAAATACGCCGTGCGGCGTAACGCTTGAGCATGCTCGGAACATCGAGAATCAGCGCAATGCGACCGTCACCGGTGATGGTGGCGCCCGACATGCCCGGGGTTCCCTGGAGCATTTTGCCCAATGGCTTGATGACCACTTCTTCCTGGCCGACCAGTTGATCGACAACGAAGCCGATCCGCTGGGTGCCCACCGAAAGGATCACCACATGGCCTTCGCGCTGCTCTTCGTGAGCGGCGGAGCTGACCAGCCAGCGCTTGAGGTAGAACAGTGGCAGCGCCTTGTCCCGCACGATCACCACTTCCTGGCCGTCCACCACGTTGGTGGTCGACAGGTCGAGGTGGAAGATCTCGTTGACGTTCACCAGCGGGAACGCAAACGCCTGGTTGCCGAGCATGACCATCAGCGTCGGCATGATCGCCAGGGTCAACGGGACCTTGATGACGATCTTCGAGCCCTTGCCCTTGGTCGAGTAGATATTGATGGTGCCGTTGAGCTGGGCGATCTTGGTTTTCACCACGTCCATGCCCACGCCACGACCCGACACGTCGGAGATCTCGGTCTTGGTCGAGAAACCCGGTGCGAAGATCAGGTTGAAGCAGTCGGACTCGCTGAGGCGGTCCGCCGCATCCTTGTCCATCAAACCTTTCTTCACCGCGATGCCGCGCAACACGTCGGCGTCCATGCCCTTGCCGTCATCGGAGATGGACAGCAGGATGTGGTCGCCTTCCTGTTCAGCGGACAAAATCACTTTGCCGCTGCGCGGTTTGCCCATCGCTTCGCGATCGGCCGGCTCTTCGATACCGTGGTCGACCGAGTTGCGCACCAAGTGGACCAGCGGGTCGGCCAGGGCCTCGACAAGGTTTTTGTCGAGGTCGGTTTCTTCGCCGACCAATTCCAGGTTGATCTCTTTCTTGAGCTGGCGAGCCAAGTCGCGAACCAGACGCGGGAAGCGCCCGAAGACTTTCTTGATCGGTTGCATCCGGGTCTTCATGACCGCGGTTTGCAAGTCGGCCGTGACCACGTCGAGGTTCGACACGGCTTTGGACATGGCTTCATCAGCGCTGTTGGCACCCAGGCGAACCAGGCGGTTACGCACCAGTACCAGCTCGCCGACCATGTTCATGATTTCGTCGAGACGCGCGGTGTCGACCCGCACGGTGGTCTCGGCTTCGCTGGCCGGTTTTTCCGCAGGCGGCGCGGCCGCTGCACGGGCAGGCGCCGGTGCAGCAGCGGCGGCAGGTTTCGGTGCAGCGGCGGTAGCAGGCTTCGCTGCTTCGGCTTTTGGTTCGGGCGCCTTGGCGACAGGTGCCGGGGCCTTGGCGACGGGCGTTGCTACCGAAGAGGCGGCGGAACCGGTGCCGACTTCAGTGAACTTGCCTTTGCCATGCAATTCGTCGAGCAGCGATTCGAACTCGTGATCCGAGATCAGATCGCCGCCAGCCGCTGCTGCGGTTGGCGCAGCCGGGGTCGGTACCGAGGCAATGGCCGATTCCAGCGCATCGACCGCAAAGTTGCCCTTGCCGTGCAGCTGATCGAGCAGTGCTTCGAACTCGTCGTCGGTAATGTCGGAACTGTCACCTGGCGCTTTCGGCGCAGCCGGTGCGGCAGGCGCAGCGGGTGTTGCCACCGCGTCGACGGCGAACTGGCCTTTGCCGTGCAACTGATCGAGCAATGACTCGAACTCGGCATCGGTGATTTCATCGCTGGTCGCGGCATCGCCGGCCGGCAGCGCAACAGCGGCCGGGGCCTCAGCCTGAGCCTTGACGGCGTTCAGCGAGTCCAGCAGTTGTTCGAATTCGTTATCGGTGATGTCGCCTGATTCGGCTTCGGCAGCCGGCTCTTCCACCACTTCAGCCACAGGTGCGGCTTGATCGGCGGTTTGCGGCTCGGCCAGACGGGCCAGGGCCGCAAGCAATTCTGGCGTGGCGGCCGTTATCGGGCCACGCTCGCGGACTTCGCTGAACATGCTGTTCACCGCGTCCAGCGCTTCGAGAACCACGTCCATCAATTCCGAGTCGACGCGACGTTCACCCTTGCGCAGGATGTCAAACACGTTCTCGGCGATGTGACAGCACTCCACCAGCTCGTTGAGCTGGAGGAAGCCGGCGCCCCCTTTTACAGTGTGAAAACCGCGAAAAATTGCATTGAGCAAGTCCGCATCATCCGGTCGGCTTTCAAGCTCGACCAGCTGTTCGGACAGTTGCTCTAGAATCTCGCCGGCCTCAACCAGGAAATCCTGAAGGATCTCTTCATCGGCGCCGAAGCTCATTAAGGGGGTGCTCCTAAGGTCTAAAAACCTAAAAAACCTAAAATGCTAAAACTCTAGAATCCCAGGCTGGATAACAAATCGTCCACATCGTCCTGACCGGACACAACATCTTCTCTTTTATCGGCATGAATCTGCGGACCTTCACCCTGAGAGAGATGTTTTTGCGGATCTTTTTCTGCAAGCATCGCTTCACGGTCATGTTCGATGCCCGCAAAGCGGTCCACCTGACTGGCCATAAGCACGAGCTTGAGCAGGTTGCTTTCAACTTCGGTGACCAATTGGGTCACACGCTTGATCACCTGACCGGTGAGGTCCTGGTAATCCTGAGCGAGCAGAATGTCGTTGAGGTTGCTCGACACCGCGCGGTTGTCCACGCTGCTGCGTGTCAGGAAACCATCGACACGCCGTGCCAGTTCACGAAACTCCTCAGCCCCGACTTCGCGACGCATGAACCGCCCCCAGTCCGTGCTCAGCGCCTGAGCTTCATCGCTCAGGCTGTTGACCAGCGGCGTGGAGTTTTCGACCAGATCCATGGTGCGGTTGGCTGCGGCCTCTGTCAGCTTGACAACGTAACCCAGACGCTCGGTGGCATCTGTGATCTGGGACACTTCCTCGGCTTGCGGCATGTGCGGGTCAATCTGAAAATTGACGATCGCACTGTGCAGCTCGCGGGTGAGCTTGCCCACTTCCTGATACAGGCCGCGGTCACGGGTCTGGTTGAGCTCATGGATCAGTTGCACAGCGTCACCGAACCTGCCTTTTTCAAGGCTTTCGACCAGTTCGACCGCGTGTTTTTTCAGGGTCGATTCAAAATCGCCCTGTGAAGATTCGTTTTGGTCCATAGCTTCCCCGTGGCGCAGTTTCTCAACCGATGCGTTCGAAAATCTTCTCGATTTTTTCTTTCAACGCCTGGGCCGTGAAGGGTTTGACCACATAGCCGTTTACGCCGGCCTGGGCCGCTTCGATGATCTGCTCGCGCTTGGCTTCAGCGGTCACCATCAGCACTGGCAGGTGCTTGAGCTTTTCATCGGCGCGCACGTGGCGCAGCAGATCGATACCGGTCATGCCAGGCATGTTCCAGTCCGTTACCAGAAAGTCGATGCTTCCGCTGTTGAGAACCGGAATGGCAGTAATGCCATCGTCGGCCTCGACCGTGTTGGTGAACCCAAGGTCACGCAACAGGTTTTTTATGATCCGCCGCATCGTTGAGAAGTCATCAACGATGAGGATTTTCATGTTCTTGTCCAATTCGACCTCCAAGCAGTCTTAAACGCGCCCAGCACCTGGACGCGCCATTTCAATCAATCCGGCAAAGCACTCAATGACTGTCTGGAGCACAACAGATCGAGACCGGCGCAGTTCAACACCACACCAGCCAAGTTCGCAGTGTCCCCACACTGCCTTCAGCGCGCTCGCCACTCCCCCAAACGCCCCCGCAAACGGGCCGCGCACTGGCTGTGTAACTGGCTGACCCGAGATTCGCTGACCCCCAGGACCTCACCGATTTCCTTGAGATTCAACTCTTCGTCGTAGTACAGCGCCAACACCAGTCGCTCACGCTCCGGCAAATTGGCAATCGCGTCCGCCAGCGCTGCCTGGAAGCGTTCATCTTCCAGATCGCGCGACGGCTCGAGATGAGCACTCGCGCCATCCTCATGCAGCCCTTCGTGTTCGCCGTCCTGCAACAGGTCGTCGAAACTGAACAAGCGGCTGCCCAGGGTGTCGTTCAAAATCCCGTAGTAATCGTCGAGACTCAATTGGAGTTCGGCCGCAACTTCGTGATCTTTAGCGTCACGGCCGGTTTTAGCTTCAATCGAGCGAATTGCGTCGCTGACCATGCGGGTATTGCGGTGGACCGAACGTGGCGCCCAGTCCCCTTTGCGCACTTCATCAAGCATGGCGCCGCGGATCCGGATGCCCGCGTACGTCTCGAAACTCGCGCCTTTGCTGGCGTCATATTTGGTGGATACTTCAAGCAGGCCGATCATCCCGGCCTGAATCAGGTCTTCGACCTGGACACTGGCTGGCAGTCGCGCCAGCAGGTGGTAAGCAATGCGTTTGACCAGTGGCGCGTAACGCTCGATCAGCTCGTACTGCGCGTCACGCGCCGACTTCTTGTAGAGGTTGTAACCGCTGGCTGTCATAGCACGGGTCCTGCCGTTTGTTGCACGAGGCGCTCGACGAAAAACTCCAGGTGCCCGCGCGGGTTGGCAGGCAGCGGCCAGGTATCGACCTTTTGTGCGATGGCCTTGAAAGCCAGGGAGCACTTGGAACGAGGGAAGGCTTCATAGACCGCGCGCTGCTTCTGCACAGCCTTGCGCACGCTTTCGTCGTACGGCACCGCACCGACGTATTGTAAGGCGACGTCGAGGAAGCGGTCCGTGACCTTGGTCAACTTGGCGAACAGGTTGCGGCCTTCCTGCGGGCTCTGGGCCATGTTGGCCAGGACGCGGAAGCGGTTCATGCCGTAGTCGCGGTTGAGCAGTTTGATCAGGGCGTAGGCATCCGTGATCGAAGTCGGCTCGTCGCAGACCACCAGCAAGACTTCTTGCGCGGCGCGAACAAAACTGACTACCGAGTCACCAATACCCGCAGCGGTGTCGATCACGAGCACGTCGAGATTGTCGCCGATATCGCTGAACGCCTGGATCAGGCCGGCATGCTGGGCCGGACTCAGATGAACCATGCTCTGTGTGCCGGACGCGGCCGGGACGATGCGGATGCCGCCTGGCCCCTGCAACAATACGTCGCGCAGCTCACAGCGACCTTCGATGACGTCGGCCAGGGTACGTTTGGGTGTCAGTCCCAGCAGGACGTCGACATTCGCCAGCCCCAGATCGGCGTCCAGCAGCATGACGCGCCGGCCGAGCTCAGCTAGAGCCAGGGACAAGTTCACTGACACATTAGTCTTCCCGACGCCACCTTTGCCGCCGGTCACCGCGATCACCTGTACGGGATGCATGCTGCCCATGTTATTTCTTTACCTTGTCTTGCATAGACGGAGGCCACATTACTGGCTGCGCGTTCATCAACTGAACAATGCATGGCAGACCATCGATGTAGGTACAAAAACTGTTCATTAATACCTCAGCCAACCTGCTTGGTCGGGCTGTGATAAATATCAGCGAACATGTCAGCCATGGCTTCTTCGCTGGGTTCTTCCTGCATTTGCACGCTGACGGCGCGACTGACCAACTGATGACGACGCGGCAGATGCAGATCATCCGGAATACGCGGTCCATCAGTCAGGTAAGCCACCGGCAATTCATGACTGATCGCCAGGCTCAACACCTCGCCCAGACTTGCCGTCTCATCCAGTTTAGTCAGGATGCAGCCAGCCAGCCCGCAACGCTTGTAACTGTGATAAGCGGCGGTTAGAACCTGTTTTTGGCTGGTGGTTGCCAGAACCAGATAATTTTTTGATTTGATGCCACGACCAGCCAGGCTTTCGAGCTGCATGCGCAATGCCGGATCGCTGGCCTGAAGGCCCGCGGTATCGATCAGCACCACGCGCTTGCGCAGCAAAGGATCCAGCGCCTGCACCAGGGACTGGCCCGGATCGACGTGCGTCACCGACACATTGAGGATCCGGCCGAGGGTCTTGAGTTGTTCCTGAGCACCGATGCGGTAGCTGTCCATGCTCACCAGCGCGATATTCTGCGCGCCGTACTTGAGCACGTAACGGGCCGCGAGCTTGGCCAGGGTGGTGGTCTTGCCCATGCCGGCCGGGCCGACCATGGCAATCACGCCGCCCTCTTCCAGTGGCTCGACTTCCGGTGTGGCGATCATCCGCGCCAGGTGCGCCAGCAACATGCGCCAGGCCTGACGAGGTTCATCAATGTCGGTAATCAGTTCCAGCAGATCGCGGGACAACGGCCCGGACAAGCCGATGCGTTGCAGGCGGCGCCAAAGGTTGGCCTGGGCCGGGCGGCTGCCTTGCAACTGATTCCAGGCCAGCGAGCCGAGCTGTACTTCCATCAGTTCGCGCAGGCTGTTGAGTTCGAAACGCATCGAGTCGAAGGCACGCGGATCAACACCGGTCGAGGCAGGCGCGGGGGCCGGTGCCGGGCGACGAGGTTCAGCGTAGGTCGGCTCGATCAGCGGCTCGGCGGCAGTCAACGGCAGGCCGGCGAACAACTGGCGATTGGTGGACTTGTCGCTCTCGCCATCGCTGCGCAGGCTCAGTTCGGCCTGGGCGGTGACGATCCGCGACTGGGTCTTGCGCAGCTCATCCTCGAGTTCCATGTTCGGAACACGCGGGGCCAGCGCCGACAGTTTGTAATCCAGAGCGGCCGTCAGCTCGACACCACCGGCGATCCGGCGGTTGCCAATGATGGCGGCATCAGCGCCCAGCTCATCACGAACCAGCTTCATGGCCTGACGCATATCGGCGGCGAAAAAACGCTTAACTTGCATAAACCACTACCTCAGCCGTTGGGCCCTACTGTCGCAACGATGGTCACTTGCTTGTTGTCAGGGATTTCCTGGTAAGCCAACACATGCAAACCCGGGACTGCCAGTCGGCCGAATCGCGACAGCATCGCGCGAACCGGGCCGGCCACCAGCAGAATCACCGGCTGACCTTGCATTTCCTGACGCTGCGCCGCATCGATCAACGAGCGTTGCAGTTTTTCAGCCATGCTTGGCTCCAGCAGAACGCCCTCTTCCGAGCCTTGTCCTGCCTTCTGAAGACTATTGAGCAATATTTGTTCCAACCTTGGCTCCAAGGTGATAACTGGCAGCTCCGACTCAGTCCCCACAATGCTTTGGACGATTGCACGAGATACGCCGACGCGGACGGCGGCCACCAGCGCGGCAGTATCTTGACTCTTGGCGGCATTGTTCGCGATCGCCTCGGCGATGCTGCGAATGTCCCGTACGGGCACCTGTTCGGCCAGCAACGCCTGCAGAACCTTGAGCAACTGCGACAACGAAACCACGCCCGGCACCAGCTCTTCCGCCAGTTTTGGAGAGCTTTTGGCCAGCAATTGCATGAGTTGCTGCACTTCTTCGTGGCCGATCAGCTCACTGGAGTGCTTGTACAGAATCTGGTTCAAATGGGTTGCCACTACCGTACTGGCATCGACCACGGTGTAACCGAGGGATTGTGCCTGTGCACGCTGGCTGACTTCGATCCAGACCGCCTCCAGCCCGAAAGCCGGATCTTTGGCGGTAATACCGTTGAGCGAACCGTAGACCTGACCGGGGTTGATCGCCAGTTCGCGATCCGGATAAATCTCCGCTTCGGCCAGGATCACCCCCATCAGGGTGAGGCGATAGGCGCTCGGCGCGAGGTCGAGGTTGTCACGGATATGCACAGTCGGCATCAGGAAGCCCAGATCCTGGGACAGTTTTTTACGCACACCCTTGATCCGCGCCAGCAGCTGACCACCCTGATTGCGGTCCACCAGCGGAATCAGACGATAGCCGACTTCCAGGCCAATCATGTCGATTGGCGTCACATCATCCCAGCCAAGCTCCTTGGTTTCCTGAGCGCGAGCCGGCGATGGCAGCAATTCCTGCTGACGCTTGACCTCTTGCAGGGCCTGAACCTTGACGACGTTCTGCTTCTTCCAGAACAGGTACGCGCCGCCGGCCGCCAGGGCCGCCATGCTCAGAAAGGAAAAGTGCGGCATGCCGGGCACCAGGCCCATCACTGCCATCAGGCCCGCTGCCACGGCCAGCGCCTTGGGCGAGGCGAACATCTGGCGATTGATCTGTTTGCCCATGTCTTCCGAACCGGAAGCACGGGTCACCATGATCGCTGCAGCTGTAGATAACAACAGTGATGGCAATTGCGCCACCAAACCGTCACCGATGGTCAGCAACGCGTAAACCCTGCCCGCATCGCCGAAGGTCATGCCGTGCTGGAAGATACCGACCGCCATGCCGCCGATCAGGTTGATGAACAGAATCAGCAAACCGGCGATGGCATCGCCACGCACGAACTTGCTGGCACCGTCCATGGAACCGTAGAACTCGGCTTCCTGGGCCACTTCCATCCGGCGCATCTTGGCCTGGTTCTGATCGATCAGGCCGGCGTTCAAATCGGCGTCGATCGCCATTTGTTTGCCGGGCATCGCATCGAGGGTGAAACGCGCGCTCACCTCGGAAATCCGCCCGGCACCCTTGGTCACCACGACGAAGTTGATGATCATCAAAATCGCGAAGACCACGATACCGACCACGTAGTTACCGCCGATCACCACCTCACCGAACGCCTGGATCACCTTACCGGCGGCGGCGTGGCCGTCCTGCCCGTGAAGCATCACCACTCGCGTGGAGGCCACGTTCAGCGCCAGTCGCAACAACGTTGCCACCAGCAGAATGGTCGGGAACACCGCGAAATCCAGCGGCCGCAACGCGTAGACGCAGACCAGCAGCACGACGATCGACAGCGCGATGTTGAACGTGAAGAACACGTCCAGCAGGAACGGCGGCACCGGCAGCATCATCATGGCCAGCATGACCAGCAGCAACAACGGCACGCCCAGATTGCCCCGACTTAAGTCGGCAACGTTTGTGCGGGCACTGTTGAGTAACTGAGAGCGATCCACCGGTTTTCCCCGTTCCTTTAAAGCAAACTTTTGACGCCTGAAGCAGACGCAGGGCGGCTACTGCAAGAAGCCTTCCAACTTTTGCCGGGCTTTGAAACAGAGGGGTTTACCTGAATTTATTTACACCCCTGTAGGAGTGAGCCTGCTCGCGATAGCGGTGCAACATTCAACACATTCATTGACTGTTACACCGCTATCGCGAGCAGGCTCACTCCTACAGGGGACCGTGTACGAATCAGGAATCGCGGCGCAGATCCGGTGGAATCGGCAAGTCATCCTTGAGCGGATCCGGCCGCTTGCCCTTGCCCGCGCGGTGCTGTCGGATCTGGTAGACGTAGGCCAATACCTGAGCGACGGCCAGATAGAGCCCGCCAGGAATTTCCTGCTCCAGCTCCGTGGAGTAATAGATCGAACGCGCCAAGGCCGGAGACTCCAGCAGCAGCACCTCGTTGGCCACGGCGATTTCACGGATTTTCAGGGCCAGGAAATCACTGCCCTTGGCAATCAGCATCGGCGCCGCGCCCTTGTCCGGGTCGTATTTGAGCGCCACGGCATAGTGAGTCGGGTTGGTAATGACCACATCGGCCTCGGGGATGGCCGCCATCATCCGGCGCTGGGACATCTCGCGCTGCAACTGGCGAATGCGCTGCTTGACCTCCGGCCTCCCCTCCTGATCCTTGTGCTCGTCGCGCACTTCCTGTTTGGTCATCAGCAGCTTCTTGTGGCTTTCCCAGAGCTGCACCGGCACGTCGACGGCGGCGATGATGATCAAGCCGCACGCCATCCACAGAGTGCTCCAGCCGACCACTTGCAAGCTGTGAATGATCGCCATTTCCAACGGCTCGTGCGCAATGCGCATCAGGTCGTCGATGTCGGAATTCAACACCGCCAGCGCGACGAACAGCACAATGAAAAACTTCGCCAGGGCCTTGAGCAGTTCCACCAGCGCCTTGGCCGAGAACATCCGCTTCAGCCCCGCGCCGGGGTTCATGCGACTGAATTTCGGCGCCATCGAGCCTGCCGCGAACAACCAGCCACCGAGGGAAATCGGGCCGAGAAATGCCGCCAGCAGCAAGGTGATCATCACAGGTTGAATCGCCAACAGGGCAATCTGCCCCGAGTGCAGCAGGAAGGTACCCATGCTGCGCTGATCCAGAATCACTTCCCGCGACAGCGTGAAGTTCATGCGCATCAGCTCCATCATGTCCTGCGCCAAAGCCCCGCCGAAAATCAGCAGCGCACCGGCACCGGCAAGCATGATCGCCAAGGTATTGAGCTCTTTGGAGCGCGCAATCTCGCCCTTGTCCCTGGAGTCCTTTTTACGTTTCTCCGTGGGGTCTTCTGTTTTGTCCTGACCGCTTTCGCTCTCAGCCATGACTCAGCGCGCCCGTGCCAGTTCGCGCAACCACTGCAAGGCCTCGCTAGCCAGCGGTTGGTACTGATTGATGATGTCCGCCAGCCCGACCCAGACAATGAACAGCCCGAGCACCAGGGTCAGCGGGAAGCCGATGGAAAAGATGTTCAGTTGCGGCGCGGCGCGGGTCATCACGCCAAACGCGATGTTGACCACCAGCAGCGCGGTGATCGCCGGCAGCACCAGCAACAATGCCGCACCCAGCACCCAACCGAGCTTGCCGGCCAGGTCCCAGAATTGCGAAACCATCAAGCCGCTACCGACCGGGAGCGTGGTGAAACTTTCAGTGAGAATTTCGAAGACCACCAAGTGGCCATTCATGGCCAGGAACAACAGCGTCACCAGCATGGTGAAGAACTGCCCGATCACCGCCACCGACACGCCGTTGGTGGGGTCGACCATCGATGCGAAGCCCATGCCCATCTGAATCGAAACGATCTGCCCGGCGACCACGAAGGCCTGGAAGAACAGCTGCAGGGCGAACCCCATCACCGCGCCGATGAGGATCTGCTCGGCAATCAGCAGCAGCCCGCTCAGGTCCAGCGCATTGACCGGCGGCATCGGCGGCAACCCGGGCGCAATCACGAGCGTGATCGCGAGGGCGAAATACAGACGCACCCGCTGGGGCACCAGGGTCGTACCGAAAACCGGCATGACCATCAGCAAGCCACCGATGCGAAACAGGGGCAACATGAACGTCGCCACCCAGGTGCTGATCTGGGTATCGGTCAGTTGCAGCAGTGACTGCATGGCTTAGCCGATGACCCGAGGAATATTGCCGTACAACTGCAGGATGTATTCCATGAACGTCTGCACCAGCCACGGACCGGCAACGATCAGAGTCACCAGCATGACCAGCAGGCGCGGCAAGAAGCTCAGGGTTTGTTCGTTGATCTGCGTGGCCGCCTGGAACATCGCGACCAACAGACCCACCAGCAGACTCGGAATCACCAGCACGGCGACCATCATGGTGGTCAGCCAGAGCGCTTCACGAAAGATGTCTACCGCGACTTCCGGCGTCATGGCGAAACACCGCCGAAGCTACTCGCCAATGTCCCGATGATCAGCGCCCAGCCATCCACCAGCACGAACAGCATGATCTTGAACGGCAGGGAAATGATCAGCGGCGAGAGCATCATCATACCCATGGCCATCAGCACACTGGCGACGACCAGGTCGATGATCAGGAACGGAATGAAGATCATGAAGCCGATCTGGAACGCGGTTTTCAGCTCGGACGTGACGAAGGCCGGCACCAGAATGGTCAGCGGCGCCTGATCCGGCGTGGCAATGTCCGTGCGCTTGGACAAGCGCATGAACAGTTCCAGATCGCTGCTGCGCGTCTGCGCCAGCATGAAGTCCTTGATCGGCACCTGAGCCTTGGCCACGGCATCCTGGGCGGTGAGTTTTTCCGCCAGATACGGTTGCAAGGCATCCTGGTTCACCCGGTCAAACACCGGCGCCATGATGAACAGGGTCAGAAACAGCGCCATGCCCGTGAGGATCTGGTTCGACGGCGTCTGCTGCAGTCCCAGGGCCTGACGCAGGATCGAGAAGACGATGATGATCCGCGTGAAGCTGGTCATCAGCATGACGAACGCCGGAATGAAACTCAGCGCGGTCATGATCAACAGGATTTGCAGGCTGACCGAATATTCCTGAGCGCCCTGGGCGTTGGTGCCCAGGGTGATCGCCGGGATCGACAACGGATCGGCGGCGAAGGCCAGCGGCGCGGCCAGCATCAGGGCCAGCGTCAAGATGATGCGTAGCGCACCCATTACTTCTTATCCTTCTGATCCTTGCCCATCAGTTCCATCAGGCGCAGGGCAAATTCCGGGGTCGCTTTCTCGGTGACCGGTACGTGCACCGGCTCCTTGAGCACATGCAGCGCGGTGATGGTGCCGGGGCTCAAACCGAGCAGAATCTGCTCGTTGCCAACCTGCACCAGCATCAATCGGTCACGCGGACCCAGCGCCCGGGAACCGATCAACTCGATCACCTGCGCCTTGCCCGCAGGCCCGGCCTGCTGGACCCGGCGCAGCAGCCAGGCGAGGAAGAAGATCAACCCCAGCACCAGCAGCAGACCGAGCACCAATTGCGTCAACTGGCCCGCCACACCGCTGCTGACAGCAGGTGCGACAGCCACGGCAGCATTAGCCGCCGGTTCGGCCGCCAACGCACTGAACGGCAAGGCCAGTAACAACCCCGAAAGCTTTTTCACTCAGCGCAGCTTCTTGATGCGTTCGCTTGGGCTGATCACGTCGGTCAGGCGGATGCCGAACTTCTCGTTGACCACCACCACTTCACCGTGAGCGATCAACGTACCGTTGACCAGCACGTCCAGCGGCTCACCGGCCAGGCGATCGAGCTCGATCACCGAACCCTGGTTGAGCTGCAGCAGGTTACGGATGTTGATGTCGGTGCTGCCGACTTCCATGGAAATCGACACCGGGATGTCGAGGATCACGTCCAGGTTCGGACCGTCCAGGGTTACCGGATCGTTGTTTTTCGGCACGCTGCCGAATTCTTCCATCGGCAGACGGTTCGACGACGAACCAGCAGCGTCAGCCGCCAGCAAGGCGTCAATGTCGTCCTGCCCGGCATCGCCGGTTTCTTCCAGGGCCGCAGCCCATTCGTCAGCCAGCGCCTGGTCGTCCTGGGTATTCATATCGTCAGCCATCATGTGTCCTCGGCGGGCAACCCATCAGAGAGCAGCCGTCAGTTAAAAGCGAATATGTAGAGGCGCCGGTCAACGGCGCTCGATCGGCTCGATCACTTGCAACGCGAGGTTGCCTTTGTGCGAGCCCATCTTGACCTTGAACGCAGGCACGCCATTGGCGCGCATGATCATTTCTTCCGGCATTTCGACCGGGATAATGTCCCCCGGCTGCATGTGCAGAATGTCCCGCAGGCGCAACTGGCGACGGGCAACCGTGGCGCCGATCGGCACGTCGACGTCGAGCACGTCCTGGCGCAGGGCATTGACCCAACGCTCGTCCTGATCGTCGAGGTCCGACTGGAAGCCGGCGTCGAGCATTTCGCGCACTGGCTCGATCATCGAGTACGGCATGGTCACGTGCAGGTCGCCGCCACCGCCATCGAGTTCGATGTGGAAGGTCGACACCACAATGGCTTCGCTCGGGCCGACGATGTTGGCCATGGCCGGGTTCACTTCCGAGTTGATGTACTCGAAGTTCACCTCCATGATCGCCTGCCAGGCTTCCTTCAGATCGACGAAGGCCTGCTCCAGCACCATGCGCACCACACGCAGTTCGGTCGGGGTGAATTCACGCCCTTCGATCTTCGCGTGACGGCCGTCGCCGCCGAAGAAGTTGTCCACCAGTTTGAACACCAGTTTGGCGTCGAGGATGAACAGCGCCGTGCCACGCAACGGTTTGATCTTGACCAGGTTGAGGCTGGTCGGCACGTACAGCGAGTGCACGTATTCGCCGAACTTCATCACCTGCACACCACCGACGGCAACGTCCGCCGAGCGGCGCAGCATGTTGAACATGCTGATGCGGGTGTAGCGGGCGAAACGCTCGTTGATCATTTCCAGGGTCGGCATGCGTCCACGGACGATGCGATCCTGGCTGGTCAGGTCGTAGCTTTTGACACTGCCGGGTTCGGCAGCGGTATCGGTCTGTACCAGACCATCGTCGACACCATGCAACAGCGCATCGATCTCATCCTGGGACAGCAGGTCCTGCACGGCCATGTCGTGTTCCTACTGCAGTACGAAATTAGTGAAAAGCAACTGTTCGATGACCACTTTGCCGAGCTCTTTCTGCGCCACTTCCTGGACACTGGCCGTGGCTTTCTGGCGCAGCATTTCCTGACCGACCGGCGACGCCAGGGTCGCGAAATCCTGCCCGGAGAACAGCATGACAAGGTTGTTGCGGATGACCGGCATGTGGACTTTCAGGGCTTCCAGGTCAGCCTGATTGCGACCTTGCATGGTGATGCTCACCTGCATGAAGCGCTGGCGGCCGTTCTGGTTGTAGTTGGCCACGAAGGCCGGCGCCATTTGCTCGAAAACCGCTGGTTGCTTGCCGACCGGGGCAGCTTCAACCGCGGCGGCAGGCTTGCTCTGAGCGCTGTGCATGAAGAACCAGGTCGCTCCCACGGACAAGCCGATCGCCAGCAGCAGGGCCACCACGATCACAATGATCAGCTTGATTTTGCCTTTGGTTGCGGGGTCTTTTACTACTGCTTCGCTCTTCGCCATGCCAATAATCCGTCACTATTCGGGTTTTCACAGTCGCACGGCAAGGCAAGAGCAAGTGTTATGCCAGAAGTGTCGGGAGACAGGGGACGGCGGATGACGATTCACCACAAAACAAATGTGGGAGCGAGCCTGCTCGCGATTGCGGTGCAACAGTCGATGAAGATATTGACTGTCAGTGCCTCATTCGCCGGCAAGCCGGTCTCGCTCCCACAGGGTTTGGTGCCTGACTAAATCAGGCGTAGTAGTCGACGGCGCTGGAACCGATGACACTGGTGGTGCTGGCCGCGACTTCGGCAACGGTCGGTGCGAGCTCTTCATCCACGCCATCGAGGCGACCACCGCTGGCGTTGCTGCGCCCGCCCTGCCCCTGCTGAGCCTGCTGTTCCTGACCCTGCCCCTGCCAGCCACGCGACTGGTCGGACACGTTGACATCGACCTGCCCCATGCCCTGCTGCGCGAACATGTCACGCAAGCGGTGCATCTGACCATCGAGCGCTTCGCGAACGCTTGGATGCGCGCTCATGAAGGTCACTTGGGTCTGCTGGTCCGGCACCATGTTCACCCGAATGTCGAGACGACCCAGTTCGGCCGGTTGCAACTGGATATCGGCCGCCTTGAGATTGGCGCTGGACAGGTACATGACCCGGTTCACGATTTCTTCGGTCCAGCCGCTTTGATTCATCGTGATAGGTTGATTCACCGGTACCGCGTTGGCGGTTTTCGGTGTAGCTGCCTGAGTCAGCGCCGCCAGACGGTTGGCGAAGTCGTCGACGCGGGTATCGCTGCTCGCCGACTTCAAATCCTTGAGGCCGTCATCGATCAACCCACTGAAGGTTTTCTCACCGCCCTGGCTGGTACTGTCCTTGTCCGCCTGCACATCGAGCATGCCCGCCATGCCGGCGGCAAAGTTCTGTGCCGAGGTGGGTTCGCCATCAGCCTGGGCCTGAGCAGCCGTCGGCGCTGCCTTGGGTTGCGCCTGACTGGCAGCGGAAATATGACCGCTCTGCTCCATGGCCATGCGCACGGCCGGCAGCGCATCCAGCGGATCGGCTTCCGGATCGAACGCGTCATCCGCCGGTGCGGCAACCTGTACCGCCGCCACTGGCGCAGCAACAGGAGTCGCCTGCACTTGCGGCTGCTCAGTGACCACCACTGGCGGTGCTTGCGGAACCGGAGCTGCCACCACGGCTTGCAACACTGGCAGCAATGACGGATCGAGAGCCGGATCAACCGGCGCCGTGTCGACGACTACCGGGGTTTCTGCGGTATCCGCGGCAGCTGCGGCATCATCGCTGGCAGCCTTGTCGTCGGCCGGTGCCGGTTTATCGGCGGGCAAGGTTTTGCCGCTATCGGCAACCGTCGGTTCCGGGGCGGCAGCATTGTCGTTGCCGACGCTCTTTTTATCGGGGCTGTCCGGGGCTTTATCGCGCACCGGCTTCGGCGATCCGTCAGTGGCCGCCGAGGGCTTGTTCTGGGCTTGATTGGCGTAGACCTGAGCGAAGCTGGAGGCTTTGTCCCCGGGCTCAGCGGACAGCGCCGGTGGATTGGCGGAGGCGGCTTGAGTCTTGGCCTGAGCGGCGGCCTGAAGAAGAATATTGGGGGTAACGGGCATGAAACGGTCTCCGCTGCACTGGGATCGTAGGTACAGTTGCGGTGATATCTGCAAGGGTTGCGCCAGTTTTGCTTAAGCGGCGTTAAAAACGCCGGACGGTCGCATTGTCAGTGAGAGAGCGCTGGCGTTCAGCTTCATAGAGGGGACGGATAATGGCGAATTCGCCATCGATTTCTCCGACCAGTTTCTCGATGCCTTCCAGAGACTTCTGCTTGCTGCGTTGCTCGAGCTCATTGCACAGCTCGGCGAGGCGCATGGCGCCCATGTTGCTGCAACTGCCCTTGAAACTGTGCGCCGTAGCACCGAGCGTCTCCGCATCGCCAGCCTTGTGCAACAGACTCAAGCGCTCTTCGGAATCGGCGAGGAAAGTATCCAGCAACGTCGGATAGTCTTCCTCCATGACCTCTTGCAACGCGCTCAGCACGTCGCGATCCAGATGTGTGTCAGCCACTTGCTCACTCCTTGATCAAGAATGCGCGGATTATGCCAGAGCCTCCCAGAAAAATTCCACGCGGGCACTACGACCATCGTCGGACCAGTTGGCGTTACGGCTCAACTGGCGGATCAGACTGACCCCACGTCCCGACAGACGGGCACCATCGAGGGGGCGCGCCATCACCCTGTCGACATCAAAACCCTTGCCACTGTCTTCGACACGAATCGTCAGGCAACCACCCTCGCCTTTGGGCGTAACCTGCAAATGCACCCGCACATAGCCGTCCTGCAGCTCGTCCAGACGTGCATTGCGCTGTTGATAATAGCGGGCAAAACCCGAGGCATCGCGTTTCAGGCTTGAGTCCAGCCCCAGCACACCGTGCTCCAGCGCATTGGAGTACAACTCCGCGAGCACACTGTAAAGCGCACCGCTCTGGGCGCGCAAACCATGCACCTCCAGCAGCAACTGCAAAAGATACGGCAATGGATTGAAGCGCTTGAGGGTGGCCGCACGAAACTCGAAACTCACCGACCAGTCCAGCGGGCAGGACTGACCGCTGTCGGAATACACCAGGGCCGGCGGACTCAGCTGTGCAGCCTCCAGCAGGCTGACTTCGACCATGCTGACATCGTCGCGAGCCTCACCGCGAAAATCCCGCAGCGCCTGTTCGATCTCCTCGAACAGCTGATCAGGCCGACGATTGGCCGCAAACACCCGCTGCAATCGCTCGACGCCGAACAACTGCTCATTGGCATCGCACGTATCGATCACCCCGTCAGACAACAGGAACACCCGATCCCCGACCGCCATCGGAAACACTTCGGTGCGGTCATCGAACGTCTGCGGGCTCAGCACGCCAAGCGGCAAATGCCGAGCGGTCAGCTGTGTGCGCTCGCCACTGGCGAAACTGTGCAGGTAACCGTCCGGCATCCCGCCGTTCCAGACCTCCACCGAGCGCCGCTGAAAACTCAGGCACAGCAGCGTCGCACAGCAGAACATGTCCACCGGCAGGATGCGCTTGAGCTTGGCGTTCATCTCGCGCAGGGTTTCCGACAGACCATAACCCTTGGCGGTCATGCCGTAGAAGACCTCGGCCAGCGGCATCGCCCCGACAGCCGCCGGCAAGCCATGGCCGGTAAAATCGCCGAGCAGCACGTGCATGTCGCCGGCCGGAGTGAACGCCGCGAGCAGCAAATCGCCATTGAACAGCGCATAAGGCGATTGCAGGTAGCGGATGTTGGGGGCGTTCAGGCAGCCGGAATGGGCGACCTTGTCGAACACGGCCTTGGCCACACGCTGCTCGTTGAGCAGGTAATCGTGGTGCCTGGCGATTTGGTCGCGCTGCTCCAGCACGGTGGCCTGCAACCGACGCAAGCGGTCCATTGCCTTGATTTTGGCGGCGAGGATCACCTGGTTATAGGGTTTTGCCAGAAAGTCGTCACCACCAGCCTCCAGGCAGCGCGCCAAGGCTTCGCTTTCGGTCAGCGACGTCAGGAAGATGATCGGCACCAGGGTTTCCCCGGCCAGCGCCTTGATCTGCCGTGCCGCCTCGAAACCGTCCATCACCGGCATCATGGCGTCCATCAAGACCAGTTGCGGTCGTTGCAAACGAAACGCTTCGACCGCTTCGGCACCGTTGGCCGCCGTCAGGACTTCATGGCCCTGGCGACGGACGATACTCGACAGCAGCATGCGGTCGGCCGCGCTGTCTTCGGCAATCAGGATCGTCAGCGGCTCGAGCGGCTGCACGTTGGTCAACTGATGTCGAACAGTTTGTCGAAGTTGGAGATGGCGAGAATCTTCTTCACGTCAGAACTGCTGTTGACGACGCGAATGTCGGAATCGTCGCCACCGGCGTGATCACGCAGCAGAAGCAGCATGCCCAGTGCAGAACTGTCTAGGTAGGTCGCTTCTTTCAAATCGACGACCACTGCGGAAAGCTGCTTGTGCTCGTAGGACTCGCGAAATTCCTGATGTTTGGCGAAATCGAATCGTCCCTTGATCGATATCGTCAGCTTTTGCCCATCCGGAGAGACTTCTGTAACGACTGACATTGAACGGCATCCTTGTCATTGGTGAACGTACCTGTACAAGGTTTAGCACTTGACGGGGATAGGGGCAAGGCTGGAAAGGGGCGGAGTTTTCGAGTACGCCTTCGCGGGCAAGCCTCGCGCCTGCGGGATTTGTGCCGTTCGCGAAATCATGGACGATGCGAAACCTGTAGGAGCGAGGCTTGCCCGCGAAGAACGATAACGCGGTCGACCTGAATCAGTACGGACTCTCACGCGGCAACCGCTGGGACAACTCGTCCATCAGCTTCTGTTCGCGCTTGTCTTCCAGCTGTCGTGCCTCGTCAGCGTAACGCTGAACCAGTTTGCGCAAGCCTTCGACCCGGGCAAATGCCTGCTGCCAGGTTTCCCGTGCCTTGTTCAGATTGTTCTGGTGCCACGCCAGGCTTTGCCGCTGCTGATCGATGGCGATGCCCAGTTGCGCGAGAAAGCCCTGATAACCCAGCAACCACTGGCCCGAGACGCCGCTGCTGCCGCGCACGATCCATTGCTCCTGATAGTCGAGTCGAAAGGCTTCAAGGTCGGCGAGCTTGCTTTCTGCCACGCGAACCTGGCCCTGAAAATGGCCTAACCGCTGAGCGGCGGTTTTCTCGGCCTTTTCGGCCATTTCGACCACCGGCGCCAGACGCCCTGCCCGACTCTGGGCCATGATCGATTAACCGCCAGCCGCAGGCGCGAAGATCGAGCCCAGATAGGATTCGCTTTCGCCCAGGCTGATGCTGTCGTTCAACCCTTGGCGCAGGTATTTGGCCAGCTGCGGCTGCAGGGAAATCGCCAGGTCGGTCTCGCGATCACCGCCGGCGACGTAGGCGCCGACACTGATAAGGTCGCGACTCTGCTGATAGCGCGACCACAACTGCTTGAAATACTGGGCGCGGGTCATGTGTTCCGGCGACACCACCGACGGCATGACCCGGCTGATCGACGCTTCGATGTCGATGGCCGGGTAATGCCCTTCCTCAGCCAGACGCCGGGACAGGACGATGTGCCCGTCGAGCACACCCCGCGCCGCGTCGGCGATCGGATCCTGCTGGTCATCGCCTTCGGACAACACGGTATAAAACGCGGTGATCGAACCGCCGCCCTTTTCAGCGTTACCGGCCCGTTCCACCAGTTTCGGCAACTTGGCGAACACCGATGGCGGATAACCCTTTGTCGCCGGCGGCTCGCCAATGGCCAGGGCGATTTCCCGCTGGGCCTGGGCGAAACGAGTCAGCGAGTCCATCAGCAACAGGACATTCTTGCCCTTGTCGCGAAAATACTCGGCGATCCGCGTGCAATACATCGCGGCGCGCAGACGCATCAGCGGCGCATCGTCCGCCGGGGACGCCACGACCACCGAACGCTTGAGTCCTTCTTCACCGAGGATGTGCTCGATGAATTCCTTAACTTCGCGACCCCGTTCACCGATCAGCCCGACGACGATAATGTCGGCCTCGGTGAAGCGGGTCATCATGCCCAGCAGCACACTCTTGCCGACGCCGGTACCGGCGAACAGTCCGAGCCGCTGACCCCGACCGACCGTCAACAAGCCGTTGATGGAGCGAATGCCCACGTCCAGCGGCTCGCTGATCGGGTGACGCTTGAGCGGGTTGATCGTCGGGCCGTCCATCGGCACCCAGTCTTCAGCCTTCATGCCGCCCTTGCCGTCCAGCGCACGACCGGCGCCATCGAGCACCCGTCCGAGCATGCTCATGCCCATCGGCAGACGACCGGTATCGGCCAACGGCACCACACGGGCGCCGGGCGCGATGCCGGCGACGCTGCCGACCGGCATCAGAAAGACTTTGCTGCCGGAGAAGCCCATGACTTCGGCTTCAACCTGCACCGGATGGTAACTGTCGTCGTTGATGACCATGCAGCGGCTGCCCATGGCGGCGCGCAGGCCTTCAGCTTCGAGGGTCAGGCCGACCATGCGCAGCAAGCGGCCTTCAAGGATCGGTGCGCCGGCCAGCTCCGTGGCCTCGGCATAACTGCCCAGGCGCTTGGCGAAGCTGGTGCGATCAAGGCGCATCGGGAACGTCCGGCTCGGCTTCGACCGCAGGTTTGGCGTCGACGGCAGGTTTGGCCTCGATCGGCAGCTCCAGGCTCAGGTCCGGCGCGGCCGGGTGCAGGGCCTGTTCGTGCAATTGATCGAACAGTTTGTCCATGACCCGCGCGATGCGCGTTTCAACGGTGGCGTCGATACGACTGTGCTCAGTCTCGACCCGGCAACCGCCAGGCAACAAGGCTTCGTCCTCGACAATGCGCCAGGTTTCTTCATGGCGTTCGCGCAGGGCTTTGACCTGTTCGAAATCCTGCGGATTGATGTACAGCCGCACATTGCCCACGCCCAACGGCAACAGCTTGAGGGCGTCGCGCATGACGTGCTCGATCTGCGTCGAGTCGATGGCCAGCTCCCGCTGAATCACCTGTTTGGTGATGTGCTGAACGAGGTCGACCAGCGATTTTTCGATCTGGGTGTCTTGCTCGGCGATGGGCTCGAACAGGTTGGCCATCAGTTGCTCAAGCGCGGCGACTTTCGGCGCCAGGACCGCCTCTGCTTCCTGGCGGACCTTGAGCGTGGTGCTGTGAAAACCTTCTTTTTCGCCGGTGGCGAAGCCTTCGTTGTAGGCCTCCTGGCGAATGCTTTCGAGTTCTTCGAGGGTCAGTGGCTGGACTTCTTCCAGCGGCACTTCCTCCATTTCCGGCGGCTCGGGCTCTGGTTCCGGCTCGGGCTCCGGTGCAGGCGGGTCGAAACTGGGCAGCGACCAGGTGTCGAAACCCGCGACGTCCTTGGCGCGGATCAGGTCGGTCTGGGACTCATCATGTTTGGACGACATAGTGACCTTAGATCATCTCTTCGCCGCCCTTCCCGCCGAGAACGATTTCTCCGGCTTCGGCCATACGGCGAGCAATGGTGAGGATTTCTTTCTGTGCGGTTTCCACGTCGCTGACACGCACCGGGCCTTTGGCCTCGAGGTCGTCGCGCAACAGTTCGGCCGCCCGTTTGGACATGTTCTTGAAGATCTTTTCCTTGACGCCTTCGTCCGAGCCTTTGAGGGCCAGTACCAGTACATCGGAGGAGACTTCGCGCAGCAACGCCTGAATCCCGCGGTCGTCGACATCGGACAGGTTGTTGAACACGAACATGAGGTCTTCGATCTGACCGGACAGGTCTTCGTCGACTTCGCGGATCGAGTCCATCAGCTGACCTTCGATCGAGCTGTCGAGGAAGTTCATGATGTCGGCCGCACGCTTGATGCCACCCAGGGTGGTGCGCGAGGCATTCGAGTTGCCGGAGAACTGCTTCTCGAGAATCTGGTTGAGTTCTTTCAGGGCGGCTGGCTGCACGGTATTCAGCGAGGAAACCCGCAGAATGATGTCCAGTCGCACCTTGTGGTCAAAGTTGCCCAGCACTTCGCCGGCCTGGTCCGGGTCGAGATACGCCACGACGATCGCCTGAATCTGCGGGTGCTCGTAACGGATCACGTCGGCGACGGCGCGCGGTTCCATCCACTTCAGGCTGTCGAGGCCACTGGTGTTGCCGCCCAGCAGGATCCGGTCGATCAGGCCGTTGGCCTTGTCCTCGCCCAGCGCCTGAGTCAGCATTTTGCGCACGTAGTCGTCGGAGCCGACGCCCAGGCTGGTCTGATCGCCGACGATGTCGACGAACTCGCTCATCACCTGCTCGACCTGCTCACGGTGCACGTTACCCATCTGCGCCATGGCCACACCCACACGCTGGACCTCTTTGGGCCCCATGTGGCGCAGCACCTGGGCGGCATCGGTAGAACCGAGAGACAGCAGCAGAATTGCGGCTTTGTCGACCCGGGACAGTTTGGCGGCAACGGCTCGGTTATCACTCATCTGCGTTAATCCACTCTTTCACGACCTGGGCCACGCGACCCGGATCTTCTGCCACCAGACTCTTGATTGCGTTCAACTGTGCGTCATAGCCTTCGCTCGGGCTCGGCAGCAGGATGCTGGTCGGGCCGCCGAGGCTGACGCGGTCGTTGGCCAGTTCGCCGTCCAGGCCGCCCATGCCACCGAGTTCCACGTCGCCGCCAAAGCCGGCCAGCTGCTTGCCTTTGCCGCCATTGGTGATGTTGTTGAGCACCGGACGCAGCACACCGAACACCAGTATCAGGATGAACAAGACACCCAGCACTTGCTTGACGATGTCCCAGAACCACGGCTGGGAGTAGAACGGAATATCGGCAATCACTTCACCGCGTTCGGCGGAGAACGGCATGTTGATCACGCTGACGCTGTCACCACGACTGGCGTCGAAACCGACGGCGTCCTGTACCAGACGAGTGAAGCGCGCCAATTCGTCGGCGCTCCACGGTGCACGGGTGGTTTCGCCGTTGGCTGCGTTGATCTTGACCTGATCGTCCACCACTACCGACACCGACAGGCGATTCAAACGCCCTTGCTGTTGTTTGGTGTGGCTGATGGAACGGTCGAGCTCGAAGTTCTTGGTGGATTGTTGACGCTTGTCCGCCGGGTACGGTGCCAGCATCGGCTGACCGGTGGCCGGGTCCATGATTTGCTGACCGTTGGCATCCAGCAGTGGCTGGCCTGGCTGCACCATGCCGGCCGACGCGGTAGCGCCACCGGTGGTTTGCGGCGCCGAGGCTGGCGATGGCGGCTGGTTGCTCAGGGCACCCGGTACGCCTTGCGGGCCATTGCTGGCGGTGCGCTGCTCGTTGACCGACTGCTCGCTGCGCAACGCCGGCTGGTCCGGGTTGAACTGCTCGGAGGTCGACTCGACAGCACTGAAATCCACGTCCGCCGAGACTTCGGCTTTATAGCGGTCGTTGCCCAGCACCGGTTGCAGGATGTTGTGCACACGCTGAGTGAGCATGCTTTCCATACGACGACTGTAATCGAATTGCTTGCCGGCCATGGTCAGTTCGGAGTTCTCCGCCTGATCCGAGAGCAGGTTGCCCTTCTGGTCGACGACGGTGATCTGCGATTTGCTGAGTTCTGGAACGCTGGTCGCGACCAGGTTGATGATCGCCACCACCTGACCCGGCTCCAGCGAACGACCGGAATACAGCTCAACCAGCACCGAAGCGCTCGGCTTGCGCTCGTCACGTACGAACACCGAGCTTTTCGGAATCGCCAGGTGCACGCGGGCACCCTTGACGTTGTTCAGGCTGGAGATGGTCCGGGCCAGTTCGCCTTCGAGGCCGCGACGATAACGGGTCGCTTCCATGAACTGGCTGGTGCCGAGCCCCTGGTCCTTGTCGAGGATCTCGAAACCGATGTTGCCGTCGCTGGGAGTGACACCAGCGCCCGCGAGCTTCAGGCGCGCACGGGACAGGTCATCGGCCTTGACCAGCAAGGCACCGGAGTTCGGTTCAACGGTATAGGGAATGTCAGCCGCAGCCAGGGTATCCATGACTTGCTTGGCGTCCATACCGGCAAGGCTGCCGTAAAGAGGCCGGTAGTCCGGCTGCTGGGACCACAACACCACGGCGAAGCCAATCGCCACGCTCGCAGCCAGGCCGACCAACAGGCCCACCTGACGCAACATGGTCATCTCGGAGAGGTTTTCCAGGAAGGACAAGCCGAACAGCGGCGGTTTGCCGTCTATCGGTGTGGCCTTGGCCGGAACATTATCGGCGACTGCTTCTGCCATGACTCAATCTCGTCCTTAAACCGGCATCTGCATGATGTCTTGGTATGCCTGAACCAGCTTGTTACGCACTTGGGTCAACGCTTGGAAAGACACGCTGGCCTTCTGCGAAGAAATCATCACGTCCGTCAGGTCGACACCACTCTTGCCGATCTCGAAGGCACTGGCCAACTGACTGGAAGCTTGCTGGGTGTCGCTCACTTTATTGACGGCCTGACCGAGCATGTCGGAAAAGCTGCTGCCGCTCAATTCAGGGACGGCGGCAGTCGATTTCGGCGCAGACATGGCATCCATTTGCATGGAACGCATGTCCAGCATCAACCGATTGAATTCAATACCTTGGCTCATGGTCTACTCTCATTGACGACCCGCAATTTTTTGACACTCACTCGGCGGGTAGTGAGGTGTTAGCAACAAGGGTGCCATCTCCGTGGCCGCCCCGAACAAAAGCCCTTCATCAGCTCACAATTTTCTGCAGGAACGAGCCTGCTCGCGATGGTCGTGAGCGATAACGCGTCGCTCCTGACTCCATCGCGAGCAGGCTCGCTCCCATAAAGTAAAATCAGGTGGCGAACAGGTACGCTTCCACATCCATTCCGGCATCACGCATTTGCGCCAGTTTGTAACGCAGGGTGCGCGGGCTGATACCCAGACGCTCTGCCGCTTCCTTGCGACGACCCCGCTCAGAGCGCAAGGTATCGATGATCATCTGGAATTCGCGGCGACGCAGGTCGTCACCCAGCGCACCGGCAGACTCGGACTCGACTTCCACGCCCCGCACCGGCACGGCGGCCAATGCCGGCAACGGCGCACAGGCGACCGGCCCGGCCAGGCAGAAATCCTGCGGCTGGATCACACCGCCCTGCTGCAGAATCAATGCACGCTGAATCGCGTTATCCAGCTCCCGCACATTGCCCGGCCATGGATAGCCGATCAGACACGCCTGCGCCTCGGGCGACAGTCGCGCCGCCGCATGCTTCATTTTATTGACGTGCTTGGTCAGCAGCCGCTCGGCCAGCGGCAGGATGTCGGCGGTGCGTTCGCGCAACGGACGCCAGGCCAACGGAAATACGGACAGGCGATAGTAAAGGTCTTCACGGAAACGCCCTGCCGCCACTTCACCGGCAAGGTCACGATTGGTGGTGGCGACGACCCGAATATCCAGCGTGATCGGTTTGCGCGCGCCGACCCGCTCGACTTCACGCTCCTGCAACACGCGCAGCAACTTGGCTTGAAGACCCAGGGGCATTTCGGAAATTTCGTCGAGCAGAATGGTTCCGCCGTCGGCCTGCTCGAACTTGCCGGCCTGCGCCGCGATGGCACCAGTAAACGAACCCTTTTCGTGACCGAACAGCGTTGCCTCGAGCATGTTGTCGGGAATCGCCGCGCAATTGATCGCAATGAACGGCTGGCTGGCGCGATGAGAATGCTGATGGATGTAACGCGCCAGCACTTCTTTACCGGTCCCGGACTCACCGGAGATCAACACCGTCGAATCACTGCGCGCCACCCGTGCGGCCAATTCCAGCAACTGCGCACTGGCCGGCTCGAACGCTACAGGCCCCTCGCTGTCGGCAGCGCCGAGGCTGCCCAGCGCATGCCGCGCAACCAGATCCAGCAAAGCCTTGGGCTCGAACGGCTTGACCAGATAATCCGCCGCGCCCTGACGCATCGCATCGACCGCGCGCTCTACGGCGCCGTGCGCCGTCATCAGCAGCACCGGCAACTGCGGCTGGCGAGCACGCAATAATCCGAGCAGTTGATGGCCGTCCATGCCCGGCATGTTGACGTCACTGAGCACCAGGCTGAACGCCTCGGCTCCGACGGCGTCCAGCGCTTCTTCGGCCGACCCCACGGCTGTGTAGTCATGCCCTGCGAGCAACAACGTATCGGTCAGTGCTTCGCGTAATGCGCGGTCATCCTCGACCAGTAAAACCTTGATCCCCATGTCGTTCACTCCACTCCCTGAGCACTGCGCTTCTCATCAGAAAACAGCGGCAGAATCACCTGCGCACAGGTGCCGCGACCCAACCGCGAGTGCAGCTGCAATTCTCCCTGATGGGCACGAGCCACGGCCTTGACCACGGTCAGGCCAAGGCCGGTCCCGGTGGTTTTAGTGGTAAAAAATGGCTCGCCCAAACGCGCCAGCACTTTCGTATCGATGCCGCTGCCGCTGTCACTGACGCAGACACGCAGGTTGTTGTCTCGGGTGTAGAGATGGACTTTCAAGCGAACGTCGCCGGCACTGGCCTGGATCGCGTTCTCGATCAGATTGAGAATCGCCCCGACCAGCGTGTCACGATTGCACAGCAACTCACCCGCATGACTGTCGCACTGCCAGCGAACCGGCAAATCCTGCACATGGGTCAGCGCCGCTGCCTGCAAGGATTGCATCAGCATTTTCGGTGTGACGCGATCGGTCAGCGGCAGCTCGCCACGGGCGAACACCAGCATGTCGCGCACTTGATGCTCCAGCTCATGCAAACGCTCTTTAAGCCGCCCGGCAAAACGTTGCTGCGTGGCAACCGGCAGTTCTTGCTCGGTCAAATGACTGGCGTAAAGCAATGCGGCGGACAGCGGCGTACGAATCTGGTGAGCCAGCGACGCAACCATTCGACCGAGGGAAGACAGGCGTTCGTGGCGAGCCAGTTGATCTTGCAGATGACGGGTTTCGGTCAGGTCATTGAGCAACACCAACTGGCCGGGCTCGGCATCCAGCGAGCGGGTGGCGATCGACAGACGCCGACCGTCCTTGAGCGAGATTTCGTGACCGTCGTCTTCGCGCGGCGCGAAGCATCGGGCAATGACATGACGCCACAGCTCGCCTTCGAGAGGCAGGCCGAGCAATTCACAAGCAGCGGGATTGGCTTCACGCACGATGCCTTGGGCGTCGATGACGATAACGCCGCCGGGCAATAGATCGAGGAGGTTTTGCAGGCGGTTGGCCAGGCGTTCTTTTTCCGCCAGTTCCTGCATGCGCTGAGCGCTGACCACCGCCAGCTCGCCCTTGAGCTCGGCAACCCGGGCTTCGAGCATGCTGTAGGAGTCGGTCAACTGACTGGACATCTGGTTGAACAACGCGAAAGCCTGCTCAAGGCCAAGCCGGCTTGCCTGCTCTACGGACGACGTTTGTCCCGAAGCATCAGGGACAGGAGACATCTGGGCGGCTTGGGGCATCGGGCTCTCTCGCTTGGCTGACCGTCAGTTAAACGGAACGTTGCGAGGGATGTAGCAATACCCGTGCCTAAAAAAAACCGCCTACAAATGAACGACTTGAAAAACAGGCGTCAATCATCCGCCTGTTCATCACCGTCGCGACGGCTCATGCCGTACTTGCGCATCTTCTCTACCAGCGTGGTACGACGGATCCGCAACCGCTCGGCAGCGCGCGCCACGATGCCATTGGCATCATCCAGCGCCTGCTGGATCAGGCCCTGTTCCAGACCACCGAGGTAGTCTTTCAGGTCCAGGCCTTCCGGCGGCAGCATGGCGTTGGCGGTGAAGTCCGGAGTGTGGCCGTTGATGGCCACGCGCTCTTCAAGATCGCTGCGCAGGCTGTCGACCAGTTGCTCGTCTTCGTCATCGACGTAACGGAATTTCTTCGGTAACTCGACCACACCGATCACCCCGTACGGGTGCATGATCGCCATGCGCTCCACCAGGTTGGCCAGTTCGCGAACGTTGCCCGGCCAGCCGTGACGGCACAGCGACATGATCGCTGCGGAGTTGAAACGGATCGAACCGCGCTTCTCGTGCTCCATGCGCGAGATCAACTCGTTCATCAGCAGCGGAATGTCTTCGACACGTTCACGCAGCGGTGCCATCTCGATAGGGAACACGTTCAGGCGGTAGTACAAGTCTTCGCGGAAAGTGCCGATCTCGATCATGCTTTCGAGATTCTTGTGAGTCGCCGCGATGATGCGCACATCAACGCTTTGGGTCTTGTTGCTGCCCACGCGTTCGAAAGTACGCTCCTGCAGCACGCGCAGCAGCTTGACCTGCATCGGCAGCGGCATGTCGCCGATTTCGTCGAGGAACAGCGTGCCGCCGTTGGCCAGTTCAAAGCGCCCGGCGCGACTGGTGATCGCCCCGGTGAAGGCGCCCTTCTCATGACCGAACAATTCACTTTCCAGCAACTCGGCCGGGATCGCCCCGCAGTTGACCGGGACGAACGGCGCGTCACGACGCTTGGAATGGTAGTGCAGGTTGCGCGCGACCACTTCCTTGCCAGTCCCCGACTCGCCGAGGATCAGCACGCTGGCGTCGGTGTCGGCAACTTGCTGCATCATCTGACGGACGTGTTGAATCGCCCGGCTGGTGCCGACAAGACTGCGGAAAAGGTTGGGCTCACGATGACGACCGCGCTCGCGGGCCTGGTCGTACATCTCGCGATAGACCTGGGCACGGTGCAGCGAATCGAGCAGTTTGCTGTAGCTGGGTGGCATTTCGAGGGTCGAAAGCACTCGGCGACGCTGGTCTTCTGGCAGGTCAACGGAAGAATTATCGCCCATTAACAAAACCGGAAGGAACTCATCCCAGGTAGAGAGTGTCTTTAACAAGCCCGGAAGTGCACCAGGAGCATTGACCGTCCCGATGAGGACACAGATCACTTCACGACTTGATGACAAAGAGCCGACAGCCTGCTGCCAGTCATGGCTACCGCAGGGTAAATTTTCTTCGCCAAGAAAATTTAAAATCACCGCCAGGTCGCGGCGGCGGACGCTATCGTCATCAATCAGCAGAATTTTGGTTTCACGCCACATGCAATAGCAACTTCCCTAGTCAACTCAATGCCCGAAATGATGGGGCAAGCTAGACGCTTGCAGACACGTTATGCCTGTAGACGCCTGAAATCTGGAACCAGCCACTAGTTAAGTCAAAAAACCGTGCACAGTCAAATTTATGGCGCACTATGTTTGGATTAACTGAGGATTAATTAACCAAACAGATGGTAAACCTTTGCAGCGTTCTGTGCTTGATGGATCTGCGACATCTCATCAACTATTGCTTGTCGTTCCCCTGTCGCCGCCTCCAGAAGCTGCTTATACACCCCCAGCAACTCCTCAAGATTGTCGCGCAAGGCGGCCTCGTCTACCGAAGCTTCACTCAAGACGTCTTCCATGCAGGAACGACAAGCCAGATCCAACTCACCGATGGCTTCCCAATTGCGCTCGGCCAAGGCACCGACGAGGGCATCACGGGTGTGTTCGATACGCTGCAATACAAGACTCATGGTGATCTCCTTAAAACTGCGGACCCGGTGCGGCGATAGCATCCCAGCCGTCTTTGACGGTGCGAAGCAAATCAGCGACTTCGTCGAGAATCTTTGGATCGGTTTTGACGTTGGCTTCTGTCAGACGCTTCATCATGTAGGTGTACAGCTTGTCCAACTCACCCACAGACTCAACAGAATTTTCCAGGTCCAGGCCTTCACGCAAGCCGCCGATGATCCCGATCGCCTTGCCGATGAAAATGCCTTTGTTGGGGATATCCTTGCGCTCCATGGCACCCTTGGCCTGAGCGATGCGATCCAGCCCACCCTCCATGAGCATTTGCACCAGGCGATGGGGGCTGGCTTCGGAAGTCTGGGCTTGAGCGCCAATCTTCTGGTACTGCCGAAGGGCTAACATCGGGTTCATGTTCTACCTCATCCAAACTTTGTGATTCGTATAGCCAGTGTATCGACACGGCGTCAAAAAACTTTAGATTGAAACAAAAAAAGCCCGACAGGCGGAATCCGCTGCCGGGCTTTTGGCGCTTGCGCGTTACGAGGCGTTTTTCTGCGCGTTCATTGCCTCGAACATCGAGGTAATGTTGTTCCCCGTGGCCTTGAGCTTGCCGACCAGGAGATCCATGTCGTTATACTTTTTGGTCAGCACGGCTGTCAGCGTCTCGATCCGACGATCCAGTGCCTCCTGCTGGCTGGCCAGGTTGGTTTTAACCTTCGCCAGGCTGGCCGAACGCGCATCGAGGATGCCTTCGTTGCCAGTGACGGTATAAGGCGTAATCGCCGAATTCATTCGTTCCAGCAGCCCCTTGGCCGCATCGCCGGTCGCCGCTGGATCACCCAGGAACAGCTTCTGAATTTCACCACCCAGTTTCTGCGTATCCATCGCCGCAGAGAACTTGGTGCTGTCAAAATCGAGCGCACCGGTTTTCTGGTTAGTGGTAATACCCAACTGCGAAAGAACGGTCAGTTTGTCGCCAGCACCGGTACTTGCCAACGGCTCACGGATCGACGCCAGAACACTGCGACCCAGCGAGTCACCGGTCAATGCCGCGGGAATGGTTGGCTTGCCATCTTTATCCAGGGAGGGCTTGCTCAGCGTACTGACGGTGGTGACCACCTGGTTGTAAGCGTCGACAAAGGCCTGGATCGATTTTTTCAAACCGTCACTGTTCGGCCCGACCGTCACAGTGGAGGTCGCCCCACCCCCAGCCACCAGATTCAGTGTCAGGCCGGAAATGGCGCTATCCACGGTATTGGATTTGCTGGAGATAGCCAGCCCGTCAACCGTGAAGCTGGCATTCGCAGCGAGTTCGCCGATGGCACCCGCCGAATTCTCATCAGGCGTGGGACCCATTTTCTGGCCCGTGGTAATTTCCAGGCCCGGAATACCACCGAGCGTGATATCGGAACCCAAACCGGTCGCGGTAGACCCCAGGACCAGACGCGAACCGAAGGAGTCAGTGACAATGTTGGCACTGAAGCCATTGGCGCCTTGCTGGGTGTTGATCGCATCCCGCACCGTCTGCAACGTAGCGCCAGGAGGAATGGTGACCGGTCGGGCAATACCATTTTGAGAGATATTGAGCGTACCGTCCTGAATGGCACTGGTAGGGCCAAGGGGAAACGCAGCGGTCGCCACCTTGGATGAAGTCGCAAGGGAGTTGACCTTGATGACATATGTGCCGTTGACCGCCGAGTTACTGGCGACAGAGGTCAGCACTTTGGGATCGGAACTCGTGGCGTTGTAACCCAGGAACTGAGGGGTCTTGGTATCACCAAGGTTTTTGATCGCGGCCTGGAAATTCGCCAACACACTCTTGAGGGTCCCGACACCGGAAATCTGCGATGTATTGGTGTTCGTCTGCCGGTTGATCTGGGTTTGCTTGGCCGACTTATCAGCATCAACCAAAGCTTTGACGATAGCCGTGGTGTCAAGGCCGGAGCCTAACCCCAGACCCGGTAGAATTGGACTTGCCATGTGGGACTCCCTTCAGTGTGTCGCCGGCCTTTTGACCATTACAACGCCCAAAAGAACATAGCAACAAAATTCGTGCCAGCTGTCAGACTTTAGCGCTGAACAACAGGCTGCTTGCATCATTCAAACTATTGGCCAGTTTGAGCACTTCTTCGTTGGGGATCTGGCGAACCACTTCACCCGAGTCGCTGGCAATCACTCTGACAATTACTTTGCCTGAAGGCTCATCGATCGAGAACTCCAGATTGCGCTTGACCGATTGAACGAACTTTTCAATTTCCTGAACGGCCATCTTCAGTTTGTCCTGCTCGGTTACCACGTCTTTTGGCTCATCCTTGACCGTTGCCACTTTGGCAGCATCGGCTCGAGGCTTCTCCACCGGATGGTCAGCAACAGTCGTCGCCGGCTTCGCAGCTGGATAAGACAAGTTCAGCTTCACGCTCATATCCATGTCCATCACCTCTTAAACTGAAAAAGCGAGAGAGCGCGCGTGCGCACTCCCCCGCCAAAACCTACTCAGCTATTACTGAAGCAGTTTCAGTACAGCGGATGGCAGTTGGTTGGCCTGAGCCAGAACTGCGGTGGAAGCTTGTTGCAGAGTTTGTTGCTTGGTCAGCTGTGCAGTTTCAGCAGCGAAGTCGGTATCTTGTACGCGGCTCAGTGCAGCACTGGCGTTTTCGTTGATGTTCTGCAGGTTGGAGATCGTGGTGGAGAAACGGTTCTGAGCAGCACCGAGGTCAGCACGAGTGGAGTTGATTTTGTCCAGAGCAACGTTGATTGCCGAGATTGCCGACAGAACAGAGTTGTGGTTACCCGAGTTGGAAGTACCGGAGATGGTGGTACCGGTCATGCCCAGGGCGCTGGCGTCGAAGCTGGTCGACAGGGTCAGAGTGATCTGGTTGTCGGAAGTAGTGTTCGAACCTACCTGGAATTCCATTGCGCCAGCAGTACCGTCGATCAGCGCTTTGCCGTTCAGGTTGGTGGACTGAGCAATACGGGTCAGTTCTGCAACCGACTGTTGGTATTCTTTGTCCAGAGCGGTACGGTCAGCAGTGCCGTTGGAGTCGTTTCGCGATTGCAGTGCAATTTCACGCATACGTTGCAGAATGTTGGTCGACTCTTGCAGAGCGCCTTCAGCGGTCTGAGCGATCGAAACACCGTCGTTGGCGTTTTTGATAGCCATGGTCTGACCACGGATCTGCGAGGTCATACGGTTAGCGATTTGCAGGCCGGCGGCGTCGTCTTTGGCGCTGTTGATTTTCAGGCCGGAAGACAGGCGAGTCATCGAAGTCGAAAGCGCATCGGAAGCACGGTTCAGGTTCTTCTGAACGTTCAGCGACGTAGTGTTGGTGTTTACTGTCAAAGCCATGACGAATTCCTCGTTGGTTGGGTACTGCGGCTTCCGGCCCTGGCAACCGCCGGGTATGGCCTAGAGAACCTTCGTAATAGTTATCGTCGCGAATGCAGGTTGCTTTAGGCCATTTTGAAAAAAATTTGCCATCACACTGCCACCCCCCATAAAACAAGGGCTTGGCGGCAAGCCAATCCAAAAAAGTGACGTCAGGGAAATGCCGGTAACGGGACAGCGAGGACTCGCCTGTACCGGCACATTGTCAAAAGCCTTGACCGGCCGTGGCCGCTTCCAGCAATTGGGGCAACTCACAATCAAGATAATCGGCCAGCGCCAACCAATCCTGCGCCTCCTGACGGGCCTGCATGTGGGTGAGCAACGCCGTCCAGCCGGATTGGACCTCGACAGTCTCGTGCCCCATTGCGGATTGCACATCACTGCATATCTGGACCATGAGCAGCGCCGCTTCGACATCTCGCCCCAGACGGAACAAAACAGAACACTGACGCGCCTCGGCAATCAGGGAGGATCCAGTCATCGCGTGAGCTCCGGGTGAAACGTCGTGCCGACAATCATCGCCCCTGCCCGACTGCTGTTATAGAAAGCCATCTGAGGATGCCCGGCGATGTACCGTTCCAGCTCGCACAAGTAACTGCGGAAATTGAGCTGCGTCTTGACTCGCTGACCGTGGCCATCGAGCACCCAGTGCCGGGCGGCGCCCACGTTCGGCCCAAGGTCACCGTCATTCCAGCCGGCGTGGGTCTTGTTGTTCGGAAAAGCAAAATCGGCGCCGAACAGCGTGATCTGGCTGGCCCCCATGTGTACCGCCAGGTCCACCGCCGGGTGAATCACACTGCCACCGACAAACAGTTGGGCCTTGGGCAACTGCTCGCGCATGTCCCTATAGACAGGGCTGGCGGAATAGGCCACGTAACGCTTGCCCTGCCAGCCCCCCAAGACCTCAGGATCAACCATGGGCATGTAGACCAGCGTGATATCGCGCGTGGCATCGGGCGGCAAATGTCGCGTCGAGATGCGCTGATCAATCGTGACCACCACATCCGGTTTGATCCCATGCTCGATAAGCGGTCGGTAGGCCGTATCGACGCAAATGAACAACGGCCGCTGCGCCTGTTCGCGTACCGCGCGCAGCGTGTCGAAGTGCTGTTCCAGGCTGGGTCCGGTGGCAATGACAAACACTTCCCTGCCGGAACAGGTGGCAAACAGCTCGGCAGCATCGGCATCGGCGCGAACACGCTCGACACTCGCCTGCAAACGCTCGGCAATCTCCGGATTGTCGGCATTGAATTCGCGATTGTTGAAGGTCAAGTGGGTTTCGCTGATCAGCCGGTCACGGATCTTGGCGTTGTAGTCGTCCGCCAGCACCAGCTCCGAAGGCAGCGCGAAGTACGGCAACTGGATTTCCGCCAGATCGCCGGCGTACAGCAGCACCACTCGTGAATCGGCGAGCCACGACTGTTGATCGAGCAGTTGCAGCACCAGGGAAAACACCGCGCCGTTCAGAATGTGCACGTACAACCGTTCAAGCCCGGTTCGCTCCAGCAATTGCAGCTGCAAATCCCCCAGCCCGGTGCCATAGACATGCACCACCGGACTGTCGACAGGCAGGCTGCCGGCCTGGAGCAACGCTTCGCGAGTGCGGTCATGGCGACTGGTCAACTGAATGCCATTGATGCTCAATGTCGAGCCCTGGCCATCCACCAGATCAGCGCGCAACTCGGCGCTGTTCTCCACCGACAGTCGATGCCAGACCTTGGGCCAACGCCGCTGAATCAACTCGCCGTTGCGCTCAAACAACTCGCTCATGGAGCCTCGCTTTTCATTCGGGCAAAAAAAAAATAGCGCTCAAGGTTACACCTTGAACGCTATTTTTATGCCTGGCTTTTGAAGGATCAAGGGCGATAGATAATCGCCGAGCCCCATGACAAACCAACGCCGAAACCGCTCAACGCCACACGTTTCCAGGTGGAGTCCAGCACGTGTTTCTCCAGCAGCAGCGGGATACTCGACGACACGGTGTTGCCGGTCTCGACCATGTCCTTGATGAACTTCTCCGGCTCGCCTTCGAAGCGTCGAGCCACAGCGTCGACAATCGCGGCACTGCCCTGGTGAATGCAGAACGCATCGATATCGTCAGCGGTGAGCTGCGAATCGGTCAGCAGTTCGTGCAAGTGCGCCGGGACTTTCAGCAGCGCGAAGTTGAACACCTGACGGCCGTTCATGAAGAACACCCCGTCGGTCACCTTCAGGTGCGGCGCACCGGAACCGTCGGTGCCGAACTTGGCCTTGCCCAGTTGCCATGGCGCGTTTTCGCCCATCCAGGTTGCAGTGGCGGCATCGCCAAACAGCATGGTGGTGTTGCGGTCTTCCGGGTCGACGATCTTCGAGTACGGATCTGCGGTGATCAGCAGGCCATTCTTCAAGCCTGCGGCTTCCATGAAGCCCTTGATGGCGTAGATGCCGTAGACGTAGCCCGAGCAACCCAGGGAAATATCGAACGCGGCGACGGTGGTCGGCAGGCCCAGTTTGTCCTGAACGATGGCGGCGGTGTGCGGCAGGCCTTCTTCGTCGCCGTTCTGCGTGACGACGATCAGCACGTCGATGTCTTCACGTTTCAAGTCCGGATTGTTGGCGAACAGCGCATTGGCTGCTTCGACACACAGGTCCGAGGTTTCCTGACCAGCGTCTTTGCGCGGCAGGAAGGCCGAACCGATCTTGCCCAGGATGAATTCTTCATCCTTTTCGAATTTTGCACCTTGTGCGTAATTGTCCACGCCGGCTACAGGAACGTAGCTCGCAATGCTTTTTATGCCAATCATTACGGCTTCCCAATAATAAACAGCCCAATACCACCGCTCGTAATGATTCGAGGGGCGCCGACAAACGGAGAAAAATGCCGCCTCATTGAGGCGACAGCGGGAAGAATAAAAGGCTATCACTGGGCCAAAAACAGGCCAGGCGCCACCTTCCCGGTTAATACAATACAGTGAAGATGCGCGTTATGACTCGCAGGTCACTCTATTTTGCCGAATCGGCACCATAAGGGGTTATTCGACCAACGACCAGTCCAGCGGCGTTCCGCGCGGGATAGCCTTACAGGCACGGCGGCCCAGAAGGGTTTCCGCGTGTTTTGGAGCCAACCCCAGCCCCGGACGAATGGCTCGCAGATTAGCGACAGTAAAGGGTTCGCCGGCAGCCATGTCCCGGGTCACGTAGAGCGAGCGGCGGTACATCAGAGACTTTCGCTCGGCGTCCGTCACACCGTAATGCACATGCCCCATGGCCTGCCACGCGCGCTCGGTTTCTATCACCAGGCTGGCGAGCTCCGCCGGCTCCAGCGAAAAACTGGCGTCCACGCCACCGGCACTACGGTCGAGAGTGAAGTGCTTTTCCACCACCGTCGCCCCGAGAGCCACCGCGGCCACAGACACACCGACGCCCATCGAGTGGTCAGACAGCCCGACTTCACAGCCAAACAATTCGCGCAAATGAGGAATCGTCCGCACGTTGCTGTTGGCGGGCGTCGCCGGGTAGGTGCTGGTGCACTTGAGCAACACCAGATCCTTGCAACCGGCTTCGCGGGCGGCACGCACGGTTTCGTCGAGTTCAGCAATGCTGGCCATGCCGGTAGAAATAATCAATGGCTTGCCGGTCGCAGCGACCCGACGAATCAACGGCAGGTCCGTATTCTCGAAACTGGCGATCTTGTAGGCCGGCACGTCGAGTCTTTCGAGGAAGTCCACTGCGGTGCCATCAAACGGCGTGGAGAACGCGAGCATGCCCAGCGCCTTGGCGCGGGCGAAAATCGGTGCGTGCCACTCCCACGGCGTATGCGCTTTTTCGTACAGCGCGTACAAGGACGATCCGGCCCACAGACTGTTCGGGTCCTTGATGAAGAACTCGCCCTCGGACAGGTCCAGGGTCATGGTGTCGGCTGTATAGGTTTGCAGCTTCAAGGCGTGCGCACCCGCCTTGGCTGCGGCATCGACGATTTGCAGGGCCATGTCCAGTGACTGGTTATGGTTGCCACTCATCTCGGCGATGATGAACGGCGGCGCATCGGCCCCGATCAAGCGGTCGCCAATTTTGAAGCTAGTCATTGCAGTGATCCTTTAATACGCGCGTGAACGCGCAAGCATTCTGAGTGAAACCGGCTTCGCGAAATACCTTCAGCGACGGCTGGTTCTCTGGCACCACTTGAGCGGTGATAGTCCGCAGTTGCGGCCAATGGGTGGTCACGAAAGCCTCGCCCCGAGCCAGCAGCGCCCTGCCCCAGCCCAGGCCGATGCGATCTTCAAACAGATAAATCGAGACTTCAGCTTCAAATTCGCACAAGTCATAACGCAACACGCCCACCGGGCCGTCATCCGCCTCGGCGATCAACAGCAGACGCTGTGCATTGTTCAAACTGACGGCCAGCCAGTTTTGATGCGACGACCATTCGATCAGCCCGGTCTCCTGCGACCAGCGCCGTACCGCTTCGGCATTACGCCCATCGAACAGAAGCTGTGCATCGTCGGTGGTCGCGGGGCGGATCAGCAACACTGCGCCGGCCAGGGCGGCCGCCACCCGCTGTGCGCCCCGACCATCCACCAACTGGCGCGAATGCTCGGCCAGACTCTGGCGTATCCCAGGATTGCTCGCGACAAAACCTATGGCCTGACGCAATTGTTCGACGCTCACCTGCTCACGGGGTCCCAGGTACACATGGGCGCCCGAGGCCGCCATGACCTCTCCGTTGGCCTGCTGATTATTCGAGACCGCAATGCAAATCGTCGGCAACCCCAGGGCCGCCCGCTCCCAACTGGTTCCCCCACCGGCGCCGACGAAGAGGTCGGCCTCGGTCATCAGGCGGTAGAAATCGCTGACAAAACTGTGCAAGCGCCAGTTGGGATGACTCGCCGCCATGGCCATCATCTTGTCCCATGCCGGGTTATCGGCACCGGCCACGAAATCAACTTCCAGCGCATGGAAATCGGCCATCGCCAACATCGCGTGATAAGTCTGCATCGCCGCATCGAAACCGCCGAAATTGACCAGCACCCGTTTTACCTGGGGCTTGATCGCAATTGCCGGGCAGCAGAACTCATCGCGCAGCATCGCGAATCGCGGGCCGAACAACGTCTGGCAACCGGGCTCAAGCAGCGAACCATAAGCCTCTGGTGTACCCGACAGGTTCTGGTTGAGCAGCAGGTCGACGGCGTACTGGCGAGTGGCGAGGTCGTCCACCGCGGCGATCCGTGGCGCCCAGCGCCGGGCCGCCGTCTGCCATTGATGATCGAGCCCATAGTGGTCGACGATGATCCAGTCGAATGCCGGATGGTTTTCCAAGGCGTGCGCCAGCGCGTCGATGTCCGCCTGCCACGGCAGCATGGATTCGATGGCTTGTTGCGGGTCTTCGTCGGGATAACGATCGGGCAGCGCAAAGGTTTCGAAGCCTTCGGCTGCCAGCATGTCCAGCCGATGCCCCGGCAGTTGGCGGCATGCAAAAGCAACATGTGAGCCCTGTTTGCGCAAAACCCTGGCCAACGGCAACAAACGAGCGATGTGCCCGCTGCCAATGGTGGGCGACGCGTCGGAGCGGATCAGCACTCTCATTGCAACTCACCACCGGCCTTCAGCGCCGCGTACAAGTATTCGGCGCGTGTCCAGTCTTCGAGGGTGTCGATGTCCTGCACCAGATGCCGCGGCAGGATCACCGGCAGGCTCGCAGGGGAAAACAACACGTCGCCGCGCAACCAGGCCTCGCTGCGCCCCCAGTAGAACTGACCGGCGTCCTGAAAGGCTGCGGGCAGATCCTGCGACCGGGTGTTGCGGAACTCGGGGTACAACGATGTCAGCGCGCCCTGCTCGTCGAGGGTCAAGGCGCGCTGCACGGGAAAGCCGAAATCGGTCACGGAAAACGCGAAGGATTTTTCCGGATGCTGCTCCAGCAGTTCAAGTCCCTGACGCAGAAACCGTACCTGCAACAGCGGTGCGGTAGCGTAGATGCAGCAGGCATAGTCGAACGCGGGTAATTGATTCAAGGCATGAACGATCACCGCGGCGGTGCCGGTGAAGTCGTCGGCCAACGACGCCGGACGCAAGAACGGCACCTGAGCCCCGTGAGCCCGCGCGACCTCGGCGATTTCTTCATCGTCGGTGCTGACGATCACCTGGTCGAACAGTTGCGACTCCAGCGCCGCGCGAATCGAACGAACGATCATCGGTACGCCATCGAACGGCTTGAGGTTCTTGCGCGGGATTCGCTTGCTGCCGCCGCGGGCCGGAATGATCGCAACGCTGCTCACAACACTACTCCTCAAGAACCAGGCGCCGCAGTTGCGCCACCACATAGTCCTGCTGCTCATCGCTCAGCAAAGGAAACATCGGCAGGCTGATGGCCTCGGCGTAATAACGTTCAGCCTGCGGGAAGTCGCCTTCGGCAAACCCCAGGTCGCGATAGTACGGCTGCAAATGCACCGGTATGTAGTGCAGGTTCACACCGACCCCGGCCGCTCGCAAGCCTTCGAACACCTGGCGATGACTGAGGTTGATCCGGTCGGTGTGCAACCGCACCACGTACAGATGCCACGCCGATTCGGCCTCGGGCTGCGCGCCGGGCAAGGTCAGCGACAAGTACGCCAGCGATCGCTCATAACGCGCCGCCAGTTCACGGCGGCGCGCGATGAAGCCATCGAGCTTGTCCAGTTGCGACAGACCGAGTGCCGCCTGCAGATCGGTGATCCGGTAATTGAAGCCCAGTTCCACCTGCTGGTAGTACCAGGGGCCGTGACTGGCTTCGGTCATCTGTTGCGGATCGCGGGTCATGCCGTGGCTGCGCAGACGCTGCAAGCGCTCGGCCAGTTCAGGGCGGTTGGTCAACACCATGCCCCCTTCGGCGCTGGTGATGATTTTCACCGGGTGAAAACTGAACACCGTCATCGCCGCAAATTCGCCGCAGCCCACCGGACGTCCGGCATAGGAAGCACCGACCGCGTGGGACGCATCCTCGATCACCGTAAAACCGTAACGTTCGGCCAGTCCGGCGATCATGCGCATGTCGCAGCTCTGCCCGGAAAACGCTACGGCCACCAGCACCTTCGGCAGCGTACCATCGCGCTCGGCGGCCTCAAGCTTCGACGCCAGTGCGTAAGCGTCGAGATTCCACGTCAGTGGATCAATGTCGACAAAATCCACCTCGGCGCCGCAATAGCGACCACAGTTGGCCGAAGCCAGAAACGTATTCGGCGTAGTCCATAGCCGATCGCCCGGGCCGAGCCCGGCCGCAAGGCAGGCAATGTGCAACGCCGCCGTGGCATTGCACACCGCCACGGCGAAATCAGCCTGGCAACGTTGCGCCAATGCCTGTTCGAAGCGTTCGATGGTCGGCCCTTGAGTGAGCCAGTCCGACTGCAGCACGGCGACCACCGCATCGATATCTGCCTGATCGAGGCTCTGCCGACCGTAGGGAATCATGCCGGCAGTTTCGCGTGCAGATCAGCAATCTGGCCAACCGACAGGTAGTGCGGATTGGTGTCGGACCGGTACTCGAAGTCTTCACTGACAGGCCTGCCCTGCTCGCCCAGTTTGTCGACGGCAAAATCCACGTCGACGCTGGTGAAACGAATCGAGGGTTGAATGGTGTAGTGATCGGCAAACTCCAGGGTCATCCGCGCGTCGTCCAGCGGCACCATCAACTCATGGAGTTTTTCTCCCGGACGAATGCCGACGTTCTTGTGCGGCAAATGTTCAGCCATGCCCAGTGCCAGATCGACGATACGAATCGACGGGATCTTGGGCACAAACACTTCACCACCGTGCATGCGGGCGAAGCTGTCGAGCACAAACTGCACACCGTGATCGAGGGTGATCCAGAAACGCGTCATGCGCTCATCGGTGATCGGCAGCTCCGTGGCGCCCTCGGCGATCAACTTGCTGAAAAACGGCACCACCGAGCCACGCGAACCGGCAACGTTGCCGTAACGGACCACCGAAAAACGGGTGTTCTGGTCGCCGGCAATATTGTTCGCGGCGACGAACAATTTGTCCGACAGCAGCTTGGTCGCGCCGTACAGGTTGATCGGGCTGGCAGCCTTGTCGGTGGACAGTGCGACGACTTTCTTCACGCCGTTGTCGATGGCCGCGGCAATGATATTTTCCGCGCCGTTGACGTTGGTGCGGATGCATTCGGTCGGGTTGTACTCCGCCGCCGGCACTTGTTTCAGTGCCGCGGCATGCACCACGTAATCGATGCCGCGCATGGCCTGGCGCAGACGGTCGGCATCGCGCACATCACCGAGGAAGTAACGCATGCACGGCGCGTTGAACGTCTGTTGCATCTCGTACTGTTTGAGCTCATCGCGCGAGAACACCACCACCCGCTTCGGCTGATATTGCTCCAGCAGCCGGCGGATGAAGTTGCGCCCGAACGAGCCGGTACCGCCAGAGATGAAAATCGATTTACCGTTGAACATGCCTTGAGTCCTTGTACCTGTCAGTCAGGCTTATGCGAGCAACTGCGCCCAGTTCACCGGGGCCGGTTCACTCAGGGCAAAGCCCTTGCCGGTCAAGGCCAGGTTGTTGTTGTAAGCCTCGTCGTGCGCGAAACGCGCCTGCCACTTGTCGCGCAGGGCCGCCACTGCCTGGGGAGCGTCCGGCAAGGTGCCCGGGTGGGCGATTTGCACTTGCGGCGTCCACACCGTGAGCAAGCCGGCGTCGGCGACTTTCAGGCACAGATCGACATCGGCGTACACGTCATCGAAATGCTCCCGATCCAGACCGCCGAGTGCGTCGAATACGTCCTTGCGAATCATCAGGCATGCACCGCTGACAGCCGCGTAATTCTGCTCGACGAGCAGTCTGCGCATGTAGCCCGACGCGTCCTTCTTCTCACCGATGAAGGGCGAAGCAATCCCGCCGTTGAGCCCCAGAATCAACCCGGCACCGGTCACGCTGCCTTCGCGGTCCACCAGCTTGGCACCGACCACGCCGACTTCGGGACGCTGGGCCTGATTGAGTAGCGCCTCGATCCAGTTGGCGTTGACCACTTCGGCGTCCGCCGCCAGCAGCACCAGGTATTCGCCTTGAGCCTCGCCGGCTGCGAGGTTGATCAGGGCCGACGTGCTGAGACGCTGTTCAGCCTTGACCAGACGAATCCGGCCCCGTCCGTTTCGTTCCAGGCTGTCCAGCCAGGTGTGAAGCTCGGCGGACTGGCTGTGGTTATCGGCAATGATAACTTCGTTGTTTTGATAGCGCGTGCGCTGCAAGACACTGACCAGGCAGCGCTGCAAGTGCTCCAGGTTGTCCTGGCTGTGGATGATGACCGATACCTTCGGACGCCCCGCATGACGGTATTCGATACGCAAACCTGCCGATGCTTCGGCACTGACCTGGGCTTGATAACCGCGGGTCACCAGATGACGGACCAGCGTCTGACGCTCGTGTTCGTTGGCTGTCGACTCAGGAGCGGCGGTGATCAGCAACGGCTCGGCCAAATGGGCAAGGCCGGCCAGGCCACCGGTTTCGATCAGGCGCAGCAGCAGGTCGAACTCGAGCGCCGAGGCGAACTCCCGGGCAAAACCGCCGACTTCTACCAGCGCTTCGCGGCGAATCAGCCAGTGCCGTGCGATGAGTGACGGCAGGCTCTGCAGCAGGTCGAGGTTGAAGGCTGGCCGGAACACATCGACCAACGTGCCATTCTCCTGGCGATGAATTTCGTCCATCGCCACCGCACGGCAACCCTCGGCGCCTTGCAACTCGAGGCTGGCACGCAGGAAGCCGGCAGCGGTGAACTCGTCACCCGCCTCGGCCAGCAGCAACCAGTCCGAAGTCGACTGACGAGCGATCTGGTTCAGCTTGTCGACGTAATTGGCCACCGTGACCTTGACGAAATGCAGGGTGTTTTGTGCCGTGGTGACTGCCGGCAAGTCGCCCGTGGTGAAGATCACCACCTTGAACGCCCGGAACGCACTTTCCATGAGGCTGTCCAGAGTGACCTGAAGCTTGTCCATGTCTGCGTCCAGATCGAGCAACAGAATGCCGAACTGAGGGCCCCCTTCGTTGGCCGCCAGGTGCTGGTTGATTTTGCGCACCGCGGTGTCGTTCGGTTGCCGGGCCTGCAGCCAGTTTTGCAGACGACCCGACGGCATTGTGTCGAGCAACTGACGGCTGTCGAAGGTTGGCACGCTGTCCAGACGCTCAACCCAGTCGGTCAGTATCCGGGCATCAGCGGCTTCATCCATATCCAACAGCTGCTGCGCCAGTTTCTGCATCACCCGACGGTTGAACGCTCCCAGGCCAACGGCTTCAATCAGACGGGTCTGGATGGTCGCCGGAGTGTCATTGGAATAGGTGCGCTGCAACGCTTCCTGCTTGAGCAACGCGCCTTCCATTTCTTCGAGTTGCAAGCGTCCCGCCGGCATCGAATGAAGCAGGAATTCGCACTGCGTCAGTTGGTCGAAGAAGGCACTGTTATAGAACGGCATTTCAACGTATTGCTGAGGGCCGAAGACCCGCTTCGGCCCTATCGTCGGATCCGTCCAGTAAGACTCGAAAATCGGCTCGATGGTCAGCGCGTTGCGTTTCGTCAGGCTCTCGGCGAGGGCGGCAAAACTTTGCAGCGCAATCTGCGCGGTCTGGTGTTCATCCAGACCTTTGATGCCGGTCGGCAGCGATGCCAGGAAGCCGGCAAAACGCTCACGGTCGGCGACAGACCGGGCGTCCTTGAGGGCCAGGGTCGTCATGATCTCGGTGTTGTGATCCGAGCGGCCATAGTTGACCTCACGCACCACGTAAGGAATTGGAAGAATCCGCGCCTTGGCCCGGGCGAGCATGTAGTAGACATGCCCGATCTCCTGCCACTGGAAGATCGTTCCTTCAGGCATCGCGGCATACCAGTCACGTAGCAGCGAAGTCCGATGGACCGCATAGAACGGCGGAATGTACTGGCTCACGTAATCGAGTACACGATCCTGACCGAGCTCGGCGTTGTAGTCCTCGTTTACTTTCTTGTCACGAAGGTAGTACTGCACATAGTTGGAGTGGGTCAGGTACATCAGGCAATAGCCATGGCACAGACCGTAGTCGGGGTTGGCTTCGAGGAAGCTCACCGACTCGGTTAGGCCACCGTGCATCAGGAAATCATCGTCGGAGGCGAAGACCATGTAAGGCGTGGTGACCTGCTCGACGCCGTACACCAGTTTGGCCTGGATTCCCCAGTAGCCGAATTGCGGCAAATGCCGATAGTCGATGGTGTCCGCAACCGCGGCCGCGCCCTCGAGCGCGATGGCCGACGAATCGAGAACCAGGATCTTGCAAGGCAACGTGCTGTAGTACTGCAATGCCCTGCGCAGGAACGTCGGGCGATTGTGTGTAATCAGCACCAGAGTGAACAGTTCACTCAAGGGCTGCATGTTTTCAGAACCGTAAATGCCTTGCATATCCTTCCCCACCACAGACCGATTGCCTGATTAACGCTTGAATAGAGGTGTCGCTTAACGTACTCGGCGCAGGTAGCCATCCGGCGCGACAGTGATCAGCAGCTTGCTGTGAATGGCCTGGTCGATCTCGAAATCACGGTTCTCTTCCAGGTAGGCCCAGACCGCGGTTTTCGGGTTGTCACCCTTGCCCCATGGGCGGTCCGGGAACGCATCTTCCGGCATGTCTTCGACCACGGTGTCCATGACCACGCAATAGCTGCCCACCGAGACCATCGGTGCATACAGGCGCAGCTCTTCGAGCACGTGTTCGTGGGTGTGATTGGAGTCCAGGACCACCAGCACTTTCTTGCCCTGGATGCGCTCGCGCACCTGGTCGACGATGGCCGTGTCGATGCTCGAACCCTGGATCATCTGGATGCGTTTGCTCATCGGGTGAGCTTCGATCGCTTCGCGGTTGTGCTGGCGGATATCGATGTCGACACCCAGCACTTCGCCATGGCCCATCAGTTCCAGGATCGAGGCGTAAAACACCAGCGAACCGCCGTGGGCGATGCCGGTTTCAACGATCACATCCGGACGCAGGTTCCAGATGATTTCCTGCATGGCGACCATGTCCTGCGGGAACTGAATGATCGGCCGGCCCATCCAGCTGAAGTTGTAGGTGTACTTGTGTTTGGCCGTGGTGCCGACCCAGCCCAGCGACTCGGCTTGCAGCGCCTTGTCCTTCTTCAGGCCTTCGATGTTGTCTTTTACTTCTTCGCGAAACTGCTCATGGGGATTCATTGAAACGCTCCAAAAAAAATAGGCAAACGGGTTAGTTGAAGACCTTACCGTCGGGGTAAGGCACCACGTTGGTCTTGATGATCCTGGCGGGATTGCCCGCCACGACTGAATAATCCGGGACATCTTTGGTGACGACGGCGCCGGCGCCGATGGTCACCCAGCGTCCGATACGCAAGCGCGGCAGAATCGTGGCGTTGGTGCCGATGAACGTGCCGTCGCCAATCTCCACGCAACCGGCGATGCATACGCCGGGCGCCATGAACACCGAGTGGCCGATTTGCCCTTCATGCCCCACCACGCTGCCGGCGCTGATGCTGGTGTTGTCTCCCAGCGTCACCTCGGCCTGCATGATTACGCCTTCCTGCAGATAACTGCCCTGCCCCATGCGAATCATGGTCAGGTCAATGCCGGGGTGGATGAACTGGCCCAGCGTTGCACCGGCCTCGACCAGCTGGCGGGTGGTCTCGTAGCGCAGTCGGGTGCTGCCGGTGATCAGGTTGACGAAACGTACGTCCGGCCCCTTGAGCTCACTGACCAACGCCGAACCGCCAATGACCGGAACACCAAAAAACGGTGTCCCGTGTTTGTTCGGGTCATTGTCCAGAAACGCAAACTCGACATTCGGTGTGCTGCGCTTCACCGCGTGCAGCATGCGCACCGCTTCCGGGTTGGCCGCGCCCAGCAAGTACATCTTCACAGTGATTGCCTTTTTGCCAGCAGTGTACGCACCACATCCACCACCCGAGCCTGATCGGCGTCAGTCATGTCGTGATAACTCGGCAGGTTGAACGCACGCTCCGGCAAGGCAAAAGAAACCGGTGTATCAACTACGTGTTCGCTGAACATGGGCAACGACGACAGTGGCCAGAAGAACACGCGGGCGTCGATATCGGCGGCCTGGAACGCGGCGATCATCTCGTCGCGATGAATCCCGGTCCCGGCATCGAAAACCACCGTGGGCATCCAGTAACCGTTGCGGGCATGGGCAGGTTCGGGGTTCAGCGAAACCCCCGGCAGCGATGACAGCGCGCGGGCGTAATTGGCGAATATCGTCCGTTTGCGCTCGATCAGCTCTTCGATCCGCTCAACCTGAGCGCAGCCGACGGCCGCCTGCAAGTTGCTCATCTTGTATTTGAAGCCAATGAACTCTGGCCAGAATTGTTTGGTGCTGCCCGCAACACGACCATGGTTGGACAAGGTCAGGACGCGCTCATACAAGGCTTTATCCGAGGTGACGAAAATGCCGCCCTCGCCGGTGGTCATGGTTTTGGTGCCATGGAATGAAAACGCACCGAACGCCCCCATCGAGCCGGCAGCCTTGCCGCGCCACTGCGAGCCGATGGCTTCGGCGGCGTCTTCGATGACCGGGATACCGTGTTCGCGACCGATCGCCAGCAATGCATCCATGTCACACAGGTTGCCGTAAAGATGAACCGCGAGAATGGCTTTGGTCTTCGGGGTAATTGCCTGCCTGACGAGCTCCGGATCCAGGCACCAGCTATCCGGCAGAACATCGACAAACACCGGCGTAGCGCCCAGATAGGTGATCGGTGCCGCCGAAGCGATCCAGTTGGTGTTGCCCAGGATCACTTCATCACCCGCGCCGATGCCCAGCGCCGCCATCCCCATGTGCAGCGCGCCGGTGCAGCTCGACGTCGCGATGGCATAGGTCGCACCAAGGTGCTCGGCAAACCCGTGCTCGAAACGCGTCAGGTATTCGTAGCAACGCGCGCCCCAACCGTTCTGCACGGCATCCAGGGCATACCGGGCTTCCAGTTCGCCGACACTCGGTTTGGTGTAGTGAATTCTGCTCATTGAATACTCAACTCCGGAACGGCAACGACAAACTGTGCGCCCCACTCTTTGACCGAGGCGAATTGCTGGGTGATTTCAGGCAACAGGTTCCATGGCAGAACCAGGATGTAGTCGGGTTGTTCGAGGGCGATACGCTCGGGCGACACCACCGGAATCCGGCTGCCAGGCAAGAACTTGCCCTGTTTGTGCGGATTGGCGTCGGCGACCCAGGCCAACAGATCAGGCTTGACCCCGGCGTAGTTGAGCAACGTGTTGCCCTTGGCGGCGGCGCCGTAACCGACCACTCGTTTGCCATCGGCTTTCGCCTGCAACAAGAAGCGCAGCAATTGGTGCTTGATGCCCTCGGCGGCTGGCGCGAGGGTCGCGTAGTACTCGGGGGTTTTCACCCCGGCGGTGATTTCGGCTTGCAGTTGCTGAGCAACCGCAGGCTGCACGTCACGACGAACGCCATCGGCACGCTGGACGAAAACCCGCAGCGAACCGCCGTGGGTCGACAGCTGACTGACGTCGAACACTTCCAGGCCGTTGCGTTCGCACAATGTCTGCACGGCGGTCAGGGATAGGTAGGAATAGTGCTCGTGATACAGCGTGTCGAACTGTTGCCCGGCCATCAGCGTCAGCAGTTGCGGAAACTCGAACGTCGCCACGCCGGTCGGCTTGAGCAGGGTCGCAAAGCCGCCGAGGAAGTCATTGATGTCCGGCACGTGGGCCAACACGTTGTTGGCGGCCATCAGATCCGCAGACCAGCCTTCGCTGACCAATTGCGCAGCGGTGTGACGGCCGAAGAACAACTCGCGGATCTCCAGGCCTTTTTCCCGCGCCGCTTGCGCGGTGCTGCGGGTTGGCTCGACGCCCAGGCAAGGGATGCCGCGACCGGCGACGTACTGCAACAGGTAACCGTCGTTGGCAGCGATTTCCACCACACGGCTGTCGGCGGTCAGGCCGAAGCGCTCGACCATCTCGGCGACGTAGCGATCGGCATGCGCCAGCCAGGTGCTGGAGAACGAACTGAAATACGCATACTCAGCGTCGAACAGGCTGTCGGCGCTGGTGTAATCCTCGGTTTGCACCAACCAGCACTGCTGACATACCGCAACCTTGAGTGGCACCCACTGTTCAGCCTGTTCCAGCTGATCGGCACGAACGTAGGCGTTCGACGGCGGCGAAGTGCCGAGGTCGATCAGCGGCAAGGCCAAAGGAGTACCGCAACCACGGCAGTTCATAGACGCACTCCAGCGAAACGTTCATCGAGCAAGGGATGGCTGGCGTCCCTGGCTGACAGATTATTGACAGGCAACGGCCAGGCAATTGCCAGCCGTGGATCGTTCACCGACAAGCCGCCTTCATGCTCCGGCGCGTAGTCGGCGCTGTGCAGGTAAAGCAATTCGGCGTCGTCGGTCAGGGTCTGGAAGCCGTGGGCAAACCCGGCAGGTATGAGCAGGCTGCGACCGTCACCGGCCCGCAGGTGTTCGGCGTGCCAGTGCAGGAACGTTGCGGAGTCGGGCCGCAAGTCCACCGCCACATCCCAGACTTCACCGCGCAGGCAGGTGATCAGCTTGGCTTCCGGCGCGTTGGCATTCTGGTAATGCAGGCCACGCACACTCGCGCGTGCGCGGGTGCAGGAATGGTTGATCTGGCGAATGGAAAACGCTTGGCCGAAGGCGCTCAGGCTGCCCTCGCAGAACAACCGGGCGAAGTGCCCGCGATCGTCTTCGAAGCGTTTGTGCTGCACGCTGAACAAACCCGTCAGCGGCAGTGCCTTCAACGAAAACTCGCTCACAGCGCGCCTCGGTACAGGTTCAACTGACCCAACGTGATGCCACGCATGTCGTCGCCGTTTTGCCAGGCCAGATGCCAGTCGAGGGTCTGGGTCAGGCATTGTTGCAGCGACCAGCGCGGCTGCCAGGCCAACAGTTGGCGGGCGCGGCTGCTGTCCAGGCGCAGCAGGCCTGCTTCATGCAGTTCGCTCGGTTCGATGCGCAATCCGCGCGCTTGTGGCCAGCGGTTGGCAAGCAGTTCGACCACTTCGCCGACGCTGCACATGTCCGCTTCGCTCGGGCCGAAGTTCCACGCACCAGCGAACTCGGGGCCTCGCTCGTAAAGAGCGGCGGCCAGTTGCAGGTAACCGGCCAGCGGCTCCAGCGCGTGTTGCCACGGGCGGACGGCTTGCGGGTAGCGCAGGGTCACCGGCTCGTCGGCGGACCAGGCTTTCAGGACATCGGGAATCAAACGTTCAGGGGCAAAATCACCGCCGCCCAACACGTTGCCGGCTCGGGCCGTGGCCAGGGCCAGACCGTGTTCGGCATACTTCTCGGCCGGGAAAAACGACGCCGCATACGACTGCGCCAGCAACTCGCAGCAGGCTTTGCTGCTGCTGTAAGGATCGTGGCCGCCGAGGGCTTCGTTTTCACGGTAGGGCCACAACCATTCCTGATTGGCGTAGACCTTGTCGGTGGTCACCAGCACGCAGGCGCGTACGCCGCCGACCTGACGGATCGCTTCAAGCAGGTTCAGGGTGCCCATGACGTTGCTGGAGTAAGTCCCCAACGGATCGCGATAACCCTCGCGCACCAACGGCTGGGCCGCCAGGTGCAGGACGATTTCCGGTTGGGTGTCGGCGATCAGTTCAAGCAGGGCCCCCAGGTCACGCAGGTCACCGCGCTGATCGTTGATGCCTTCGTGGACACGTGCCAGCTCGAACAGGCTCGGCTCGGTGGACGGATCAAGGGAAAACCCGCTGACTTTCGCGCCGAGGCTTTGCAGCCACAACGTCAGCCAACTGCCTTTGAAACCGGTGTGGCCCGTCAGCAGAACTCGCTTGCCGCGCCAGAATTCCGGGCTCAGTCCCATTGCTTCCATGGGGCCTCCCCGCTCTGCCACAACTGCTCCAGATGGTTTTTATCGCGCAGGGTGTCCATCGGGTGCCAGAAACCATCGTGCTGGTAGGCAGCCAGTTGACCGCTGCTGGCCAGGCCGACCAAAGGCTCGGATTCCCAAACCGTCTCGTCGGCGGTAATCAGCGGCAGGACCTTGGGCGACAGCACAAAGAAGCCACCATTGATCCAGCCTCCGTCACCGCGCGGCTTTTCAGTAAAACCGCGGACCAGGTGACCGTCGCGTTCCAGTGCGCCGTAACGGCCAGGCGGCTGAACTGCCGTGACCGTGGCGAGCTTGCCGTGGGACAGGTGGAAGTCCACCAGGGCACCGATGTTCAAATCGGACACGCCGTCGCCGTAGGTGAAGCAGAACGCGTCTTCGTTTTCCAGGTAGCGGCTGGCCCGACGCAAGCGCCCGCCGGTCATGGTGTCTTCACCGGTATCGATGAGCGTGACGCGCCATGGCTCGCTGTAGTTCTGGTGAACGTCCATGCGGTTGTTGCACATGTCGAACGTGACGTCAGAGGTGTGCAGGAAGTAGTTGGCGAAGAAGTCCTTGATCGCGTAGCCCTTGTAGCCCAGGCAAATCACGAAGTCATGGATCCCGTGAGCGGAGTACTGCTTCATGATGTGCCAGAGAATTGGCTTGCCGCCGATTTCAATCATCGGCTTGGGTTTGAGGTGCGACTCCTCACTGATGCGCGTGCCCAGGCCGCCCGCCAAAATAACTGCCTTCATCGTCTCCCCTCTTGTTCGTCACAGGGCTCAGCCAAGCTGTATCAAGCTTTTGCAGGCCTTCTGGATAAAACCTTCAATGCCGCTCAGGGCGCTTCTGGATTCACCGGAAGTGCTCGTTTTATGGCGATATCGGGGGGGCTTGCAGGAAACGCGCCAGCTCTTTCGCTGGGGTGGGTGGGCTCTGGCCTTGGGTGTATATCCGTTTTTTCGGTTGTGTCGGCTGGTGGTTTCGCCCTTACGGCGAGTCACTTTCGAAAAGCGCGAAAGTAACCAAAGGGCTCTTGCCCCTTTCGTTCGGTGCCTCGCTGTGGCTCGGCATGCCCTCGCTCCGGTCCTGCTCCGTGGGCCCGCCGCCATCCATGCCGGGTTGCCCACTGCGCAGAACCTCCACTCGGCCTCTCGAGGGGGCGCTCAGATCAAAAGCGGAAGGCGAGCTAACGCTCGGCCTGATGAGTGGTGGGAATCAAAAGCGTACGCCGATCCCTGTAGGAGCCGGCTTGCCGGCGATAGCGGTGGGTCAGTCGCCGCATTTATCGCCTGAAAGAACGCCATCGCCAGCAAGCTGGCTCCTACAAGGGAAATGCAGATGTGTTTGGATAAATACGATCAACTGTAGGAGCCGGCTTGCTGGCGATGGCGGTGGATCAGTCACCTGTTTATTGATTGGACGGACGCTATCGCCAGCAAGCCGGCTCCTACAGGGGATCGGTGTACATATCCGGAATGAGTGAACGCAGCAGTGAAAGAGAACGCGTACGCAAATGAGCCAGGTCGGCTTTCAGGCCGCCTCGGCGGCTGTGGCGGTGGTCGCCCCCTCGAGAGGCCGAGCGCAGGTTCTGCGCAGTGGGCAACCCGGCATGGATGCCGGGTTAGCCGCCCCCGGCCATGGATGGCCGATGGCGGCGGGCCCACGGAGCAGGACCGGAGCGAGGGGACCCTGAGCCTTAGCGAAGGGCCGAACGAAAGGGGCAAGAGCGCTTGGTTACTTGGCGCTTTTCCAAGTAACTCGCCGTAAGGGCGAAACCAATAGAAGCCATAACCGCAGAAACGGATATGCCCCCCTAATCGCAACAGAACCCCGAGATCAACCCGGCAACCAAGCCTCAGCCCAATAATTCAGATTGCTACCCTGCAGCATATAATCGCGCAGCACTTCCTCGCGCAACGCATCACCCATGCGGTAACTCGCATCCGGGTCAGCCAGGTGCATACGAATTGCCTCAAGCCATTCCTCGGTACTGTTACTCACCACCTTGGTACACGGCAGATAACCGCGATAAGCCTCAGTGTCCGTACAGATCACCGGATAACCGCACGCGCCATATTCCAGCAGTCGCAAGTTGCTCTTGCAGTCGTTGAAGATATGAAACTCCAACGGCGCCAAAGCCAGATCAAGGTTCAGGCTCGCCAGTTTGGCAGGGTAAGCCTGCAAGCCAACGGCGGGATGGAACTCATGCACGAAAGGCTTGAGCGCCGGCGGGCACATGCCGAAGAACACCCATTCCACTTCATCCGCCAGCAGACGAACGACATCGGCAATGATCGCCAGATCCCCATCGTGACTGGTGCCTCCGCCCCAACCGACCCTCGGCTTGCGCGACGTACGTCGCTGGCTGCTCAGACCGGTCCACAGATACGGAGCGAGCATGTTCGGCACCACGCGAATATCGTCATGCATACCTTTGAGGGTATCGGCCAGCGGTTGGGTCGACACCACCACCCGGTCGCACAACCCAACTGCACGCCGCACGATTTGTTCAACGCCAACCATGGCCTTGCGCACGTGAGCGTTTTTCTTCGGAACGTCGATGACATAGTCGTCGAGCTCGAAGATCCGGAAAGCCTTGGAGCTGTTTTTGACCCGCTCCACTTCATTCACCGCGCCCTCACTGTAGCGCCCTTGCAGGATGATGACGTCCGGCGACTGGCGCTCCAGCTCAATGTCCGAAGGCGTATGGTAAGAAAGATTACCGAGCACTTGACCCGCAGCTTCCAGCTCCAGAAACGGCTGGGTGACACGGTAATGGCCTACGGCGGTCTCGTTGATCGGGATCGCCAGCACCCGTGGCAGCATGTGACGGGCGAACGGATTCCAGTCGTTCTTGTAACCCGGTTCAAGGCTGAAATTATTGGTGCCCAGGCTCAGGTTGACGTTGTACGCCGGATCTCTTGCGATGATCGGCAGCCAGCGCTGATAAAACCGCTTCTGCTCAGCCAGCAGATCTGACACCACCGGCCCGCTCTCCGCCTCGGCAGCCACGTGGACCGACTCGGCATACGGCGTCCAGACCACCAGATAGCCCTTCTGCTTCACACGCAGGCAGAAGTCAGGGCCGCCGAGTCTTTGGGAAAAGGCCTGCTCGTCAAACCCCTGAAGCTCATCGAACACCTGCTTGCGGACCAGCAGGCACTCGGTTCTCACAGCACTCAAATTCTGCACCGCCTGCTGGCGCTGCATATACCCCGGAGCGGTCATCACCTCCCCGCGCCAAGGCACGCCGACAGGGCCGCGCATCCCCAGCACCAGGGCCGAACCTTCGATACGCCCCTGAGGGCTGACCATTCGGCCACCGACGACGCCCACCTCCGGACGCAAGCCGTGATTCAGCAGCTCCCCAAGCCAGTCACGATTGACGATCAGGCTGTCCGGGCTGAGCAACAGCACGTACTCGCCGCGTGCCTGAGCAACGGCAAAGTTCTGCGCCGCTGCCGGGTTATCAGGGTAATCGCACTGCAGCACGCGCAGTTTTTCACCGCCCATTTGCGACATGGCGGCCAGCCAGTCACGCGCCTCGATCGAGGTGCTTGCGTTGTCGACGATCAACAATTCGTAGTGAGCATAGGCCGTGTGCTCCAGCACACTTTCGATGCAACGCTCAAGCCGACCGAGCTGATCCTGGGCCACCACCACAATGGACACCAGCGGCTGAACGCCATGCTGGTAGTCAATTCGATTGATGAGCGGCACGCTGCCTGGCCGCACCTCGTGTGCCGCACCGATACGATCAAGGTGCGCAGACAGTACGCGGGAGTTCTGCTCGATAACCTGCGGCAGAGCGAGCCATTGCGCCAGGCCGAACGAGGATTCGACCAGCACTTGGGCGACATGCTCCACGACATGCGGGCCGTGGCTTTCGACGAGGCGCCAGACCAGGTCATGAGGACTGAGCTCAGCGAAGTCCGGGGTGAAACCACCCGCGGCTACAAAGCCTTGACGCTGGATGGCCAGTGTCCGCCCGACATAGGGATAACTGCGCAGCAGGTCCAGATTGAAATCGGGCTTGAGGATCGGCTCGACCGACACGTCATTGCGCAAGCCGCCTTCATCGGTATAGATACACAGCGCGTCGGCACTCTCGACCATCCGCTCGGCCAAAAGCAGCAAGGCCAGTTCATTCAGGCGATCACCGGCCCGCAGAAGATAGAACCAGTCCGCACTGTCGGCCTGCATCAGGCCATTGAGTTGCTCAAGCCCGTCGCCTTGCAAGGCCACACGAATCACGTTGCCCGCAAGGGCACTGGTGCAATTTTCACCCGAGAGCACCAACACCCTTTCGGCGCCATAGACCTGCCGTTCGATGCTCTCCAGTGTGACGCCCAGTACCGCATCGTCAGCGTCGGCATCCATCACCACCGGCACAATTCGCGGCTGCCATGCCCACGAGGCAAGACGCGCAGGCAACAGGCGCTGCTGGGCCGGGTTCAGGGTGCGACACGCCAGCCATTGCTGGTACACATCAGCAAAACAGTCACAGTTTTCACCCACCCGCGAACGGATCAACGTCGAGGTAAAGCCCAGGGAACGACCCAGCGCCATTTCTTCCCAGTCATACGGCTCACCGAGGGCGGCGCTGGCCAGATCGATAAAGCGAACATGCCCCGGCGCAGGTGCCGGCTCGCCGCTGCGCACCGACAGCATTTGGGTCAGCCAGCCGAGCTCGACCGCCACGGCCTGTTCGACCTCCAGTTGATTGCTCAGGCGCGCCGGGTGCAAGCGTTCGAAGCTGAGCACCTGTGCGATAACCGCCAGGTTGCCACGACGCAAAAGGCAAACAAACAAGGCGAAATCGAGACGGGCGACAAACCCTTCGCCGACCTGGGTCAACGCGGGCAGATACTCCAGCACCTGATGAGTGCGCATCAGCGCGCCACTCAAATTGCTGAGAAAGTTCAGGGCCGAGCTTTCCAGCACATCCAGCAGGTCTTCACCCTTGAACAGCGTGTCCCCCGAGGCAAAGCTGGAGTTCTCCAGACGCTCGGGAAGCAGAAGGTAATCGCCGTCGCAATACTGACGCAGGGCAATCACCAGATTCACATCGTCATGGTCAATGAAACCCTGCACCTGGCGGGCAATGCTCTCAGGCAGCAGTTGATCGTCATCACAGAGAAGCTTCAGGTACTCCCCGGTTGCCTGCTCGGCGCAGGCCATCAGATTCCCCTTGAACCCCAGGCGTTGTTCATTGCGCACATAACGCAATGTCACGCTTTGCGGCACTGTACAGGCCTGGACCAACTCATGGATTTCGTCGCTGTCGCTGTCGCTGTCGTCACACACGATCACTTCAAGCGACGCATAGGTCTGGTTCAGCGCACTTTGCAGCGCTGCCTTAAAGTACAGCGGGTTGTAGGCGGGAATGGCGATGCTGACAAGAGGAGCTGGTTTCACGGCAGGGGAACTCGCGAGCGGTGGGCGCTCACTCTGGAACGAGTGGAGCAGCCCTGAACCGCTGAAAAATGACGGTTTGCACTCGGGTGTATTGAACCTTCGCGCCTATGGCGCGAAGGCCTTGACTCAGACTTTGTTGAACAACCCCAACTGAGCGATTTTGCTGAACGCCAGTTGCGAGGCTTGCAGCATGGTTTGCTGCAAGGTCAGGCGGGTCATCACCGTGGCCGGGTCCGAATCACGGATCGCGCCCTGGGTCTGCGTGTTGGCCAGCACCAGGCTCTGGTTGATATCGGTCTGAGTCGTCAGCGACGCACCGCGACCACCCACGGAGCTGAGGCCCGAGGTCAACTGGTCAATGCCACTGGTCAGGTTACCGATACCGGAACCAATGGCCGCGTTGAGTGCTTGAATGGCCTGCGGATTGTTGTTGGTCGGCGTCGACAGCGCGGTTTTCAGCTGGGCGACCGTGTCCAGAACGTTCTGCGTCTGGTGAGTGTTGACCGTAACGGAGAACTGGTCACCAGCCTGCATCGACGGTGCGCCGCTCAGCGTAAAGTCGACACCCGATGCGGTGGCGACGTTGCCCGCCAGAACACCGCTGGAAACCGGCTTGCTGCTCGCGGTCAGAGGCGCTGCATACAAGTCGAAAGCCGTGGCGCTGGTGAACTTGAGAACGGCCCCGCCTTCCGGGAAGCTGGCGTGGTAGGCGGCACTGTTGGAGATGCTCGTATTGGTGACGACGTCGCTGGACAGGTTGCCTGGGGCACGGGTCGCATTGAAGCTGTCCGGCTTGGCCGCCAGGGTGAAGCTGTAGGCATTGGGGGACGGAGGCGCCGGAAACACGGTCGCCGGAACGTCGCCCGTCTTCATGTTGATGTTCAACTTCAGGTCAACGCCACGGAAGTTGATTGTCTGTGTGGCGGCACCACCGGAGGAGCTGAACACGCCATTGCCAGAAGCTTCGGCCGTGACGTCATTACCCAGCGAGTCGCGGATTTCCAGCTGCGTAGGGCTGAGGAAATTCACGGTGTAGGGTTCGCCGCCACGGAATTTGGCGTTGTAGGTCACGTCCGAATTCACCTGACCATTGGACAGCACCACGCGACCGCCATCGACGGCCGGCGTCGGCGTGGTCATGGTGGACTGTGTGCGACTGGTGTTGATGGCTTGCTGGAACACAGCCCAACCGGTGCTGTTGGTGGCCATCGACTGGGTGTCGCCAATCGGCAGGTCCAGCGTGACCTGATCACCGTTATAGCTGTAGGTGCCGTCGGTATTACGCGAGAACGGAACGGTATCGCCCTTGGAGCCGGCGAAAATGTATTTGCCGTTTTCGTCCTTGGTGTTCATCAGGCTCAACAGCTGTTCTTCGATCTGGCTGAGTTCCGAAGCGTTGGCCTGGCGGTCGGAATCGGTATAACCGGCGTTGCCGGCACCCAGGGCCAGTTCCTTGGCGCGTTGCAGCACGTTGCCGATACTGGTCATGACGGCTTCAGTCTGGCCAAGCGTGGCCTTGATCGTCGTCATGTTGTTGTTGAACTGATCGAGCATCGAAGCCTGCTGACCCAATTGCAGCAGGCGCGAGGCGCCGACCGGATCATCGGCGGCGGTGTTGACGCGAACCAGGCTGCTTGCCTCTTCGCTGCTCTTGACCACGTTGGCGAAGTTCTTCGAATAGTTGGCAGCCGAGGACTCGTAAAACTGGGCGGTAGAAATGCGCATGGGCTACGACTCCTTAAAGACTGTTGATCAGTGTGCTGAAGATTTCCTGCGCAGCCTTGATGATCTGCGAAGACGCGGTGTAGTACTGCTGATACTTGACCAGGTTGCCGGTTTCCTCATCGAGGTCGACACCCGAGAGCGAGTCGCGCGCGCCCTTGGCATTCGCCAGGATGGCGCTGGTCGCCGCGCTGTCGAGCTTGCCCTGTGCAGCCTTGGAACCCACGCCCTCGACCAGTTTGCCGTAAGCGTCGTTCAGGGAAATGCCTTTGCTGGCCGAACCGGTGTCCACGGTCTGCGCGGTCTGCAAGCCAGCCAGTGCGGTGCCGTTACGGTTGTCCAGGCTGCCCGGCTGAGTGAGCGAGACGTTGATCGCCGCGCCGCTGCTTGGGGCACCGGCGATGGTCATGCTGAAGGCCGCGGAGTACTGGGTCGCGGGCGGAGCCGGGATCGGTGCACCCGCGGCATCCGTGAGCGGAATGCTCAGGTTCAGGGTGTTGGTCTCACCCGGCTTGATGGTACCGCTGCTGATCACCCCACCCTTGGCATCCAGAAACTGGTAGGTCTGGCTGGTGCCGGCGGCGGACACCGCACCAAAGACTATCTTGGTCGGCGTGGAGTTTTTCAGGCCGTTCTGCATCGCGGTGGTGGTCGCCGCGTCGTAGATGTCGAACTTGGTGGTCAGGGTCGGCTGACCGCTGGCCGGGATCGTCAGGGTGCCGCTGCCACTGCCGCTCGCTGCAATCGCCGCGCCCAGCGGTGCCGCGATGGCCAGACGCTTGGAGTCGGTCATCTCGGTCTTGATGTTTTCCGCAGCATCGCGGGTCGGGGTAATCCTGAAGGTGTCGCCCGCCGTGGCAGAAGCCGCGTTGAACTTCATCTCGACGCCGTCGATGACCGGTGCCGTTGCCGGCGCCACCGTGCTGAAGGGGCCCATCGGCGTGTTGTCCGGCAGGCGCTGAACGGTGAAATCGGTCGCAGTGGTGAACGTGACCTTGTAATCGCTGATGGTCAGCTTGCCAGTGTCCTTGATGCTCACATCAAAGTTACCGGCGCCCACGTTGTTCAGGCTGGCGACGCTGCGTTCGGAGACCAGCTTGGCCGAATTGATGTTGTTGAACAGGTTCGAACCGAAGGCGCCGTTCTTGTCGATGCCCTGAGCCTGAAGGCTGTTCATCTGGTCAGCGACGACCAGCGCCACACGGCCCAATTCGTTCATGGCCGGGTCCAGTACGGTGCTGCGATAACGCAGCAACCCGCCGATTTCGCCGCCGGTCATGATCGAGGTGATATCAATGGTGCTCGAACCACGATTGAGTTGCAGCGACAAGCGGCCCGGATCGTCTTTGCCCGGCACCACTTCAAGTTTGTTGACCGTATTACCCATGACCAGCGGCTGACCGCTGCCCAGGTAAATGTCGAGATTGCCTTCACGCTCCACCACTTGCGCACCGGTGAAGGTCGCCAGCTGGCGCACGGTTTCGTTACGGGCGTCGAGCAGCTCGTTCGGCATGCCGCCGGAACTGGAAACTTCGGAGATCTTCTGGTTCAACTGCGCCACGGTAGCGGCCAGCTTGTTGACCTGATCCGCCATGTTCGTCAGGTTGCCGTTGATATTGGCATTCTGCTGGGTCAACTGCGCGGAGACCGAGTTGAAACGGTTGCTCAAGGCCTGGGCATCGCTGAGCAGCAACTGGCGGGACGCGTCGTCACCCGGCTTGGCGTTGACGTTCTGCACCGAGGCAAAAAACTTGGTCAGTGCGCCGTTCAGGCCGGTGCTGGTGTCGGAGAGCAATTTGTCCAGCGGCGTGACCTGATTCAGGTAGGCGGCCGAATCGCTGTTGAGCGAGGTGGTGGTCTGCAACTGCGCATCAAGGTAGCTGTTGTACACGCGACGCACATCGGCCAGGGTCGTGCCGGTGCCGATGTAGACATTGCCGAACTGCTGCGAGGCCTTGGTGCCCTGCACTGTTTGCTGGCGCGAGTACCCGGCGGTGTCGACGTTGGCAATGTTGTTGCCGGTGGTCATCAACGAGGATTGGCCTGCGGCCAGACCCGACATCCCGATATTGAGCAAACTCATGGTTCGACCTTAATCCTTGTGCCTATAAAGGCGTGGTGGAAACGCCCGCCGCAGCGTAGTTCTGGTAACTCGTCATCTGCTTGGCTATCTGCGAAATCTTGCTCGCGTAGTCCGGGTCGGTTGCGTAACCGGCCTTTTGCAACTCGCGTACAAACTGTTCTGGGTTATCGGCCGACTTCACGACATCTTGATAGCGATTGTTGGTTTGCAACAAAGTCACAAGGTCATGGAAGCTGTCCTTGTAAGAGCCATAGGAACGGAACTCGGCCGTCTCCTTGACCATCGCGCCATTTCGGAATTCGCTGGTGATCGCCCGCGCCGAATCGCCCTTCCAGTTGCTGCTTGCCTTTATGCCGAACAGGTTGTGGCTGCTGCTGCCATCCTGTGCGCGCATGACCGATTTGCCCCAGCCGGTTTCCAGCGCCGCTTGAGCCACCAGGTAACGCGGATCGACACCGATGCGCTCGGCGGCTTCCTTGGCCATCGGCAACATGGTGTTGACGAACTGGTCGGCAGAACTGAAGGTTTTTTTCGCTGGAGCCAACGGTATCTGAGCGATGGCACGACCATGAATCTGCAAGCCGGTGTTCGCTGATGCTTGCGCAGTCGCCAGCCAGTCACCGTTGAACAAAGGCCCCGAACCGGTCGGCGTGGTGCGCTCTGGCAATCTAGGGTTATTGAGCGTCGCGGCGGTCGTCGTCGCCGAAGGCACCAGGCCCGCCAGCAAGCGGTCAGCCAGTTTCGGCGGCAACGCCAGGCGCCGCTGATTGATCAGCGCCATGTCGTTGCGATGTGCGCCCTCGCCTGCCGCCTGTGGAGTGCTGATCGAGCGCGAAGCCCACAACGGACGTTGGCCATTGACTCGCGACAGCGGCCCGTTGGTCCCGACCGTGCCCGCCGCCACCGGCGTCTGCACCGCCGCTTTTGCCGCTTCCTGCTTGGCCGCCGACAGCGTTGCCGCTTCGCCCGGCGCCAGTGGTTTGTTCTTCGACATCTGGCGCATCAGTACGTCCGCCAGACCAATACCACCGCCCTCGCGGGACATGGAAACGGCCAACTGCTGGTCGTACATTTCCTGGTACTGCTTGGCCGCCGGCGTGTTGAGCGGATTGCCCTCGGCCAGCGTGTAGGTCGCCTTGCGCATGGACTTGAGCATTTCACCGAGGAACAGCGACTCGAATTCCTGCGCCACCTTGCGCAGGTTTTCGTCACTGTTCTTGTCGCCGACCTTGAGCTGATTCAGACGATTGAGGTCCGAATAGGACCCCGAATCGGCGCTGCTGACCAGACCACTCTTGTGCATATCCATGGTCGCCGGCCTCAGATCACGATCAGGTCGGCTTGCAATGCGCCGGCCTGTTTCAGTGCTTCAAGGATTGCCATCAAGTCACCTGGCGCCGCGCCGACCTGGTTCACCGCACGCACGATCTCGTCGAGGGTGGTTCCCGGGCCGAACTTGAACATCGGCTTGGCTTCCTGCTGGGCGTTGACCCGCGAACGCGGCACAACAGCGGTCTGACCATTGGACAGAGGGCCGGGCTGACTGACGATCGGGTCTTCGGTGATGGTCACGGTCAGGCTGCCGTGAGTCACGGCGGCCGGGGACACCTTGACGTTCTGGCCGATCACGATGGTGCCGGTGCGGGAGTTGATGATGACTTTCGCCACCGCCTGACCCGGATCGACTTCAAGGTTCTCGATGATCGACAGATAGTCGACGCGCTGGCCCGGATCCAGCGGCGCACTGACGCGAATCGAACCGCCGTCGATGGCCTGGGCAACGCCAGGGCCGAGCATGTCGTTGATCTTGTCGACGATGCGCTTGGCGGTGGTGAAGTCGGAACGGTTGAGGTTCAACGTCAGGCTGTTGCCCTGGTTGAAACCACTCGGCACCGAACGCTCGACCGACGCACCACCAGGGATGCGACCGGCCGACGGAACGTTGACGGTGATCTTCGAACCGTCACGACCTTCAGCATCAAAACCGCCGACGACCAGGTTGCCCTGGGCGACCGCGTAAACGTTGCCGTCGATACCCTTGAGCGGCGTCAGCAGCAAGGTGCCGCCACGCAGGCTCTTGGAGTTACCGATGGAGGACACGGTAATGTCCACCTGCTGACCCGGTTTGGCGAAGGCCGGCAAGTCGGCACTGATCGATACCGCCGCGACGTTCTTCAACTGCACGTTGCCCGAACCGGGCGGCACCTTGATGCCGAACTGCGAGAGCATGTTGTTGAAAGTTTGCAGGGTGAACGGCGTCTGCGTCGTCTGATCGCCGGTACCGTTGAGCCCGACCACCAGGCCGTAGCCGATCAATTGGTTGGAACGTACGCCGGAAATACTGGCGATATCCTTCAGCCGCTCGGCCTGAGCACCGAAGGCTGCGGACATCAGGAACGCAGCCACCATCAGGTGTTTGAAATTCAACGTGACCACCTAGAAAGGGAACAGCGGGCTGAGGAAGAAACGGTCGAACCAGCCTGGCTGACTCGCATCGGCAAACGAACCGGTGCCCGAATAGGTGATGCGTGCATCGGCGATGCGCGTTGACGAAACCGTGTTGTCGGTCGCGATGTCATCGGCCCGGACCAGGCCGGCGATCCGTACCAGTTCATCACCGGTATTGAGGGTCATCCACTTCTCGCCGCGCACGGCAATGATGCCGTTGGGCAAGACGTCGGCGACGGTCACGGTGATCGAACCGGTCAGGCTGTTGCCCTGCCCTGCCTTGCTGTCGCCCTTGGTCGCGCGGTCACCGCTGTAACTCGCATTCAGTGTCAGATCATTCTCATTGAATGGGTTGTTAGTGTTGGGCACCACACCGAACAACGACGTCAGGCCAATGCCGGCCTTGCTGTTCTTGGCCACTTGCGAGTTGGCGTTTTTACTGGCCTGGGTTTTTTCGTTCAGGGTGATGGTAATGATGTCACCGACCCGGAACGCCTTGCGGTCGCTGTACAGGTTCTGTTCGAAACCGGCCTGGTAGATCGAGCCGTTGTTCGCGGCAGCCGGCAATGGCGTACGCGGCAACACCGGGGCGTAGTAAGGGTCATTGGGCTTGGGCGTCGGACCGACGCAACCCGCCAGCGCGACGACGCCACTCAGTGCCAGGACAGATACAAAGCGATTCATGACCCTACCTCACGGTGTTGCAGGCGGCCTCATGACCGCCTCATAGACTTGATTACAGATTCTGCGTTACGAACGAGAGCATCTGGTCGGCGGTGGAGATCACCTTGGAGTTCATCTCGTAAGCGCGCTGAGTGGTGATCATGTTGACCATCTCTTCAACGGTGCTGACGTTGGAAGTTTCCAGGGTGTTCTGCAGCGTGGTACCGAAACCGGCCAGGCCTGGCGTGCCGACTTGCGGCGCGCCGCTGGCAGCGGTTTCCAGGAACAGGTTGTTACCCACCGCTTGCAGGCCGGCCGGGTTGATGAAGTCGGCGGTTTGCAGGTTGCCGATCACCTGGGATGCCGGGTTGCCGGCAATGGTGATGGACACGGTGCCGTCGCGACCGACCGTGAAAGTCTGCGCGTCGTTCGGAATGACAATGGCCGGCTCGAGGGCGAAGCCGTTGGCGTTCACGATCTGGCCGTTGGAGTCGAGGTGGAACGTACCGTCACGGGTGTAGGACGTGGTGCCGTCCGGTTGCAGGATCTGGAAGAAACCGCGACCGTCGATGGCCATGTCCAACGGCTGCTCGGTGGTTTGCAGGCTACCGGCGTTGAAGTTTTTCTGGGTGCCGACAATGCGCACACCGGTACCCAATTGCAGACCCGACGGCAGTTCGCTGTCCTGGGTCGACTGGGCGCCTGGCTGGCGTTTGATCTGGTACAGCAGGTCCTGGAACTCGGCGCGGTCACGTTTGAAACCCGTGGTCGACACGTTCGCCAGGTTGTTGGAAATGGTGGTCAGGTTGGTGTCCTGGGCGGACAGACCTGTTTTGGCAACCCATAGAGCCGGAAGCATTCGATTCTCCTCGTGCGCCTGTTTTACGGCGCGACGTTCTGATAATTAGCTGATCTGCAAGACCCGAGCCATGGCCTGGTCATCGTCTTTGGCGGTGTTCATCATCTTGATGTGCAGCTCGAACTGCTTGGCCAGCGCCAGTACCGAAGTCATCTCTTCCACGGCATTGACGTTGCTCGACTCCAGGAACCCGGACACCAGTTTGACGTTGGCATCGGCTTGCGCCGGCTTGCCATCCTTGGTGTGGATCGAACCGTCCAGGCCTTTGGTCATGTTCTTGAAATCCGGGTTGACCAGCTTGATGCGGTCGACTTCAGCCATCACTCGAGGGCCTTCGCCCATCGCACGAATGCTGACAGTGCCGTCTTCACCCACTTCGATTTGCTGCTCGGGCGGCACGGAAATCGGCCCGCCGTTGCCCATCACCGGCATGCCGTTGCCGGCCCGCAACACGCCCAAAGCGTCAACGTTCAGGCTGCCGGTGCGCACGTAGCTTTCACCGCCGTCGGGGTTCTGCACCGCGATCCAGCCGTTGCCCTGCACCGCGACGTCGAGGTCGCGACCGGTTTGTACCAGAGAGCCCGCGGAGAAGTCGGTGGCCGGACGTTCGGACATCGCAAACGCACGCGCCGGAAAGCTGTCACCGAACACCGGCATCGAACGCGCCTGCTCCAGGTCTTTCTGGAAGCCGTTGGTGGAGATGTTCGCCAGGTTGTTCGCATGAGCCTTCTGCGCCAGTGCATTCTGGCTGGCGCCGGTCATTGCCACATAAAGGTACTTGTCCACACTCTTTCCTCTGCATGCCGGACGTTTGCCGCCCACCGCTGTACTGCTGAGCGATAAGCAATTTGCAGACCAACTTTTTTCTGGCGGCGCGGGGCCCGGCAAACAAAGGACTTGGGGCGTTCAGGGGGAAATGGGGGAATGTGTCAAAGACGAAAAACCGGCGGTGTTATGCCGGTAAGTGGCAAGGCTTGACCTTGAGGCTGAACAGGATACCGCTATCGCGAGCAGGGCTCGCTCCTACATTTGGAATGCAATCCCCTGTAGGAGCGAGCCCTGCTCGCGATGAGGCCGGCACAAACACAGCAAATGTCAGCTAGGACTCAGTCTTGCCGACTTCATACTCACGCAACTTGTTGGCAATGGTCGTATGCGAAACCCCTAACCGCTTGCCCAACTGCCGACTGCTCGGATGTTCGGAATACAAACGCTCCAGCACCGCTTTCTCGAACCGCCCGACAATCTCATCCAGCCCGCCCTCAAGCGAGAAATCGCCAAGCGGCTGACGCACGCCATAATCCGGCAGTCGAATATGTTCAGCCTTGACCGTCCCGCCTTCGCACAACGAAACCGCCTGAAACAACACGTTTTCCAACTGCCGGACGTTGCCCGGCCAATGGTAGTGACTGAGCCGTTCCATGGCCGCCGGCGCCAGTTTCGGCAGCGGACAACCGATCTGCCGACTGGCCTGATCAAGGAAGTGCTCCACCAGCGGCGTCAAACCATCCAGGCATTCGCGCAGTGGCGGGATATGCAGCGAAAGCACGTTCAAACGGTGATACAAATCCTGGCGAAACTCGCCACGAGCGCACAATTCCGACAGGTCGACCTGCGTGGCACAGATCACTCGCACATCGAGGTAAACCTCTTCATCACTGCCTACACGACGGAAGCAACCGTCCTGCAGGAATCTGAGTAATTTCACCTGCAAGCGCGGGCTCATTTCACCCACGCCATCGAGAAACAGCGTACCGCCCGCCGTCAGTTCCAACAGCCCGAGCTTGCCCTCGGCACGGGCGCCTTCAAACGCGCCGGGGCCATAGCCAAACAATTCAGTCTCGGCCATGGACTCCGGCAGGCCGGCGCAATTGAGCGCCATCAACGGCGACTGCCCCCGGGGGCTCGCCAGGTGGCAGGCGCGTGCCAGCAATTCCTTGCCGGTGCCGGTTTCGCCTTCTATCAATAGCGGCGCATCCAGCGGTGCCATGCGCCGGGCTTCACGTACCACCGCCGCCATCACTTTCGAGCTTTGGAAGATGCTGTCAAACCCGCGCAACTCCTGTTTGCGCACGTTGTAAATGCGCTCCCCTACCCGGTCGGCACGGTGCAGCGTCAGCACCGCACCGGCCATGGCCTCGCTGTCGTCATGCTCCGATTGCAGCGGCGCGATGTCGGCCAGAAACACGTCACCCTTGACCTTGACCCGCAGCCCGTTGATCCGCGACTTGTTGGCGCGCACCAGTTCCGGCAAATCGAAATCCTCGGCGTAACGCGACAAGGGAATCCCCGGCACCTCATCGACACGCACGCCGAGCAACTGCGCCGCCGCGCGGTTAGCCGCGACAATCGAGCCGCCCATGTCGATCGACAACACCGGAAATTCCAGGGCCCCGAGCAAAGCATTAAGCTCCATGTGCCGACGCTCGCTCGGCATGAGGCCTACACGCTTGACGCCAAAGACCCCGGCAATCGACTCGAATTTCGGACGCAACGCCTGGAACTGAATATTGATCAGGTTCGGGCAATGCAGGTAGATCGCGTTGCCATGCTCGCCCCCCACTTCACCGCGAGCGACGTTGATCCCGTACTCGACCAGCAAATTGAGAATGTCGCGCAGGATGCCGATGCGGTTCTGGCAGTGGACTTTGATACGCATAAAAGGCCCGAAGGTAAATTAAGGCGATGGATCGCTCCCTGTAGGAGCTGGCTTGCTGCGGGCGGCGTTCCGACGATGGCGTCCTTGAGAACGCTATCGTCGGAACGCCGCCCGCAGCAAGCCGGCTCCTACATACAGCGGTTTACCAATCAATCGAGGCCCACAGGGGAAATATTTCTCTGGGCGCCCTCAGATAGTCGTCAAGATTATGTGACACCTGTGAGCCATTTCAAACCCGAAAAACTCATGCGCTGCGCCACAGCCGCCAATCCGTAACGAAAAGCTTACGAAAACCAACGAATTTTCCTACATGCAACGGCTTACACGTGCTGCAACATCGCAATTCCTGAGGTATTTCTAAGTCCATAGCAGGACATAACAAGAACGAAATCCCCTAGCAGGAGAGCAGCATGAAGCAGACGCAGTACGTGGCTCGCGAGCCCGATGCGCAAGGTTTTATCGACTACCCCGCGGAAGAACATGCGGTGTGGAACACGCTGATCACTCGCCAACTGAAAGTGATCGAAGGGCGTGCGTGCCAGGAATACCTGGACGGTATCGAAAAACTCGGTCTGCCCCACGACCGCATTCCGCAACTCGGCGAAATCAACAAAGTCCTCGGTGAAACCACCGGCTGGCAGGTTGCCCGAGTACCCGCGCTGATTCCTTTTCAGACCTTCTTTGAATTACTGGGCAACAAGCAGTTTCCGGTGGCGACGTTTATTCGTACCCGCGAAGAGTTGGATTACCTGCAAGAGCCGGACATTTTCCACGAGATCTTTGGTCACTGCCCGCTGCTAACCAACCCTTGGTTCGCCGAATTCACCCACACCTACGGCAAACTCGGCCTGAAGGCTTCCAAGGAAGAACGCGTGTACCTGGCGCGCTTGTACTGGATGACCATCGAGTTCGGCCTGGTCGATACACCCGAAGGCCAGCGCATTTACGGCGGCGGCATTCTTTCCTCGCCGAAAGAAACCGTTTACAGCCTGTCGAACGAACCTGAGCATCAGGCCTTCGACCCACTGGAATGCATGCGCACGCCTTACCGCATCGACATCCTGCAACCTTTGTATTTCGTCCTGCCGAACCTCAAGCGTCTGTTCGACCTCGCCCACGAAGACATCATGGGCATGGTCAAGCAAGGCATGCAGCTGGGCTTGCACGCACCGAAATTTCCGCCGAAAGCCGCGTGATCCGCAGCTTTTAGAATCAAGTGAGCCTGTCAGGAATCGACGCTTTGGTTTAGCGTGGTTGCACTGACGGCCGATTTCCAATCATTCGAATTCAGGAACACATCATGTCCACATTGAACCAAGCCCATTGCGAAGCCTGCCGCGCCGACGCCCCTCAGGTCAGCGACGAAGAGCTGCCGGTACTGATCAAGCAGATCCCTGACTGGAACATCGAAGTCCGCGACAGCGTCATGCAGCTGGAGAAGGTATTCCTGTTCAAGAACTTCAAGCACGCGCTGGCGTTCACCAACGCCGTCGGGGAAATCTCCGAGGCTGAAGGTCACCACCCGGGCCTGCTGACCGAATGGGGCAAAGTCACCGTGACCTGGTGGAGCCACTCCATCAAAGGCCTGCACCGCAACGATTTCATCATGGCCGCGCGCACTGACGAAGTGGCCAAGGACGCCGAGGGCCGCAAATAATGCATTTCGACGCCATAGGTCGAGTACCCGGCGACCCGATTCTCGGCCTGATGGAGGCCTATGCGCAGGACCCCAACCCGCGCAAATTCGACCTTGGCGTGGGCGTCTATAAAGACGCCTTTGGCCTGACGCCGATCCCCCAGGCCGTGAAGATTGCGGAGCAACGCCTGGTGGATCGCCAGACCACCAAGACCTACATCGGCGGTCACGGCGAACCGGCGTTCGGCAAAGCCATCAATGAGTTGGTGCTCGGTGCCAATTCTGCGCTGATCGCCGAACAACGCGCCGGCGCCACCCAGACGCCAGGCGGCACCGGTGCGTTGCGCTTGAGCGCAGACTTCATCGCCCAGTGCCTGCCGGGACGTGGCGTGTGGTTGAGCAACCCGACCTGGCCGATTCACGAAACCATTTTCGCCACGGCCGGGGTCAAGGTTAACCACTACCCTTATGTCGGCAGCGACAACCGCCTCGATGTTGAAGCGATGCTGGCAGCACTCAACGAAGCCCCTGAGGGCGATGTGGTTTTGCTGCACGCTTGCTGCCACAACCCGACCGGTTTCGATCTGTCCCATGACGACTGGCGCCGGGTACTGGAAGTGGTGCGCAGTCGCAATCTGGTGCCGCTGATCGACTTCGCCTACCAGGGTTTCGGCGACGGACTGGAGCAGGATGCGTGGTCGACCCGGTTGTTCGCTGCCGAACTGCCGGAAGTATTGATCACCAGCTCCTGCTCGAAGAACTTCGGCCTGTACCGCGACCGCACGGGGGCGTTGATTGTCTGCGCGAAGACGACTGACAAACTGGTGGATATCCGCAGCCAACTGGCCAATATCGCCCGCAACTTGTGGTCGACTCCACCGGATCACGGCGCCGCCGTCGTGGCAACGATCCTCGGCGATCCGGAGCTGAAAAGCCTCTGGGCCGACGAAGTGGAAGCCATGCGCTTGCGTATCGCCCAACTGCGCAGCGGTCTGGTCGAGGCGCTGGAGCCTCATGGTTTGCGCGAGCGCTTTGCGCACATTGGTGTGCAACGCGGGATGTTTTCCTACACCGGATTGACGCCTGACCAGGTTAAACAGTTGCGTGATCATCACAGCGTTTACATGGTTGGTACCGGCCGGGCAAACGTGGCGGGGATTGATGCGACGCGTCTTGATCTGCTGGCCGAAGCCATTGCAAAGGTCTGCAAATAACCTCAAGCACCTATATCCCCTGTGGGAGCGAGCCTGCTCGCGATAGCGGTGTATCAGTCGACATAGATGTTGGCTGACACTCCGCTATCGCGAGCAGGCTCGCTCCCACACTTGCTTTTCACCACCCATACAAACCTGTCTAGACAAGCCCATCCGTCGTAACAAATGGATATAAAAGTCTGATTGTCATTTCTCCTGCTGTATCCTGCCCAGGCTTTGTAAAAGCGCGGATCTACCAGATCTATCAACAGACTTTGCGAGGAGCGCGAAACATGCACGAGATCCCTAATCTCCCCTTCCCAAGCCTGCACGAAACTGAGCAGACACCCACGCAGCAAGCCGGCGCCCAACAGCCCGAGCCGAAAGAAGCCACTGAACGCCGCCAGGCCGACAGCGAAGACTGAAACACCCGCAATGCCAGACCGTGTGGAAAGCGCTAACATGCGCTTTCCACACCGCCTGAAACCGAGCCACTTATCCATGACCGATGACTTTAGCGAGACCCAGGCCAGCGTTCTGATCGGCACCGCCGAGAAGATGATCGAGATCTGGAATCGCCTCTCCCCCGAGAAACAAGCGGCATTGCTCGCCCGTTTCGGCAGCGAAGAAAATGCCCTGGCCGCCCTGGTCACGACACAACTGGTCGCCCCCGCCAAACCCTGATTCGCCCCCCACCCGGCAAATAGTTTTACTTTTCCACGCCCGCGGCCTCTCACGCCGCTATCATAAGCAGCCTATCTATCCTGCTTTCCCGTGGACCTTTACCCATGTCTGAAAACCAGCGCCCCCTGGCGGTCACGCTGCAAGTCGTTTCCATCGTCCTGTTCACTTTTATCGGCTATCTCAACATCGGCATTCCCCTGGCCGTATTGCCCGGCTACGTCCACAGCGATCTGGGTTTCGGTGCCGTAGTCGCCGGCCTGGTGATCAGCGTGCAATACCTGGCCACCCTGCTCAGCCGTCCATACGCCGGGAAAATCATTGATAACAAGGGCAGCAAACTGGCGGTCATGTATGGCCTCGCCGGTTGCGGTCTGAGCGGCGTATTCATGCTGATTTCGGCCTGGACCCAAAGCCTGCCGATGCTGAGCCTGATCAGCCTGTTGATCGGCCGCCTGGTGCTTGGCAGCGCGGAAAGCCTGGTGGGCTCGGGCTCGATCGGCTGGGGCATCGGCCGGGTAGGCGCGGCGAACACCGCCAAAGTGATCTCGTGGAACGGCATCGCCAGTTATGGCGCACTGGCTGTCGGCGCACCGCTTGGCGTGATGTTGGTCAGTCAGTTGGGCTTGTGGAGCATGGGCGTGAGCATCGTGTTGCTGGCCGTGCTGGGCCTGGCGCTGGCCTGGCCGAAAACCGCCGCGCCCATCGTGGCCGGGGAACGATTGCCGTTCATGCATGTGCTCGGTCGAGTGCTGCCGCACGGTTGCGGCCTGGCGCTGGGTTCTATCGGCTTCGGCACCATCGCCACCTTCATCACCCTGTATTACGCCACGCAACACTGGGACAACGCAGTGTTGTGCCTGAGCCTGTTTGGCGCGAGCTTCATCGGCGCGCGGCTGTTGTTCGGCAACCTGATCAACCGCCTCGGTGGTTTTCGCGTGGCGATTGCCTGCCTGTCGGTGGAAACCCTGGGGCTGTTGCTGCTGTGGCTGGCACCGGATGCTCATTGGGCCTTGGCCGGCGCGGCGCTGAGCGGTTTCGGTTTTTCCCTGGTGTTCCCGGCGCTGGGCGTGGAAGCGGTCAATCTGGTGCCAGCGTCCAGCCGTGGCGCTGCGGTTGGCGCGTATTCGCTGTTCATCGATTTGTCGCTGGGGATTACCGGACCATTGGCGGGCGCGATTGCCGCCGGATTTGGTTTTGCTTCAATCTTCCTGTTCGCCGCCCTCGCCGCTTTGAGCGGTTTGGCACTGAGCGTTTACCTGTACAGGCAAGCGCCCAAGTATCGTGAAGAACGAGACGCCCGCTAGAAATCGACCTTGCCGCGCCCGGCCTTGATGCTGCCGCGCTTGGTCTTGGATTCGAGCCGACGCTTCTTCGAGCCGAGGGTCGGCTTGGTCGGACGGCGTTTCTTTTCGACCTTGGTGGCGCTGAGGATCAACTCGGTCAGCCGCTCCAGCGCATCGGCGCGATTGGCCTCCTGCGTGCGGTATTGCTGGGCCTTGATGATCAACACGCCGTCGCTGGTGATGCGGCTGTCACGCAGCGCCAGCAGCCGCTCCTTGTAGAACTCGGGCAAGGACGAGGCCGGAATGTCGAAGCGCAGGTGCACGGCACTGGAGACCTTGTTGACGTTCTGCCCACCGGCGCCCTGGGCGCGGATGGCCGTCAATTCGATCTCGGCATCCGGCAGATGCACATTGTTGGAAATCACCAGCATGGAAAAGCGTCCGTATTCAGAGTGCGCAGGATACCTTGATTAGCACCGTCCCTGTGGGAGCCAGCCTGCTGGCGATGAGGCCGTGTCAGTCGACATCATCATTGCCTGACCTGCCGCTATCGCGAGCAGGCTCGCTCCCACAGGGGTTTTGTGTGTACACCAGATACAAAAAACCCGGCACATGGCCGGGTTTGTTGTGTCTGCGCGCTGCGTTATTTCACTGCAGCCTGCAACGTTTGTTGAGCACTGCGCTTGTTCTTGATGCCGTAGCAAACCCACATGAACACGACCCACACCGGAATCGCATACACCGAAACCTGAATGCCCGGGATCAACAGCATCACGCCAAGGATGAACACCACGAACGCCAGGCAGATGTAGTTTCCGTACGGATACCACAGGGCCTTGAACAGCGGCGTCTGCTTGGTCTTGTTCATGTGCTGGCGGAACTTGAAGTGCGAATAGCTGATCATCGCCCAGTTGATCACCAACGTGGCCACCACGAGCGACATCAACAGTTCCAGTGCGTTTTGCGGGATCAGGTAGTTCAACAGCACCGCGATCAGCGTCACCGCCGCCGAAGCAAGGATCGAACGCACCGGCACGCCACGCTTGTCGATCTTCGCCAGGGCTTTCGGCGCATCGCCCTGCTCGGCCATGCCCAGCAGCATGCGGCTGTTGCAGTAGGTGCCGCTGTTGTACACCGACAACGCCGCGGTCAGCACCACGAAATTGAGGATGTGCGCGGCGGTGTTGCTGCCGAGCATCGAGAACACTTGCACGAACGGGCTGCCGCTGTAGGAATCGCCGGAGGCGTTCAGGGTCGCCAGCAGGCTGTCCCATGGCGTCAGCGACAGCAGGATGACCAGTGCGCCGATGTAGAAAATCAGGATCCGGTAGATCACCTGGTTGATCGCTTTCGGGATCACGGTTTTCGGTTTGTCCGCTTCTGCTGCGGTGAAGCCGAGCATTTCCAGGCCGCCGAAACTGAACATGATGATCGCCATGGCCATCACCAGACCACTGACGCCATTCGGGAAGAAACCACCGTGTGACCACAGGTTGGTCACCGACGCTTCCGGGCCGCCGTGCCCGCTGACCAGCAAGTAGCTGCCCAGGGCAATCATGCCGACAATCGCTACAACCTTGATGATCGCGAACCAGAACTCCGCCTCGCCGAAGACTTTGACGTTGGCCAGGTTAATGAGGTTGATCAGCACGAAGAACCCGGCTGCCGAGACCCAGGTCGGGATGTCCGGCGCCCAGTAGTGGATGTATTTGCCGACAGCGGTCAGCTCCGACATGCCCACCAGAATGTACAGGATCCAGCAGTTCCAGCCCGACAGGAAACCGGCGAAACCGCCCCAGTATTTGTGCGCGAAGTGGCTGAAGGAACCAGCCACCGGCTCTTCGACGATCATTTCGCCGAGCTGGCGCATGATCATGAAGGCAATGAAGCCGCAGATGGCGTAGCCGAGGATCATCGACGGGCCAGCGGATTTCAGTACACCGGCCGAGCCGAGGAACAGGCCGGTACCAATCGCGCCACCGAGGGCGATCAGTTGAATATGACGATTCTTCAGGCCGCGTTTCAGCTCGCCTGAATGCGAGTTTTGTCCACTCATGAAAAGGGTCTCACGCAAGGTTTGATGATGTTCAATAGACGTTGCTGCTCGGTTGCGACTTTAAGCAGCGCCGATCAAACCCCAGCGCAGGCACCAGGAGTTCAGCGTATTTACAACGGTCATGCGTCACCTGTTTGTTTTTATCTGTGACGAAATCGAACCCGACACGCTCGTGACGCGGCGGAGTGAACAAGGCGGATAGCCTTGAGGTTTGCGCAGGTGCGCAGGAGGTCACAGGTAAAACGCGGCGCATTGTACACCGCTAACCCCCTGCTGCCAGACACCGCTGGATCAGCGCGTCGGTTGCCGGGATTGCCTGTGTCCGCCCCGAGGGTTTCGGGCGGCTGCAAAAAGAGAGTCAGACCTTTGCGGGTCGTCGGCGTGAGCGATAGGAAAACCGCCCCACGGGGAGAGATGGAGATGAGTCACGGCGTACATTGCGCCTCCTTTTTGTTATGCACCTGCACGACAGGCATGGGGCGCATGACACCCTTCTGGAGCCGCTGAAACAAGCGGGCCAGAGGGTGGGAAAGCGTTCGGGTGTGTTGTGGGCGTAAGTATTTTCTTACAGTGCTCAGGTGGCGGCGATTTCACTTGGCCAATCAGCGGGCTTCGTCAATTTTTCGTTACACGCCGTAACGCCGACACTCCAACATGGATAGTGCAGCGCTGCGACTGGCCCCTTCGCGAGCAGGCTCGCTCCCACATTTGATCACATGTTTCGGAAAGTACTCGCCCCCCTGTGGGAGCGAGCCTGCTCGCGATGAAGTCCTCAACAACAATGCAGATCCGAAACCAGGGCAAAAAAAAACGCCAACCCAAAGGTTGGCGTTTTTCATCTGCCGCTCAGCCCTTACTCAGGCTTGCGACGACCGAAGCCCGGACGCTGGCCCGAACCAGCTGGCGCGCCGCGGCGCTTGCCCGATGGTTTGTCACCCTCGACCAGCTTGATGCCCGGACGTTTTGGCGCTGGCTTGGCCGGGCGCTTGGTGTCCGATGGACGATCCGCCACTGGCGTACCGCGACCTGACTCTCCACGACCCGCGGGAGCACCGCGGCCTTCGCCACGTTCAGTGCGACCGTTGGCCGGACGCGGCGTGCGTGGACCACGCTCGCCGTCGGCGCGTGGCGCTGCTGGCTTGCGGGCTGGCCGCTCGCCTTCGATATGCGGTTCACGGGTATCACGCGGTGTAGCGGCGGACTGGTTACCGATAGCAGGACGCAACGAACGCACGCGCTCGGTCTTGCCCATCGGACGCGACGATTTACGCTGCATCCGGTCGAGCTTGTCTTTGCTCTTGGCGTTCATCTGCGGCATGGCCACAGGCGTCAGACCCACTTCCGCACTCAGAATGTCGACTTCGTACTGGCTCATTTCGCGCCAGCGACCCATCGGCAGGTCGGAGTTGAGGAACACCGGACCGAAACGCACGCGCTTCAGACGGCTGACCACCAGGCCCTGGGATTCCCACAGACGACGAACTTCGCGGTTGCGACCTTCCATCACCACGCAGTGGTACCAGTGGTTGAAACCTTCGCCACCTGGCGCTTGCTTGATGTCGGTGAACTTGGCCGGGCCGTCTTCAAGGACGACGCCTGCCTTCAGACGCTCGATCATCTCATCATCGACTTCGCCACGCACACGTACCGCGTATTCACGGTCCATTTCGTAGGAAGGGTGCATCAGGCGGTTGGCCAGTTCACCGTCGGTGGTGAACATCAGCAGACCGGTGGTGTTGATGTCCAGACGACCGATGTTGATCCAGCGACCTTCTTTGGGCCGTGGCATCTTGTCGAAAACGGTTGGGCGGCCTTCCGGGTCAAGGCGGGTGCAGATTTCACCGTCGGGCTTGTTGTACATGATCACGCGGCGTACCGACTCGGCGGCTTCTTCGCGCTTGATCACCTTGCCATCAATGGTGATGGCGTCGTGCATGTCGACGCGCTGCCCGAGGGTGGCGTCTTTGCCGTTGACCTTGATGCGGCCGTGGCTGATCCAGGCTTCTACGTCACGGCGCGAGCCGACGCCGATACGGGCGAGGACTTTCTGCAGTTTCTCGCCTGCTGGGCCGATTTCCTGGTCGTCTTTCTGGTCGTTGATACTCATCTGGGCACCTCCCGGTGTGGTCTGTTCAGGCTTTGCCTGAAGAGTTGAAAGCTTGTACTTGGGCGAAGGGATCGCCGAAGGGTCGCGAATCATACGCTCATGTCGGCGTTTGCGCATCAGAGACTAGCTGATGAATGGCCAGTTACCTGGATTTCCGCCGACCGGTGGTATCGAGTTTGATCAGACGCAGCGCCGCTTCGGTGAGGACTGGGCAGACGCTGATGCAGGGGGGCTTTGGTTGAACACCAACCCTGTAGGAGCCGGCTTGCTGGCGATAGCGGTGGGTCAGCCAGTACATTTATTGACTGACCCACCGCTATCGCCAACAAGCCGGCTCCTACAGGGATCTCATCGTCTACGAGATTTGGGTCAGTCTTCAAACTCGCGGCGTTCGGCTTCGATGGCTTCGGCGAGGGCCCGGGCTTCGGCTTCTTCATCGGACAACTCGGGCTCGGGCTCGGGCTCGGGTTTCGGCTGTTCGAGCGCGGCGACGGCGGCCAGGAGCTTTTCGCGCGCCTCGGCCACACCGAGCACATCATCTTCCCGTTCTTCTTCGACGGTGGCTTCTGGTTCGACTTGAAGTTCAGCCTCAATGACCGCTTCCGGCTGCGCCAAAACCTCTTCGGTCACGCTCATCTCGCCATCACGCAAAATGTCATCGAAGTCGGTCTTGAGCCCCTCCTCCATGGTGTCCAGCTCCAGCAACAACGTATGGAAACTGGTTTCTTCCTTCGGCTCTTCCGGCTCGGCGCTGGCGTCCGCCAGCTCCTGCAAACCGGCTGGCACGGGCGCATCGTCGAAGTCGAGCACCGGGTCAGGCTCCAGCTCGCGCAGTTCTGCGAGCGGCGGCAGATCGTCAAGATTCTTCAGGTTGAAATGATCGAGAAACGCCTTCGTCGTCGCAAACATCGCCGGTTTTCCGGGCACGTCGCGATAACCGACGATGCGAATCCACTCCCGTTCCAGCAACGTCTTGACGATGTGACTGTTGACCGCCACGCCCCGCACGTCTTCGATCTCGCCCCGGGTGATCGGCTGGCGATAGGCAATCAGGGCCATTGTTTCGAGCATGGCGCGGGAATACCGCTGCGGGCGCTCTTCCCACAAACGCCCGACCCATGGCGAGAATTTTTCGCGGATCTGCAGGCGATAGCCGGAGGCGACTTCCTTCAGCTCGAACGCACGGCCGTCGCAGGACTTGGCCAGAATCGCCAGGGCTTTCTTGAAGACCGGCGGTTCCGGCCGCTCGCCCTCCTCAAAGAGTTCGAACAGGCGTTCAAGCGATTGCGGTTTTCCCGAGGCCAACAGAAAGGCTTCAAGCAATGGCGCCAGCTCGCGGGGTTCAGTCAGGTTCATGATTCAACTCGTTATTCGGCTCGGGCTCGCACGTGGATCGCCGCGAACGGCTCATTCTGCACCAGCTCGACCAAGGATTCCTTGACCAGTTCGAGGATCGCCATAAAGGTCACCACCACCCCCAGACGTCCTTCTTCAGCGGTGAACAGCTCGACAAAGGGCACGAAACCGCCACCCTTGAGCCGCTCCAACACGTCGCTCATGCGTTCGCGCGTGGACAGCGCCTCGCGGCTGACCTGGTGACTTTCGAACATGTCGCCACGGCGCAGCACCTCGGCCATGGACATCAACAACTCTGACAGACTCACATCCGGCAACAGCTTGCGCGCCCGTGCTTCCGGGGCATCCAGCTTGGGCACCACCACATCACGACCGACGCGACTCAGGCCATCGATGCCTTCGGCGGCTGCCTTGAAGCGTTCGTATTCCTGCAAGCGACGGATCAGTTCGGCGCGCGGGTCGTCTTCTTCGTCTTCGATGGTTTCGGCGCGCGGCAACAGCATCCGCGATTTGATTTCGGCCAGCATCGCGGCCATCACCAGGTACTCGGCGGCCAGTTCCAGGCGTACCGACTGCATCAACTCGACATAGCCCATGTACTGACGGGTGATTTCCGCCACCGGGATGTCGAGGATGTTGATGTTCTGTTTGCGGATCAGGTACAGCAGCAGGTCGAGGGGGCCTTCGAAGGCTTCGAGAAAAACCTCGAGCGCATCCGGCGGAATGTACAGGTCCAGCGGCATTTCCAGCACCGCCTGGCCATAGACCATGGCGAACGGCAGTTCTTGCTGGGCGCCGGCCTGACTGTCGATAACGGGTTCTACTGCAGACATTTACGCCTCGGCCATGAACGGCGTCGGGTCGCCGCAACCGACGCGGATCACTTCCGGCTCGCCATCGGCGAGGTTGATCACCGTGGATGCCTTGATGCCGCCGAAACCGCCGTCGATGATCAGGTCCACTTGATGCTCGAGCAATTGGCGCATTTCGTAAGGATCGCTCAGCGGGTCGGTGTCGCCCGGCATGATCAGCGTCACGCTCATCAGCGGCTCACCGAGTTCTTCCAGCAGCGCCAGGGCAATCGGATGGCTTGGCACACGCAAGCCGATGGTGCGTTTTTTCGGGTGCAACAACAGCCGCGGGACTTCACGGGTGGCGTTGAGAATGAAGGTGTAAGGCCCCGGCAAGTGCGCCTTGAGCACGCGGAAGGTCCCGGTGTCGATCTTGGCGAACAGCCCGAGTTGCGACAGGTCGCTGCAAATCAGCGCAAAGTTGTGTTTCTCGTCCAGTTGACGCAACCGGCGCACGCGCTCCACGGCATTCTTGTCGCCGATCTGGCAACCAATGGCGTAGGAAGAGTCTGTGGGATAAATCACCACCCCGCCGCTGCGGATGATCTCGACAGCCTGTTTGATCAGGCGCGCTTGCGGGTTTTCCGGATGTATCTGGAAAAATTGACTCACATTCTCTACCTGTTCAGACGGCGGCAATAATTGGGTCATGTTTGAATCGACACCACAGTGGTGGCAGATCCTCCGGGAGCGGGCGGTATTCACCGATCTCGGACCAGCCTCCAGGGCCATGAAAATCACTGCCAGCGCTGACCAGCAGACCGAACTCGCGGGCGAGAATCGCCAGGCTGCCCACTTGCTCGGCGGGCTGATGGCCATTGACCACTTCGATAGCGTGGCCCCCAGCTTGAATATAGTCAGAAATCAGGCGGCGACGCTTGCTGCGAGTGAAATCGTAGTGCCAGGGATGCGCCAGGCTTACCCAGGCTTTTGCGGCGCGCAGGGTTTCGACGGTCTCTTCCAGGGTCGGCCAGTGTTGCTTGACGTCCCCCAGCTTGCCGGCGCCCAGCCATTTGCGGAACGCTTCGGCGCGATCCTTGACGTAACCTTCGCGCACCATCCAGTCAGCGAAGTGCGGGCGGGCCGGCGCGTTGCCGCTGTCGCCCAGTTCCCGTTGAATCGCCCGGGCGCCCTCCAGCGCACCCGGCATGCCCTTCAACGCCAGTTTGCGGCTTATTTCTTCGGAACGTAGCCAACGGCCATCGTGCAACTTGGCGATGGCATCGACCAACGGCGCGGCATTGACATCAAATCCGTAGCCCAGCACATGAATGGTTGCGCCGCCCCAGGTGCAGGACAACTCGACGCCGTTGACCAGTTGCATCCCCAGCGCCGTTGCGGCGCTACGGGCCTCATCGAGGCCTTCAAGGGTGTCGTGATCGGTCAAGGCCAGGACTCGCACGCCTTTCTCGAACGCACGCGCAACCAGAACCGCAGGCGCCAGGGCGCCATCGGAGGCCGTGCTATGGCAGTGCAAATCAACATTCACAGGGATGTGTAACCTCAAATCAGCCGGCGCTATCGCGCGCCCATATGTTTGTTATTATGCCGCCACATCCTGCTTCTGGCTGCCACTGTGAAACAATTCATCGATTTCATCCCGCTCCTGCTGTTTTTCATCGTATTCAAAATCGATCCACGGGTCGTCGACATCGCCGGTCATCCAGTGACTGTAGGCGGTATTTACAGCGCCACGGCAATGCTGATCATCAGCTCCCTGGTGGTGTACGGCACGCTCTTCATCAAGCAGCGCAAGCTGGAAAAAAGCCAATGGCTGACGCTCATCGCGTGCCTGGTCTTCGGTAGCCTGACACTGGCGTTCCACAGCGAGACCTTCCTGAAATGGAAAGCCCCGGTGGTCAACTGGCTGTTTGCCCTGGCGTTCATCGGCAGCCACTTCATCGGTGACCAGCTGCTGATCAAGCGCATCATGGGCCACGCACTGACCCTGCCGGACCAGGTCTGGACTCGCCTGAACATCGCCTGGATCGCATTTTTCCTGTTCTGCGGTGCCGCCAACCTGTTTGTCGCGTTCACGTTTCAGGAATACTGGGTCGACTTCAAAGTCTTCGGCAGCCTGGGCATGACGCTGTTGTTCCTGGTCGCTCAGGGTATTTACCTGTCCCGCCACCTGCACGACGCCGATACCACTACGCCAAAAACCGAGGACTGACATGCTTTACGCAATCATTGCCACAGACGTCGCCAACTCCCTGGAAGCCCGCCTGGCCGCACGGCCTGCACACCTTGAGCGTCTGCAAGTGCTCAAAGGTGAAGGTCGTATCGTATTGGCCGGCCCACACCCGGCAGTCGACAGCAATGACCCGGGCGCTGCGGGTTTCACCGGCAGCCTGATCGTCGCCGAATTCGATTCCCTGAGCGCCGCCCAGGCCTGGGCTGATGCCGATCCGTACATCGCCGCAGGCGTCTACGCCAACGTTTCGGTCAAGCCGTTCAAGCAAGTCCTGCCGTAAATCTCTCCCTCGCGATGAACCTTGTCGGTTCATCGCGCTCTCAATCGCTCATTATTCTCGTTTGCCTGCCGACAACCTGCCCAATAATCGATTGGATTCAGGAGCTCCGATGCGCAAAGGTCCGTTGTGTCTGATGTTGGTCACGTTGTCGATCGTGGCGCCCGCCCACGGTGAAGAAAGTGCCGCCGGTGGTAGTTCGACGCCTCTGTCCTTGAGCGCCGGGAGCCAGATCAGCGAGTTGCAGCAACGCTTGAAGGTGAGCGAACAGCAACGAGAAGAACTGAGCAAACAACTGCAAAGTGCAGATGCCGAACGCGAAAGCCCTCAGCTGAGCCGGTTGCGCCAGGAGAATCAGCGTCTGAAGCTGCAACTCAAGGAAGCCCAGGCCAGCAGTCCGCTGCCGCGCTTTTTGACAGACCAGCAGCAATGGTTTGTGATCGGCGCAGGAGTTGCGCTATTAGCCCTGCTCTGCGGTATCTTCGCCAGTGGTGCAAGTCGAAAACGTCGACAATGGCTAAATTGAGTGAGTCATGAGCGAGCTGTTATTAATTGATGACGATCAGGAGCTGTGTGAGCTGCTGGTCAGTTGGCTGAGCCAGGAAGGCTTTCATGTCCGGGCTTGCCACGACGGTCAGAGTGCTCGTCGCGCGCTGGCTGAAACGTCCCCGGCGGCGGTGGTGCTGGATGTGATGCTGCCGGACGGCAGCGGCCTGGAACTGCTCAAGCAATTGCGCAGCGACCATCCGGAATTGCCAGTGCTCATGCTCTCGGCCCGCGGCGAGCCTCTGGACCGCATCCTGGGCCTGGAACTCGGCGCCGATGATTACCTGGCCAAACCGTGCGACCCACGGGAACTGACCGCCCGCCTGCGCGCCGTCTTGCGCCGCAGTCATCCGGCGGCGGTGTCCAGCCAGCTTGAACTGGGCGACTTGTGTTTCAGCCCGGTGCGCGGCGTGGTCAGCATCGATGAACAGGAATTCACCCTCACTGTCTCCGAAAGCCGCTTGCTCGAAGCCTTGCTCAAGCAGCCGGGCGAGCCGCTGGACAAACAGGAACTGGCGCAGATCGCCCTCGGTCGCAAGCTCACCCTGTACGACCGCAGCCTGGACATGCACGTCAGCAACCTGCGCAAAAAGATCGGTCCCCACCCCGACGGCCGCCCGCGCATCGTCGCCCTGCGCAGCCGTGGCTATTACTACAGCCTCTGATTCCCCGCGATGACCGCGTCGTCTGCATCGCCAGCAAGCTGGCTCCTACAGGTTCGGTGAATACAAACCTCTGTAGGAGCTGGCTTGCCGGCGATGGCGGCTTACCTGATACACCGCGTTGTCTGCATCGCCAGCAAGCCGGCTCCTACAGGGTCGGTGTGGTGTCAGGTCAATACGGCGCCGGGGTTTGTCAGGTGGATGCCAAATCGTCTTTACCCAAGCTTTACGCTCCGCTGACCGCCGCTGACCTTGATCTGCGTAATCTGTACTCATCCGGAACGTACCGGGAACGAGACAAGGAGATTCACCATGCGCAAGACTCTTATCGCTCTGATGTTCGCTGCCGCCCTGCCAACCGTTGCCATGGCCATGCCTGAAGGCGCCGGCCCGATGGGTGGTTCGATGGACGGCTCGCGCCACGGCGGTCAGATGCACGGCATGCACGGCAAAGGCCCGTACAGCCAACTGGACCTGAGCCGCGAACAGCGCGAGCAGATCCGCAAGATCATGGGCGAGCAGATGCACGAGCGTAAGCAAGTGGTCGACAAGTACCTGGAAAAACTCTCGCCGGCGGACCAGAAAGCCATGAAAGATGAAATGGCCGCCAACCACAAGAAAGCCGAGGCCGATGTGCGCGCCCTGCTGAAGCCGGATCAACAGAAGCAATTCGACGAGATCCAGAAAAAACAGGCTGAGCGCCGCGCCGAATGGGCCGAGTTCAAGGCGTGGAAAGCGCAACAACCGCAAAAAGCGCAATAATGCGCTGACCCCGGACCCAACGGCTAACCCCGTTGGGTCTGATACCACCCTGTTCAATGTGGGAGCGAGCCTGCTCGCTCCCACATGGAATTCAGTCAGCTTGAGGATTTTCTGTGCGCTCATTGTTCTGGCGTATCCTGGCCAGCTTCTGGCTGGCCATCGCTCTGGTGGCAGGGTTGTCCATTCTGCTCGGGCACATGCTCAACCAGGACGCGTGGATTCTCAGTCGCCACCCGGGCCTCAACACCTTGCCCGAAGAATGGACGCAAACCTACGAAGCCCAGGGCGAAGAAGCCGCCCAGGACATTCTCGAACAGCGCAAACGCCAGTATCACATCGACGTTCAGGTGCTCAACGAAAGCGGTGACCCGCTCGTTCGCGGCACCTTTCCGCGCCGCGCGGCCGCCTTCGAAGCACGGCAGAACAACGATGACCGACGCCTGCCATGGCGGCGTCTGACCGCCGAGTACACCAGTGAAAAAACCGGCGACACCTACCTGCTGATTTATCGTATTCCGCACCCGGAGCTGGACTCATGGCACCGCGAAAGCCTGCTCTGGCCACTGAGTGCGCTGGGCATCGCGCTCGTGGTGCTGACCCTGTTCAGCCTGTTCGTGACCCTGTCCATCACCCGACCGCTAAGCCGCTTGCGCGGCGCGGTGCATGATCTGGGGCAAACCACCTACCAGCAGAACAGCCTGGTGAAACTGGCCAACCGTCGCGATGAGTTCGGCGTGCTCGCCAACGATTTCAACCGTATGGGCTCACGGCTGCAAAGCCTGATCGGCAGTCAGCGCCAATTGCTGCGCGATGTGTCCCACGAGTTGCGCTCACCGCTTGCCCGGTTGCGCATAGCGCTGGCACTGGCCGAACGGGCCAACCCAGAAGAACGGGAAAAACTCTGGCCACGCCTGACCCGCGAGTGCGACCGGCTTGAAGCGCTGATCAGCGAAATCCTGGTGCTGGCGCGGGTCGATGCCGATAACGCCAGCGCAGAAGACGTTGATCTGAATGCGCTGCTCAACTCGCTGCAAAAGGATGCGCAACTGGGTTCGCCGGAGCAGAACGTTCGCCTCGACGCGGAACCACAACTGAATCTCAAAGGCTGGCCGACGATGATCGAGCGCGCCGTGGACAATCTGCTGCGCAACGCCCAGCGCTTCAACCCGGTGGGGCAATCGATTGAAATGCAGGCAGTGCGTCAGGGTGAGCGGATTGTGGTGAGCGTGCGTGACCATGGGCCGGGGGTCGACGCCGAGCATTTGAGCCAGTTGGGTGAGCCGTTTTATCGGGCGCCGGGGCAGACGGCGGCCGGGCATGGTTTGGGATTGGCGATTGCACGCCGGGCGGCGGAGCGGCATGGCGGGAGTCTGGTGTTGGCCAATCATCCGGATGGCGGGTTCATTGCCAGCCTGGAATTACCTTTAGTACCCGGAGCCCTGGTCCAACCGTAACCCCCTGTAGGAGCGAGACCGGCTTGCCGGTCTCGCTCCCACATTTGATTGGTGGTGTCAGGCTTTGCCGGGCCACGCGCTGACGAATTCAGCCAGATCGACTTTATCTGCAACGCGCGGTTCTTTCAGCGGCGTGCCCAGGTACAGGAAAGCAATCACCTCTTCCCCTTCAGCCAACCCCAAGCCCTTGGCCACATGCGCCGAATACGCCAGCTCACCGGTGCGCCAGACCGCGCCAATACCTTGCGCATAAGCTGCCAGCAGAATTCCGTGCGCCGCGCAGCCAGCCGCCAGCAACTGCTCGGACTTCGGATACTTGACGTGATCCTGCAACCGCGCGATCACCACGACCACCAACGGTGCGCGCAGCGGACCATTGCGGGCCTTGTCCAGCACCGCTTCGGACGCTTCGCTGTCCTGCAGTTTCGCGGCTTCGGCCAGCAACTCGCCCATCTGCTCACGCGCCGCGCCTTCGACTGTCAGGAAGCGCCAAGGCTGCAAGTGGCCGTGGTCCGGCGCACGCATCGCGGCGTTAAACAGCACTTCGCGCTGCTCGGCGGTAGGGGCCGGGTCGACCAGTCGTGGAACGGAAACACGGTTGAGCAAAGCGTCGAGAGCCTGCATCGGCCACCTCCTGAAAAAAATGTCCGGCTATTCTAGCTGCAAGTGCCACGGGGATGCCGGTTTACATGCCCTGCCCCACGCGTAGAATGGCGCCCTTCCTACTTTCAGCCCGAGCGGACTTCATGGCGTTGCCGACCTTACGTCTCATTGGTTTCATCATCGGCCTCTTCCTGATCACGCTGGCGATCGCCATGGTCGTGCCCATGGCCACCCTGTTGATTTTCGATCGCACCGGCGATCTGCCGTCGTTCCTCTGGGCCAGCATGATCACCTTTGTCGCCGGCCTGGCGCTGGTGATCCCCGGCCGCCCCGAGCACGTGCACTTGCGCCCGCGGGATATGTACCTGCTGACCGTCAGCAGTTGGCTGGTGGTGTGCATCTTCGCGGCGCTGCCATTCCTGTTGACCCAGCACATCAGCTACACCGACTCATTCTTCGAAAGCATGTCCGGGATTACGGCCACTGGCTCAACAGTGCTCAATCACCTCGATGACATGTCCCCCGGCATCCTGATGTGGCGCTCGTTGCTGCACTGGATCGGTGGCATCGGCTTTATCGGTATGGCCGTCGCGATTCTGCCGTTGCTGCGTATCGGTGGCATGCGGCTGTTTCAGACCGAGTCGTCGGACCGTTCCGAAAAAGTCATGCCCCGTTCGCACATGGTGGCGCGTTTGATCGTAGCGGCCTACGTCGGCATCACCATTTTCGGCAGCCTGGCGTTCTGGTGGGCCGGGATGAGTCCGTTCGATGCGATCAACCACGCGATGTCGGCCATTTCCACCGGCGGTTTCTCCACCTCCGACCAGTCACTGGCCAAGTGGACGCAACCGGCGGTGCACTGGGTGGCGATCGTCATCATGATTCTCGGCAGCTTGCCGTTCACCCTGTACGTGGCAACGTTGCGTGGCAACCGCAAGGCGCTGATCAAGGATGAACAGGTTCAAGGCTTGCTCGGCATGTTGCTGGTGACGTGGCTGGTGCTCACCACCTGGTACTGGTGGACCACTCAGTTGCATTGGCTGGACGCGCTGCGGCATGTGGCGCTGAACGTGACGTCGGTGGTGACCACCACCGGTTTCGCACTCGGGGACTACAGCCTGTGGGGCAATTTCTCGCTGATGCTGTTCTTTTATCTTGGCTTTGTCGGTGGTTGCTCGGGATCGACTGCAGGCGGGATCAAGATTTTCCGTTTCCAGGTCGCCTACATTCTGCTCAAGGCCAACCTTAACCAGTTGATTCACCCGCGCGCGGTGATCAAGCAGAAGTACAACGGCCATCGTCTCGACGAAGAGATCGTGCGTTCGATCCTGACCTTTTCGTTCTTCTTCACCATTACCATCTGTGTGATCGCCCTGCTGCTGTCGCTGCTCGGCGTCGACTGGATGACTGCGCTGACCGGCGCCGCCAGTACCGTTTCCGGGGTCGGCCCGGGGCTGGGCGAAACCATTGGCCCGGCGGGCAACTTCGCCACCCTTCCGGATGCCGCCAAGTGGATTCTGTCGTTCGGCATGCTGCTCGGCCGACTGGAGATCATTACGGTGTTTGTTCTGTGTATTCCGGCGTTCTGGCGGCACTGACCTGGTTCGGCGTATCCATCAGCCGCACCCGGTACTCGCCGGGGGTGGCATCGAACCAGCGTCGGAAGGCGCGGAAGAAATTGCTCGGATCAGCGAACCCCAACAGGTAGGCAATTTCCAGCAGGGTCATGCTCGGCTGCGCCAGATACTGCTCGGCCAGTTCACGCCGGGTGTCATCGAGCAGCGTCTGAAAACTCGTGCCCTCTTCCTGCAAGCGTCGCTGCAACGTGCGTTGCGACAAGTGCAGCGTCTGCGCCACGGTATCGCGCTTGGGTTCGCCCTGAGGCAGTAAACGGCACAACACCTGACGCGCCTTGTGGGTCACGCGGCTTTCGGAAAAGCGCGCCAGGTATTCCCCGGCAAAGCGGTCATGCAGCAGCGCCATGGCCTCATTGGCGGTTGGCAGCGGAGCTTCCATGTCGGCGCGCTCGAAAATCAGCGCGTCATAAGCCGCGTTGAACACCAGCGGCGCATGGAAGGCTTGTTTGTACGGTTCGAGATCGACGGGCTGTTCGCCCTGCACCAACACCTTGCGCGGTTGCAGGGTGCGCCCGGTCAGCCAGCCGCACAGAGCCAGCGCGCAGGCCAGCGAGGCTTCGGCACTTTGTCGGGTCGGCGGCAGATGGTCGCCGTGGACCGTCAGAATCAGGGCATACCCTTCATCCAGCAGACGGAAACTCAGGTCGGCACTTTCGGCGATGATCCGCTGATAACGCACCAGCCGCTGAAAGCCTTCGGCCAGAGTCTGACTGGACATCAAGGCGTACCCAGCCACGTGGAATGACGCCGGTCGTACTACCTTGCCCATGTTCAGGCCAATCGCCGGGTTGCCGGACAGCTCGACCGCGCGCTGCCACAGGCGTGTCATGGAATCTTGCGGGAAGCGCGCATCCGGATCGTCCAGTGACGCGTAGTCGAGCCCCAGCTGCTTGAACAGAACCCGGCAATCCAGGCCGTCCATCTCCAGTGCTTTGACAATCCCCATCGCCCAGCTTGCAGAAGTCGTTCGTTCGCTCATGGCGTTTACTTACATGATGAGCCGCATGCTACGGCCAATTTCCGAAGGATACTAAAGTGGCGCCCATTGTCACTGGCTGATGCCAATGATCACTCTAGACTCAAATAAGCTACCCGCAGAACAACTTGCAGTCAGAACAATAACCACAGAGATCGCAGTCGTGGAAAACATCAGACGTTTCAACAGCTTCGCTGAGTTTTACCCGTATTACCTCAGCGAACACAGCAACAGTACCTGCCGACGATTGCACTTTATTGGCACGACGCTGGTTATTTGCATTCTGGCACTGACCATCGGCAAAGGTGCCTGGTCGCTGCTGCTGGCCGTTCCGCTGGCGGGTTACAGCTTCGCCTGGGTCGGGCATTTCTTCTTTGAAAAGAATCGTCCTGCAACCTTTCAACATCCGTTTTACAGCCTGCTCGGCGATTTTGTGATGTTTCGCGACATGATTCTGGGCCGCGTACCGTTCTAGGCGCAGCCGCGATAGAAAAGCAAAGAGAGACTAGCCGATGAATGCCAATGCCCGCTTCACCCACATGCAGGACGGCACGCAGGAAGACTGGGCGATCATCGCCGCCGACTTCAGTGCCTACGCAAGGCAATTACCACAACGGATCATGGCGCACCTGAAACTGCTGGAGGGTGATTTTGGCGGGTTCCCGGTGGATCGCCTGACCCACTCCCTGCAAACCGCCAGCCGCGCCTGGCGCGATGGCCGCGACGAAGAGTACGTGGTGTGCGCCCTGCTTCACGACATCGGTGACACGTTGGGCTCCTACAACCACCCGGACATTGCAGCGGCGATCCTCAAGCCATTTGTCAGCGCCGAGAATGTGTGGATGGTGGAGAAACACGGGATTTTCCAGGGGTACTACTTTTTCCATCACTTGGGGATGGACCGGCATTTACGCGAGCAATTCAGCGGGCATCCGCAGTATCAGGCGACCATCGAGTTTTGCGCGAAGTATGATGCGGCGGCGTTTGATCCCGAGTATGAAACGTTACCGCTGAGCTTCTTCGAGCCGATGATGGAGCGGTTGTTTGCTCATCCGAAGAACTCGATTTACAGGGCGGCGATGGAAGAACACGCGCCGGCCTGATAGATCCAGCGGGACCGCTTCGCGGTCCATCGCGAGCAGGCTCGCTCCCACATTTGGAAAGCATTCCCCTGTGGGAGCGAGCCTGCTCGCGAAGGGGCCAGTCCGGCCACCTCAAATGTCAGGCCGGTTCGGCGATTTTGATGGCCTTCAACTCCGCCTCCCGCGCCTGGGCATCCGCCAACCGGTACAACTCGATCGAGCCATCCCAATGCTCGATCAGCGCCGTACACGACTCCACCCAATCCCCGCAATTGAGGTAATCCACCTCGCCGACCTTGCGAATCTCGGCATGGTGAATGTGCCCGCACACCACGCCATGCAATTCGCGTTTGACGCATTCGTGGGCGATGGCTTCTTCGAAGTCGCTGATGAAGCTGACCGCGGTTTTCACTTTGTGCTTGAGGTACGCCGACAGCGACCAGTAACCGTAGCCATACCGGGCGCGCCAATGATTGAGCCAGCGGTTGAGGGTCAGGGTGAACTCGTAGGCCGAGTCGCCGAGGAACGCCAGCCAGCGGTGATAGCGGGTGATCACGTCAAACTGGTCGCCGTGGATCACCAGCAAATGACGGCCGTCGGCGGTCACGTGCACGGCTTCGTCCACCAACTGAATGTTGCCCAGTATCAGCTTCGAGTAACGGCGCAGGAATTCGTCGTGGTTGCCGGTGACATAAATCACCTCGGTGCCGCGCTTGCTCATGGTCAACAGGCGTCGGATCACGTTGGTGTGCGCCTGGGGCCAGTACATGCCGCCGCGCAGCTTCCAGCCATCGATGATGTCGCCGACCAGGTAGATCTTGTCCGCGTGGTAGCCCTTGAGAAACTGCGACAAGTGCTCGGCCTGGCAATCCCGGGTGCCCAGATGCACATCGGAAATCCACAAGGTCCGCACACGTTGCTTACGACTGGGTTTGGCGAGCTCGGCGCTGGTCATGGGCAACCCTCTGCGATTGTTTGCGCAAGCTTGCGCCGGTCGGGTTAATTGCCCATGACAGGGACAAGTCAGTCCTGTGACAACGCACATGAGTGCCCGCGGTGTAGACTGGCAACCTTAATCGGGAGACCTGCGATGAGACCGATCCTCACGCTCCGCCAATACACTCACGACCTGATCGTCCACAGCCACGACCACGCGCAACTGGTGTTCGGGTTGTCGGGTGCGCTGGATTTCGAGGTCGACGGGCATGGCAGCCAGGTGGTTCAGCAGAGTTTCGTGGTCGTCCCGTCCGGCTTCCATCATGCGTGCGGCAGCGCCAATGGCAGCCGCTGCCTGGTGCTGGATGTGCCGAGCGATCAATGGGTGGTTCAGTCCCTTGGCGAGCACGCCGATGCCAGCCGCCGCTTGCTCGACAATGCCGGGCGCCTGCCGCTGGATGCCGGGCAAAGCCAATTGGTCAGTTGGCTGGCGGGCAGTCAGGTCAACGACCCGCTGATCGCGCAACAAGGCGCGGTGCTGTTGCTGGCCAGCCTCAACAACGCCAAAAGCGAAGGGGTGGGCGGTCGGCGTCTGCCGTACGCCGCCTTGAACGCGCACATCGATCAATACGCGGCCTATCCGTTGCAAGTGGCCGATCTGGCACGCATTGCCGGGCTGTCCAGCGCTCGGCTACATGCGCGATTTGTCGCTGAATGCGGGCAGACGCCGATGGACTACATACGCAGCCGTCGCTTGCACATGGCCGTGAGTATGTTGCGCGATTCGGCATTGCCCGTTGGCGAGATTGCCAGTCGGGTCGGCTACAGCTCTCAAAGTGCATTTTCAGCGGCGGTGCTTCGGGAGTTTGGTGTCTCTCCCGGCAAATTGCGGCGCGAGGCTGGCGACAAATGATGCGAGCCTGACGACAGACAGGCATACCGACAGCCCTCTAGACTGCACCTCTGTTGGTTATGTTTATCAAGGATCGCAATGACTCCCCGTACCGCCCTGGGCGCACTGCATATCGGCGCATTGATGTTTGGCCTGACCGGTGTGTTCGGCAAACTCGCCGCCGCCTCCCCCGCCGTTATCGTCTTCGGTCGTGCGACCTTTGCCGTGCTCGCCCTGGCCCTTTTCGCGCGATTCGCCAGCCACACCCGCTGGCAAAAACTCGACGCCGTGGACTGGCGCCGATTGCTGCTCAGCGGTTTGTTGCTGGCCGGACACTGGGTGAGTTTCTTCATTGCGGTAAAGGTGGCGGGCGTGGCGATCGCGACCCTCGGTTTCGCCAGTTTCCCGGCGTTCACCGTGATCCTGGAAGGGTTGATCTTCCGCGAGCGAATTCGCGCCAACGAGATCCTGCTGGTGGTACTGGTGAGTGTCGGGCTGGTGTTGGTCACGCCAGACTTCGATCTGACCAGCGGCGCCACCACCGGCCTGTTATGGGCGGTAGGTTCAGGCCTGCTGTTCGCGTTGCTGTCGCTGACCAACCGCGCCAGTTCCGGGAGAATTCCGCCGGTACAGGCTGCGCTGTGTCAGAACGTAGTGGTCTCGTTGTGTTTGCTGCCGGTGGCGGCACCGCAACTGAGCGAAGTGCGCACCATTGACTGGCTGTGGATCGGCCTGCTGGGAATATTCTGTACCGGCGTCGCTCACAGTCTGTTCGTCGCCAGCCTCGCGGTGATCAAGGCACGAACCGCCGCCGTGGTATTTGCGCTGGAGCCGGTGTACGGCATCACCATGGCGTGGTTGCTGTTCAATGAAAACCCGACGCTGCGCATGCTGATCGGCGGCGCGTTGATCATCGTCGCGATTGTCGTGTCCAGCAGGCTCTCCGGCGGTTCAAGCAAGAAAGCGGTTGCTGCCGAAGCCGCGTCTCACTGAGTGCGGTCGTTGTGGCCCAGGTCGCGTTCCGGATCAATCTGATCGCGGACCCGCTGCTTGAGTACCTTGGCCTCAGGGAAACCGCCGTCAGCCTTGCGCTCCCAGATCTGCACATCGTTACAGAAAATGTGAAACACGCCACCGGTGCCCGGCACCAGCGACACCTTGCCCAAATCGTCGCCAAAGGTACTGAGCAGTTCTTGCGCCAACCACGCCGCACGCAGCAGCCATTGGCATTGTGTGCAGTAAGTGATGAGGATTTCCGGTTTATGCGCGGTCATGACGGGCGAAACTCCTGAGCCAAGGGGCACCGCCATGATAGAGCGTCAGCGGATACCGGCCAACAACGTCCGCGCAGTCTGTTTGAGTGGCTCATCGCCGTCCTTGAGCAACTCGTTCAGCAGCTCGATGGCGCTGTCCAGATCGCCGTCATCGATGCAGGTCTGAGCCTGTTCCAGTTTGCCTGCGTTGGTCGGCGCCCCCGGTTCCAGTCTCAACGGTTCAAGCTCAAGCGATTGACCTGCATCGGCGAATTCATTGAGAAAATCGTCATCCAGAGACTGTGAGTCCGGCTCGGCGATCCATTCCAGCTCGGGCTCGCCCAGGGTCGGTTCTTCGGGTTTGGGCGATTCGTCCGAGGGTCTAGTGTTTTCGAATGGACTGACCAGGTCCCAACTCGAATCCATCGACAGGTCCTCCAGGTTCAACTGGAACTCATCGCCCGGCGCTGCTTCGGATTTTACCGGCGTCGTGATAACGGTGGTCACCGCCTCGGGCACCGCGCTGTTCAGCTTCGGGTAGCGGGCACGGATTTCCTGAAGTTGCCGGGAATCGAACCCGGCGTCTCGCAGAATGCTTTCCTGTGCATCATAGGCTGGCACATCCCCTTGTTTACCGAGGACTTCCAGCAGTTGCACCGCCAGATCCGTGCGTTGTGGTTCCTTGACCAGGGCTTCTCGCAACAATGCTGCCGCTTCGGAAAAACGCCCATACGTCAGGTAAATGCCCACACCCTCCAGCACATCGCCAGACGGCGTCTCCTCGTGATGGACAGGGGCGGCCCTCACAGTTGGCGCTACGGTTCGATCAAGCACCGGCTCATGCCGCGACGGTAAAACCGGGAGATCTTCGGGCAATGCCTGAATCTGCTGTCGTTGCCGACGAACAATCAGCCCCACCACCAACCCCAGCAGCGCCAACAACCCGATAATCAGCGGCCAGTTGAACGCCTCGGGCTCTTGTGCCACGACCGGGGCAGGCACCACGGCTTGCGGTGTGGCCGGCGGTGCTTGCTGGACCTCCGCCAGGCGGGTTTGCAATTCGATGATTTGTTTTTTTTGGCCGGCGATCTGTTCGTCCTGAGCCTGCAGCTTCGCATTCAACTCATCGACGGTTTTTTGCAGCTGCTGATTTTGCAGCGCGCTGGCAGCCAGCTGTTCTGCGACGGGATCAATCACCGGTACAGCGGCCGGCGGCTCAACCTTCGTCTGGGCGGTTTTCTTCGCCGCGGGTGGAGGCGCAACAGCAGGTGTAACGCTCGGGAATGGAGAGTTCGGTGAACTGGCAGCGGGTTCGTCAGTGACCGGAGTAATCCCCGGCGTTCCCGGAGGATCGATCAGCACGGTGTACTCGCGCAGTACACGGCCGTTCGGCTGGTTCAGTTGCACGAGAAAATTCAGGAAGGGTTCGTTGACCGCTTTGTTGGAGCTCACCCGGATCAGGCTGCGATTGCCCCGCAGGATCGGTGTGAACTTCAGCTCATTGAGAAAGAAAAGCCGTTCGACACCGGCACGGCTGAACTCGTCTGCCGTCGCCAGGCTGACCGACAACTCGCCCTCCTCCAGACCGGCGGCATCCACCAGGGCGATGTCGGCACGCAATGGTTGATTAAGCGCCGAATGCAGGGTGATCTCACCCAGACCCAGTGCAGGCGCCCATGCCGAGTAGGTGACAGCCCCACCGGCCAGCAGCAGCCTGGCGCAACACCGCAATACAACGTGCCAACTCTCGAGCATGAGCATCCCTTAGATAACCAGAACCAACCAGTGCGTGTTCGCACATCCGTTACGAACACGATATTGCCTGGTAGTTCTTTATAGTCTGCCCAACGGGGTATCTCAAAAAGCCGACGCTTGCTTATGCCTCAAGATTTTTCCAGGTTGGCCAGAATGTGCCCGTGGACTCGCATGCAGACCTTCAAATCCGCCTCATCGACGCCGTCGAACAACTCGTGGCGCAGTTGAGTGGCAATGGTTTCAATTTGTTCGATCAGGGGAAGGGCCGGTGCACAGAGGACGATTTTTTTCGCCCGGCGATCTTCCAGCACTGCCTGGCGCTGAACCAGGCCCTGGCTTTCCAGGCTGTCGAGCAGTCGTGCCAGGGTAGGCCCTTCGACGCCGACGCTTTGCGCCAATTCACGTTGGGTCGGGGCGTCGTCAAAACGCGCGAGGTGCAGCAGCACCAGCCAGCGCGCCTGAGACAAACCCAGGCCGGCCAGACGGCGGTCCAGTTCGGCACGCCAGCCGCGCGACATCTGGGCCAGTTGCATGCCAAAGCGGTGTTGATCGGTTAACGGCATAAAACACTCATGGTTAGACTGAAATAGAGAAAAACTAATTATTAGTCAGCTAAGCATGACCCTTGGCTTGAGGCAAGGTTTGCTCTGTACTGAATCGTTACATCAATACAACCGTTTCAGGATTTGAGCGTCAGATCTCGAATTCCGATTGCAGTGCGGCACGTACGCAATACAAAACACCTTCCGGCACACGACCGGCAAACAGCGCAGCAATCTCCGCCACCGGCGGCAACTCGCCCTCGCCGTCGAGGAACGCGTCCTGCACTTCCCCCATCAAGTCTTCGGGCAGATCCAGCGCCTGTTCCAGCGACAACTGCTGCTTGCCAATGGCCTCGGCGAGCATGGTGTAGACATTCTTTTCCGAACATTGCAGCTGACCGGCGATTTGCAGCGGCGTCATGCCGGCCCGCGCGAGCGTTATCAATTCGTGGCGCACGTCGGCCACCACTTTTGGTGCCTCGACCTGGCCGCCGAGGACTTCGAGGAAGGCCTCGCCGTAACGCTCCAGTTTGCGCGCACCGACACCGCTGACCGTGGCCATTTCCGACAGCGAGGTCGGCTGGCTACGGAGCATTTCCAGCAAGGTCGAGTCGGGGAAGATGACGTACGGCGGCACCCCATGTTCCTCGGCGAGCTTGCGGCGCAAGGCACGCAAGGCTTCCCACTGTTCGCGTTCCTCGCCGCGAACCAGTTGGCTTGCCTGGCTCTTGCTGCTTTTCGCCGTGGTTTGCGGCTTGAGGTCACGACGCAGTTCCAGGGTCACTTCGCCCTTGAGCAGCGGTCGGCAGGTGTCACTCAGGCGCAGGCCGCCATAGCCTTCGAGATCGATGTCGGCCAGACCGCGCGCCACCAATTGGCGAAACAGGGAGCGCCACTCACTCTCGCCCATCGCCTTGCCGACACCGTATACCGACAGGTGCTGATGGCCAAAGCTGCGGACCTTTTCGTTGTCCTTGCCCAGCAGCACATCCACCAGATGCCCGACGCCATAACGCTGGCCGGTGCGATAAATAGCCGAGAGCGCCTGACGGGCCGGTTCGGTAGCGTCCCAGGTCTGCACGCCGTCAACGCAGTTGTCGCAGTGACCGCAGGGCTCGGGCATGTCTTCGTCGAAGTAGGCCAGCAAGGTTTGACGACGGCAGCGGGTTTCTTCGCAGAGCGAGAGCATGGCATCAAGCTTGTGATGCTCCAGACGCTTGTGGCGCTCGTCACCTTCGGAGTTCTGCAACATCTGCTTGAGCATCACCACGTCTTGCAGGCCGTAAGCCATCCAGGCATCCGCCGGCAGACCGTCACGGCCGCCGCGACCGGTTTCCTGGTAGTAAGCCTCGAGGGATTTCGGCAAATCGAGGTGAGCAACAAAACGTACGTTGGGTTTGTCGATGCCCATGCCGAACGCGACGGTGGCAACCATGATCAGGCCTTCCTCGTTGAGGAAGCGCTTCTGGTGCAGCGCTCGTGTTTCGTTGGGCAGGCCGGCGTGGTACGGCAGCGCCGGGAAACCCTGTTCACTGAGGAACACCGCCACTTCATCGACTTTCTTGCGTGACAGGCAATAGACAATGCCGGCATCGCTGCGCCGCTCCGCGAGGAACGCCAACAACTGTTTGCGCGGCTGCTCCTTGGGCACGATGCGGTAAAAAATGTTCGGGCGGTCGAAACTGGAAAGGAAGCGCTCGGCATCCTGCAGGTGCAAACGATCGACGATTTCTTCGCGAGTCCGCTTGTCCGCCGTCGCGGTCAGGGCGATGCGTGGAACATTGGGAAACAGTTCCGCCAACTGGCCCAGTTGCAGATACTCACGGCGGAAGTCGTGGCCCCATTGGGACACGCAGTGGGCTTCGTCGATGGCGAACAGGGCAATTTCAAGGCTTTGCAGAAAGGCCAGCATGCGTGGCTGAACCAGACGTTCCGGCGCGAGGTAGAGCATCTTCACTTCACCGCGCTTGATCCGCGCGGCGAGATCGCGCTGCTGCTCGGCGCTCAGCGTGGAGTTCAACGCAGCGGCAGCGACGCCCAATTCTTCGAGGGTCGCGACCTGGTCGTCCATCAGCGCGATCAGCGGCGACACCACCACCGCCAGCCCTTCGCGCAACAGCGCCGGCACCTGGAAGCACAGGGATTTACCGCCACCGGTAGGCATCAGCACCAGGGCGTCGCCGCCACTGGCCACGCGCTCAATGATTGCACCCTGACGGCCACGGAAACTGTCGTAGCCGAAGATGTCCTTGAGGACGCGTTGAGCCTGTTCGAGCATAAAAACTCCAAAAATCACCGAATCATCCCTGCAAGGCTGGTTCAGAACCACGCAGGCTGCACTGACAAATCGTAAGTGCGCATTGCATGACGCTTCACATTTCAGCCGAGACGCCAGCAGGGCATCACAAAGCGCGGGAGTATACCCGAGGGCTTCCTTGCAAAGGGTGCCGCTTAGAAGAGGATCACGATGTGACGTCCGTGGGATATTTCATGTTGCACCGCGATCTGGGGGGGGGTTGGGTACATATCCGTTTCTGCGGTAATGGCTGCTATTGGTTTCGCCCTTACGGCGAGTTACTTTCGAAAAGCCTGCGCGGCCCGGCGGAAAGTAACCAAAGCGCTTTTGCCCCTTTCGTTCGGTGCCTCGCTGTGGCTCGGCATGCCCTCGCTCCGGTCCTGCTCCGTGGGCCCGCCGCCATCGGCCATCCCTGGCCGGGGGCGGCTAACCCGGCATCCATGCCGGGTTGCCCACTGCGCAGAACCTCCACTCGGCCTCTCGAGGGGGCGACTACCGCCACAGCCGCCGAGGCGGCCTGAAAGCCGACCTGGCTCTTTGGTGGGCCGCGTTGTCCTTCTTGGCTGCGCTCACTCATTCCGAATCTGTACACCAACCCCCTGTAGGAGCCGGCTTGCTGGCGATAGCGGTGGGTCAGACAATTAATGTGTTGGTTGGACGGACGCAATCGTCGGAACGCCGCCCGCAGCAAGCCGGCTCCTACACAGGATCGGGTTCACACGGTCAAAATTGTAGGAGCCAGCTTGCTGGCGATGGACGCCAACGATAACGCGGGCTGTCTGAATGAACGCGTTGCCCCGACGTTTTTCGCCGGCAAGCCGGCTCCTACAGGGATCGGCGTACGCTTTTGATTTCCACCACTCATCAGGCCGAGCGTTAGCTCGCCTTGCGCTTTTGATCTGAGCGCCCCCTCGAGAGGCCGAGCGCAGGTTCTGCGCAGTGGGCAACCCGGCATGGATGCCGGGTTAGCCGCCCCCGGCCAGGGATGGCCGATGGCGGCGGGCCCACGGAGCAGGACCGGAGCGAGGCACCGAACGAAAGGGGCAAGAGCCCTTGGTTACTTGGGGCTCTTCCAAGTGACTCGCCGTAAGGGCGAAACCGATAGCAGCCATAACCACAAAAATGGATATGTACACCATCAAAATCCTCGCCGACTGACACACAGCATTCGCGAGCAAGCTCGCTCCCACAAGGATTACGGTGTTCCGTGAGGTCACTGAGCGCAAATATGCCGCGCGGCTGGCCTGAGTGCTCAAGAAGGCCTAGAATTCCCGCATCTGTTAATTCCCAAGGTAGCCCTTTAATGTCCTTCGCTGAGCAACTAACCCGCCTGCAAGTCTTCCTCGACGCCGATGAACTGCATGACGAGGCGCTGGACTACGTGGCCGCCCACGGCTACCTCACCGCGCTGTCGATCTGTTCCGAAAGCGTTCCCGACCGTGAATGGATCGACGCCCTCTTCGCCGAAGAGCCGCATTACGCCGACGACACCGAGCGTGAAGCCATCGAATCCACCCTGCTGGCCCTCAAGGCTCACATCGCCCGCCAACTGGCGTCCGATGAAGAGTTCGAGCTGCCATGCGAACTGGACCTCGGCGACGATCCGGACGATTCCGACCTGCGTGGCTGGTGCATCGGTTTCATGGAAGGCGTGTTCCTGCGCGAAGCGGCCTGGTTCGAAACCGCCGAAGACGAAGTCAGCGAAATGCTGCTGCCGATCATGGTCGGTTCGGGTCTGTTCGACGAGCAGCCCGAGTTCTCCGACATCGCAGCCGACGCCAACCTGATGGACGACATGATCGTGCAGATCCCGGAAGCCCTGACCGCGCTGTACCTGCTGTGCAACGCGCCAGACGAAAAACCGGCGATCCTCAAGCCACGTCACCACTAAGGTTTTGCCTATGGACAACCCCATAGGCAACCGCTCCCTGATGTTGCGTTACGGGCTGCTGGCCATCGGCTGGCTGAGCGTAGCGCTGGGGGTGATCGGGATTTTCCTCCCGGTATTGCCCACCACGCCTTTCCTGCTGCTGGCGGCCGCCTGCTTCGCCCGCAGTTCGCCGCGTTTTTACAACTGGCTGGTGGAGCATCCACGGCTGGGTCCGTGGATTCGCGACTACCTCGACGGCAACGGCATTCCGCTCAAGGGCAAGGTCTACGCCATCGGCCTGATGTGGGCGAGCATTCTGTTGTCCTGCTACCTGGTGCCCCTGCCGTGGGCGCGCGGGTTCATGCTGACCAGTGCGGTGCTGGTGACGGTATATATTCTTCGGCAAAAAACACTCTGAAAATCCGGGCCATTGCGATGTGATGCTGGCCGTCACTCCAACCGCTTATCGGAAACCCTCCCACAACTGTTATTTCTGACAGTAGTCAATGCTCATGCTTCACGCATTAAATCAATCCGGCACTCACACCAGGACCGGAGTCCATCACCATGACAGCCAGACAACCGAACGTCCCGTCGGGCACTTCGCCCGAAGAAACAGATTTGATATTGAGTATCAGAGCCGTCAGGGACTCCAAAGAGGTCCTTGTAGGTCAAAACGGCACGACCTCCGATACCTTCTTCACGGTCAGTGGAACCGCTGAGCCGGACAAGCCGATTCTGGTACGGGACGGCTTCAATACATTGGCATCCGCCCAAAGCGACGGGGAAGGCCAATGGAAGACCGAGTTGTTCGAGGTCAAGGAAGTCAAAAAATACAGCCTGACTGCCATGGGTAATTACGGCAACAAACCTGTTTCCAGCCCACCTCGAACCTTCACCGTGGTCGCCGAGGCCCCCATCATCGAGTCCCTGAAAGATGAGGAGGGAACGATTGATGAAGGCGCAACGACCTACTACCCATTGGTGAGCATCACAGGCAAAGCCCTGCCGAATCAGAGAGTTCAGGCGTTCAATGGCAGCACACCACTTGAAGAGGCGCCGGTTAACCAAAATGGCGGTTACACACTTGAACTCAAGAATCTGCTGGTAGGCACCTCCTATACCATCACCGTCAAGGCACTCTACGGCGAAGGTAAATCATCCGACCCACGAAACTTCAACGTTGCAGCGGACATCGGCCTGTCTCTCGATGCTGTCGGTGACTCGAACGGCAGTCCAGTCGAGGAAGGTGACACTACCTCCGACCAAAACCTCACCGTCGTGGGCAAGTGCAGGCCAGGCAAGGATGTTCAGCTCCTCGACCACGACGATCCAGAAGGATTTCCGCCGGCGACCGCCAAGGGTAACGGAGAGTGGGAAATCAAAATCAAACTGGACCCGGGCGTGCACAGCCTGAAAGCCAAAAAACTCTACGGTGACGAGGAAGTAACCCCTACGCCCAGAACCTTTACCGTTAAAGGGGCGGATCTTGTAACGCTGGACACCGTGACTGATACCCACGGAACAACCGTCGATGACGGCGGTTTCACCTATGAGAGCAACCTGATTGCCAAAGGCGAAGGCGAAGCAGGCGAGTACGTCGAGATCTTCAACGGCAACGACTCTTTAGGTGAGGGGCAAATCGGAGCTGACGGCTACGAAGTCCCCATCGGCCCGCTGTCACTCGGGGATTATCGCCTTGTTGCCAAGGCAAAATACCCCGATGGCGGTGAGTCTGACCCGTACTCGTTTGAGGTCAGAAAGTCCATCGCGCCACGTGACACTCAAGTACATGATGCCAAAGAGGAAATTATCGATAACGGTAACACCACCTCCAGTTATGTAAGAGTCGGCGGCAAAACCGAACCGCTAGCGTCGGTCAACCTCAAGGTCAACGGGACCGTCGACCCGAAAGCAGAGTCGGCCAACGAGGATGGAAATTGGGCGACACTTCTCACCGGATTGACAGTAGGCAGAGCCTATGAGGTCAGTGCCGTTGATTCCAAAGATCATAACGCCGAATCGAATAAAGTAAGGTTCACGCGGGTTTCGGCGAACGGTTCTACCGACAGTTAACAAAGACCATTGTGGCAGTGCAAAAAAAAACCGCTTTTAGCGGTTTTTTTTCGTCTCACACATTTAAAACTGATAGTTCGCACTGAAGGTGGCAGCCACGGGCTGTTCGATATTTTTACCCTTGGCATAATCGACACCGACACCAAGATGCAGCCTCTCGGACACTGAAACCATCACCCCGGCACCGACTTCGAAACCGCGGCCCGACAGGTTGTTATTGATCGAGTTTCCATTGACCCGCACGTTGTTATCGTTCGATGCAAATTCATGGACCATCGCCACTCGCCCGTATGGACGCACCTGAGTGTCGCCCAGGTTGATGCTTCGACCCGCCATGACGCCCAGCTTCGTGCGCAACGAATGCGTGTCGTCACCTTCAGCGCTCATGCCATTGTCCAAGTAATAGCTTTCTCCCTGGATGATTGCAGCGGATACCTGAACAGAAGGTTTGGCAAACCAGCCATCCCCCAGATCAATTTGGCGACCCCCTTCTACCATCGCACTCACAGCCGAGTTGTTGTAATCGCCTTCGGCACGTTTGCCATCGCTCATACCGACTTTGGACTCGTTACGGAAATGGTTGAACTTCAAGGCGCCATCAACGAAGTAGCCATTGTCCTGATTCCGCCAACCGAAATAGGGACCGAAGTAGTAGCTGTCAACCGTGGCCGAAGTGCCGCCGCTGAGATTCAGATCGGACTGGCTGTAACCCGCCAGCATACCGACAGTCCAGGGACTGTCACCCAGTCGGGTATCGGCGCCCAGGGTGACACCCTGCTGCTGTTGACGATAACCCACACCCGTCGAACCGTCGTCAACGTTCCACTTGTTGCCATAAGCTCGTACCCACAGGCCATGGCGCTTGTCGTCCGCCTGCAACTCGCCCATGCGGTTTTCCAGCGACTTCAACTCGCCATAGGACACGGTAAGGGCTGTTTGAAACAATGCCACTACCGATTGAGCACCGGAGCTGAGCCCGGTGGTAGGGTTCAGGTAATACTCCGCTTCGCCGGAGGCGTTGGTTCTTTCAGCTAAATCGTATTGCCATGTCCCCACATCGACCCGGCCACCCAACAGCGCGAAATCTGCCTGATTATTGCCGATTTGCACCAGCGTCAATTGTTGAGGAGACGTCGCGTCCTTGCCCGAAGCGTTGACAGCCAATTCATAGCTGCCAGTGGCCGAGCCGGCTTTCAGCAAGTCACTTTCACCGGTCTGGAAGTTGCCCTGCATGGCAATGATGCCGCTGCCATTGAGCGTACCCACCTCAAGTTGACGATTCGCACGTGGCACGCCAGGCGCACCGAAATTAACCGTGCTGTCGCTCAACGTCAGGGTGCCGATGCGGTCATCGCCAACCATGGTCAGGCTCGAACCGCTGTTAAGGCTGAGGTTGCTGTTGTTAAGGCGTCCGGTGAACGATGAGCGATTGTTCAAGGTGACATTGGCCGTAGAACCGTTTTCGCGCAGGATGTTGCCCTCCATCGAAGCGCTATCGAAGGTGAGATTGGCGGTGCTATTGCCAGTCACTTGCACATTGCCTTGCAAGGCGCTGTTCGCAACCCGCATGTTCGCCGTCGAGGCGCCTTCCACTTCAAGCACGTTGCCGTTATTGCCAATCAGCGTGGAATTGTTCAACACCTCGATGCTGGCATCGGTGCCCTGCGCCACAACAATGGCCGCGCCATTGCGACCTTCAACGGTAGAGTTGTCCAGTACCAGGGAAGCGTTCCCCACGTTCGCCGGGTCTTTTTGTATAAATGCACCCGCAACATCACCGCTGATGCGGGTACCCGCCGTTGCACGCACTGCGCCGCCATAAATGTCGAGCCCGCGACTGCCTGCGGCCATTCCCGTCACCTGGCTGTTGATCAAGTCGAGAGTACTCAGGCCCGATACTGTGGCGCCAGTGTCGCCACCACTGAACTGACTTTCAGTAGCCGTCACCGTAGAGCCCTGGTTCGATCCGTTAGGACGGTTGACCAACAAAGCGGTGGCGTCGGCGGTCACCGTGGTCTGATTGATAGTCGCCGTACTGCTGTTGATCGTTACACCGTTGCCGCCGCTATTGCCGTTGACGACTCCACCATTGATCGTCAGGGTAGAACCGCTGGTGACTGTGACACTGTTGGTCGTCGCGCCCGTTACATTTAACGTGCTGTTATTTCTCACCAGATAATCGGTGATTGGCGCCGTGGACGAATCGACATCCAACGTGTTGCCGTTATCAACGATAGTTGCCGCAAACGCTGAACAACTCATCAAAAAAAAAGCCGGCAATGTCGCCAGCGATTTAAAAGCACCTGTACCCACAGGTACGCGTAAAACTTTGTATTCAGTCGTCATTTGCCTGCACCTTCTCGTGATCCGGTCTCCGTTGGCCAACTGTTGGGAGACACCAAAGGGTGCGGACGATACAGACGCTTCCTACGAAAAAATGTAGGACTAATCTCTTTCGACTACGGAAAATCCGTCAAACCAAGCATTGCCCGGAGCAATAAAAACCATTCCCATCGATGACAAAAAAGGAGGCACCAGGTGCCTCCTTAAACAAGTCATTAGATTGGGCAGGTCCCCCCACTGATTCGCATCGTTACTTTGGTCGGATCGGATCCGCCCGAGGCCTGTTGCCCATCTATTAACGCCGTATACTTAAGGTCGCCCCAACCGTCATCGGTCAGGGCAAACGGCGCATAAGGGATTTTTACAAGGAAGCCATCTCTGGCTTCAGCAGTAGTCGGTGTTTTTTTCACTGTTACGGTGTTGCCCGCTATTGGTGCCCCTGGTTTATTGTCCGGAGGGCTGGAAAGATCGTTAACATAACCCTGATAGACAAATGAAAGCTCCTGGTTTGCCAGCCTAGGCTCGCCACCTGGAACCTCTACTTCAATGACCTTGCCCAGCAATGAATCTTCTTTGATCGAACGACAACCTAAGGTAGGCCCGTCCAGATCATCAACTGTGTGCAGGAATTTTGGTTTTGGGATAGTAACCGGCACTAGGAAAACATCAACTTCCTGATCTTTTGAACGATTGAAGTTCTCGTTGAGCGAGTGAGTCACATTGTAGTGAACCTTGGTGCGCGGATTATTTCCGCTTGTTTCAAAAATTTCTGGAGCAATAGTAAAGGTCAACATCGTTGTAGCTGTTTCAGTACCATCCATCGTCCAGACGCCACCCTTGCCTCTTGTATTTGCAGGGTCCTCCGGAACGGCAACTCCTTCTACATAAAGCGATACAACCTGACCCGTCTTGAACCCCTCATAAATAAGTACCTGCGCATCCACGTCGTCAACCAGGTCAACAGCCCTGATCTTGTTAGGGTCCGTCGTTACCGTACCTTGCACTGTCACCGGGAGAAGCTTGTCATGCGGAAAACCTGGCAACCCCGGATTATCCGGATCAATCGGCAGTGGCGAATCAAGGTCAATGTTCAGATCTTTCGGAGTAGGAGTCCTGGGATGTAAAAGTTTGCCTCGCTTGATCTGATAGACAAGCGGAACCGTTTTCGGACCCACATTGCCGTTATGCAGGTATTTATAGGACAGCTGAAGTGGGAACGGAACCTGGGTAATAGGCACATCGATGGAAGTTTGCCCGTCGACGCTCAACAGCAGCCTGTCTTGAAGCTGCCAGTTTTCGTAGTTGATTATGGCAGTAACCGGTGTCTGTGCATCCTCGACCAGGATCTGATCATCATCGTGCAGTCCAACCAGCAGAGTCTGGTTTCTCGGAGGTTCAGAGAGCACTACATCAAGCAAAAGAAACTCGGATATTAAGCTTTGATTACCTTTACGGTCAAACAGGACAAAAAACAGCGAAAACGTGCCCTCTGCAGACCCAATAAATCCCTTGGTCAGTTTTTCGGTCACAGGCAAGATCGAAAGATCGTCGCGTACGACTCTTTCAATGAGTCGGGAGTTGGGTATCGATGAACCATATCGAAACTCAATTTCGTCTCCGATCTTTGCCCCTCCCCACTCTCGGCTTGTCAACCTAACAAAACCATGAGTATCCAGATAGGACTTGGTAATCGTTAAATCTGCTTCAATTTCAGCCGGAACCCCTACTTTGCCAACGGGCACAGGTGCATCCATATCAATATTAATTTCAAGATCTGTTGCATCGGTATCATTCGGCCCGTAAAACTGCTTATAAGACAATAAATGCGGCCCAGGAACGTTGATACGTCCGACTTCAACTTGAAACTTCATTGGAAATTTCGCAGCAATTTCGGCGGGAGTCAAAGGAGTTATAAAATCCTGGACAGGTCCGATCAGGGTGCCATCCCACATCAACTGCACAGTGACTCTCGCCCTCTCTCGAGAATTGGCGTCGGGAAACACAGGAACATCCACAACCAGAGGAAACACCCGATCGCTATACTTGAGCTGATTACCTGGATCATCGGCAGTCGCAGGTAACAAAGTTGTATTCGGCAACTCAGCTTTATCATTGACTCGTTTGGGGAGATTGGCCAGCATCACTCTATTGTTGTACAACCGCTGTTCTTGCGGAGTCAGCACTTTATACTTTTCATAGATAGTCATTTCACAGTTCCTTGTTAACGGGTTTCAACTGCCCAGGATGTGGCGGATCTACGCACGATCAAAAAAGACCCGGCGCTTGTTCGGGAAACAATGTCGTGAAAGGCCAGGGTGACGGCCGACGGGAGTAAAAAATCGATTTATCGAACTGCTTGTAAAAAACGCTTTCACTCAACCGATGACATGATTTAAAGGCAGTCACCAACGTCTGGCTACTGTCAGAAATCACAGGTTTTGCTACCGCCGGTCGGACACTTCCCTAAACAACGCACAACAAAAAACCCGCCATCCCTTACACAGAGATGGCGGGTTTTGTTGTTCAAGGTTTCAGGTCACACGGTATCCACCTTCAACGAGTGGTCATTCAGCATGCCGTTGATGATGGTCGCCGTATCCGCCCCGGCAATCACCCCACCCGCGCCCGGTGTCACACCGTAATGGCTGGCCAGGTCCACACCGGCCAGGTCGATAGTCTGGTTCGGCGCAGCACCTGCCATGCCGCTGACGTCGATGCTGGTGACCAGTGAATCGCCGCTGCCGGTGACTTTGAAGTGCAGGTAGTCATCCAGCGACGCCGCCGTGCCGCTCTCCCCTTGCAGCAGTTGCGACAGGTCGAGTTTGTCGGTGCCTGGCGTGAAGTCGGTGACCACGTCGTGGCCGCTGTTGCCTTTGAGCCACAGGAAGGAGTCGGCACCGGCACCACCGGTGAGGGTGTTGTTGCCGAGGCCGCCGATGAGCACGTCATCGCCGCCGCCACCGCTGAGCACGTCATTGCCGAGCCCCCCGGTGATGATGTTGTTGTGGCTGTCGCCGGTCAGTTTGTCATCGAAGCTGGAACCGGTGAGGTTTTCGATGGCGGTCAGGGTATCGGTGCCGGCACCCACGGTGTTTTGCGCGCCGAGCAGGCTCAGATCCACGTTGACCCCGGCGGTGGCATGGGCGTAGCTCGCGGTGTCGATACCGGTGCCGCCGTCGAGCAGGTCGTTGCCCGCGCCGCTGTAGAGCAAGTCATTGCCGGCACCACCGTGCAGCTCGTTGTTGCCTGCACCGGCAGTGAGCACATCGTTGCCGTCGCCGGCGTTGATCACGTTGTTGCCGGTGCCCGCCACCAGCATGTCGTCACCCGTTGTGCCGGTTAGGGTGTGACCGTCCTGATAGCTGATGGTCACCGCTGCGTTGTCGTCGACGGCGTAGGTGCCGTGATAGTCCGGGGTGGTGTTGTGGGCGCCGGAGTAGTCGACGGTCATGGTCAGTTGATAATTTTCCGCGCCCTTGCCGTTGCCGTGCCCGCCGTCATCGATGTTGATGATGTGGATCTGGTAGGTGCCGTCTACTGCGGCGGTGATGGTCTGGCCATCGCCGATGCCGATGAACGAGCCGCCGTTGACCGAGTACTCCATGGTGACGTGACCGCCCGCCAGGTTGTGATCGAGGTTCAGGGTTTCACCCTGTTTGAGGGTGACGGTGATGCGGTCCTCGTCATTGCTGTTGTTGTTTTTGACTTCGCCCAACGCTCCGCTGACCACCAGCACCGCGGTCATGGCTGCGGTGTTGGCGACGAATGCGCTGCGCGCGATGGTCACCGATTGAGCGTTGTTGCCGGTGAAGCTGTAGCTCTGGTTGCTGCCGGTAAAGTCCGCGCCTTTGGCAATCCAGCCGGTGTTGAAGGTGGTTGGCGATACGGTCAGCGGGTTGGAGTTGGCATCGATGTCGTTGGCCAGCAGCACGTCGCCCGGCACCGTGACGTTGCCCGACAGGACGTTGGTGATGATGGTGACGCCATTGTCGCTGACCGCGTTGATGCAGCCATTGCTGACGTCGATGGTGATGGTCGTGGTGCTTTCGTCACCGTCGTTATCGCGCAGGGTGTAGGTGAACACGTCGGTCGCACCGGGGCCGTTCACGGCATTCGGGGTGCTGTGATATTCGACGTTGCCTTGGGCGTCCAGGGTCAGGTAACCGTAGGTGCCGTTGATGTGGGTGTTGAGGCCGCCGTTGACCGGCGTCGAAGTGTCCGAGCCGGCGCGCACGCCGACCACCCCACCGCCGAGCAACGGACCATCGGCACCGGCGACGTCGTTCCACAGCACATTGCCGCTGACGCTGCCGCCCTCCACCACCGATGTTGTCTCAGGGTTGGCGTTCGGTGTGTCATCGACGATGTTGACGTTGATCTGCCCGGTCGCGGTGCTGCCGTTGACATCCTTGGCCACCACGTCGAAGTTCTCGGAGATGCTGTCGGCACCACCGGGATTCGGATGGTCGCTGTCGTAACGCAGCGTGTAGCTGTAGCTCACCACGCCGGTGGCCGGGTTGTAACCGGTGATGGTGAGGATCGCACCGGTGTCGGTCTCGCTCGATTGCGGGAAACCTGCCGCCACGCCTGCGGTGACCACGGCGATGCCGCCCACGGTGAGGGTTTGCAGTCCGTCCGGCGCGTTGACGTTGAAGGTGCCGGTCTGGGTCAGGGCCGGAGCATCCGGGTCGGTGCCGTAGGTGAGGTTTTTTTCGTAGACGGTCAGTTCACCGCCATACGCGTCGAGGCCGCTGAGGGTGACCGGGCTGATGCAGCCGTTGCTGACGTCGATGGTGATCGTCGTGGTGCTTTCGTCACCGTCGTTATCGCGCAAGGTGTAGGTGAACACGTCGGTCGCGCCAGGACCGTTCACCCCGTTCGGGTAGCTGTGATATTCGGCGTTGCCCTGTGCGTCCAGGGTCAGGTAACCGTAGGTGCCGTTGATGTGGGTGTTGAGCCCGCCGTTGACCGGGGTCGAAGTGTCCGAGCCGGCGCGCACGCCGACCACCCCGCCACCGAGCAACGGACCATCGGCGCCGGCGACGTCGTTCCACAACACGTTGCCGCTGACGGTGCCGCCCTCCGCCACCGAGGTCGCGTCGGGGTTGGCGTTCGGTGTGTCATCGACGATGTTGACGTTGATCTGCCCGGTCGCGGTGCTGCCGTTGACATCCTTGGCCACCACATCGAAGTTCTCGGAGATGCTGTCGGCACCACCGGGATTCGGGTGGTCGCTGTCGTAACGCAGCGTATAGCTGTAATTCACCACACCGGTCGCCGGGTTGTAACCGGTGATGGTGAAGATCGCGCCGGTATCGGTCTCGCTCGATTGCGGGAAACCTGCCGCCACGCCAGCCGTGACCACGGCGATGCCGCCGACGGTGAGGGTCAGCAGGCCATCCGGCGCGTTGACGTTGAAGGTGCCAGTCTGGGTCAGGGCCGGTGCGTCCGGGTCGGTGCCGTAGGTGAGGTTTTTTTCGTAGACGGTCAGTTCACCGCCATACGCGTCGAGGCCGCTGAGGGTGACCGGGCTGATGCAGCCGTTGCTGACGT
>NZ_JACVBM010000018.1:0-152531 GCF_014852385.1 Pseudomonas sp. PDM03 | reverse complement strand
CCAATATCCAGGCCGAGCAAGTCCAGGATGTCCATGAGAGGTCTCCTCAAGTAAGTGAGAACCCCGGTAAGTTTAGATTTAGCGGGGTTCCCGTACTGGGCTGACCATCTCATTAGGGTGGCAGCTGCACGCAGGTTAGCAGACCGGGAAACTCAGCAATCCGGCGCGCCCGAGGGCGCCCTGCGTACAGCTACCATCAAGTACAGGTAATGAAATACCTGCAGACAGATGCACGCACAGCCAAGTTATCGCGAGCTGCTAAACCCGACCACTGATGGGCAGTGGCAGGGAAACAATAGAGTTCAGGGTCAAGGCGCACAAGCCGGCGGATTCTGGCGTACCCGTAGGCAACGGCGCAAGGTCTTGTAGCTTTCAGGACGTAACACTGAGCACTTTTAAACAAGCATCATTTCACGACCAAATGGAAGAACGAGATAACGCACAAAACCCACGTCGTTTTTTGAGTTTGAATGATCCACCTACGGCGCAGCCCCTCATATACCACTCAGCCAACGCAACTAACCACTAGAAGAGACTTGTTTCATCCAGCCCTCCCTAAGTCCAACCAAAAATATTCATAACATTAGAATACGTCAAGAATGGTATAGATAGCGACAGGTGAAACAACCCATACTGTACATCTAACTAAACGTAAAAATCCAAGTCTCCTGAACGACTTGCATTCGAAAAAAGCTCCACATCCAACTGACTATGAATACTAGAAATGTCAGCAAACAATATTTTGCACTCAACGTCATTCTCCACAAAGGAGAAACCTTCTACACATACATCTAACCGTCCACATTGCAGGTTAGTCTAAAATAGGACTTGCCCCTCTTTAGCAGCCTCATAAACTCCCCCCCTACCTAAACCCTCTATACTTTTCATCCTTTTTAAAAGAGATCATCGAATCTTTATTACCCCCCTTTAAAAACTCCTTCAACCCATCCCTAGCTGCTAAAAATCTAAAAGAAAAAACTTTGATTTATATTATTAACGCGGCCAGTTCCTAGCAAAGACCCTTCCGGAGATGCATAGCGACCTTTTAAAGTAACTATTCCTGCGCCTTGGGACTGAGCGTAATTTCATCCCCTATCATTTCAGCATAATCAAAATATGCCTCAGGACATGTCGCCTGCCCCCTTCACCTCTCAAAAATGTGGTCTGCCCCCCGTTATCTCTACCTTTTTCAGGTGCCTGAATACTGACAAAGCCATATTTCGCGGCAATACGTCCCTCCCAAGTATCCTACAGCCAATTAACCTCTATGCTGCATGACCCTCCTCTTGGATCTTTTTGAGATGTAATCCCCCCCCATAAAAATTCATAAGACACCATGACCTCATTCTTTTTCTGCGGTTCACCAAGCAGGTTCCTTAATAAATCGTCGTGTTTTTTCTTGAGGTCTTCGAGGTCAAACCCACCTTCATTAGCCAATGCGAAACCGAAAATTTTCAGATAATCGTTCAAAAAGTTAAAAGTCACATTAACTTCACACCCAAAAACAAAATGATTCCAACTGGACCGGAGAACCCAACCATTACCAAAGTCAACCTCATCATTAAACCTCAGCCCTTGACCAATGAGGGCAAGCACCGACAAACCCTGCTTAATCGAGATGCATTTGTCGAGACAAATACATCCATTTTTGAGATCTTGTAATTCTGTCATAGAGCTACCTCTTAAATGGAATTGAATATATGGGCACCAAGACATTCTCAAAATTTGGAATAAACATTTGTTCAACCCCACCAACTCCGAACTTCGGATTTGCCAGAGCGCTTCCAACTCCCGCTTTCACATCGCTACTAACCTTATAAATAGTCACACCACTTCGATATTTAGGGTAATTAATATTAGCTATATTTGGCATAATTTGCAGCCCTTCATAATACCCAACCGCGGTACCACCAGTGCTTTCAAACCCTTTAATCGTTGTATAATACGGAGACTGTCCCGGAGCGGCCCCAACAACTAACGTCCCTTCACGAATTGTAGTATCTATATACTTATCCACTCCAAAGTAAGGAGCACTCCCTTGCCAACTAGAAGCTATTTCCGAGGGAGATTTTGGCAATGGACCAATAAAACCCCATTCAGTTGACGCACTCCCCAGCTTCCCAATCCGCCCTGCTGGTAAAAAATTAATTGCCATTTCCGCATCATATTTAGCTCGAACCGCCGCGCTAGCAGAAGTGTCGCCCTGCAACTGATACAGATAGGACAGTATTTCTACGTCATTCTTGTTATCACGGTAGCTGTTGAACAGCCTATCGGGGCTTGCCATCGAGAACAATAGACCGTTGGCGACCTGACTCATCGTGTCCGCGGGCTGGTTAAAAAGGCTACCGCCCAGCGCCCAGAAATTGGAGGCAGCTCCCGCAGCGGCATCCCAATACCCTTTCGGCAACCCTGTGATTGAACCGGCAAGGAAACCGCCGATACCGTCACGGAAATTCAGATTTTTGTTATAAAAATCCTGGTTACGATAGTCCTCAGTTGTCGGAAAGAAATTGAAGTTTGGATTCAGATACTCGCCGTTAAGACGGTTATTCGCATACGCCTCTGGATGAGTAACGGCGTAATTTTGAAGCAGACGAACGGTTTCTTCTGGCGTGTAGCTCTTTTTGTCTCCGGGCACGGGAAAACCGTTGACCGTTGCAATGACATCATAACTATCCGCCAACGGCGCTAATGCAGCGCCTAAATGCTTGAGGGTGATGTCATCGGGTACCGACGATTTGGAGTCAATGACCTTACGCCAGCCGGCATCGGTGTAGTACACCAACGCTCTGGCCAATCGTTTCTCAGCCTCGGCTTCTGTGATACCAGCGTCCTTGGCCAATGCTTCCGCTTGCGCCTTAATCCACTGAATTTCTATAGGGTGTATCTGACGGTTGTACCGCTCAACATTGGAAGCAATTGCAGCACCGCTCATCTGCGCAATCGAACCACCACCTCCGGCTGCCGCCCCCAATCCTGCGGCGATCAAAGTGCCAAACGCATCTCGGCTTGCCAGTCCAATGTCGTAACTTTTCAGCACCTTGTCCAACGCAGGCATAATTGCCGCCGACGCGCCCGCGCTCAGGGCTCCATTCGCGACCGTGCCACTGGACAAGCCTTGTACTGCGCCCGCCAAGCTGTGCAACAAGACACGTGCTGAGCCACCTTCGACCCATGCCGCTTGTAGGTTTTTGTCTTCTCTGTGTATCGCATCCGCTAATTGTTGATCGGCATAGTCGCCTATCTTTTTGTAGGTATCTGCCGCCGTGGTATTAGCGACCAAACCTACCGCCGTCGCCCCCCCCACACTCCCCATGCCTGCCGCAATCAAGCCCGCAGCGATGTCCGCCATAAAGCGTTTATCGCCTCCCACACCCCAGCTATCGTAATCATCACGCGCGGCATCGCGCTCCTTTTCGGTCGGCGCCGAATTGGCTTTGTCCAACGCCGCTTGCTGCTGGGCGTTGGCCATTTTGTCGATGATGTTTTGCGCGAGCTTAACCGTGCTCTGGACAAGTTCTATGCGCTCCTGCATGGCTTTTTCATCAGGCTTGTCCAGCGCCTGATTGGCGTTTGCGGTATCGCGATTCAATCCAACCAGATCATTCGCACCTTCAGCGTTGCGCACGATGATGGTGCCTTCGCTGACCGCGCTGCGGGTGCTGCTGTGCTCCGAATCTTTCAGTGACAGCGGAACACTACCGCCCAGGCTCGAACCGGCATAGCTGCCATAGGACACCGTAAGGCCTGCCGATTGGGCGCTTATCTCGCTGGTGTTTTTGATGTCGCTGACGATCAAGCGATCGGTACTGAGCAGGTTCTTGTCTGCCGAGGCCTCACTGGCAATCACCGCACCTTGGAGGGCGGTGTTTTTACCGACGGTGATGTCGTAACCGCCCTTGCCGGCGAACAAACCGCTCTGGTCTGTCACAGCCTTGTAGTCGCTGTTCATGTTGCTCGCAGCGAGGTTTACAGACGCCGCTACCGTTGAGCCATAACAGAAGGGTGGAATACAAATACTGGCGCCGAAACCGGCACTGCCTTGTTTGTTTTTCTGGCTCTCGGTGTCCTGGCGCGAGGTAATGTTGAGGTTGCCGTCAACTAACGCTTTTATGCTGTCGGCACGGACTTGCGCGCCAGCCAGGGTGGTGTCCTGCCCGCTGTGCAGTGAAAGAGTGCCGGTCTCCAGCGTGGTGTTGACTTGGGTGACCGAGCTGCCGGTGCCCATGCTCTTGGCGATGGAAGCGCCCAGGTCGAGGGTAAATCCATTCTGCTCACCCAGGTTGAAGCTGGCACCGATGGCGGTTTTGTTGTTGCTGTTGTTGTTAGCCCAGTCGGCGGTGTTCTGTGCGCTCTCCAGAATGATGTTGTCTTTCGCCAGCAATACGGTATCGGCGGCCTTCAAGCTGCTGCCTATAACATGAATATCACCTGCCGTTCCCGGCACGCCGCCATCGGCGATGATCAACAAGCTTTTGCCAGCATTGATCGTGCTTTGCTTGGCAGTCCGACTGGCGTACTCGCTGGTGCTTTTGCTGTGGGTGTTTGCCAGTTCGGTACCGATCTTGATCAGAGATCCGTTACTGGCACTCCCCTGTTTGTTTGCATAGTCCGAACCCGCATTTTCGGTATCACCGGCCATGCTTCCCAGATCGTTGAGCGCCATTACCGCCTGAGCCAGCTTCACCGCTTTGAGTCGCGGATCGTCTGCGCTGTTGGCCGCTTTTACTGAACTGCGAATCGTATTGACCGTATCGAGGACCATGCCGCCTATGACCCGGCCTACCGCCAAACTGCTCGACTTGTCGGTACTGCTCTGACTCGCGCTTTCCATGCCGGCAGCGATGGTCACCTTGGACCCGATCAGGCTCATGTTCTTGGTGCTGATGAGGTCGCTGGCAATCACGCTCAATTCGCGACCACTGGTGAGGCTGACATTGCCCTCGCTGGAGCCGATGGTGCTCCCCGTCAGCGTGGTTTGCGCAGACTTACCGGTGTGATTCTGACTGCTGACCGACAGGTGCTGGTTGCCGGTAATGTCATCGACGCCGAGCTTATTGCCCGTCAGTACACCGGTCAGATCGCGATTCTTTTCCTTATGGCGTTCATCACGGGTAAAGGTGTTTTCTGCTGCATTGATTGTCAGGTCGCGCCCGGCGTGTACGGTCAGATCCTGGGTACTGACCAGGGATGAGCCGGTAATTATGGCGTCGCGCTTGGCGGCAACATCCACGGTATTACCCGAGATCATGCTGCCGACAGCATTGGTTTGCGTCTCGGAAACCTGATCCTTGACCTTGCTCGACTTAAAACCGCCCCAACTGCTTTTGCTTGAGCTGCTTTCATGACGCATGCTGGTTGAATCAGTGGCAGCCACAATCTTCACATCATTGCCGGCAACCAGGCTGACGCCACTTTTCTCGGAGATGACATTGCTGCCTTCGACCAGCAGGTTGTTGCCGGCGAGTAACACGGTTTTGCCCTGAGCCGTCACCGAACTCCCGACGCTGGTCGTGCTGAAAATCTCTTCAAGCAGGCTCTTTTTGCTCGACGAGGTTTTCTTGGTCTGGTTGAAGAAGCGGTAGTCTTCGTCCTGTGCTGCCCTAATCAGCAAATCCTTCCCGGCGGCCAGATAGGCCTCATTCCCGGCACTCAAGTTACTGGCCAACAGCGTTACATCCCCTGCGGCTTTGACCGACAGATTCCCCCCCGCACTAAACTCGCTGGCCACCTGACGAGTCTGGTCATCGATCTCATGAACCTTTTTGTTGCCCTTCTTGTAGCGGCTCTCAAGGTTGTGTTCGTCCTCGGCCGAGATCAGGTTGATGTCGCCGTCGGCGCTGGCGTTCAAGTCCTTTCCGGCACTGGCCTTGCTGGCGACGGCGTTGAGGTCGCGGCCGGCGTGCAGGGTCAGGTTGCCCGCGGCGGTTACGCTGGAGCCCAACTGGGTGAGGGTTTCTTCGGTGCGCAGGCCGCGACGCAGGGCGTCGCGGGTGACGGTGCGGTCTTCCACTGCGAGCAGGTTGATGTCGTTGCCGGCGGTCAACGTGGCATCGCCGCCGCTGCTGATCTGGCCTTTGCTGGTCAGGTTGTTCGCGGCGTTGATGGTCAGTTTTGAACCGGCGCTGATGCTGCTGCCGGCATCGAGTTGCGTGGCGCTGCCGGCGCCGATGTTGAATGTCGTGGCGGTACGGTCGTTGACGATGTCGCCTTTGAGGCTGGTGAGGTTGACCTTGTCGGCGCGGATTTCCCCGGCCATGGCGTTGCGGATGCTGTCTTGCGCCAGCAGGGTCAGGTTGGCGTTGGCCTGTGCCAGGCCGCCCTGCAAGATGCTGCCGCCGCTCAAGGCGCTGAGGTCTTCACTGGCGCGCAATGTCCCGACGTTTTTCAGATCGCCGCCGGTGATTATCTCTACGTTGCGCCCTTGAATCAGGCTGCCGCCGCGCAGATTTCGCGAGTCGACTTTGGCCAGGTACAGCACCGGCACCAGCACGGTTTCGCCGTTGATGACCCGTTCTTCCATCCAGACGATGTCGTGGGTCAGGGCGGCCACCTGCTGCGAGGTCAGCATGACGCCGACGCTCAGGTTCAGGGCGTTTTTGCTGCTGATGGCGTTGTCCATCAGGTACTGGAATTGCTCGTAGTCGCTGCTCAGGCCATCGGCGAGGAAGCGCTGGCCGGTCTGGGCGCGCACGGCGTCGGCAATCAGTCGGGTTTCGTAGCGGCCGTCGCCCAGTCGGCGCGCGGCCTGGTCGGGGTCGTAGCCCAGCTTGCCGATCAAGTAGTCCGAGCTCATGAACTTCGAGAGGTCGACGAACGAGGGGTTGGTTTCGATCAGGTATTTGTTGGCCGGGTTGCGGCTCTGGGTGAACAGGCCGTAACTGCCTTGAGGCAGGCGGAAACTCGGGAGCGAGGTCGGGTCGATGCCGACGAAGGCTGCGCCGGTAAAATCGACCGGGACAAAGCTGACTTTTACGCTGCCGTCGACAGCGACGGTTTCAATGCGTTTGACGTCCTTCAACGGGCCCGGGCTGCCCACCGGGCTGGCGAGAATTATTTGCTGGCCACCGGCGCCAAAGGCCTGGCTGTCGAGGGTGGCGCCGATGAGTTGGGCGTTCCCCTGGTTGGTGAGGCTGCCGTTGACCAGCTCACCGCTGACGTTCAGTTTCAGCGCCCCACCGGCCTGCACGGTGCCGACATGGGTCGTGTTGTTGCCGGGCATGATGGTGTTGGTGATGTTCTCGATCGGGTATTTCGTCACCTCGATCGGAATCGGCGCCTGACTGGCGAGTGGCTGCCCGGCGTAGCTGTCGTTCCAGGCGTTGGTCGCGGCCTCGGTGACCCGGTAAGCACTCTTGCTGACGCCGTCGAGGAAGTAGTTGATGTTCTCTTCGCGATTGTCGAGGGTGAAGCCACGGTTATAAAAGTTGCTGGCCGTGATGGTCGTGTGGCGGTTGGCGGCCAGCAGGCTCTGGCCGTTGGTGACGGTGACCGCGTCTAGCAGCAGGTCCTGGTTAGCCAGCAGTCGCGACGCCGGGGAGTCCTTGAGAATGCTGCCTTCGTAAAGGGTGCGGACGATGTAATAGCCGGAGTGAGTACCGCCGCTGCAATCGGTGCAGTTGATCACGATGCGGCGGCTGGCGATGCTTTGGGTGGCTTCGAATTCGGCCTTTTCGTTGATCAGCTCGCGCACCTTGATGTCGATGTCACTGCCGCTTTCGATGCTGCCGGAGCGGTTGATCAACAGGCTGGCCTTGCCGCCATCACGGGCCGCGAAGCTGAGTTTTCCTTTGCTGTAGAAATCGGCGTAGCGGTTGAGCAGGCTGTCGGCGCGCAAGGTCATGTCGGCGCCGCTGAAGATCAGGCTGTCCGCCCGGTTGTTGATGTCTCGGTTAGCGCTGAGGGTGAGTAGCTGTTGGGCGCCAAGGGTGCCGCCGTTGTCGATGCGGTCGGCGACGACGCTCAGATTGGCGCTGGAGGTCAACCGGCCGAGGTTGTCGAGCGTGCCGCTCAGGGCCAGTTCGCCGTTACCGGCACTGGCGATTCGGCCGCCGTTCTGGGTCACGTTGGCCGCTTTGATTTTCAACGCCTGCTGGGTCGAAATCAGCCCTTGGTTCGTCAGGTTGCCGGACAGCTTGAGGGTGAGGTCGCCGTCGCTGAGCAACTCGCCGGCATTGCTCAGGCTGACCGCATCCAGGCTCAGGCTGCTGGCGCTGGCAATGCGGTCACCGGCTTGCAGGGCGATGCTTTGCAGGCCGCTGATATCCAGCGCACCGTTGACATGCCAAAGGCCGATACCGTCGACGTTCGTGATGTTCCAGTCGCCACTGCCGAGACCGACCAAGCGGCCCTGGGCGCTGAACAGGCGGGCGGAGTTCACGCTGAACTGACCGGTGGCCGCGTGTTCGATCTGCCCGGCGCCGTTGCGCAAGGTGCCGGCCTGCAGGACGAAGTTGTCGCTGCCGATGGCGATGTGTCCGCCACGGTTATCCAGTTCGTTTTGCAGGGCGATTCGACTCAAATCACCGAAGTGCGCAAGCAGTCGCCCCCCGGCACTGTTGTCCAGGCTCTGCCCATCGAGCTGCACTTTCTGGCTGGCTTCGATCAAGCCACCCTGGTTGATCAGACGATCCACCGTCAATTGCAGGTTGCCTGCCAGGCTGACAAGGCTGCCGCCACTGTTATCGACGTCACCCGCGGTCAGGCTGACGCTGCTCGCGCTGAGGGTGCCCGACTGGTTGTCCAGACGGCCCTGACCCAAATCGAGTTCAGCGTGGCTGCCACCGGCGGTGATGTTGCCTTGTTGGTTCTGTAGCCCTTTGGCTTTCAGTTTCAAGCCGTCGCTGCCCGCGAGCAGTTGGCCGCTGTCACGGTTATCAACGGCGGTTTTGGCGTCGACCTCCAGACGGTTGCCAAGCACTTGCCCGGCGCGGTTGTCCAGATTGCCTGACGTGGTGGTCACTGCCACTTTTTTCCCGACTACGACACCTGCGCGGTTGTCGACGCTGCCGGCCTTGAGTGCAACATCACCATCGGTGGCTTGCAGCCGTCCCTGCTGGTTGTTGACGGCTTGATCCACCGTCACGGTCAGCGCGCCGCTGTCCGCCACGACGCGGCCCTGCTGGCTGTTGTCGAGGTGGGTGGCGGTAACGGTGACCGCCTTGCCGAGCATCGCACCGTTCTGGTTGATGACCGTTGCGCCGCTGACCACCAGATCAGTCTTTGCCTGAAGGGTGCCTTCGGTGTTGTCGAGCCGTCCGCCGACCGTCACTTTTGCGAGCGCCGCGTTCGCGCTCATCAGCCCCTTGCGATTATCGAAGTCTTTTTCGACGTTGGCGGTGAGCTTGCGCGCAGCAATGACCTGGCCCGCGTTGCGCAGGTTTTTGGCGTCGATCTGCACGTCGCCCGTCAGGTTGTGGGTGTTGTCGGCATTGATCCCGGCTTCGATGATGCCGAGGTTGGTCAGTTGGCCGTTACTGGCCAGCATCACGTTGCCGCCTGCAGCGATGCTCTTCTGATTGAACAGGTCTTCACTGGCCGTGACGTTCAGGTTGCCGCCGGCGTACAGCGGGCCATCCGCTTGCACACTTTGCGCCTTGACCGTGAGCGCGCCGCTGGCGCCGGTGGTCGCCAGTGTCAGCTTGCCATTGACGTCGAGGTTGAGATCACCGGCACTGGTCGCCATCTCCCCGCCGAGCTTGACGCCCACGCCCCGCTCGGTGCCCACCAGTTTGATCGCACCGGCGTACATGCCGCCGAGCGCGCTGCTGTCGATTGCCAGCATTGGCGCTGTGGAACCATCCGGCGCCAGGGCCTTGGCCGACAGGCTGGTGGCGTCAACGTTGTTGCGCCCGGTAATGACGTTGAGTTTTTTTGCGTAGAGGTTGGCGTTGATCGTCGCCGAGCGGGTGATGAGGTCGAACTGATCGATGTTGCTCGCGTTGAGCCCGGCACCTTCGATGGCAATGCTGCCTTGATCGACCTGGAAGTGATCGACGCGACCCGCGCCATCAAGCACCGGTTTGCCGGTGGTCAAGGTCACGCGCGGGGTGTTGATGAAACCGCAGCCGTTGCAGGTGATGCCATAGGGGTTGGCGACAATGACGTGTGCCGACTGCCCCGCCACTTCGGTGTAACCGCGCAACTGGCTGGGGCTGCCGCCGATGACTTCGTTGAGGATCGTCTGCGCCGAACCGCTGTTTTTCAGGTTCGGGTTACCGATGATGATGCCGCCCAGTTGCGAGAGCGAAGTCTGCGCCGAGCCGTTGTTGAGGATCAGCCCCTGGGCGCTGACGTTGTAATCGTAAAACTGGTTATGCGACAGGCCGCTGCCATTCGGTGTGGCGATGTTGACGAGTTGCACGCCGTTGCCGGCATTGTCCAGCGTAGTACCCGGTGTAGCGACCACAATGCCGTCGGCCTGTGCCCACATCGGTTGCCAGAACATGACGTTGGCCAGCAGGAACGCCAATCCGCGCTTGGGCATGCCCCAGAAGTGCTCGCGGGGTTTCACCACGGCAGAAGACTGGCGAGCGAGGAAAGCGTACTGGCGAACGTCCATGTGGAAGGTCTCGATGCAGCGAAATTAAAGGAAGAAATCCACGCGGAAATAGATCGGCGCTTCACGCTCGGTCAGGGTGTCCGGGCGTTCCAGGGAGTGGGCGAAGGTCACGCTGGCGGCGACATGCTGACCGCGTGCAAACAGCTCCACCGAGTTGCTGGACATGCGCCCGTGCTGATCGTCATTGAAACGATTGCCGCGGATCACGCCCTGGTCGTAACCGAGGCTAGTGCCGTATTCAGCGAACACCGGGCGCAGCCATTCGGCGCTCACTGGACGGGTCCAGCGCAGATCGTTGCGCCAGTAACCGCCACTGTCGCCCGACAAGGATTGGTCCTTGTAGCCACGAATCGACGATTGCCCGCCGAGGCTGGTGCGTTGCGGACTGAACAACACGTCTTCACTGCGCTGGCCGGTCATCAGGCTGGTGAAACTGAACGACTCGCCCCACACCTTGAACGGTTGCAGGTAGGACGCGACGGCCATGTATTTGCGGTAACGCGCATCCGGCTCGCCGGGGGCGGGATGGTCATTGCCTTGGGCGTCGAATGCACCGATGCCGTCCTGCATGCCCAGGTCGAAGTTGACGTACGCGCTGCCAATTCGTCGCCCGTGGTTGACGCCGTACTGCATTTCGCTGAGGCGGTTACTGTTGAACTTGAGCTTGCTGTCTTCGATGAAGTTGTTGCTGCGCAGATAAGAGACGCCAAGGCTGAGCGAGGTCCTGCTCAGGGCATCGCGGTGGATCACCCGCTCGGCCCGCAGCTGATGGTTTTCGGTGTCGCCGGTCAGCTTGAAGGGGTAATCGTTGGCGACAAGCTGCGTGCGGTACTCGTTCTGGGTGTAGGTGTAACTGAAGTCCCACCAGCCCCACGGCAGGCTGTAATACAGCGTTGCGTTGTTGGATGTGTGCTGGTGATCGGTCATCACATCGCCACCGCCGCGCAGCATCAACTGATCGGCCAGCCCCAGCGGACTGTCCCAGTCCAGCGTCGTGCGCCACTGCTGCTCGCCGGTGCTACGCTGACCGTCGTTGCTACGCGACAACCCGACGCGCCAAGGCTTTTGCGGTGTGTTCTTGACCAGGATTTCGCTGCTGCCGACGTTCTGGCCCGGGGTCAATTCCATCTGCGCCTGATTCGACGGCAAGCGGTTGAGCTGATCAACCATCTGTTCAATTTCACGCAGATTGAGCAATCCGCCACTCTGGCCCGGAAAAGCCATGGCCAGTTCGCGGTCCGAGAGTTGGCTGCCCTGCGCACCTTTCAGACCTTCAAGCCGCCCTTCAACGACCAATACTTTTAAATGCCCACCGGACAAATCCTGCTGCGGCAAGTAAGCGCGGCTGGTCACCAGGCCTTTTTCGATGTAGAGAGTGGTGATGACCTTGAGCAATTCGTTGAGCTGAGAGACGCCCAGGCATTGGCCGATGTAGGGCTTGAGCAAGCGTTCGCGTTCACCGGCAGAAAGGCTGTCGGCGCCTTTGAGTGCGATGTCCTGGATAGGGAAGCAACGGCTGTCGGCAGGTGCCGAGGGCTGGACCGGTTTCGCTTCCTTGCCGGGCAACTCTTTAAGCTCTTCGAGGCGCCGACGCTGCTCTTCGAGCAGACGATCCTGGCGTTCACGGATGAGGTCGGTTTCACCGGGAGTGGGCGCGGCATGAGCGAGATTCAGTGGAGAAAGGCACAGCAAAGCCAGGCACAACCTCGCCACGAGGGCGGGCAGAGACATGTTCGATCCCTCGAATTAGGGCGTAATAGCAAAATAGTGGCGCGATGTTAGATGGCCACTATCCTGACGTCAATTTTTCATCCTGCCAGGAAACGCTAACCGATGAGCGCTATCGCCTGAAGCAGACCAATCCGGGAAACGGCAGGAAACCTCTGAACGCATGCCGGAAGAAAAACCAAGGGCAACAGGACGATTCCCAGGCGCTGTTTCCACCGTGTGCAGCAAGCGGAACTTTAAGGTACCAAGCAGCCTCAACCGATTAACCGCCCAAAACGGAACCGAGGCCCATTCCATGAAAACCTTGCTGAAACTCACCCTCGCCGCCACCCTCGCTTGCGCCCTCCCCGCTTGGGCTTGCACACCCGAGGAAGCCACCGCCAAACGCGAACAACTGGCCAAGGAAGTGGCCAAGCTCACCGAGCAGAATCCGAAGAAGGCCAAGGAGATCAACGATGAATTGCAGAAAATGGATTTGGGCACGGCCAGCGCGGATCTGCCGGACAAGTGCCAGTTGATCGATCAGCGAATGAAGGAGTTGGAAACGGCGGATAAAAAAGCCGAAAACTAACCTGTAGGAGCCGGCTTGCTGGCGATCGCCTCAACGCGGTGTGCCAGGAAGAATCGCCAGCAAGCCGGCTCCTACAATAGATTGTGCATTATTTAAGTGATGCGCTCGGCCGCCTTGAGCAATTCGCGATTGTCCCCGCCTAACGCGACGGTCGCCCTGGCCGCTGCGTCGAGCAACAACCCGCACGCCCTGGCAACTTTCTCCTGGCTGAATCGCTCCGCCGGGCCGGACAAGGTCAACGCACCGGTCAATTCATACGCGGCATTGAATACAGGCACCGACACCGAAGCCGTCTCCGGATCCCGTTCCCCAAAGGAACTTGCCCAGAATTGCTCGCGAATCGCACCGAGGGTCGGCTCGGACAGCGCGCCAAAGGCTCGCAGGACTTTGCCCGACGCCCCGGCATTCAGTGGGAATCGTGCACCTTCATGCAGGGAAACCCTGACTGCGCGCTTCGGCTCGACGCGAAACAACACCACGCGGCTGTCGTTTTCCCGTACGTAAAAAGAGGAGGTTTCGCCGCTCGTGTCGGACAAGGATTCCAGCAGCGGGTAGATCACGTCCCGCAGGCGGAACGAGGTCTGGTAGACCTGCGCCAACCGCAACGGTTCGGGGCCGACGGCGTATTGCCCATCGCCGAGGCGGCGGATGAAACCGGCGCGTTCCAGCGAACTCATCAAACGCAGGATGGTGCTTTTATACAGGCCGGTGCGCCGGGCGATTTCCGCCAGTGGCAGGCTGTTGCTTCCGACGTCGAACGCCGCAAGGATCGCAAAGGCGCGATCCACGGCCGCCACGCCGCCTTCGGCAGTGGGCGCGGAAGGTTCGTCTTCCGATGGGGTTTGTTTGCTCATGTTCGCTCGTGACAAAACTTCAGGACGGCGCCAGCACCGGGCTGCGCAGCGGCTACCTTAACCGTTGAGCGAACGGGCGACCACCCTTCACCCCTCGGACTTGATCACGCCTGCGCGATGCAGTGCGCTGATATCGCTATCCGAATAGCCCAACTCGGCCAGCAACTCATCGCTATGGCTGCCCAACTCAGGCACATTCAAGCGCGTACCAAAGCGCTGGCCGTCCATTTCAAACGGCAGCATCGGCACCTTGACCGATTGACCGTCAGGCAACGTCACCTCAGCCATGCCACCCGACTCGTTCAGGTGTTTGTCGTCGAACAGGTCCTGAGGTCGCTGGATCGGAGAAAACGGCAGACCGGCCTTTTCACACAGCGCCATCACCTGTTCCTTGCTCATGCCCGCCAGGCATTCGCGGACTTGCGGCAGGATCACCTTGCGCGCGGCGACTCGCTGGTTGTTGCCGGCCAACTGCGGATCACTGCCGAAGGCATCGAAGCCGAACACCTCACAAAAGCTTTTCCACTGACTGTCGCTGACCACGCCGAGGAAGACCTGCTCTTCACCGGCGCAACTGAACACGTCATAAATCGCCCACGCCGAAACCCGACTCGGCATCGGTGCCGCCGGTGTACCAGTGACCACGTTTTGCATCATGTGCTGGGCCACCAGGAACGCCGAATTCTCGAACAGGCCGGTCTGCACGAACTGCCCCTGAGCGCCTTGGTTACGCTGCAACAGCGCCGCCAGAATCGAAATCGCGCTGAACATCCCGCCCATGATATCGTTGACCGACGCCCCGGCGCGCAAAGGCTGGCCGACCGGGCCGGTCATGTAGGCCAACCCCGTCATCATCTGCACCACTTCGTCCAGCGCCGTACGATGTTCGTAGGGGCCGGGCAGGAAACCTTTCATGGAGCTGTAAATAATGTCCGGCTTGATGGCTTTCACGTCGGCGTAACCCAGGCCGAGTTTTTCCATGGTGCCGGGGCGAAAGTTCTCGGTGACCACATCGGCGGTGGCAATCAGCTTTTTGACTGCAGCAATGCCTTCGGCGGATTTCAGGTCGACGGCGAAGCTTTTCTTGTTGCGGTTGTAGGTGGTCCAGTACCCCGCGCCGGAGCCCATCAAGCGCCGGGTGTTGTCGCCCGCAGGAACAGGTTCGACCTTGATCACCTCGGCCCCGAGGTCAGCCAGCACCAGGCCGCAGGTCGGCCCCATGACCATGTGGACAAACTCGATGACCCGAATGCCGGCCAGCGGCAGAGGCTTTTGTTGTTGGCTGGGGCTCATGTTCATAGCGCCTTCTGTGCATAGTGAAAATTCTTGCCGACTCCGGCGTCCGGGATGAAGCCGTACAGCGCTTCTCCCGGCAGGCCCTGGCGCAACCATTCGCGGGCCTGCACCAGCCGATCGATGTCGATGCCAGTGCGCAGGCCCATGGATTCGAGCAGGTACACCAGGTCCTCGGTGACGATGTTTCCGGACGCGCCGGGCGCATAAGGGCACCCGCCGATGCCGCCCTGAGACGCGTCGATGGTGGTCACGCCGACATCCAGCGCCGCGAGCACATTGGCCAGGCCCTGGCCGCGGGTATTGTGAAAATGGGCACTGCCGGCAATGCCCGGCAATTCCTGACGCAGCCGGGTGAACAAGCGCCGTACTTGTGTCGGGTTGGCGTAACCGACGGTGTCGGCCAGCCCCACTTCGTTGACGCCCAGCTCGGCCATGATCAGGGCCATGCGCACGGTGTCGTCGTCCGGTACTTCGCCCTGGATCGTGCAGCCAAACACCGTCGACAAACCGGCCTCGATTTCGACGTGCGGGTACTGCTCGTTGCGCAAGGCAACGACGTTGCGCACCTCCTGATAAACCTCGGCGTGGGTTTTGCGGATGTTGGCCAGGGAATGGGGTTTGCTCACCGAAATCGGCATCGTGATTTTCTGCACGCCGGCCTTGAAGGCCGCTTCGGCGCCCTTGAGGTTGGGCACCAGCGCGGTCACGAACAGGTTGGGCAAGGTCCGCGCAAAAGCCACCACTGCAGCGGTATCGGCCATCTGCGGCAGCAGTTTGGGCGACACAAAGGAGCCCACTTCGATCTCTCGTAACCCGGCGCTCGCCAACGCGGCGATCCATTTCAGTTTCAGTTCGGTCGGCATGGTCGCCGCGACGCTTTGCAACCCGTCACGGGGCCCGACTTCGCTGACCAGAATATCGATTTCGTTCGAATGACCCATCACCAGCCCTCCTGAGACGCCACGAAAGCCCTTGTTTCAGGGCACCTCGATCAGCGTTCTATCTGACAGAATATTGTTCTATTTTTAGTATCTGCCGGGTTTCGGTGGCTTGTCAACGAATGGACAAAAACTTGACAGCGTAAAAATTTGGCCGGAAAGTTGTTCCACCAAAAGGAATGATGTTCTGTTCAGCAGAACACCATCAATGACAAAGCGTTGCTTTCGCCCGCCGTCATACCCGGACAAAACCTATAAAAAACGAGGGAAATCATGCTGACCCTACTCAGCTATTCGATGATCACGTGCTTCATGTACCTGGTCATGAGCAAACGCCTGTCGCCGCTGGTTGCGCTGTTGCTGGTCCCGGTCGCCTTTGCCTGCCTGGCCGGCTACACCACGACGCTGGGGCCGATGATGTTCGATGGCCTGAAAATGCTGGCCCCGACCGGGGTGATGCTGACCTTTGCGATCCTGTATTTCTGCATGATGACCGACGCCGGATTGTTCAACCCGCTGGTCAAACTGATCCTCAAAGCGGTGAAAGGCGATCCGCAGAAAATCGTGCTGGGCACGGCGATTCTCGGGATTTGCGTCGGCCTCGACGGCGATGGCGCCACCACTTACATCATCACCTGCGCGGCGCTGCTACCGTTGTATCGCCGCACCGGCGTGCGCCTGCAAGTCATGGCCACGGTGCTGTTGCTGGCCATTGGCGTGATGAACATTCTGCCGTGGGCCGGGCCGTTTTCCCGGGCGGCCAGCGCCATGAAAGTCGACATTACCGAGCTGTTCGTGGCGATGCTGCCATTGATGGCCATTGGACTTGTGTGGGTGATTTTTGTGGCGCTGTACCTCGGACGGCTGGAACGACGCCGCTTGGGCGTGGTGCAACTCGACGCCAATGAAGGGCTGGAGCACTTCACCGAATTTCGCTTGAACGACTGGCGCTTTCTGTTCAATGCCGCGCTGACCATCGCCCTGATCGCGATGATGATGCTCGCGGTGATGCCACCTGCGGTGTTGTTCATGCTCGCGTTCGGTATCGGCCTGGTGGTGAATTTCCCCAACCTCAAAGAGCAGAAAGCGGTGATCGCGCGCCACGCCGATAACGTCATGGCGGTGACCTTGCTGATCTTCGCGGCTGGGATTTTCGTCGGCATCATGGGCGGCACCGGCATGACCAAGGCCATTTCCGAAAGCCTGATCCATGTCATCCCGCAATGGGCTGGCAGTTCGATGTCGATCATCACCGCGTTCATCAGCATGCCGTTCACCTACGTGCTGACCAACGATGCGTTCTACTTTGGCGTGCTGCCGATCCTCGCCGAAACCGCCAGCCACTACGGCATCAGCGGCAAGGAGATGGCAATCGCCGGGTTGATCGGCCAACCGGTGCATTTACTCAGTCCGCTGGTGGCGTCCACGTATCTGCTGTGTGGGTTGCTGGATCTGGACTACGGCGATAACCAGCGCATGACGTTGAAATGGACGATCGGCACGGTGGGGGTGATGTTGTTGGCGGCGCTGGCGTTGGGGTCGATTTCCGTCATCCGGTAATCGTTCTGTAGGAGCCAGCTTGCTGGCGATGGCTGCACCGCGGTGTATCGGTTAGATCGCATCGCCGGCAAGCCGGCTCCTACAGGGGGTGCGTGCAATTTGCGGGCGAAAAAAAAACCGGACCTGGGTCCGGTTTTTTTATGGGATCGCTACGGCGCTTTATTCAGCAGCCGGGGCTTCCGGCTTGCGGCGCTTGAGCGGGGCCATGCCGTCCTTGCTGACCAGCGACAGGGCGTCGGTCTTCGGGCGGTTGGCGATTTTGCGCTTGGTCGGTGCCTTGGCGCCGGTTTTCTTCTTCTCGCCCTTGGCGTCGACCTTTTTCTTCTTCACGCCAACCGCTTTGCCCGAGGCCTTGACCTTTTTCGGTCCGCCGTAGGTGCCTTTGACTTCCTTGATGGTGCGGCGCTCGAAGCTCTGCTTGAGGTAGCGCTCGATGCTCGACATCAGGTTCCAGTCGCCGTGGCAGATCAGCGAGATGGCCAGGCCATCATTGCCGGCACGGCCGGTGCGACCGATGCGGTGAACGTATTCGTCGCCGCTGCGCGGCATGTCGAAGTTGATCACCAGGTCGAGGCCGTCGACGTCCAGGCCGCGAGCGGCAACGTCGGTGGCCACGAGGATTTTCACGCCGCCTTGCTTCAGGCGATCGATCGCCAGCTTGCGGTCTTTCTGGTCCTTGTCACCGTGCAGGACGAACGCTTTGTATTCCTGCGCCACCAGGCGGCCGTAGATACGGTCGGCCATGGCCCGGGTGTTGGTGAACACGATGGCCTTCTGATAGGTCTCGTTGGCCAGCAGCCAGTTCACGATCTGCTCTTTGTGCTGGTTGTGGTCAGCGGTGATGATCTGCTGACGAGTGGTCGCATTCAGGTCGCTGACGTTGTTCAGCTGCAGGTGTTCCGGGTTGTTCAGAACCTTGGCAACCATCTCGCGCAGGCCCGAACCGCCAGTGGTGGCGGAGAACAGCATGGTCTGCTGGCGATTGGTGCACTCGTCCACCAGACGCTGCACGTCTTCGGCAAAGCCCATGTCGAGCATGCGGTCGGCTTCGTCGAGCACCAGCACTTCGACTTCTTTCAGGTCGAGGTTGCCGGCGTTCAGTTGCTCGATCATCCGGCCCGGCGTACCGATCAGGATGTCCGGCACCTTGCGCAGCATGGCGGCCTGGACCTTGAAGTCTTCACCGCCGGTGATCAGGCCGGACTTGATGAAGGTGAATTGCGCAAAGCGCTCGACTTCCTTGATGGTCTGCTGGGCCAGCTCGCGGGTCGGCAGCAGGATCAGGGTCTTGATGCTGACGCGGATTTTCGCCGGGCCGATCAGACGGTTGAGGATCGGCAAAACGAAAGCAGCGGTTTTGCCGCTACCGGTTTGCGCTGTCACCCGCAGGTCACGCCCTTGGAGCGCCAGCGGAATAGCCGCTGCTTGCACAGGCGTTGGCTCGACAAATTTAAGCTCGGCCACGGCTTTGAGCAGGCGTTCGTGCAGGGCGAATTGGGAAAACACGGGTGCTACCTCGAAGAAATACAAAAAAACAGCTGCATAGGGTAACGGTTTCGAGCGCGAAGGCCGAGTTTCTTTATGCAATCGACCGTAAACAGTGGCTTTTTTGTTGCCTCTTTTGTCCTTAAACGTCATGCAAAGCGTCTTAAATGCTCTAATCGCTCCGACACGGACAATAGAAGAAACGGTTTTACCCATGGATATCAAACAGCTCTGGCTCAACGTCCAAGACATCTGGGGTGCTCTCGATCAGCATCCGCTCCTGCATTCCGGCCTCGGGCTGCTTCTGTTGCTGGTGGTGGCGCTGACCCTCGGACGAGTGGCGCGTTACCTGATCCTGCACGCGACCAAAATGCTCGGCCGCCAACCGGCGTTGCACTGGGTCAACGACTTTCGCCAGAACAAGGTGTTTCATCGCCTGGCGCAGATGACGCCGTCGCTGGTGATCCAGTTCGGCTTGCACCTGGTGCCGGAGCTGGGCAAAACCAGCCTGATTTTCCTCGGCAACGTCGCACTGGCCTTCACCATTCTGTTCCTGGTGCTGGCGATCAGCGCCCTGCTCAATGCGTTGCTGGACATCTACGCCCGCACCGAACACGCCCGCACCCGCTCGATCAAAGGCTACGTGCAACTGGCGAAAATGGTGTTGTACGTATTTGGCGCGATCATCATCGTCGCCACGTTGATCGACCGTTCGCCGCTGTTGCTGCTGTCGGGTCTGGGCGCCATGTCGGCGGTGATTCTGTTGGTCTACAAGGACACATTGTTGTCGTTTGTCGCCAGCGTGCAGTTGACCAGCAACGATATGCTGCGGGTCGGCGACTGGATCGAGATGCCGCAAGTCGGTGCCGATGGCGATGTGGTGGACATCACGCTGCACACGGTCAAGGTGCAGAACTTCGACAAGACCATCGTTTCGATTCCGACCTGGCGCCTGATGTCCGAGTCGTTCAAGAACTGGCGCGGCATGCAGCAGTCCGGTGGACGACGGATCAAACGCAGCCTGTTCATCGACGCCAGCGGCGTGCGATTCATTCGTGATGACGAAGAGCAAAAACTGTCCCAGGTGCACCTGCTGACCGACTACATCAGCCGCAAACAGGCTGAACTCAAGGCCTGGAACGAAGCTCAGGGCAACGTCGCGGCAATGTCGGCCAACCGTCGGCGGATGACCAACATCGGGACCTTCCGCGCCTATGCGCTGGCGTATTTGAAAAGCCATCCGGAGGTCCAGCCGAACATGACCTGCATGGTGCGGCAGATGCAGACCACGGCGCAGGGGATTCCGCTGGAAATCTACTGCTTCACCCGCACCACGGCGTGGGCGGATTACGAGCGGATTCAGGGGGATATTTTCGATTATCTGCTGGCGGTGCTGCCGGAGTTTGGCTTGAGCCTTTATCAGCAGCCGAGTGGCGGGGATCTGCGGGCCGGATTGCTCCCGGCGATGCTTGGTGCAAGCCACATCCCCGAACCTGAAAAACACATCATGTAACCCCACAAAAACTTGTGGGAGCGGGCAAGCCCGCTCCCACATGGACCGCATCGTTCAGATGATCACTGCTTACTTGACCTGCCGCTGCGGCGCCTTGTGCACCATGGTGTAGGCGTAATCCACACCCATGCCATACGCGCCGCTGTGTTCCAGCACCAGTTCCATTACCGCCTCGTAAGTGTCTTTGTGTGCCCAGTCACGCTGGTATTCCAGCAGCACTTGTTGCCAGGTGACCGGCACCGCGCCTGCCTGAATCATCCGTTGCACCGACATGTCGTGAGCTTCTTTGGTGGTGCCGCCAGACGCGTCGGTCACGATGTACACCTCGTAGCCTTCAGCCAGGGCTTCCAGCGCCGGGAAGGTCAGGCAGACTTCAGTCCAGAGTGCGGCAATGATCAGCTTCTTGCGGCCGGTGGCTTTCACCGCGTCAACCAGCGCCTTGTCTTCCCAGGAGTTCATCGAGGTGCGCTCGATTGGCTTCTGCTCTGGGTGAACAGCCAGCAACTCCGGCCAGATAAAACCGCTGAAGCTTTCGGTTTCCACCGAGGTGTAGATCGTCGGCACGTTGAAGATCTTGGCGGCCTTGGCCAGGCCGACGGTGTTGTTCTTCAGGGTCTGACGGTCGATCGACTGCACGCCGAAAGCCATTTGCGGCTGGTGGTCAATCAGGATCAGAGCGGAGTTGGTTGGGTTGAGCAGTTCACGAATAGACATGGCGCGTTCCTTTTGATGTCGATAGTTCAAATCAGTAATGGGTTAGTCGACGCGGCTTCCAGAGGCTTTGTCGTCGGCTTGGATGTCACTTTAGGGGCTAGCAAGGAAAGGGACAATTACCTAAAATCGAGAATCATTGATTCTAAAATAGGGACAATCATGGATCGCATTGAATGCATGCGCGCGTTCGTCGTCACGGTCGGCGAGAACGGCTTTGCCGCCGCTGCACGGGCAATGGATGTGCCGCGATCAAAAGTCAGCAAACAGATTCAGGCGCTGGAGGAAGCCATCGGCGTGCAACTGCTGCAACGCACCACGCGCAGCCTGCACCTGACCGAGGCTGGCGCGGAGTATTTCGACGCGGCGCGGGAAGTACTGGCTTCGCTGGACGAGGCCGAACAGCGTGCGCGCAACGGCATCGGCGAGTTACGCGGGGTGCTGCGGGTCAATGCGCCGATGTCCTTCGGGTTGCGCCGGCTGGGGCCGTTGATTCCGCTGTTTCATGAACAACACCCGAACATAGAGCTGCAACTGGTGCTCAGCGATCAGCAGGTTGACCCGGTGCGCGGTGGTTTCGACGTGACCATCCGCATCGCCAGCATGCCGGACTCGACGATGATTGCCCGGCAACTGGCGCCGGCCCCGCGAATCATGGTCGCCTCACCTGCGTATCTCGAACGCGCAGGCACTCCGCAGACGCCGCAGGATCTGCGCGCCCATCAATGTTTGAACTACGGGTATTTGCAAAGTGGCGTGAGTTTGCAGCTGTGCAACGGCAAGGAAACCCAGCGGGTCAACGTCACGGGCCCTCTGCACGCCAACAATGGCGACTTGCTCGCCCAAGCCGCCGAGGCCGGCATGGGGATCGCGCTGTTGCCCAATTTCATTGTCGAGGATGCGCTGGCGGCTGGCCGGTTGGTGCCGGTGATGTGTGAATGGCAGGCGCCTGCGATCACGATTAACGCGGTCTATCCATCGGCACGCCGGGTGCCGCAGAAGACCCGGACGTTCATCGAGTTTCTGGTGGCGCAACTGGCAGAGAAATAACACGTCCTTTGTAGGAGCCGGCTTGCCGGCGATAGCGGTGTATCAGCTGACATCAATGTTGCATATGACACCGCCATCGCCGGCAAGCCGGCTCCTACAGGAGTCAGGTGATTGCCAACGACTTTCGTACACCCAACCGGCTGATCCACACCGCCATCAAAATCACCGATCCGCCAAAGAACAACCGTCCCAGTTCTTCATGCTGATTCCAGATCAACAAATTGATCAGCAACCCCACCGGCACATGCAGATTGTTCATCACCGCCAGCGTCCCGCCATTCACCAGGCACGCGCCCTTGTTCCACCAGTACAACCCCAGCGCGGTCGAGACCAGGCCGAGGAACACCAGCACGCCCCATTGCAGCGGTGCTTCGGGCAGGAAGTTCTGTTTGCCGAACAACAGAAACGCCGGCAACGCCACCGCCAGTGCACCGAGATAGAAATAACCGAAGCGCCGGTAATGCGGCAGATCGCTTGGATGACGCGCCACCAGATGCTTATAAAGCACCTGCCCGGCGGCGTAGGTGAAGTTGGCCAGTTGCAGCAGCAGGAACCCCATGAAGAAATCCGGGTTGATCCGGTCGTAGCGAATCACCGCCGCGCCGAGCACCGCCACCAGCGCAGCGACCAGGGCCCATGGGTTGAAGCGCCGGTTCAGCGCGTCTTCGATCAGCGTCACATGCAGCGGTGTGAGGATGGTGAACAGCAACACTTCCGGCACCGTCAGCACCCGGAAGCTCAGGTACAGGCAGACGTAAGTCACGCCGAACTGCAACGCACCGATCAGCAGCATGCCGCGCATGAACGCAGGCTCCACCGAGCGCCAGCGCGTCAACGGAATAAACACCAGCCCCGCCAGCAGCACACGCACCAGCACCGCGAAGTAACTGTCGACATGACCGGCCAGGTATTCGCCGATCAGACTGAAGGAAAACGCCTGGATCAGCGTGACAAAAAGTAGATAGCCCATGCTCGCCTCGTTTTGAATGGCGGCGACGATAGCGGGTTTTGCCGGCGATCGCGAGAACACACAGATCCCTGTAGGAGCCGGCTTGCTGGCGATGGCGTCTGTCCTGCCAATACATACGTTGACTGATCCACCGCTATCGCCAGCAAGCCGGCTCCTACAGAGGTATGCGTGCCCCCCCCAAATCGCAGGCAAAAAAAAGCCCGATCTCGCTAAAGCGTTCAATCGGGCTACAGCACTCAGGAGCAACAAGTGCAAAGGGAGGTCGATGCGCGTACAGGCTTGAAGGGTTGCGCCAGGTCACTAGACCATCCAGCGATTATCTGGCGATTAAAGCCTCAGGCCACTTGGGAAAGCTTGGCGTTGGCCTGGTTCAGGCCCTTCTCCTGGAAGTCACCGCCCAGGTTCATGCCTTCAGCGTGGATGAAGGTCACATCGTGGATTCCGATGAAACCCATGACCTGACGCAGGTACGGTTCCTGATGATCCGCGGTGCTACCGGCGTAGATCCCGCCGCGAGCGGTCAGCACATAAGCGCGTTTGCCGCTGAGCAGGCCTTGCGGGCCGGTGTCGGTGTATTTGAAGGTCACACCGGCTCGCAGCACGTGGTCGAGCCAGGCTTTCAGCGTGCTGGGGATCGCGAAGTTGTACATCGGTGCGGCCATGACCAATACGTCGGCGGCCAGCAATTCATCGGTCAACTGGTTGGAGCGCTCCAGGGAAGCCTGTTCGATGTCGTTGCGCTGCTCGGCGGGTTTCATCCAGCCGCCCAGCAGGTTGATGTCCAGGTGCGGCACCGGATTGACAGCCAGGTCACGGACGGTGATCTGGTCGTTCGGGTGAGCGGTTTTCCACTGGCTGATGAAGGTCTGGGTCAGTTGACGCGAAACCGAGTCTTGCTGACGGGCGCTGCTTTCGATGATCAGAACGCGGGACATGGGATGTAGCCTCCATCTGAGAATGCTGTAAGTCGATGGAGTGAAGGTTAAACAGAGTCATATCGATAAAAAAGCGCAAATAACTGCTATAACCCATCAATAAATTCGTTTATAAGCTGAGCATGCTTCATGTGGGAGCGAGCCTGCTCGCGATAGCGGTGGCGCATTCAAAATTGACTTTGACTGACATACCGCTATCGCGAGCAGGCTCACTCCCACAGGGTTGCAGTGTTATTTGGGGGTGCAGGTCAGGTTGATGCGCATCTTGATGATGGTCCGGTTGAACTTGGCAGTGGCATTTTTGTGCTTGCCGGCAGCCACTTCGATATTGCGGGTGCGCGGCGCTTCCGGACCGTTATTGAAAACCACCTTACAGACTGCATCGGTGCTGCCGAAGTTGTTGACCTGAATGGAGGCGATGTCGGTATCCGTGTCATACGCGTTGTAGTCGATGTCCATGCCGTTCAGCTGTTTTTGTACGTCGATCGGGTAGGCAAACGCAGTCAACGGCAACATCGCCAGCACCACACAACAGAATTTTTTCATTCGGCAGTCTCCAATAAGGACCGCCAGCTTAGGACAAGAGGAGCTCAAGATGAAAGCGCCCCGCGTGACCCTTGATCAATGGCGAACGTTACAGGCCGTGGTCGACCACGGCGGTTTCGCCCAGGCCGCCGAAGCGCTGCATCGCTCGCAATCGTCGGTCAGCTACACCGTGGCGCGCATGCAGGATCAACTCGGCGTGCCATTGCTGCGCATCGACGGCCGCAAGGCGGTGCTGACCGAGGCCGGCGGCGTCTTGCTGCGTCGCTCTCGGCAACTGGTGAAACAGGCCAGCCAACTGGAAGACCTGGCGCATCACATGGAGCAAGGCTGGGAAGCGGAAGTGCGTTTGGTGGTCGACGCCGCCTACCCCAGCGCCCGCCTCGTCCGCGCCTTGACCGCATTCATGCCGCAAAGCCGTGGCTGTCGGGTGCGTCTGCGCGAAGAAGTATTGTCGGGCGTGGAGGAAGTCCTGCTCGAAGGCGTGGCCGATCTGGCGATCACCGGTTTCAGCATTCCCGGCTATTTGGGTGCGGAATTGAGCGACGTTGAATTCGTCGCTGTCGCCCACCCCGAGCACGCCCTGCATCGATTGAACCGTGAACTGAATTTCCAGGACCTGGAAAGCCAGATGCAGGTGGTGATCCGCGACTCCGGCCGTCAACAGCCACGCGACGTCGGCTGGCTCGGCGCCGAACAGCGCTGGACCGTCGGCAGCCTGGCCACCGCCGCGACGTTTGTCAGCAGCGGCCTGGGATTTGCCTGGTTGCCGCGACACATGATCGAACGCGAACTGAAGGAAGGGACGCTCAAGCTGCTACCGTTGGATCAGGGCGGTAGCCGAAACCCGAGTTTCTACCTGTATTCAAACAAGGAAAAACCCTTGGGCCCGGCCACGCAAATCCTCATCGAACTGCTGCGCACCTTCGACACCGCGCCGCTGGATGCGCCCTTCGCTGCCCCAGAACAAGCCTGACACGGAGTGATCGCATGGCCTATTTCGAACACGAAGGTTGCAACCTGCACTATGAGGAATATGGCCACGGCACGCCGTTGCTACTGGTTCACGGGCTCGGTTCCAGCACCCTGGACTGGGAAAAACAGATCCCGGCATTGGCGGCCCGTTACCGGGTGATCGTCCCGGATGTGCGCGGCCACGGTCGCTCCGACAAACCCCGCGAGCGCTACAGCATCGCCGGGTTCAGCGCCGACCTGGTTGCCCTGATCGAACATCTGAACCTCGGCCCCGCACATTACGTGGGACTGTCGATGGGCGGCATGATCGGCTTCCAACTGGCGGTGGATCAGCCCCAATTGCTCAAGAGCTTGTGCATCGTCAACAGCGCGCCCGAGGTCAAATTGCGCAGCCGCGACGATTACTGGCAGTGGTTCAAGCGCTGGAGCCTGATGCGCGCACTCAGCCTGGGCACCATCGGCAAGGCCCTTGGTAGCAAACTGTTCCCCAAGCCGGAACAGGCTGAATTGCGTCAAAAGATGGCCGAACGCTGGGCAAAAAACGACAAACATGCTTATCTCGCCAGCTTCGACGCGATTGTTGGTTGGGGGGTTCAGGAACGACTTTCCAGGGTGTCCTGTCCAACCCTCATTGTCAGCGCCGACCGGGACTACACACCGGTAGCGCTGAAAGAGAACTATGTAAAACTGCTGCCCGATGCGCGGCTGGTGGTGATCGCCGATTCGCGTCACGCCACCCCGCTGGATCAACCCGAACGCTTCAACCAAACCCTGCTCGAGTTTCTCACCGCAGTCGACACCACCACACTCAGGATCACTGACCCATGCTGAAAAAAATCGCCCTCGTCGCTGGCACCGTTCTGTTTGCCGCCAACCTGATGGCCGCTACGCCCGCCAAGGCGCCACACGTTTTGCTGGAAACCACCAACGGCCAGATCGAAATCGAACTGGACCCGGTCAAGGCGCCGATCAGTACCAAGAACTTTCTTGAGTACGTCGACAGCGGCTTCTACAACAACACGATTTTCCACCGTGTGATCCCGGGCTTCATGGCCCAGGGCGGCGGTTTCACTGCGCAGATGGCGCAAAAAGACACCAAGGCACCGATCAAGAACGAAGCCAGCAACGGCCTGCATAACGTGCGCGGCACCTTGTCGATGGCGCGTACGTCGAACCCGGATTCGGCCACCAGCCAGTTCTTCATCAACGTCGCTGACAACGCGTTCCTCGATCCGGGCCGTGACGCCGGTTACGCGGTATTCGCCAAAGTGGTCAAGGGCATGGACGTGGTGGACATCATCGTCAATTCACAAACCACCACCAAACAAGGCATGCAGAACGTGCCTGTCGACCCGGTGCTGATCAAGTCGGCCAAGCGCATCGACTGAGATCCACAGGCACAGGGATGTTGAGCGGCCGCCGGCATTCGGCGCCGCTCATAATGTTTAAAGGAGAGCCCGCACGTGGGCGGAGAACTGATGCTTTATCGCCGTTTTGAACAATTGATTGACGTGTTCCGTGACGCCCCGACGGCGGCTCCGCCCGACCGTGTTCTCCCCTTCTATACCTATTACCTGAAGCAGGTCTGGCCGAGTTTCGCCGCCCTGCTGACCGTCGGCCTGTTCGGTGCATTGATCGAAGTGGCGCTGTTCAGCTACCTGAGCCGCATCATCGACCTTGCCCAGGGCACGCCGAACGTCAATTTCTTCAAGGAACACGGCATCGAACTGGCCTGGATGGCCGTCGTGGCGCTGATCCTGCGCCCGGTGTTCGTGGGCCTGCATGACTTGCTGGTGCACCAGACCCTGAGCCCCAGCATGACCAGCATGATCCGCTGGCAGAACCACAGTTACGTGCTCAAACAGAGCCTGAATTTCTTCCAGAACGACTTTGCCGGACGCATCGCCCAACGCATCATGCAGACCGGCAACTCGCTGCGCGATTCCGCCGTGCAAGCGGTGGACGCGCTGTGGCATGTGCTGATCTACGCGATCAGTTCGCTGGTGCTGTTCGCCGAGGCCGACTGGCGCCTGATGATCCCGCTGCTGACCTGGATCGCCGCCTACATCGGCGCCCTCTGCTACTTCGTGCCACGGGTGAAAGAGCGCTCCGTGGTGTCCTCGGATGCGCGTTCCAAACTCATGGGGCGGATCGTCGACGGCTACACCAACATCACCACGCTGAAGCTGTTCGCCCACACCAACTTCGAGCAGCAATACGCCAAGGAAGCCATCGAAGAACAGACGGTCAAAGCCCAACTGGCTGGCCGCGTGGTCACCAGCATGGACGTGGTCATCACCAGCATGAACGGCTTGCTGATCGTCAGTACCACGGGCTTGGCGTTGTGGCTGTGGACACAGTCGCTGATCACGGTGGGCGCCATTGCGCTGGCCACCGGCCTGGTGATCCGGATCGTCAACATGTCCGGCTGGATCATGTGGGTGGTGACCGGCATTTTCGAAAACATCGGCATGGTTCAGGACGGTTTGCAGACCATTTCGCAACCGGTCAGCGTCACTGATCACGCAGAGGCCAAACCGCTGACCGTCGCCCGGGGCGAAGTGCGTTTCGAGCACGTGGATTTCCACTACGGCAAGAAGAGCGGGATCATCGGCGGCCTCAACCTGACGATCAAACCGGGTGAAAAAATCGGCTTGATCGGCCCGTCCGGCGCCGGCAAATCGACCCTGGTCAACCTGCTGCTGCGTCTCTATGACGTGCAGGGCGGGCGGATCGTGATCGATGGCCAGAACATCGCCGAGGTCGGCCAGGAAAGCCTGCGCGAGCGCATCGGCATGATTACCCAGGACACGTCGCTGCTGCACCGTTCGATCCGCGACAATTTGCTCTATGGCAAACCGGACGCCACCGATGCCGAACTCTGGGAAGCGGTGCACAAGGCCCGGGCCGACGAGTTCATCCCGTTGCTCTCGGACGCCGAGGGGCGCACCGGTTTCGATGCGCATGTCGGTGAGCGTGGGGTGAAACTCTCCGGTGGTCAGCGTCAGAGGATCGCCATCGCCCGTGTGCTGCTCAAGGACGCGCCGATTCTGATCATGGACGAAGCGACTTCGGCGCTGGATTCGGAGGTCGAAGCGGCGATTCAGGAAAGCCTGGAAACCCTGATGCAGGGTAAAACCGTGATTGCCATTGCTCACCGGCTCTCGACCATCGCCCGGATGGACCGGCTGGTGGTGCTTGAGAAAGGCAAGATTGCCGAGACGGGGACCCATGCTGAGCTGCTGGCGCATGGCGGGTTGTATGCGCGGTTGTGGCAGCATCAGACTGGGGGGTTTGTCGGGATCGACTGATTGGGGATTGGGGGCATATCCGTTGCTGCGGTCACGGCTGCTGGCGGTTTCGCTCTTACAGCGAGTCACTTGGAGAAGCGCCAAGTAACCAAGCGCTCTTGCCCCTTTCGTTCGGTGCCTCGCCTAGGCTCGGCATGCCCTCGCTCCGGCCCTGCTCCGTGGGCCCGCCGCCATCGGCCATCCATGGCCGGGGGCGGCTAACCCGGCATCCATGCCGGGTTGCCCACTGCGCAGAACCTCCACTCGGCCTCTCGAGGGGGCGTGTACCTCAAAAGCCAGATCAAAAGCGGAAGGCGAGCTAACGCTCGGCCTGATGAGCGGTGGGAATCAAAAGCGTTTGGGATTCCCTGTAGGAGCCGGCTTGCCGGCGATAGCGGTGGGTCAGTCGACGCATTTATCGCCTGAAAGGACGCCATCGCCAGCAAGCTGGTTCCTACAAGGGAAATGCAGATGTGTTTGGATAAACTCGATCAACTGTAGGAGCCGGCTTGCTGGCGATAGCGGAGGGTCAGTCAACGTATGTATTGGCTGGACAGACGCAATCGCCAGCAAGCCGGCTCCTACAGGGGATCGGTGTTCATGTCCGGAATGAGTGAACGCAGCCAAGAAAGACAACGCGGTCGACCAAAGAGCCAGGTCGGCTTTCAGGCCGCCTCGGCGGCTGTGGCGGTAGTCGCCCCCTCGAGAGGCCGAGTGGAGGTTCTGCGCAGTGGGCAACCCGGCATGGATGCCGGGTTAGCCGCCCCCGGCCAGGGATGGCCGATGGCGGCGGGCCCACGGAGCAGGACCGGAGCGAGGGCATGCCGAGCCACAGCGAGGCACCGAACGAAAGGGGCAAGAGCCTTTTGGTTACTTTGGGGCTTTTCCAAAGTGACTCGCCGTAAGGGCGAAACCAATAGCCGCCGTTACCGCAGAAACGGATATGCCCCCAACCCCAAAAACCCCACCAACCCCAGCCCCCAACAGCTCTAAGCCCACTGGAATTCCAAAAAATCCCTGCTGTACTCAGCCAAGGTTCAGGAGATGAGCCTGTCGTAAATCTGCAGGATGCATAACTCGATACAGTCTCGATAGGAAACCTATCAAGGGCACTCTCATGTCTCTGTTCAAACGTTCAGTCACTGAGTTGTTAGGTACGTTCTGGCTGGTATTGGGGGGTTGCGGCAGTGCGGTTCTGGCCGCGTCTTCTCCGCTTGGAATCGGAGTGCTCGGTGTGGCCATCGCGTTTGGTCTCACCGTACTGACCATGGCCTTCGCCATCGGCCACATCTCCGGTTGCCATCTCAACCCCGCCGTATCGGTCGGTTTGTCAGTCGGTGGCCGATTCCCCGCCAAGGAACTGCCCGCCTACATCATCGCCCAGATCATCGGCGGAATCATCGCCGCCGCGTTGATCTACTACATCGCCAGCGGCAAGGAAGGCTTCGACCTCTCCGCCGGCCTGGCCTCCAACGGCTACGGCGAACACTCCCCCGGCAAATACTCGATGACCGCAGGCTTTGTCTGTGAGCTGGTGATGACGGCGATGTTTGTGCTGATCATCCTCGGAGCCACCGACAAACGCGCACCCGCCGGGCTGGCACCGATCGCCATCGGCCTGGCCCTGACGCTGATCCACCTGATCTCCATTCCCATCACCAACACCTCGGTCAACCCGGCCCGCAGTACCGGCCCGGCCCTGATTGTCGGCGGCTGGGCGATCGCGCAACTGTGGATGTTCTGGGTCGCACCGCTGCTGGGTGCGGTGGTCGGTGGTGTGACGTATCGGTGGCTGGGCAAGGAAGGCACTTGACCCCATGGAAGAGGATCAGTCCTGTCGGTAAGGCAAGGCGGTCCTCGCTTCCTCGGCATAGGCCAGGACGCCGAGACGCTCCTGATGAAGGAAGTCTTTGACGGCGGCTTTCAAGCCGGGATGGCGCAAGTAGTGCCAGGAATGGGTGATCACCGGTTCAAACCCGCGAATCAGTTTGTGCTCACCCTGAGCACCGGCATCGAAACGCTGAAAACCGTTGGCAATTGCGTAGTCCATCCCTTGATAGAAACACGTCTCGAAATGCAGACGATCGAACTCCGCCAGACAGCCCCAGTAACGCCCATAAAAACTGTCGCCGCCCACCAGACTGAAGGCCATGGCCACCGGCCGTGAGCCCTGTTTGGCCAGGACCACGCGAATCGATTCCGGCATGCGCTCGGCCAACAGACTGAAAAACTCCCGCGTCAGATAGGGCCGTTGCCGACGCACTGCGTAAGTGTTGGCGTAACAGGCGTAAACGAAATCCCACTGCGCCTGATCCAGTTGCTTGCCTTCCAGCCACTCGAAATCAAACCCCTGCCCCGCCACTTGCTCGCGCTCTTTGCGCATCTGCTTGCGCTTGCGCGAACTGAGGACGTCGAGGAAGTCCTGAAAATCCCGATAGCCGCGATTTTGCCAGTGGTACTGACAGCCGATGCGCTGCAGCCAGCCGGGTTGTTCGGCCAGCGCCGCGTCGGTGAACGGATCGGTGAAATTGATGTGCGCACTGGAGAGTTCTTCGATTTCGAGGTAGCCCGGCAAACTCTTCAGCAGTTCGAAACCGTCCTCGACCGAGGCCGCCAGCAAGCGCGGTCCGCTGACCGGGCTGAACGGCACGGCGGTCAACAGTTTGGGGTAATAGTCGATGCCGGCACGCTCGCAGGCATCGGCCCAGGCGTGATCGAACACGTACTCGCCATAGGAATGCCATTTGCGGTAACTGGGCAGCGCGGCGATCAACCGGTCCCCGTCCATGTGCAACAAATGCTCGGGCTGCCACCCGGAATGCGGACCGACGCTGCCGCTGTCCTCCAGTGAACTGAGAAAGGCATGGCGCAGAAACGGCTGATCATCCGGCACCAGGGCATCCCAGGTGTGCGGGGCTATTTCGGACAGACGTTCCAGGCGTTGCAGCGGCATCACTTCCCTCTCCACTTCTTGGCGTAAAGCCTCGCGAGTATCGCCTATCGAGGCGCAATCCACACTCGTGATCCGCCGACAGGGCCCGAAATAGAAAGTTCCTTCGCACTTTGTATCGTCATCGAGCCGCCATCACTTTGCCACTGCCTTGTCATAAACCATCGCGATACTGGCGCCAGTTTTTAGAGCGTCGGGTTCTATCCCGATCACTGTTTTCCGTCCGACATCGGTCGGTTGTGCCCTGGATGGCTAAGTCATCCCCTCTCATCTTCGGAGATTGATATGCGTCTTGCTTCCACGAAAACTGCGGCGGCCCTGTGTGGCGGTCTGCTGCTGGCCATGAGTGTTCCGGCCAGCGCCGCAGTCGACGCCAAACTGCTCGACATGCTGAAGGCTAACGGTTCGATTACCAACGCGCAGTACAGCGAGTTGCAAGCCGAGCTGGCCAGGGATCAGAAGGATCAGCAAATCGCCCGTCAGGCTCAGCAAGAGACTAACGAGCAGATCGCGGCCACCGCGAAGAAAACCGAAGCACTGAGCACCTTCGACCAGAAACTGGCGTGGGCTGCCAAGACCCAGTTCAAGGGTGACGTGCGTTTCCGCCAGGAAACAGTCAAGAACGACGGTGTTTCCAACACCGGTGACCAGGATCGTCAACGTATTCGCGTCCGCCTGGGTGCCTACACTGAAATCAACCCGCAAGTGGACACCGGTATCCGTATCGCCACCGGCAGCGACAACGACTCTCGCTCTACCAACCAGAGCCTGGACAACAACTTCACCAAGAAAGACATCTGGCTGGACCAGGGTTACGTCGACTACCACCCCGACGCCATCAAGAACCTGCACCTCGTTGGCGGCAAGATGCCGCAACAATGGGTGAGCATGGGCGACATCATCTGGGATAGCGACATCAGCCCGGAAGGTCTGGCACTGACCTACAAATACCCGCTGGGCGGCAGCACCGAGCTGTTCGGTAACGCCGGCCACTACACCCTCAAGGACAACGTCGACGGCGAAGGCAAGCAGTTCCGTCATGACCTGCGTCTGTACGCAGGCCAGTTGGGCGCGCGTTTCGCGATCACTGACAACCTGAAAATGACCCTGGGCGGCAGTATCTACGCCTACGACAACGACAACGACATCAACAACACCTGTGCCGCGGCAACCTGCCGACTGGCCGTCAACGGCAACACTGCGAACGAACAGTTCAAACTGTACGAAGGCTTTGGTCAGCTCGACATCGGCGGCCTGCCAATGCCGCTGTCGTTGTACGGTCAAGTGGTCAACAACGACGATGCCAGCAACGATCAGGACATGGGCTGGCTGGTCGGTGCCAAGACCAAGGTCTTCGGCTTCGGCGTGGACTACAACTATCGTGACGTACAGCGTAACGCCGTGGTCGGCGCCTTCACCGACTCTGACTTCGCCAACGGTTTCACCGGTTCGCGCGGCAGCAAGTTGAAAGTGAACTACGAGATCGACAAGAACTTCGCCCTGGGCGCGACGTACTTCATGGCTGATTCCGACTACACCAACGCCACCCTGCGGGACTCGAAAATCAACACCCTGCAGCTGGATGCCGAAGCCAAGTTCTGATCCCTGCTACACGGTTCGGGCAAGGACGCCCAAACTGCTTTTACAAACTCGCGCTGCTGTATCGGTCCCCATCATCCGTCCGATACCGCAGCGCGAGTTTTTTTATGCAAAAAAAAGATCGCAGCCTTCGCAGGCTGCGATCTTTTCATTTACCGCGACAACTCAACGCTTGCGCAGAATCACGCTACCAATCGAATAACCGGCGCCGAACGAGCTGAGCACCGCCAGCGAACCCGCCGCCAGATCATCCTGGTTCTTGTGAAACGCAATCACCGAGCCCGCAGAGCTGGTGTTGGCGTAGGTGTCGAGAATCACCGGGGCTTCTGCTTCGGTGGCTTCGCGGCCCAGCAGTTTCCTCACGATCAAGTGGTTCATGCTGAGGTTGGCCTGGTGCAACCAGAAGCGCTTCACGTCGCCGACGTTGAGCTGGTTCTCTTCCAGATGCGCACCGATCAGCTCGGCAACCATCGGGCAGACTTCCTTGAACACCTTGCGGCCTTCCTGCACGAACAGTTTGTCCTTGGCACCGATGCCCTCTTCCGCCGCGCGGTTGAGGAAGCCGAAGTTGTTGCGGATGTTGTTGGAGAACTTGGTCAGCAGCTTGGTGCTGACCACGTCGAACTGGTACTTGGACGTCGCCAGGTCCGCTCGCTCGATGATCACCGCAGTGGCCGCGTCGCCGAAGATGAAGTGGCTGTCACGGTCACGGAAGTTCAGGTGACCGGTGCAGACTTCCGGGTTGACCATCAGCACTGCCCGGGCCTGGCCCAGTTGCACGCTGTTGGCCGCCGCTTGAATGCCGAAGGTTGCCGAGGAGCAGGCCACGTTCATGTCGAAACCGAAACCCTGGATGCCCAGCGCTTCCTGGACTTCGATGGCGATGGCCGGGTAGGCGCGTTGCAGGTTGGAGCAAGCGACGATCACGCCGTCAATATCCGCCGCGGTTTTGCCGGCACGCTGCAAGGCTTGTTCGGCCGCGCCGATGGCCATCTGGCAAAGCACCGACCACTCGTCGTTCGAGCGCTCCGGCAGGCGTGGCGTCATGCGTTGCGGGTCGAGAATGCCTTCCTTGTCCATGACGAATCGGCTTTTGATACCGGAGGCTTTTTCGATAAACGCGGCGCTGGATTCGGTCAATGCCTCGACTTCGCCAAGGGCGATGGCGTCGGCGTTGTCGGCGTTGAACTGCGCGACGTAAGCGTTGAAAGACTGCACCAGCTCTTCGTTGGAAATGCTGTTGGCCGGGGTGTACAGGCCGGTGCCGCTGATGACGACGTTATGCATGGTCGTTTCTCTAATCTGTTCAGGCAGAAAGCATTGGCACCGACGTACCAATACATAAAGGGTCTGCTCCCGTCACAGGAAGCAAACCTGGCATCGCTTTATTCCGAACCGCCCGAACCTGTGGAGGCTCAAAACCGCGGGGCCGGCGTTTATAGGCGCGAAGTTTGCCATAAACGTTGGGGTTTGACCCTATTTGCGAGATGACAAACCTGTAGGAGCCGGCTTGCTGGCGATGGGATCGACGCGGTGTTTCAGATTGACCGCGTTATCGTTCATCGCCAGCAAGCTGGCTCCTACAGGTTTACGGTTCGACCTGGGTCCATTGCTTGTTCAGGCGTTTGTCGGAGATCGGCACCTTCGTCCCCAATTGCTGGGCGAACAGCGAAACCCGGTACTCCTCCAGCCACCAGCGATAGAGCTCAAGCTGCGGATCGCGCTTGCCTTCCTGGGCATGTTTGCTGGCGCGGGTCTGGTATTGAGTCCAGAGGCCGGACAGCTCACCGCTCCAGACCCGATCCTTCTGCACCTGCGCAGCCAGCTTCTCGAAGCGTTGCTCGATGGCTTTCAGGTAACGCGGCAGCTCCTTGAGCCACTGCATCGGCGTTTCGCGGACGAAACCCGGATACACCAGATGACTGAGCTGCTGCTTGATGTCATTCAACGCCACGGCTTGCGCCAGATCGATCTTGCCCTTGAAGCGTTTTTGCAGGCCGTGCCAGAGCTTGAGAATTTCCAGGGTCAGCTTCGCCAGACGCTCGGCATGCTCGGTCCAGCCGCCGCGTTTGCGTTCGGCCAGCGCCGCCAATCCGGCGCCATCACGCGGCAACGGGTCTTCGCCGTCGAGGATGCAGCTGTCGAGACTGGCCAGCAGAATGTCTTCCACCAGACTGTCGACGCGGCCCATGTCGCGGTACATCAGGCCCAGCTCGGTCAGGCCCGGCAACTTGCCGCGCAGGAACTTCGCCGGTTCCGCCAGTTGTTGCATCAGCAGGCGCTGCAACGCGCGGCGATGCTGGAACTCGGCTTCGGCCGGTGTCGAGAACCGCCCTTCCTTGACCGTGCCGGCCTCTTCGACCAGCGCCGGATACACCGTCATCGACAACCCGGCGATCTTCTGTTGGGTCTTTTCCGCCACGGCGGCGAAGACTTTCGCCTCCACCGGTTGCTGACTTTTTGCCGTTTGCGGGACGGCCAATGCCGCCTGGCTGGCTTCTGCGAATCGCGCGGTAAGCTCCGCCAGATCTCGTCCCTCGCCGAGGAACTTGCCCTGGCCATCGACGATTTCCAGGTTCATCCGCAGGTGATTTTCGACCTGCTGCGCCGCTTCGGCCCAGGCTTCATCGCTGACCCGCGCACCGGTCATGCGCAGCAACTCGCGCCCCAATGCCTGAGGTAACGAACCCTCGGCAAAGGTCATGCGCTGCAACGCCGCTTTGACGAAGTCCGGCACCGGTACGAAATTCTTGCGCAACGCCTTGGGCAAGTTGCGCACCAAGGCAATGCACTTGGCCTCGATCACGCCGGGCACCAGCCACTCCAGTCGTTCCGGCGGCAGCATCGGCAACAGCGGTGCCGGCACGCGCAGGGTCACGCCGTCACGCGGGTGGTTCGGTTCGAAATGGTAACTGAGTGCCAGTTCCAGATCGCCGATGTGCAAGGTGTCCGGGTAATGCAGCGCGGTGACTTCACTGGCCTCACGGGCCAACACGTCTTCTTCGCGCATGATTAGCAACTGCGGATCTTTCTGGCTGTTAATCCGGTACCAGCTGTCGAAGGTCGCGGTCTGGTGAATCTCCGCCGGCAGTCGCGCATCGTAGAACGCGAACAGGGTTTCTTCGTCGGCCAGGATATCGCGACGGCGAGCCTTGGCTTCCAGCTCGTCGAGCTGTTCCAGCAGTTGCTGGTTGGCGGTCAGGCACTTGGCTTTGGATTGAATCTCGCCGCGCACCAGGCCTTCGCGAATGAAAAACTCACGGGACACCACCGGATCGATCGGCCCGTAATGCACCGGCCGGCGGCCTACAACGATCAGCCCGAACAAGGTGATCTGCTCGAACGCCACGACTTGCCCGCGCTTCTTCTCCCAATGGGGTTCGAAGTGGTTTTTCTTGATCAGGTGCCCGGCGAGCGGCTCGATCCAGTCGGCATCGATCTTGGCAACCATGCGCGCGTAGAGCTTGGTGGTTTCCACCAGTTCGGCGGTCATCAGCCATTGCGGGCGCTTTTTACCAAGGCCCGATGACGGGTGAATCCAGAAGCGCCGCTGCCGGGCACCGAGGTAATCGCCTTCATCGGTTTTCTGCCCGATCTGACTGAGCAGGCCAGAGAGCACGGCTTTGTGGAGCTTGGGGTAATCCGCCGGCTCTTTGTTCAGGCTCAGCTGCATGTCGCGGCAGATCAGACTCAACTGACGGTGCGAGTCGCGCCACTCGCGCAGCCGCAGGTAGTTGAGGAAATTCTTGCGGCACCAGTTACGCAGCGGACTGGCCGTCAGCGCCTGGCGTTGCTCTTCAAAACCACGCCACAGATTGACCAGCCCGGCGAAGTCCGAGTCCACGTCTTTCCATTGTGCATGCGCCTGATCCGCCGCTTGCTGGCGCTCCGGTGGACGCTCGCGCGGGTCTTGAATCGACATCGCGCTGGCGACGATCAGCACTTCCTGCAAGCTGCCGAGTTTCGCCGCTTCCAGCAGCATGCGGCCCATGCGCGGGTCCACCGGCAGGCGCGCCAATTGGCGCCCCAGCGGGGTCAACTGGCTGTTGCGGTCCACCGCCGACAGCTCTTGCAGCAGGTTGAAACCGTCGCTGATGGCCTTGCCATCGGGTGGCTCGATAAACGGGAAATCGGTGATCTCGCCGAGGCGCAGATGCAGCATCTGCAAAATCACCGCCGCGAGGTTGGTCCGCAGGATTTCCGGGTCGGTAAATTCCGGGCGACCGATGAAGTCTTCTTCGCTGAACAACCGTACGCAAATGCCTGGCTCAACCCGACCGCATCGACCTTTACGCTGGTTGGCGCTGGCCTGGGAAATTGCTTCGATGGGCAGGCGCTGGACCTTGGCGCGGTAGCTGTAGCGGCTGATGCGCGCGGTGCCGCTGTCGATTACGTAACGAATGCCCGGCACGGTCAGCGACGTTTCGGCGACGTTGGTCGCCAGCACCACGCGACGACCCGGGTGCGACTGGAAAATCCGCTGCTGTTCGGCCGGCGACAAGCGTGCGTACAACGGCAGGATTTCAGTGTGCTTGAGTTGCGCCTTGCGCAGCATGTCGGCGGCGTCGCGAATCTCGCGCTCGCCAGGCAGGAACACCAGCACGTCGCCGGGGCTCTTGCGCTCGCTGCGTTCGAACGCGGCGATTTCATCGAGGGTGGCGAGGATCGCCTGATCCACCGTCAGGTCATCCTCGACGCGGTTGCCCTCTTCATCCTGTTCCAGGGTCAGCGGGCGATACCAGGTTTCCACCGGGAAGGTGCGACCGGAGACCTCAACGATGGGCGCATCGTCGAAGTGCTTGGAGAAACGCTCCAGGTCGATGGTCGCCGAGGTGATGATGACTTTCAGGTCCGGGCGACGGGGCAGCAGGGTTTTCAGGTAACCGAGCAGGAAGTCGATGTTGAGGCTGCGTTCGTGGGCTTCGTCGACGATGATCGTGTCGTAGCGTTCGAGGTAGCGGTCGTTCTGGGTTTCCGCCAGCAGGATGCCGTCGGTCATCAGTTTGATCAGCGTATTGGAATCGCTCTGATCCTCAAACCGCACCTGATAGCCGACCAGCGCGCCCAATGGCGTCGCCAGTTCTTCGGCAACCCGGCTCGCCACGCTGCGCGCCGCGATTCGACGCGGCTGGGTGTGGCCGATCAGACCGTGCTGGCCGCGACCGATTTCCAGGCAGATCTTCGGCAACTGGGTGGTTTTGCCCGAGCCGGTTTCACCGGCGATGATCAGCACCTGATGCTTGAGCAGCGCTTCCTTGATTTCATCGCGCTTGGCGGCGATGGGCAGGCTGTCGTCGTAACGAATCACCGGCAGGCTGGCACGTCGCGCCAACACCTGATCACAGGACGCCTGCATGCGCGCCACCCACTGGGCCAGCTTGGCTTCGTCGGGTTTCTTGCGCAGCTCAAGCAACTGCCGACGCAGCCGGTGGCGGTCGGCGAGCATGGCGTGATCGAGGTTTTTCAGCAGTTTGTCGAGTGAAGGCGATTCGTCAGTCATCAGGTACGCAATAAGTCGTCTAGTGGCGCAGGGGGCGGATTGTCGCAGATTTAGAGGACAAGCGAGATCCCTTGTAGGAGCCGGCTTGCTGGCGATAGCGGTGTATCAGTCACTTCATGGGTGTCTGTCAGGCCGCCATCGCCAGCAAGCCGGCTCCTACAAGGGTTGTGGTGTCATTCGGTATCCATGCCCTTGCGCCGATACGGGAACACGTCGATCACCTTGCCGGCACGAATCGCCTCTTGCAGGCTTTTCCAGTAATCGGCGTTGTACAGCTCGCCGTGCAACTGATCGAACAAGCGCCGCTGCGCGGAATCGGCAAACAGAAACGGCGGGAACTCCTCGGGGAACACGTCCAGCGGCCCGATCGAATACCACGGTTCGGACGCCATTTCGTCTTCCGGCGTACGCGGTTGCGGGATGTGGCGGAAGTTGGCTTCGGTCAGGAAGCAGATCTCGTCGTAGTCATAAAACACCACGCGACCGTGACGGGTGACGCCGAAGTTTTTCAGCAGCATGTCGCCGGGAAAAATGTTCGCCGCCGCCAGTTGCTTGATCGCCAGGCCGTAATCTTCCAGCGCGTCGTGCACCTGCGCCTCGTTGGCGTTTTCCAGGTACAGGTTCAACGGCGTCATCCGCCGCTCGGTCCAGCAGTGGCGGATCAATACCGTGTCGCCTTCCACCGATACGGTAGACGCCGCCACGTCCAGCAATTCTTCCAGACACGCCGGCTCGAACTTGCTCAACGGAAAACGGAAATCGGCGAACTCCTGGGTATCGGCCATGCGCCCGACGCGGTCGACGCTTTTCACCAGCCGGTACTTCTCGATCACCGTCGCGCGGTCGACGTTTTTCGACGGTGAGAAACGGTCCTTGATGATTTTGAACACGGTGTTGAAGCCCGGCAGCGTGAACACGCTCATCACCATGCCGCGCACGCCGGGGGCCATGATGAACTGGTCGTCGGTGCTGGCCAGGTGGTTGATCAGCGCCCGGTAGAACTCCGACTTGCCGTGCTTGTAGAAACCGATCGAGGTGTACAGCTCGGCGATGTGCTTGCCCGGCAGGATCCGCCGTAGGAAACCGATGAACTCCGCTGGCACCGGCACATCGACCATGAAGTAGGAACGGGTGAACGAGAAGATGATCGACACATCGGCTTCGTCGGTAATCAACGCATCGATCTGGATGCCGCGGCCCTCAAGGTGCAGCAGCGGAATCGCCAGCGGCCATTGCTCATCGGTGGTGTAGATGCGCCCCACCAGGTAAGCGCCCTTGTTGCGGTACAACACCGAGGAAAACAGCTCGACGCTCAGCTCGGGATCCTTGCACACCCAGTCCGGCAGGTTCTCGCGCAGTTGTGCTTCGAGGCGACGCAGATCGCCCGCGAGGTCGGCGTAATCCTCGCTGAAACGGTAGTCGGCAAAAATGCTCGCCAACATGCCCGACAACTGGCCTTGAGGTTTGTAGGTGCGGGTTTGTGCGGCGCGCGCCCGACGCAGGCTTGGCCGGGTGGTGTGGATGAACATGCAGCCGTCACTGATCAGGTCGTGGCTGAACAGCCCGCAGAAGATCGAGTTGTACCAGGTCTCGGACAGCTCATCGTCGAAGCGCAGGTCGATCAGGCTGATGTAGGCGCTTTTGACCAGTGGCCAGCAGCTGACATCCAGCGTGTCGGCGTCGAACGCGATGCGCAGCCGGTCCACCGTTTCGCTGACTTTATCTTCGTAGAGGTTGATCCGCGCCGCCGAGGCGATTTGCGTTTCCTGCCATTGGGCTTGCTCGAAACGCGCCCGGGCACCGTCGGTGATCTGCCGGAAATGCTCGCGGTAATCGTCAAAGCCATCGAGGATCATTCGGGCGATGTCGGCGGCTGGCCATTGCTGCGGCATGGTGAGACCTCTACGGGAATTCGGAAGGCCTGAGCTTAGCCAGTGAACCGGGTGCAGGAGAAGCCTAATTTCGGTCCGAAAACGAATGAATCACTCATGGGCGCAGTTTTTTCAGACTTTTTTTAATCGACCGTTCGGTCAGTAAACAACCTAAAAAGTCACTCTCCATCCACTTAATCGATTCATCTACAGCCCTCTGATTATCAGGCGCTCGAATCCACTCCTTGGTCAGGCAAATGTCAGCCGCCGGGTTTTCTGCTTTTTCCTGAAAGCCTGCCCGCCTGAAAAGTGCTCTCGAACTGGTCTTACCAAGGTAATAGCACTTTGATATACACCCCGCGTTCACCCGCCTAAAAACAAGATCCTCGGCCCACGAGGACTACCTCTCAAAATGCCCAAGGAGCACATAAGATGCCTATAAGGAACATGCGCATAGGTTTGCGCGCGAGCTTGAGTTTTGCTGTGTTGGCCAGCCTGCTGGTGCTGGTCGGGCTGTTCGGCCTGGGTCAGATGGCGACCCTGCGCGAGAGTGCATCGGTCATCGAGGAATCGTGGATGCCGAGCATCGAGAGCATCCATGACAGCGCGTCCAACATCGCCACCATCCGCTTGGAATCGTTGCGGTTGATCGCCAACAGCCAGAGCGCTGTGCGGGAAAGGAGCAAAGGCATCCTCAACGTGCAACGCCAGGAATTGCAAAAACGCCTCAACGACCACAAGACGCTCCTGTCCAGCGACCAGGAACGGGTCATGCTCGACAGCCTGAATGCCGCCGTCGCGAAGTACCTGGCCATCCTCGACCAGATCCTCGCGCAGATCGATGCCGGCCAGGATGAGCAGGCCTACGCCCGCCTCAACAGCGAACTGGCCCCGCAGGGCATCGTGCTGGATAAATCCCTGGAGTCGATGATCAGTTTCAATCAGCAAGGCGCCGATACCGCTGCGGACGCCGCCGCGTTGATGTATCAGCGCGCGCAATGGATCGTCGGCACGATCATCGTGATTGCGCTGCTTGCCACGCTGCTGTTGGCCTGGTTGCTGACGCGCAGCATCACCACGCCGATCAATCAGGCGCTGCAGGTCGCACGCCGGATTGCCGCGGGCGACCTCAGCGGACAGATTGCCAGCCACGGCAAGGACGAAGCCGCGCAATTGCTCAACGCCCTAGCCGACATGCAAGGCAACCTGCGCACGACCATTCGTGGCATCAGCGACTCGGCGCGCCAACTGGCGTCGGCAGCCGAGGAAATGAGTTCGGTGATGGAGGAAAGCACTCGCGGCCTGCAGCAGCAGAACGACCAGATCGAGATGGCCGCCACCGCCGTCACAGAAATGAGCACCGCGGTGGAGGAAGTCGCCGCGAATGCCGTGTCCAGCGCCGAGGCCTCCCAGGCGTCGAACGAGGACAGCAAGCACGGCCACGTGCAGGTCACTGAAACCATCACCGCGATTCAGGGGCTGGTCAGCGAAGTGCTCGGCGCCTCGGAGCGGGCCGAGGGCCTGGCGGTTCAGGCGCAGGACATCAGCAAAGTGCTGGAAGTGATTCGCGGCATCGCCGGGCAGACCAACCTGTTGGCGCTCAATGCGGCCATCGAAGCCGCACGCGCCGGTGAGGCCGGGCGCGGGTTTGCCGTGGTGGCCGATGAAGTGCGCTCGCTGGCGCAACGCACCCAGAACTCCACCGAAGAAATCGAGCTGATGATCAACAACATCCAGCACGGCACCGGGGCCACGGTCAGCGCGTTGCAAAGCAGTGCCGAACACGCCGGCCAGACCTTGCGTCGGGCCAACAGTGCCGGCAGCGCCCTGGAGAAAATCACCGCATCGATCTCGCAGATCAACGAACGCAACCTGGTCATCGCCAGCGCCGCCGAACAGCAAGCGCTGGTGGCCCGGGAAGTCGATCAGAACTTGGTGACCATTCGCGATCTCTCGACCCAGACCGCCGCCGGCGCCACCCAGACTTCAGCCGCCAGTCAGGAACTGTCGCGACTGGCAATCGACCTCAACGGTCTGGTGACACGTTTCATAATTTGATGCCGGTTTTTCGGTTGCCATAGGCAAGGCTCTCGGCAACACTCTCGTCCCCATCAAGGAAGGAGTGCACCGTGAGCCCTGTCGATATTGTTCGTTTACTGTCGCTGGCGGCCATCTGGGGCGCGAGTTTCCTGTTCATGCGCATCATCGCCCCAGTGATTGGCAGCATCCCCACGGCGTTTTTCCGCGTGTCTATTGCGGCAGTCGGGTTGCTGATGATTGTCGGGTTGATGCGCATCAGCTGGGATTTCAAGGGCAAGCTCAAAACCGTGATGCTGCTCGGGGTGATCAACTCCGGGATACCAGCGACCCTCTATTCAGTGGCAGCCCAGGTGCTGCCCGCCGGTTACTCGGCAATCTTCAACGCCACCACGCCATTGATGGGCGTGTTGATCGGCGGCCTGTTCTTCAGTGAGCGGCTCACTGCGGCCAAACTCGGTGGGGTGTTTCTCGGTTTGTTCGGTGTTGGCGTGCTGACCCGTGCCGGCCCGGTGGCCTTCGACCTGCAACTGTTGATGGGCGCCCTCGCCTGCCTGCTCGCCACCACCTGTTACGGTTTTGCCGGGTTCCTCGCCCGCCGCTGGCTCGATCAGGCCGGCGGGCTCGACAGTCGTCTTTCGGCACTGGGCAGCATGCTCGGGGCGACCTTGTTCCTGCTGCCGCTGTTCGGCTACAGCGTGATCAGCCAGCCACCGGCGAGCTGGGGCGGCTGGAGCGTGTGGCTGTCGTTGCTGGGCCTGGGCCTGGGGTGCACGGCGTTTGCGTACATTATTTACTTCCGTCTGCTCAGCTCGATCGGGCCTTTGAAATCGATGACAACGACGTTCCTGATTCCGCCGTTCGGGGTGTTGTGGGGGGCGTTGCTGCTGGATGAGCCGTTGTCGATGGCGCATGTGTATGGCGGGGTGTTGATTGCGGCGGCGTTGTGGTTGGTGTTGAAGCCTTCGGTGATGAAGAAGGTTGAGGTGGTGGCCCGATAATCATGTGGTGTTGGTGATGACGCCATCGCCGGCAAGCCAGCTCCTACAGGGTTCGCGTAGACCTTGTAGGAGCTGGCTTGCCGGCGATAGCGGTGGTTCAGGCAACTACAAAGCTGACTGACTCACCTCCCCATCCACCAACCGCCGAATCCCCAGCGGATTGGCGTTCTGCAACACCTCGGGCAACAACGCATCCGGGTAATTCTGGAAGCACACCGGCCGCAGGAATCGATCAATCGCCAGCGTCCCCACCGACGTCCCGCGAGAATCCGACGTGGCCGGATACGGCCCGCCATGCACCATCGCCTCGCAGACTTCGACCCCGGTCGGATAGCCGTTGAGCAAGATCCGCCCGACTTTTTCCTGTAGCAATTGCGCCAGCCAGCGGTATTCCAGCAGCTCTTCGGCCTCGCCGATCAACGTCGCCGTCAATTGCCCGCGCAGGCCGTGCAGCGCCGCCGCGAGCTGCGCCCGATCTTCGACTTCGATGACGATGGTGGTTGGCCCGAACACTTCTTCCTGAAGCAACTCATCGCCCTTGAGCAGCAGGCTGACATCGGCCTTGAACACCTGCGGCTGCGCCTGATTGCCCTGCTGCGGTTTGCCCGCCAGGTGGGTCAGCCCCGGATGTTCGTGCAATTCCCCAAGGCCTTGGCTGTAGCTGACCAGCGCGCCGGCATTGAGCATGGTTTGTGCCGGCTGCTCGTTCATGTTGGCGCAGAACTGTTGGAGGAAGGCGCTGAACTGTGGCGAACGCAAACCGATGACCAAACCCGGATTGGTGCAGAACTGCCCGCAACCCAAGGTCACCGAACCGGCCAGTTGCGCCGCGATTTGCTCGCCCCGCACGGCGAGGGCTTCGGGCAACAGGAACACCGGGTTGATGCTCGACATTTCGGCGAACACCGGGATCGGTTGCGGCCGGGTCGCGGCCATGTGGCTCAGGGCATTGCCGCCCTTGAGCGAACCGGTGAAGCCCACCGCCTGAATGGCCGGGTGCTTGACCAGCCACTCACCGACGCCACCACCATAAATCATGTTGAACACACCGGCCGGCATGCCCGTGCGTTCGGCGGCGCGGATGATGGCGTCCGCGACCCGTTCGGCGGTCGCCATGTGTCCGCTGTGCGCCTTGAATACCACCGGGCAACCGGCGGCCAGTGCCGAAGCCGTATCGCCACCCGCCGTGGAAAAAGCGAGCGGAAAGTTGCTGGCGCCGAACACCGCCACCGGGCCGATGGCGATGCGGTACTGGCGCAGATCCGGACGTGGCAACGGTTGGCGATCCGGCAACGCCCGATCAATTCGCGCACCGTAGAAATCACCGCGCCGCAGGACCTTGGCAAACAGGCGCATCTGGCCGCTGGTGCGCCCGCGCTCGCCCTGGATACGCCCGGCCGGCAGTGCCGTTTCCCGGCAGACCGTGGCGACGAAATCATCGCCCAGCGCATCGATTTCATCGGCGATGGCATCGAGGAACGCAGCGCGTTTTTCCGCGCTCAGGTTGCGGTAGATCGGGTAAGCCGCAGCGGCGGCCTTGGCGGCGGCATCCACTTCGGCTTCAGTCGCCTGGAAGAAAGTGCCGGGCAGCGGCTCGCCGGTGGTGGCGTCGAGGCTTTGCAGTTGCAACGTGCCGTTGGCGCTGCGCTGTCCGCCGATGTAGTTGTGTCCAAGTAACGTGGTCATGAGGTAATTCCTGATCAATTAGCACGGACCTGTAGGAGCCGGCTTGCTGGCGATAGCGGTCTGACAGTCACTTTATGTGTGTCTGTCGGATCGCTATCGCCAGCAAGCCGGCTCCTACAGGGATCAAGCGTTCCGCCAGTTTTTAGAGGGCGCGAATCTGGCCGATGGCCAACGGCTGGGCGCTTTCGCCGATGCCGTTTTCCAACGGTGCGCCAAACGCGTCGAGGCTGATCTGGAAGCGATCCCCCGGCTGGGTTTTCACGCCGTCGGCAAACGACAGCGTCGCGGTGCCGAAGTAATGCACGTGGACATCGCCCGGACGCAAAAACTGCGCGTATTTGAAGTGATGGAATTCGAGGTTGGCGAGGCTGTGGCACATGTTGTCTTCGCCGCTGAGAAACTCTTTTTCCCAGAGGGTTTCACCGTTGCGGATGATGCGGCTGGTGCCCGCCAGGTGTTTAGGCAATTCACCGACACGCAGCTCCGGACCGTAGGCACAGAAACGCAGTTTCGAGTGCGCGAGGTACAGGTAATTGCGCCGCTCCATGACATGATCGGAGAACTCGTTGCCCAAGGCATAACCGACGCGGTACGGCTGCCCGTCATCGCCAATCACGTAGAGACCGGTCAGTTCCGGCTCTTCACCGGCGTCTTCGGCAAACGGTGGCACCGGGAAATCCGCACCGGGGCGCACGACGATGCTGCCGTCGCCCTTGTAGAACCATTCCGGCTGCGCACCAACCTGTCCGGCTGCGGGTTTGCCACCCTCCAGGCCCCACTTGAAAATGCGCATGGTGTCGGTCATGCCGGCTTCAACGGCGCCATCCTGCTGGTGCATTTTGTCCCGCGCCGAGGCACTGCCGAGGTGAGTCAGGCCGGTGCCGCTGATCAGGCAGTGCGCCGGGTCTTCGTGATCCAGCGGCGGCAGGACTTTGCCCTGCTGCAACAGTTGCGCGTAATCCGGGCCAGGCTCAGTGCCGCGTTGGGCCACTTCTTCTTGCAGGCTGCGTTGGGCGCGGATCGCCGCGAGAGCCAGTTCACGAGTGCTGCGGGTGCCTTTGAGCACCTGGACCTGCGAGCCCTCGACGACGCCGACCTGGCGCTCGCCGGCAGTGTTTTCAAATTGAATCAGGCGCATGTCGGCCCTCCAGAAAGTCGTGAATGGCGCCGCTCACGAGCGGCGCCTCAAGGTCACTCGATGATGTTGAAGTCGCTCAGGTATTCATCGGAGATTTCCAGGCCCAGGCCCGGCTTGTTGTCGTCGAGCTGGATGTAGCCGTTGACCGGTTGCGGCTCGCCCTTGAACACGTAGTAGAAGAGTTCGTTGCCGACCTCGACATCGAAGACCGGGAAGAACTCGGCCATCGGTGAGGCGGTGGTAGACATGGTCAGGTGATAGTTGTGCATCTGCCCCGCGTGCGGAATCACCGGCACCGACCAGGCTTCGGCCATCGCGTTGATCTTGCGCGCGGCGGTGATGCCGCCCACACGGTTGGTGTCGTACTGGATCACGTCGACGGCGCGGCGTTCCAGCAGGTCTTTGAAGCCGTAGGAGGTGAATTCGTGCTCGCCACCGGAGATCGGCATGATCCCCATTTTTTTCAGCTCGATGTAGCCTTCGATGTCGTCGGCGATCACCGGTTCTTCGAGCCAGCGCGGTTCGAATTCGGCGAGTTTCGGCAACATGCGCCGTGCGTATTCCAGGGTCCAGCCCATGTAGCACTCGAGCATGATGTCGATGTCCGGGCCGGCCAGTTCACGCAGTGCGCGCACTTGTTCGATGTTCTTGCGCATGCCCGCCGGGCCATCTTTCGGGCCGTAGCCGAAGCGCATTTTCAGCGCGGTGAAACCCTGGTTCAGATAGCCCTGGGCTTCTTCGAGGAACAGGTCGAGGTTGTCGTTGGCGTAGAGCTTGGAGGCGTAGGTCCAGATCTTTTCCTTGGTGCGGCCACCGAGCAACTTGAACACCGGTTTGTTGACCGCTTTGCCCATGATGTCCCAGATCGCGATGTCGATTGCCGAGATCGCCGCCATGCCGATGCCTTTACGGCCCCAGGCGTGGCTCTGGCGGTACATCTTCTGCCAGATGTATTCGTTGTCGAACGGGTCTTCGCCAATTGCAATCGGTGCAAGGTAGGTGTCGATGATTTCCTTGGCCACACGCGGCGCCAGGGCGCAGTTACCGATGCCGACGAGACCGGTGTCGGTCTCGACTTCCACCACCAGCCAGCCGTGGAAACGGAACGAACCCATGGCGTCGCCACGTTCGAACAGGATGTCGCTGGCGTTGGTGCAGAAGTGCGCTTGTGGTGGGACGACTTTGCCTTTCCACTCGAAAACGCGGGTACGGATTGCTTTGATTTTCATGAATTCAATTCCTTGCTAACGCTTGGGTAGTGATCAGCCAACCTGAGCCGGTGTGAGCTGCGAGGGGGATTTAGGGGTGTGGGTGCTGCGAAGTCGGGACAACAGGACGGCGCCGACAATGCCGACCAGGGCCAGGGCGAACATGCCGGCGCGGGGGTCGGCGAAGCTGGTTTCCATCACGGTTTTCAGGTTCGGCGCGACAAAACCGCCGAGGTTGCCGATGGAGTTGATCAGGGCGATCCCGCCGGCTGCGGCGGCACCGCTGAGGTAGCTGGTGGGAATGGTCCAGAACAGTGGCTGCACCGAGACGAAACCGGCAGCGGCGAAACAGAAGGCGATGACCACCGGAACCATGCTGGTGCCCAGCGCCGAGGCGGCGATGCCGAGCGCGGCCATGGTCAGCATGCACACGGCGAGGCGACGATGTTGCCCGGTGCGGTCGGCGTAGCGAGTGACGAGACGGGTCACGACCAGGGCGCAGATCCACGGAATCGCGGTGATCAGGCCGACGTTGAGGCCGACGTGGCCGTCGAGCAGCCCGGCGATGCGCGTCGGCAGGTAAAACACCACGCCGTACACGCTCATCTGAATGGTGAAATACGCCAGGCAGAATTGCAGCACCCGAGGGTTGCGCAGCGCACTGAGAAAACCATGGGGGCTGCTGTCTTTTTTCTTCGCGTCTTCTTCGCTGAGCGCGGTTTGCAGCGCCTGCTTTTCATCGACGCTCAACCAGCGGGCATCGGCCGGACGGTTGACCAGGTAGAAGTACGCGGCGATGCCGACTACCGACGCCATCAGGCCTTCGACGACGAACAGCCACTGCCAGTTGGTCAGGCCGAACACACCGTGGAAGTCCAGCAACCAGCCCGACAGCGGGCTGCCCAGCACCAGCGCCAACGGCAGTCCGAAATAGAACAGGCCGAGCGCCTGACCACGGCTTTGTGCCGGGAACCAGTAGGTGAGGTAAAGGATGATCCCCGGGAAGAAGCCGGCTTCGGCGACACCCAGCAGGAAGCGCAGGACGTAAAAGGTTTCGGCGTTGTGGGCGAACATCATTGCCGCCGACACCAGGCCCCAGGTGACCATGATCCGGCACAGCCAGACCTTCGCGCCCAGGCGGTGCAACATGTAGTTGCTCGGCACTTCGAAGAACGCGTAGCCGATGAAGAAGATGCTCGCGCCGAACGCGAATGCGGCATCGCCCAAACCGGTGTCGGCCTGCAACGCGGCTTTGGCGAAGCCGACGTTGGAGCGATCGATGAAGGCGAGGATGTACATCAGGATCAGAAACGGCAGCAGACGCAGCCGGCTTTTGGAGATGGCACTGGACAGAGCCAGGGCTAAATCTGGACGAGTCATTTGAAGGTTCCTTTGCTGCCGGTATGTGCCTTGCGGAAGTGACAAGGCGGGCTTTTTGTAGTTGTTGAATCGTGCGATCGAGGCGGCTCGGGTGGCCGGCTCTGGTCATTCGATGGAGCGACTTTAGCCAGCGCACAGGGCGGCGGATAATCACTTATGCACATCCATCGATAACCTGGGGTGATAGGTAAGTGCGGTTATTGCCTAGATCGAGTTATCAGGCGCCCCCCCCAAAAAACAACTGTGGGAGCGAGCCTGCTCGCGAAGGCGATCTGACAGGCACATTGCAGTGACTGATAGAGCGCTATCGCGAGCAGGCTCGCTCCCACATGGGGTTTTGCGTTGATTGAACAACCTGGCAGCACCACGCATTACTGTAGGAGCCGGCTTGCTGCGGGCGGCGTTCCGACGATTGAGGTCTGACAGTCACTTTATGTGTGTCTGTCAGGCCCTCATCGCCAGCAAGCCAGCTCCTACAGGGTTTTGCATGGTTCACAAATACTGGCAACACCACCATCCACTGTAGGAGCCGGCTTGCTGCGGGCGGCGTTCCGACGATTGAGGTCTGACAGTCGCCTTATGGGTGTCTGTCGGATCGCTATCGCCAGCAAGCCGGCTCCTACAGGGAGTTGCGGTGTGTCAGTTAGTTTTGCGGTGTGTCGGTGGGTTTGGCGGCGTGTCAGTAGTGGTTGGTGCCCATGCGGCAGGCGATTTCGAACGCCTGGCGGATCGCGCCGGGGTTGGCTTTGCCCTGGCCGGCGATATCAAACGCGGTGCCATGGGCGGGTGTGGTGATCGGGATAGGCAAGCCACCCTGCACCGTCACCCCACGGGAGAAGCCCATCAACTTGATCGCGATCTGTCCTTGGTCGTGGTACATCGTCACCACCGCGTCAAAGGCGCTCGCATCGCCCTGCACCTTGAGGAAAATCGTGTCGCCCGGATACGGCCCTTCCGCCGCAATCCCCAACGCCTGCACCGAACGTACGGCCGGACCGATGATGTCCAGCTCTTCGCGACCGAACGAGCCGTTGTCGCCGTTATGCGGGTTCAAGCCACAAACGCCGATGCGCGGTTTCGCCAGACCGTTGCGTTTGAGCGCGGTGTCGATCAGCTGGATCGCTTCCACCACCCGCGCTTGCGACAGCATGCCCGGCACCTCCGACAGCGCCACATGCGAGGTCACCCGCGATGTCCAGAGGTTGTCGAGCACATTGAATTCGCAGAACGGCCCGTGAAAATCCAGCAGCTCGGCGAACCAGTGCAACTCGTCGTTGTGGGCCATGCCGGCCATGTGCAGCGAGGTCTTGTTCAGCGGCCCGAATAGCACGGCGCCAGTGGTGCCGGCCTCGGTGAGACGCAGGGCTTTTTCCAGGGTGTCGAGACTGTAGCGGCCGCCGATGACGCTGGCTTCACTGCGTGGAAACTCGCCGATGGTGTCGCCGCGAAAGTCAAAGAACAACGGCGTGTCATCGACAAATGACAGCTGATCCAGCGACTCGACGCGACGGTACGGAAACTCCACCCCGGCGATACGCATGCCGCGCCGCATTTCCGCCTCGTCGGCAATCAGGATCACGTTGGCCTGGCTGCGAACCTGAGGCTCGGCGAGCAGGCGTGCGATCAGTTCCGGGCCGATGCCCGCCGGGTCGCCCAGGACCATGGCGATGGTTGTCTTGCTCATGCTTCACTCCTCAAGGGTTCGGGCCATGTACGGTCAATGGCGCTAGGCTCGCAGCGATAAACCCGCTGCGCGTTGCTGTAGAACAGGCGCTCCTGATCCGCCCATGGCAGGTCAGCAACGATGGATTTGAAACCGCTGTAGATGTCGTCGAACGAGCCGCACAGGCTGTCCACCGGAAAATTGCTGGCGAACATCACGCGGTCGGTGCCGAACATGGCGATCACTTCGCGCACGATCCAGGCATTGTCTTTGGCGCGCCACGCCTGCCCTTTCAGGCCCAGGCCGGAAACCTTCACCTGCACGTTCGGCCACTCGGCCAGTCGTGCCATCGCCAGACGCCATCCCGCCAGGCCTTCGGCGCTGCGGTCATTAGGCAACCCGGCGTGGTTGAGAATCAGCGTGGTGCCGGGAAAGTCCCGGGCCAGCCGTTCGGCTTCGTAGAGGTTCCACCAGGGTGTCTGCAAATCGAAATGCAGCCCCAGCCCTTGCAGCGCGGCGTAACTGCGGCGCCAGTGTTCTTCGCTCATCAGGCTGCGAAGATGGCCAACCTGCGCCGTCGAAGTCGGGCCACCGGGTTTGTGGCGCACGCTGCGTACACACTTGAAACTCGCCTGCTCGGTGAGCACCGCGATGGCGTCCGGATGATCGAGCCAGGCCTGCGCGACGATTGCATTGGGTACGCCATAACGCGCCGCCAAACCTTCAATGAATCGGGTTTCGCCAATCGGGTCTTGCGGGTCCCATTCGGTCTCGATGTACACCGTTCGCACGACGTTATGCGGACCGGCATCGGCGAAGTAATCGTCGGGAAAATAGCGCCGCTTGATCGCGCTGTAGTCGCCGTAGCGAAACGGAATCCTGGCTTCAGGCGCGAGCCACGGATGGTGATTGATCGTCGGGTCCCAGAAGTGGTGATGGGCGTCGATGATCGGGCCCGTATACAACTCAGTCATGGCGCACCTCGTCGAGGCTGATGAACAACGTGGCGAAAACGAAGACCGCCGAACACGCCGCAAAGAACCCCAGCACCGGCGCGAATCCACCGGCCATTTGCAGGATCACGCCGACCAGGATCGGCACCGCAATCCCGCCCGTACTGCCGGCCATGTTCATCACACCGCCGATCAGGCCGACCCGCGCCGGCGCCGCCAGCAATGCCGGGAAGCTCCAGTAGAGGCTGCCCCACATCAGGAAAAACGCAGTCATGGCCAACAACGCCACGGCGGCAAAAGGGTTAGTCAGGGTCGGCAACAACAGGAACGCGCCGAGTGCCACCAGGCCGGAAAACGCCAGCAGGCTCTTGACCGCCACACCACGGCTGACACCTTTGCGGATCAGCCCGTCGCAGAGGAAACCACCGGTCAACGAGCCAAGCGCGCCGCAGACGAAAATCACGAACGTCGCCGCGCCAATGCCCTTGATATCGAAGCCGCGAGCCTGCGCCAGATAACTCGGCCCCCAGGTCAGCAAACCGAAATACACCATCGCCCAACTGGCGCGGCCGATCAGCAAACCGCTCAGGGAACGCGCCGCAATGCCCAGGCCTTTGACCGGCACCCGCGCCGCTTCGGCTGCCGGCGTGGCGCGCCCGGCGTTGATCTTCTCGAGTTCTTCGGCATTCACTTGCGGGTGGCTGGCCGGGTCATCGCGCAAATACCGACGCGCCAGCCAGGCCAGTACCAGCGTCGCGATACCGGCGATCACGAACGCCAGGCGCCATGAGTCCAGCGACGCGATCAGATAAGCAATGATTAGCCCGCCCAACGCCACGCCCAACGGGCTGCCGCTGTCCATCAGCACCGCGCCGCGACTGCGCTCGCTTGGCGCCAGCCACAAGGAAATCAGCTTGCCACCCGACGGGAACAAGGGAGCCTCGGCAGCACCGAGTGCAACGCGTGCGAACAACAATGACAAGCCGCCCGTGGCAAATGCCGCCAACACTTGAAACGTCCCCCACAACCCGGTGGACCAACTGATGACCCGGTGCGGGCCGAAGCGGTCGATCATCCAGCCGCCGGGAATCTGCAACAGCGCATAGGCCCAGAAGAAGCTGCTGAGGATCAGGCCTTGCATGCTCGGCGACAGGGAAAACTCATGGGCGATGGTCGGCATCGCAATGGACAGCGACACCCGGTCGATGAGGTTGACCATGGTCAACGCGAAGATGATCGCGAAGATCCGCCAGCGCACATTGCTGGCCTTGGTGGTGCCGGTCAGCGGTGTGGCCGCTGCGGCGGGTAATTGCAGGGAAGCACTGGAACGAGCCATGGTGCGTACCTCGAATTTATTATTTTTGTGAAGTTGCAAACGCTGACCTGTAGGAGCCGGCTTGCTGGCGATTGCGGTGGGTCAGGCGCTATCAATGTTGACTGATACACCGCTATCGCCAGCAAGCCGGCTCCTACAGTGATGGAGGTGCATCAATCGATATTGATGGCGCCTGACATTCCGCTATCGCCGGCAAGCCGGCTCCTACAGGGTTCGCGTTTTGCCGCGTTTTCACGGCATTGGTGAGCACTATCGAAGGCTCACTGATAACCGTCTAATCAAAACTTGAAATAAGGCGATAGCCTCGGGTTATGTCATGCCCTGCTTTCAGGGGGCTTTCAATGGATAAGGCCTGCATACACTTTCCACTCAAACTGCTCTGGCGCAAGGCCTGCGGCGATCATCACGATTTTTCCCGTGCCGAGCTATAACCCCAGGCTATCGGTGTATGTATTGTTTTGACTAGACGCGACGCCTGCGGCTTCCCACACTCGGGCCAGGCTTGCAGCTTTACCGCTCTGACAAGTCACTCATAACAACTACAAAAACGAGGCCCTTCCATGCGAAATGCATTCGTCCGTCGCACATCCCGTCTGTTTCTTGGCTGCACACTGATCGCCGCCGGCGCCCTACCCGCCCTGGCCCACGCCGCCTGGCAACCGGACAAGAACGTCGAAATCGTCGTCGCTGGCGGTCCCGGTGGCGGCACCGACCAGCTCGGCCGTTTGATCCAGTCGATCATTACCACCCACAAGCTGCTCGACGTGAATACCATCGTCCTCAACAAGGGCGGCGGGAATGGCGCCGAAGCGTTCCTCGACCTGAAAATGAACAAGGGCGATCCGGAAAAACTGGTGATCGGCACCAACAACATCTACCTGTTGCCGCTGGTGTCCAAGCTCGGCTACCAATGGCAGGAACTGACCCCCATCGCCGCAGTGGCCGAGGACGATTTCATTCTCTGGAGCTACAAAGACGCACCGTGGAAGGACGCCAAGGGCTTCTACGAAGCGGTCAAGGCTGACCCGTCGAACCTGCGCATGGGCGGCAGCCAGTCCAAGGACGTGGACCAGACCCTCACCCTGCTGTTGAACCAGACCACTCACAGCAAACTGGTGTACATCCCGTTCAAGAGCGGCAGCGAAGCCGCGACCCAACTGGCCGGCAAACACATCGCCGCCAACGTCAACAACCCCAGCGAAAGCATCAGCCAATGGCGCGGTGATCAGGTCGAGCCACTGTGCGTGTTCAGTAAAGAGCGCATGAGCTACACCGAGAAAGTCGCCGGCGACAAATCCTGGGCCGACGTGCCGACCTGTCACGAGCAGGGCCTGGGCATCGATCAGTACCGCTTCCCGCGTACCGTATTCATGCCCGGCGAAGTCACCGCCGAACAGCGGGCGTTCTATGTCGAGCTGATGCGCAAAGTCACCGAAACCCCGGAGTTCAAGGCCTACGTCAAACAGAACGCACTGGTGCCCACCTTCCTCGAAGGCGAGCCGCTGACCGCCTACATTGAGAAAGACACCGCCCGCGTCACCCCGGTGTTCAAAGAAGCCGGCTGGCTGAAAAACTGAGTTGCCGACGGCCGTCCGCCTGCGCACGGCCGTCACCTCTGGAGGTGTCCTCATGTCCCATTCTTCGGATTCACCGGCGCTGGTCGGTACCCGCTGGGTCGAACTCGGCTTGGCTGTCTTCACTGCGCTGATCGGCGTGGTGGTGATGTTCGGCAGTGTCGAACAAGGTATCGGCTGGGGCGATTCCGGCCCCGAGCCGGGTTACTTCCCCTTCTACATCGGCCTGATGCTCAGCGCCGCAAGCGTGGCCAACGGCGTGTTGACCCTGGTGCGCTGGCACGCCCTGAGCATTGCATTCGTCAGCCGCAGTGCGTTCAAGCAAGTGTTGTCGGTGTTCATCCCGATTGCGCTGTTCGTGGGCGCCATGCCATTCACCGGCATCTACGTGGCGTCGGCCTGCTTCATCGCCTGGTTCATGTGGCGTGACAAGGTCCGCGCCAAGCCTTACGGCAAACTGATGATCGGCAGCGTTTCCCTCGGCGCGGTGCTGGCCAGCTACCTGATTTTCGCGCTGTGGTTCAAGGTCCCGCTGGATGCCGGCCCGATGGGCGACTGGATTGCCCTGGCCGGGAGACATTTCAAATGAGCGAGTTCGATTCCCTGCTGCAAGGCATGAACCTGATCCTGACCCCGGGCCACATCGGCCTGATGGTGATCGGCGTGCTGCTGGGCATTCTGGTCGGCGTACTGCCCGGCCTCGGTGCCCCCAACGGCGTGGCGTTGTTGCTGCCGCTGACGTTCACCATGTCGCCGGTGTCGGCGATCATTCTGCTGTCGTGCATGTATTGGGGTGCGCTGTTCGGCGGCTCGATCACCTCGATCCTGTTCAACATCCCCGGCGAGCCCTCATCGGTGGCGACGACCTTCGACGGCTACCCGATGGCCCGCGAAGGCCGCGCCGCCGAAGCCCTCACCGCCGCCTTCAGTTCGGCACTGATCGGTGCGCTGGCCGGGGTGTTGTTGCTGACCTTTCTATCGACCAAGATCGCCGCATTCGCCATGTCGTTCAGTTCACCAGAGTTCTTCGCGGTGTACCTGTTGGCGTTCTGCACCTTCATCGGCATGAGCAAGAACCCGCCGCTGAAAACCGTGGTGGCGATGATGATCGGTTTCGCCATGGCGGCGGTCGGCATGGACACCGTGTCCGGCAACCTGCGCCTGACCTTCGACCAGCCGATCCTGATGACCGGCATCAGCTTCGAAGTGGCGGTGATCGGCCTGTTCGGCATCGGCGAAATCCTTTGCACGGTCGAGGAAGGCCTGGTGTTTCGCGGCGAGCATGCGCGCATTACGCCGATGGTGATACTGCGTACCTGGGCCAAGTTGCCGCGTTACTGGTGGACGATTGTGCGCAGCACGCTGGTCGGTTGCTGGATGGGCATCACGCCGGGCGGGCCGACGGCGGCCTCGTTCATGAGCTACAGCCTGGCGCGGCGTTTTTCGAAGAATCGCGAGAACTTCGGCAAGGGTGAACTCGAAGGCGTGATCGCTCCGGAAACCGCCGACCATGCCGCCGGCACCAGCGCCCTGCTGCCAATGCTGACCTTGGGCATTCCCGGTTCTGCTACGGCAGCGGTGATGCTCGGTGGCTTGATGATCTGGGGCTTGCACCCTGGCCCGACGTTGTTCGTCGAGCAGCACGATTTTGTCTGGGGCCTGATTGCGAGCATGTACCTGGGCAATGTGGTGAGCCTGATCGTGGTGCTGGCTACCGTGCCGCTGTTCGCCTCGATCCTGCGCATTCCGTTCTCGATCATTGCGCCGATCATCATCATGGTCTGCGCCATCGGTGCCTACTCGGTGCACAACTCGTTCTTCGACGTGGTGCTGATGCTGGGCTTCGGCGCGCTGGGTTACTTGTTCAAGAAACTCGGTTACCCGATTGCGCCGCTGGTGTTGGCGGCAGTGCTGGGCGACAAGGCTGAAGATGCGTTCCGTCAATCGATGCTGTTTTCTGACGGCCACTTGGGGATTTTCTGGTCCAACCCGCTGGTGGGCAGCCTGACCACGGCGGCGCTGCTGATGCTGTTCTGGCCGCTGATTTCCAAAGGGTTGAGCAGCCTGATGGGCCTGCGCAAACCCCACGTCGCCAAGACCAAATCGGTGCTGTGACACGGCAATGCTGGCAACGCCTGACATTTGTTGTCAGGCTTGCCGCAGTCTTTTTCGCGAGCGCGGCCCATGACCCGAATTCCTGATGCCAATGTGATCCACAGTCGACTGCGTCTGCGCCAATTGCGGCTGATGCTGGCGTTGCAGGAATTAGGCTCGCTGCGCCGCGCCGCCGACCACATCGGCATGACCCAACCGGCGGCGACCAAGATGTTGCACGAGGCCGAGGACTTGCTCGGCGTCGAACTCTTCGAGCGTCTGCCTCGGGGCATGCGCTCTACCCCGTTCGGTGAGACCGTCATCTACTACGCGCGCATGGTGTTTGCCGAACTCAGCGGCATGCGAGAAGAACTGGTCGCCCTGGAATCCGGCAACCTCGGGCGGGTCGCCGTCGGGGCGATTCCGGCATTGGCCTCGGGGTTGCTGACTCGCACCATCGCCACCTTGAAGAAAAGCCATCCACGGTTGTCGATGAGTATTCAGGTCGATACCAGTGATGTACTGGTGCAGGCACTGTTGCAGGATCAGCTCGACATTGTGTTGGGGCGGATTCCGGCGGGTGCGCGGGCCGAAGAATTGCTGTTCGACAGCTTGGGTGAAGAGGAGCTGTGCGTGATTGCCGGTGCGCAGAATCCATTGGCGCGGGAGAAGAACCTGAGCTGGGCGGAATTGCAGAACATGACCTGGGTGTTGCAACAGCAACCGAGCCCGATGCGCGCGATCATCAATCAGGTGTTCCACAATGCGCGGGTCGACATTCCCAGCAGCATCGTCGAGACCACGTCGATCATGACCTTGCTGTCGTTGATCCAGCAGACCGACATGCTCGGCGTCACGCCGGTGTCGGTGGTCGAGGATTATCCGGGGCGTGATTTGCTGGCGGTGTTGCCGATCAAGTTTGAAGCGCGGTTGCCGCCGTATGGGTTGATTACCCGGCGTCATCGTATTCAGTCTTCGGCGATGCAGGCGTTTATGAATTCGGTGCGGGCTGAGCATGCTTTGAGTAAGTAGGCGGGCTTTGATTGGTTTTTTTGGTCGGAGTACATATCCGTTGTTTTTGTAACGGCGGCTATTGGTTTCGCCCTTACGGCGAGTCACTTTGGAAAAGCCCCAAAGTAACCAAAGGGCTCTTGCCCCTTTCGTTCGGTGCCTCGCTAATGCTCGGCATGCCCTCGCTCCGGTCCTGCTCCGTGGGCCCGCCGCCATCGGCCATCCATGGCCGGGGGCGGCTAACCCGGCATCCATGCCGGGTTGCCCACTGCGCAGAACCTCCACTCAGCCTCTCGAGGGGGCGACTACCGCCACAGCCGCCGAGGCGGCCTGAAAGCCGACCTGGCTCTTTGGGGGTACGCGTTGTCCTTCTCTGCTGCGCTCACCCATTCCGAATCTGTACACCACCCCCTGTAGGAGCCGGCTTGCTGGCGATGGACGTCAACGATAACGCGTACTGTCTGAATGAACGCGTTGCTCAGACGCTTTTCGCCAGCAAGCCGGCTCCTACACGGGATTGGGTTCACACGATTCAAAATTGTAGGAGCTGGCTTGCCAGCGATGGACGTCAACAATAACGCGGGCTGTCTGAATGAACGCGTCGCCCAGACGCTTTTCGCCGGCAAGCCGGCTCCTACAGGAAATCGCGTTTGCTTTTGATTTTCACCACTCATCAGGCCGAGCGTTAGCTCGCCTTCAGCTTTTGATCTGAGCGCCCCCTCGAGAGGCCGAGTGCAGGTTCTGCGCAGTGGGCAACCCGGCATGGATGCCGGGTTAGCCGCCCCCGGCCAGGGATGGCCGATGGCGGCGGGCCCACGGAGCAGGACCGGAGCGAGGGCATGCCGAGCCTAGGCGAGGCACCGAACGAAAGGGGCAAGAGCGCTTGGTTACTTGGCGCTTTTCCAAGTGACCCGCCGTAAGGGCGGAACCAATATCAGCCCTCAAAAAAAAACGGATATGCCCCCAACCGCTCTACCCCGCCTGACGAAACACAACCCCCAGACCAACAATAATCAGCACCATCCCCACCATGCTCAACACCGCAAGTTGGTTGCCGAAAAACAGATAATCCATCACCGCCGTCACCGCCGGCACCAGATAGAACAGACTGGTGACATTCACCAGATTGCCCCGGGCGATCAGCCGATACAGCAACAACGTCGCCAACACCGACACCACCAGCCCCATCCACAACACCGGCACGATGAAACCGCTGCTGCGTTCAAAGTAAAAGGGCTGGAACGGCACGAAAATCCCGCACAACAACAGCCCCGCCAGATACTGCACCGGCAGCGTACCGAGGGGATTATCGGTGATGCGTTTCTGCATGATCGAACCGAACGTCATGCTCGCCAACGCCAGCAAACCGAAAAACATCCCGGCCAGCGACATGCCAGCCAGACCAATGCCCTGATACACCACCATGATCAATCCGGCCAAACCCAGCATCAAACCGAACACCCGGTTCGCTGAGCGCTGGCGCTCCATGATCACCACCGTGAGGATGGGCTGCACGCCCATGATCGTGGCCATCACGCCCGGCGTGACCTTCAGGTCCAGGGCCAGCAGATAGAAAATCTGATAAGCGCCCAGCAACACCACACCAGTGGCCATCGCATACAGCATCGGCTTGCCACCCTTGGGCAGTTTCAGCTTGAGCAATGGCACCAGCAGCACCAATCCACAAAGCGCGATGGCGAAACGAATCAGCAAAAAAGCGAAGGGCGACGCGTGGGCCAGGCCCCATTTGGAGAAGATCGCCCCGCTGCTCCACAGCAAAACGAACAGGCTCGTGGACGCCGCCGCGAGCGCGGATTTTTTCGAAAGGACAAACATGAATACCACCTGTAGTCAGGCATAAAAAGCCAACTCAGCCGAAGCTGAAATCCAGTAGTTTTTCAGGCGAACGCTTTTAGAAGGGCATGGGAACAGCAGGGAAAGCTGATCAGCCCGAAACGCCAACGCCCGGCGGTGATACGACTGCGTACACCGGCGTGCTACGGACAGGTGGGGGGTAATGACTGATCTGCGCAGGCTGCTGATCCCCGCACGGCACGACGCCAGCGTGGACCGCTGAATCGACTACCGCGTTGATGAGGGAAGCAGGCATGGGCTGATCTTTTTTGATGGGATGGACGGTGAATGGAAATCACCGAGCGCTGACTATAACCAGCGCTCGACATGGATTGCAATGACTTGGACAAAGGGCCAGTAGATACAGGTTGTTCTCCGCGTTCTACCTTGGAGAGGAAAGCAAACGCCCGATAGTGGGAATATGGAATGACAAAGATTCAATGCCAAGGGAACGGACTCAACTTCGGTATCAGCTGTACAGATCAAATGCTCGAAAACTGGCAATTGCCACCCTATCCCGACTTCATCAAGATCTGGAGCATGGAGGGCAAGTCGGCTTCGATTTTTCCAGGATTCGTTTCGAACCAATCAACGCACAGGCATTGAATGCGTTCCAGCACTGGAATGATCCGCACTATTCATGGAATGAGGTCGTTGGATGGAAGGCAAAAGAGCCGATGTGTTTTGATCTGGCGATCTGGTTTGATCTGGAGTTATGCGGGCTGTGTTTTGCGAATCCAAACCAGAGTCGTCAACGAGTAAAGATCGTGCGATTGGAGGGTAATCCAGAAAGAGGTCATCCCCTGAAAAGTCTGATTGCTTCGCTCGCACTGACTGCTGTTACTCACTTTGCACAAATCATTGGCTGCAGACAGATCGAAATACAGGAACCTGTAAAGGGTGCCATCGCCATCTATCAGCAGCTTGGTTTTGAATTCGACACAGAGGGTCGGCTTGTGATGCTTATGGAGTGCGACTAATATCGGGCCAACTGCTCATTTAATGATCAACGCTGGAGATTCAATGAAAGCTCTCGCTGAAAAAAATATTGCAGATAGACAACCCATCAAGACAACACCGAGGCGACCTCCCACAGAGTTGCCAGAAAGTGTTTTGCGTCGCATCAGAGATACACTGGCAAACCCGGTAGCAGAAGAGCCGATGGGCGTTCTCGCGGGAGCCTCGTTTACCTTTTCCTCATAAAAAAACCGCTCACAAGGAGCGGTTCTTTATTCAAAGTGCGGTTTCACCCAAACAACCAATACCCCAACAACGTCAACACCACCACCGCGAGCACCGGCCGCAGCACACGGTAGGCTTTAGGATTGCGCCGCTTCCACTGCTTGACCACGCCGCTGACTTTGTCGCTGGAGTTCTTGCTCCAGGCGTAGGCCCGGTTAATCCCGCCGACACGCTCGTCATCAAGGTTCTGCGGCGCAGTGGCGCGACCGAGGAGGCTGCTGATCCAGCGGTTGATGCGGGTCATGACGCGGTTGCTCAACGGACGTTCGATGTCGCAGAACAGAATGACCCGGGTCTTCTCGGTTTCGTTCTTGACCCAGTGCACATAGGTTTCGTCGAACATCACGTCTTCGCCATCACGCCAGGCGTAAACCTGGCCGTCAACGAAGATGCGGCAATCATCGGAATTCGGCGTCGACAACCCCAGGTGATAACGCAGGGAACCGGCAAACGGATCGCGGTGCGGGTTGAGATGGCTTCCACCCGGCAGCAAGGCGAACATGGCGCCTTTGACGTTGGGAATGCTGCTGACCAGGGCCACGGTTTTCGGGCACAGCGTTTCGGCCGATGGCAGGGGTTTGTCGTACCACTTGAGGTAGAAACGCTTCCAGCCTTTCTTGAAGAACGAGCCAAAACCGGCGTCGTTGTTTTTCTCGGCGGCGCGAATGTAACCCTCATCAAACAGGTGCATCGCTTCGTCGCGGATGACTTCCCAATTGTCCTTGAGCACATCAAGTTCCGGGAACTTGCTGCGATCCAGATAGGGTTTGGACGGCACGCTGGAGAACAGGTACATCAAGGCGTTGTACGGTGCGAACAAAGCGGAGTGGTTGACGAACTGACGCAAGACCGGCAATCGCGCCTTGCCGCGCAAGTGCACATAGAGGGTACTGCCGAGGAACAGCAGCAACAGCGATGCCTTCGCGGCAATGGTAAAGGTCATCTACAACTCCTTGAGAATTAGCAACGCTGCACTACGCCATTTACCCGACGTGGCAGTCGGCCATGATAAACACTACCGGCCTCGGGCAAAACCCGCTTTTCTGAACATTCACTGTTAAAGATTGTGCAACAACGCACTTCTTAACATATGTCTCCTGAACGGGGGCTGACCTGGATCAGCCCACTTGTCGGGATCAAAATCGAAACATCACTGCTTTGATCTGTTCACGATTACTGCTGATTCTCCTGCTCGGTAAACAGATCGCTGAACAGCATGCTCGACAGGTAACGTTCACCGGAGTCCGGCAGAATCACCACGATGGTCTTGCCCTGCATTTCCGGCGTTTCGGCCAGGCGCACGGCCACAGCCATGGCCGCACCGCAAGAGATACCGCACAAAATCCCTTCCTCCTGCATCAAGCGCAAAGCCATCGCCTTGGATTCGTCATCGGTGACCAACTCGACCCGGTCCACCATCGACAGATCGAGGTTCTTCGGCACGAAGCCGGCACCGATGCCCTGGATCTTGTGAGGGCTAGGCTTGATCTCTTCACCGGCCAGCGCTTGCGTGATCACCGGAGACACCACGGGCTCCACCGCCACCGACAGAATCGGTTTGCCCTGGGTATTCTTGATATACCGCGAAACCCCGGTAATGGTTCCGCCCGTTCCGACGCCGGCCACCAGCACATCAACGGCACCGTCGGTGTCGTTCCAGATTTCCGGACCAGTGGTTTTCTCGTGAATGGCCGGGTTGGCCGGGTTTTCGAATTGCGCCGGCATGAAGTAGAGGGACGGGTCGCTGGCAACCATTTCAGTGGCCTTTTCGATCGCACCTTTCATGCCTTTGGCCGGCTCGGTCAGCACCAGTTCGGCGCCCAACGCCTTGAGCACCTTGCGCCGTTCGATGCTCATGGACGCTGGCATGGTCAGCACCAACTTGTAGCCCCGTGCGGCGGCGACAAACGCCAGGCCAATGCCGGTGTTGCCGGAGGTCGGTTCGACAATGGTCATGCCAGGCTTGAGTTTGCCGGTGCTTTCGGCGTCCCAGATCATGTTCGCGCCAATCCGGCACTTCACCGAGTAACCAGGGTTGCGCCCCTCGATCTTGGCCAGGATGGTCACGCCACGCGGCGCAATGCGGTTGATCTGCACCAGCGGCGTATTGCCGATGGAATGGGCGTTGTCAGCAAAGATACGGCTCATGGCTGGGTCCTTATGCAGCGTTGAATTAGCCCTCCACGGTATGCCTGTTGCCCGTGGTCGTCCAGTCAGTCGAACGTCCGGCCAGCGCAGCAGTCAATCGCTTTACACTGCCAGAGATTTGCCGCCATGAAGCGTCGATACAGTTGGCCTCTGTGGACCCTCGCCGGCCTCCTCATGTTAATGGTTGCCCTGCACATCGCCCTGCCCTATCTGGTACGTGACTACCTGAACGAACGATTGGCGAATATGGGTGACTATCGCGGACAGATCACCGACGTGGACCTGGCCCTGTGGCGCGGCGCCTACAAAATCAACGGGCTGAAAGTCGTCAAGGTCGAAGGCAAGGTCCCGGTGCCTTTCGTCAATGCGCCGCTGATCGATCTTTCCGTCAGTTGGCACTCGCTCTGGTATGACCACGCCGTGGTGGCCGAGGCGCAGTTCGTCAAACCCGAAGTGAACTTCGTCGACGGCGGCGCCAACAAGAAAAACTCCCAGACCGGTGAAGGCACCGATTGGCGGGCACAATTGGAGAAATTGCTGCCGATCACCCTGAACGAAGTGCGGATCAGCGACGGCAAGATCAGCTTCCGGAACTTCAATTCCAGGCCCCCCGTGAACATGAACGCTACCCAGGTGAACGCGAGCATTTACAACCTGACCAACGTCGTCGACAAGAAAGGCAAGCGCGACGCACGGTTCGATGGCAAAGCGCTACTGCTGGGGCACGCCCCACTGGAAACCAGCGCGACCTTCGATCCGCTGAGCAATTTCGAGGATTTCCAGTTCCGACTACGCGCCACGGGCATCGAACTCAAACGCATGAACGACTTCGCCTCGGCCTACGGCAAGTTCGATTTCAATGCCGGGCATGGTGATGTAGTGATTGAAGCGCAAGCGAAAAAAGCCCAATTGACTGGCTACATCAAGCCACTGCTGAAAGACGTCGATGTCTTCAACTGGCAACAGGACGTCGAGAACAAGGACAAAGGGCTGTTCCGCTCCATTTGGGAGGCCATTGTCGGTGGCTCCGAAACCGTGCTGAAAAACCAGGGCAAGAACCAGTTTGCAACACGCGTTGAATTGAGTGGCAGCGTTCACCGGCAAGATATCAGCGCGTTCCACGCGTTTTTGCAGATTTTACGTAACGGTTTTGTCCAGGCCTTCAATGCCCAGTATGAACGGCCAAAGCCGGAGGCGGGCTGAGTCAAGATGTGACGCCCCATTCAGAGACTGAATAAGCCGTCTGCGTTCACAGTCGACCGGGCAGCGCGTTATAGTCGGGTACTACAATTATTGCGCCCCGCCCTGCCCTGTCAGGTCGGCGTTACCGTTCGAGGATTAGCAGATGAAGTTCGAAGGCACCCAGGCCTACGTCGCCACCGATGACTTGAAGCTGGCGGTCAACGCCGCCATCACCCTGGAGCGTCCGCTGCTGGTCAAGGGCGAGCCGGGCACCGGCAAGACCATGCTGGCCGAGCAGTTGGCGGAGTCCTTCGGCGCCAAGCTGATCACCTGGCACATCAAATCCACGACCAAGGCGCATCAGGGCCTGTACGAGTACGACGCGGTCAGCCGCCTGCGCGATTCGCAGCTGGGCACGGAAAAGGTCCATGACGTTCGCAACTACCTGAAAAAGGGCAAGCTCTGGGAGGCTTTCGAGTCTGAAGAGCGGGTGATTCTGCTGATCGACGAAATCGACAAGGCCGACATCGAGTTCCCGAACGACCTGCTGCAAGAACTCGACAAGATGGAGTTCTACGTTTACGAGATCGACGAGACCATCAAGGCCAAGAAGCGCCCGATCATCATCATTACCTCCAACAACGAAAAGGAGCTGCCGGACGCGTTCCTGCGCCGCTGCTTCTTCCACTACATCGCCTTCCCGGATCGCGTCACGCTGCAGAAAATCGTCGACGTGCACTACCCGAACATCAAGAAGGATCTGGTCAGCGAAGCGCTGGACGTGTTCTTCGACGTGCGCAAGGTGCCGGGCCTGAAGAAGAAGCCATCAACCTCCGAACTGGTGGACTGGCTGAAGCTGCTGATGGCCGACAACATCGGCGAAGCGGTGCTGCGCGAACGCGATCCGACCAAGGCCATTCCGCCGCTGGCCGGTGCCTTGGTGAAGAACGAACAGGACGTGCAATTGCTTGAGCGCCTGGCGTTCATGAGTCGTCGCGGTACTCGCTAAGCTCTGATTAAGTAGGGGCTAACGCCATGCTGCTCAACCTGTTCAATGAAATGCGCGCAGCCAAGGTGCCCGTCTCGGTGCGCGAGCTGCTGGACCTGATCAACGCGCTGAAACAGCGCGTGACCTTCGCCGACATGGACGAGTTCTACTACTTGTCCCGGGCGATTCTGGTGAAGGACGAAAAGCATTTCGACAAGTTCGACCGGGCTTTCGGTGCGTACTTCAATGGCCTGGAGAAACTCGACGATCACCTTCAGGCCCTGATTCCTGAAGACTGGTTGCGCAAGGAATTCGAGCGTTCGCTGACCGACGAAGAGCGGGCGGCGATCCAATCTCTTGGCGGCCTGGACAAGCTGATCGAAGAATTCAAGAAACGCCTGGAAGAACAGAAAGAACGCCACGCCGGTGGCAACAAGTGGATCGGCACCGGAGGCACCAGCCCGTTCGGTTCCGGCGGCTTCAACCCGGAAGGCATTCGGGTCGGCGATGCCGGCAAGCGCCAGGGCAAGGCGGTCAAGGTCTGGGATCAGCGCGAGTACAAGAACCTCGACGATTCGGTGGAACTGGGCACGCGCAACATCAAGGTCGCCCTGCGTCGGCTGCGAAAATTCGCCCGTCAGGGAGCGGCCGAAGAGCTGGACATCGATGGCACCATCGACCACACCGCCAAAGATGCCGGGTTGCTGAGTATCCAGATGCGGCCGGAGCGGCGTAACACCGTCAAGTTGTTGCTGCTGTTCGACATCGGCGGTTCGATGGATGCGCACGTGAAGATCTGCGAGGAGTTGTTCTCGGCCTGCAAGACCGAGTTCAAACACCTGGAGTACTTCTACTTCCACAACTTCATTTATGAATCGGTGTGGAAGAACAACATGCGCCGCACCTCCGAGCGCACGTCGACCCAGGACCTGCTGCACAAGTACGGCGCCGACTACAAAGTGATCTTCATCGGTGACGCGGCGATGGCGCCTTATGAGATCACCCAGGCCGGCGGCAGCGTCGAGCACTGGAACGAAGAAGCCGGTTACGTGTGGATGCAGCGGTTCAAGGAGAAGTACAAGAAGCTCATCTGGATCAACCCGTATCCGAAAGATACGTGGGGCTATACGTCCTCGACCAATATCGTTCGGGATTTGATTGATGACCAGATGTACCCGCTGACGTTGCGGGGGCTTGAAGAAGGGATGCGGTTTCTTTCCAAGTAATCTTTGCAGCCCGCCAGGGCCCCATCGCGAGCAGGCTCGCTCCCACACTGGATTTTGAGCGTACACAAATTATGTGTTCGCAGAAGTTCAACTGTGGGAGTGAGCCTGCTCGCGATGCTTTTAGCGGCCTGAAAACCGCCGCAAATACTCGACCTGTTCACGATGCGCGACATCCTGCACCACCGGCCGCAACCGCACCGTCGCCCCCGGCAGACACTGCGCCAACCGCGCCAGGGCCAACGGCGTCAACGCCCCCAGTCGCGGATAACCGCCAATGGTCTGCCGATCATTGAGCAGCACAATCGGCTGCCCGTCCGGCGGCACCTGCACCGCGCCCAGCGGAATGCCCTCGGAAATCATCGGTTTGCCCTGGCATTGCAACGCCGTTCCCAGCAAGCGAATACCCATGCGGTCGGCGCGACTGTCGAGGGTCCAGGCGCTGTTGAACGCATCGAACAAGCTCTGGCCGCTGAATTCGCCGATCTGCGCGCCGAGTACCACGTCCAGTGGCAAATCGGATTTGAAGTCCGGTACTTGTTCGCGAGGCAACTCGCGCATCAGCAATGGCGCTTCAGCCGAGTAGCTCAGCGACGCACCTTTGGCTAACGCCCGCCCCATGCCGTCCAGCCCACCCAGCTCCTCACGCACCACCGTCGCGCTGCTGCCCAACACCTTCGGCGCATCAAAGCCGCCCGGCGCCGCGAGATAAGCCCGCGCTCCCAGGAGTGGTTGAGTGAACTGCAGGCGCTGACCTTTGCGCAGCTTGAAACTGCGCCACGGCGCCAGCGCCTGACCGTCCAACTGTGCGCCAAGGTCCGCCCCGGCCAGCGCGAGCAAGCAATCGTCCTCGGCCACCACGATAAATCCGCCGAGGGTGATTTCGATCACCGATGCATCCAGCGCATTGCCCAGCAGCCAGTTGGCCCAGGACATCGAGCGCCAATCCAGCCCGCCGCCCTGGGTCACGCCCAGATGCCGCACGCCAAAACGGCCGGAATCCTGCAACAGGCACAACGGTGTGCTCGCTTCAATCGATAGCCGGCTCATGCCTGCGCCTCCAGTGGCGTGTCGTCACCGCCCAGATTGATGAACTCGGCGTGGCTGACCGCTTGAAAACGCACGGTGTCGCCCGGTTGCATCAGGCTGTAGCCATCGCGTTCGCGGTCGAACAGTTTGGCCGGGGTGCGGCCGATCAGGTTCCAGCCGCCGGGGGACACCACCGGGTAGGCAGCGGTTTGCCGTTCGGCGATCCCGACACTGCCGGCCGCGACTTTTTTGCGCGGCGTATTCAGGCGCGGTGCGGCGAGGACTTCTTCCACCAACCCCATAAAGGCAAAACCCGGCGCGAAGCCCAAGGCGAACACCTGATACTCACGGTCACTGTGGCGGCGGATCACCTCCTCCACGGCCAGCCCGCTGCGCTGAGACAACAGACGCAATTCCGGACCGACGCTCACGTCATACCAGACCGGCAGCACATGACATTTGCCCCCGGTGCGGGTGTTGGGCGACAAATCGATCAGTGCTTCGGCGATCAATTCCCGCGCCTGCGCCGGGCTCAATGCGGTCAGATCGTAATGCACCATCAACGTCGTATACGACGGCACCAGATCGATCAGATGCGCACCAAACGCCGCACGCAGGTTTTCGCTGGCAGCGAGCATCCACGGCATGTTGGCTTCGGCGATCTCATCGAACAGCCGCACCATCAGGCAATCCAGCGCCACCACTTCCACCCGAAGTTTCATGGCGCACTCTGCTGATCGAGGGCTTCGCGAATGCGCCGCACGGCCGCCACCGAACTGGCGTTGTCGCCATGCACGCACAGAGTGTTGGCTTGCAAATGCAAGGCGCTGCCATCGCTGGCGGTCAGGTTGTCGCCACGGGCGATGGTCAGTGCCTGTTCGATGATTTTTTCCGGGTCGTGATGCACTGCACCCGGCAGTTGCCGCGAAACCAGCATGCCGGCGCTGTCGTAGGCACGATCGGCGAACGCTTCGAACCACAGCGTCACGCCGTACTCATCACCCAATCGCTGTGCGGCGCTGTTGTCGCGGGTGGCCATCAGCATCAGCGGCAACGTCTTGTCATAAGACGCCACGGCCTGCAGGACGGCGCGCAATTGCGCCGGGTTGGCCATCATGTCGTTGTACATCGCACCGTGGGGTTTGACGTAGCTGACACGCCCGCCCTGCGCCCGGCAGAGGCCGTCGAGGGCGCCGATCTGGTAGTGCAGAATGTCCTGAAGTTCCTGGGCGGTATACGCCATGGAGCGACGGCCGAACCCGACCAGATCCTGATAGGCCGGATGGGCGCCGATCTGCACGCCGTTGCTCAGGGCCAGGCTGACGGTCTTGCGCATGATGCTCGGGTCGCCGGCGTGAAAGCCGCAGGCGATGTTGGCGCAATCAATGAAGGGCATGATCTCGGCGTCCAGACCCATGGTCCAGTTGCCGTAGCTCTCGCCGATGTCGCAGTTCAATAGCAGGCGGCTCACGGTGAACACTCCTGTAGGTTCTGTTCTTTTCAGATGTGGGCAGATTACTGCGCATCCAGTTGTTTGCCACGGGTTTCCGGCAGGCTCAACGCCGCAAGGATCACCACCCCGTAGGAAACCGCCGCGAACGCCCCGATGCCTACGCTCAATGGCACCTTCTGGCTGAGCAAGCCGATCAACAGCGGAAACAACGCCGCCAGCGCCCGGCCTATGTTGTAGCAAAAGCCCTGGCCCGAACCGCGAATCCGCGTCGGAAACAACTCGGTCAGGAAGGCACCCATGCCGCTGAAAATCCCCGAGGCAAAGAAGCCCAACGGAAAGCCCAGCCACAGCATCACGCCGTTGCTGACCGGCAATTGGGTGTAAAGCAACACGATGGTGAACGAGCCCACCGCGAACAGAATGAAGTTTTTCTTACGGCCAAGGATGTCAGTCAAATACGCGCTGATGACGTAACCGACGTAGGAACCGACGATCACCATCGCCAGATAACCGCCTGTGCCGAGTACGCTCAAACCGCGCTCGTTTTTCAGGAACGTCGGCAGCCAGGAAGTGATTGCGTAGTAACCGCCCAGTGCGCCGGTGGTCAGTATCGAAGCGCGAAGCGTGGTGAAGAGGATGCCCGGGGCGAAAATCTCGTAGAACTTCGCCGGGTTGCTCGGTTCCTGTTTGGCTTTGGCTTCGCGGTAGATTTCCGGGTCCTTGACCAGGCGACGGACGAAGATCACGAAAATTGCCGGGACGATGCCAAGGATAAACAGTGCACGCCACGCGTCTTCCGGTGGCAACACCGAGAACAGCAGCGCATACAGGATCGCCGTCAGCCCCCAACCCAGCGCCCAGCCCGATTGCACCATGCCCACCGCTTTGCCACGGTCCTTGGCGCGAATCACTTCACCCATCAGTACCGCGCCGGCGGTCCACTCGCCGCCAAAACCGAAACCCATCAAGGTGCGGCTGATCAGCAGTTGTTCGTAGTTTTGCGCGAAGCCGCAGAGGAAGGTGAAGAAGGCGAACCACAGCACCGTCAGTTGCAAGGTGCGCACGCGGCCGATGCGGTCGGAGAGAATCCCCGCCACCCAGCCGCCGATGGCCGAGGCAATCAGCGTACTGGTGTGAATCAGCCCGGCCTCGCCGGTGGTGATGCCCCACATCGCGATGAGGGTCGGCACCACGAAGCTGAGCATCTGGGTGTCCATGCCGTCCAGGCCGTAGCCGATCTTACAGCTCCAGAATGTGCGGCGTTCTTGCTGATTGATGTTGCGGTACCAGTCGAAAGGCCCCGGGCGAGCCGTGGCTTTCGGGATGACGGTGGTGTCGGGCGCACTCATGGCAACTCTCCGTGCAAATTTTATTGGTATTGTTCTGAGCCCCGACGACGCCTATCGTGGGAACCGGATGGCCTGATTTTTGGGCGCTGGGCCCTGTTGCGTCCAACTAATAAAAACCCGCCTTAGACATAAGAAAACTTTATCCACGAGCTGACCCCATGAACCTGAAGTTTCTCGAGACCTTCGTCTGGGTCGCCCGACTCAAAAGTTTTCGCCTGACCGCCGACAAGCTCTTCACCACCCAGGCGTCGATTTCCAGCCGCATCGCCGTGCTCGAAGGCGAACTCGGGGTGAAGCTGTTCCTGCGCGATTCACGCGGCGTGAGCCTGACGCCCGAAGGCTTGAAAGTGCTCGAACATGCCGAGCAGATGATGGACACCATGCAGGCGCTCAAGCAGTCGATCGAGACCCGCTCCAGCAAGGTCGGACGGGTGCGCATCGGCGTGATGGACACGGTGATTCATACCTGGCTGAGCCCGTTGGTGGCACAGATGACGGATCACTATCCGCTGGTGGAAATCGAGCTGGTGGCCGATACCTCGCTCAACCTCTGCGATCAGCTGCAAAAAGGCTTCCTCGACTTGATCCTGCAAACCGACCTGCTGCGTCAGGAAAGCGTGCGCAGCCTGGAGCTGGCCAGTCACCCGATGGGTTGGATCGCTGCCAGCAATTCGATCTACAACCGCGAGTATTCCAGCGTGGCCGATCTGGCGCGGGAGCGGATCATTACCTACTCGAAAAACTCACACCCGCATCAAGAGGTGCTCGCGCTGATGCAGGCCAATGGCGTCATGACGCCACGGCTGAACTGCGTGAATTCGGTGTCGGCGATTACCCGGCTGCTGCGGGACGGTTTCGGCATTGGCGCGTTGCCACCGGTGCTGGTGGCCGAGGAGCTGGCGCGCGGCGAATTGACCTTGCTGGCCATCGATCAACGGCCACCGGATCTACAAGTGGTGGTGTCCTGGCGGACAGGGGCGGAATGGGTCGAGGAGATTGTCGCGCTGTGTCAGCAGGTGCTGGCGGGGTATGCGCGCAAGGTCGGCGAAAACTACATCGTCCTTGCGCGCTGATCACTTACAACCCGCGCAAATCCCGCTCTTCAATCGGCCGGCTCTGGCGCAGGCGCTTGCCGCCCAGCACCACCCAGTCGATCAGCCGGAACAGGCATTCAATCCCGAACGACAGCAGCAACGCGCCGCTCATGCCCCAGATCATCGCTTCCGGCGTCAGCAGGATCTGGTAGCTGTAGCCGTTCCAGGTTTCCTTGCGGATATCCGGGTCGGCGGCCAGTACAACCTGCAGGAAGCGGATGTACCACGGGCCTTGCATGGCCTGGAATTGTTTATCGAGGGCCAGTTGACGGGTCAGCAGGTTGCTCAGGCTGTCGGCATCGCTGCGGAAAACCGGGTCTTCGCTGGCGCGGTAGTGGGCGACCAGGGCCTGCATGTCACCCTTGAAAAATTGAATGGCGGTGCCCTGGAAACCGCTCAAGCCGGTCTGCGCCTCAATCAGGTGCGCTTCGACCCGCTTGGCGTAGTCGTTGATGAACCCCGGCACCTGGACGCCGATCAACAGGCCCGCCGCGAACAACACCAGCCGTAGATAACTGAGCAACATGGGGGAGAATCCTTATTCGGTCTTGCCCTGGCTGACGCATTCACCGCGTCGCCAGAGGCTCCATTGGCCCGGTTCGTAGCGGGTCCAGGTTTCGTTTTCGGTCAGGGGTTCGGTGGCGATGACCGTGACCACGTCGTTGGGCGTGGTTTCGGCCTGGAAATCGACGATCACGTCGACATCCTTCAAGCGCGCCGGGCCAAACGGTGCGCGACGGGTAATCTGCGCCAGCTTGGTCGAGCAATAGCAGAACAGCCAGTCGCCGTCGCTGAGCAGGCAGTTGAACACGCCTTTGCTACGGTATTCGGCGCAGGCGGCTACCAGATCCGGCAGCAGCTGTTCGATCTCTACCGGTTCCGGGAACGCCGCGCGTACGCGGTTGAGCAGATCACAGAACGCCGCTTCACTGTCGGTATCGCCGACCGGGCGATAAAAGCTGGTGATCGGCTGAAAGTCCGCCAGTTGGCCATTGTGGGCGAAACACCAGTTGCGCCCCCACAGTTCGCGCACGAACGGATGGGTATTGGACAGGCAGACCTTGCCGACGTTGGCCTGGCGGATATGGCCGATGACCACTTCGCTCTTGATCGGATAACGTTGCACCAGGTTGGCGACTTCCGATTCGCTGCTCGCCGCCGGGTCCTGGAACAGGCGCAGGCCGCGGCCTTCATAAAAGGCGATGCCCCAACCGTCACGGTGCGGGCCCGTGCGGCCGCCGCGCTGCATCAGCCCGGTAAAGCTGAACACGATATCGGTCGGCACATTGGCGCTCATGCCCAATAACTCACACATGCTCGGACTCTCTGTAAGGCAGGGGCAAGGTTACAAACGCGGTTCGACGCGCATACGCTGAGGGTTGCTCGGGACCGGCGGACGACCGTAACGGTCATCACCGGCACCGCCGAAAGGATGGTCGTCGTCAGGGTCGTCGGCCCGGGCCGCAGCCTTGGCGGCCGCCGTGCGTTCCTTGCGAGCGTTGGAAGCGCGTTCGATCGGGAAACGGATCGCCACGAACACCAGGTAGATGCCGAAGGCGATCATGCCGTACATGAACAGGTCGGAGACCGCCCGCCAGGCATTGTTGCCAACCTTGAACGCGAGATCGAGGGCGGTAATGGCGATGGCCGGTGCGACTTTTTCCTTCACCGGATCGATGATCGTCGGGCTGAACAGCAACACAGCGACCAGCAGCCGCAGGGGCTCGCGCAACCAGCGCCACATCCAGCGGGTCATGCGCATCCACACCAACAGGCAGCCTAAAGCGGCGAAGGCGTAAAGGCCCCAAGCGATCAGATAGTCGTTCTCGGTCATGGTGTCCATGGCAAGGCAGGCAAAGAGGCGCTTATAGTAACGACTTTTCGCACATCAGGCTTGCCCCAATGCCGGCCGGCTATACACAAACACTGTGGGAGCGAGCCTGCTCGCGAAGCGTCCTGTCAGGCAACATTGATGGCGACTGACACACCGCTTTCGCGAGCAGGCTCGCTCCCACAGGGATTTGCGTCATTTGCCTGTAGCCTGCGAAGCCCTTTATTCCGAATATCGCCCGAGAGCCCTTCATGCCCCAATCCGCCAACATCACCAGCGCCCCGATTGCCCACAAGGCTGAAGGTTCTGACCCGTATGCCTGGCTGCAGGAACGCGACACCGACGTGGTGCTCGATTACCTCAAGGCTGAAAACCGCTATCTAGAGGCGCAAACCGCCGATCAGGCCGGTCTGCGCGAAACCCTCTTCGAAGAGATCAAGGGCCGGATTCTCGAAACCGACCTGTCGCTGCCCTCCCCGTGGGGCCCGTATCTGTATTACACGCGTACCACCGCCGGCGACGAATACGCCCGTCACTACCGCTGCCCGCGCCCGGCGGATGACAGCCTGCAACTCGACGAAAGCCAGGAACAGCTGCTGCTGGACCCGAACGAACTGGCCAACGGCGGTTTCTTTTCCCTCGGCGCGTTCAGCATCAGCCCGGACCACCAGCGCCTGGCCTACAGCCTCGACACCACGGGCGATGAGATTTACACGCTGTTCGTGAAGGAATTATCCAGCGGCCGCGTCAGCGAACTGGAGTTTGCCGACTGCGACGGCAGCATGACCTGGGCCAACGACAGCCTGACGCTGTTTTTCGGCGAACTGGACGACACCCATCGCCCGCACAAACTGTTCCGCTATCGACTGGACGGCACGGCGGCCGAAGAAGTGTTCCATGAACCGGACGGCCGCTTCTTCATGCATTGCTATCGTTCAAGCTCGGAGCAGCAATTGCTGCTGGCGCTGGGCAGCAAGACCACCAGCGAAGTCTGGGTGCTCGACGCGTTCCAGCCACAACAGGCGTTTACCTGCGTGGCGCCACGGGTCGAAGACCACGAGTACGACGTCGACCACGGCGCCCTCGACGGCGAGTGGACCTGGTTCATTCGCACCAACCGCGACGGCATCAACTTCGCCCTGTACACGGCCGTCGATACCGGCGTCGCACCGACCGAAGCTGACTGGCAGAACCTGATTCCCCACAGCGACAGCACGATGATCGACGGCATGAGCCTCAATGCCGGCGCCCTGACGCTGAGCCTGCGGGTCGGCGGCTTGCCGATCATAGAGGTTCACCCGCAAGACCTGCCGAGCTACCGCGTGCAATTGCCGGATGCGGCCTACAGCCTGCACGTGCAAAACAGCCTGGAGTTCGTCAGCGAGCGGATCCGCTTGCGCTATGAAGCATTGAACCGTCCGGCACAAATCCGCCAACTGGACCTGGTCAGCGGCGAACAGAAAGTGCTCAAGGAAACCCCGGTGCTCGGCCCGTTCGACGCCGACACCTATGTCAGCCAGCGTCTTTGGGCGACCGCACCGGACGGTACGCAAGTGCCGATCAGCCTGGTGGTCAAGCGCGAAGCCCTCGGCAAGCCGACACCCCTTTATCTGTACGGCTACGGCGCCTACGGCGAAAGCCTCGACCCGTGGTTCTCCCACGCGCGCCTGAGCCTGCTGGACCGCGGCGTGGCGTTTGCCATCGCCCACGTGCGCGGCGGCGGCGAGTTGGGTGAAGCCTGGTATCGCGCCGGCAAACAGGAACACAAGCACAACACCTTCAGCGACTTCATCGCCTGCGCCGAGCACCTGATCGCCAACGGCTTCACCACCTCACAACAATTGGCGATCAGCGGTGGCAGTGCTGGCGGGTTGTTGATCGGTGCGGTGCTTAACATGCGGCCGGAGCTGTTCGGCGCGGCGATTGCCGAAGTGCCGTTCGTCGATGTGTTGAACACGATGCTCGACCCGGATCTGCCGCTGACCGTCACGGAATACGACGAGTGGGGCAATCCAGAAGAGCCGGACGTTTATGATCGGATCAAGGCCTACGCCCCGTACGAAAACGTCACCGCGCAGGCGTATCCGGCGACGCTGGTGATCGCCGGCTACAACGACAGTCGCGTGCAGTACTGGGAAGCGGCGAAGTGGGTAGCGAAATTGCGCGCGACCAAAACCGATACCCATCAACTGCTGCTCAAGACCGAATTGGGTGCCGGGCATGGCGGAATGAGTGGCCGTTATCAGGGATTGCGTGACGTAGCACTCGAATACGCATTTGTTTTCGGAGTTTTGGGCATTGCCTGAGGAACTTGGCTCGGTGATTCGGTCTTAACACCAGAACGCCGGGGTCCGGGACAACCCATACCCCCTGTAGGAGCAAGCTTGCTCGCGATGGCGGTGTGACATTCGACATTGATGCTGAATGTGATGCCCCCATCGCGAGCAAGCTTGCTCCTACAAGAAATGCGTGACTTACCCAAATTTCCGGAACAGCAACAGACAAGAAAAAGACCGTGACGACATGTCAGAACCGACCTTACTGAACAACGAAATCCGCGACTGGCTGATGGACTGTGGCCTGTTCGATCAACTGCTGCCCGCCGACTTCGCAGCCGCCTCGGGCTACTTCAGCATCAGCACGGTGGCCGAGGGTGAAGAGATCTTCCGCGAAGGCGATGCCGGCAGTTTCATGTGCATCATCCATACCGGCCAGGTCGCGGTACAAAAAACCAACAGCGACGGACAACGGGTGACCATGGCCACGCTGCGCAGCGGTCGGGCGTTCGGCGAAATGGCTGTGCTCGATGGCGAACGGCGTTCCGCCAGTTGTGTGGCCGCGAGCAATTGCCAGCTGCTGAACCTGGGCAAGGATTCCCTGGAAAAGATGCTCAACGACGCGCCGAAAATCGCCGCCAAGATCATCCGCGCCCTCGCCGTCTCCCTGTCCAAACGCCTGCGCATGGCCGATGGCCAACTGCTTTCACAGCAGGTTTAACCACCGGGCGACTTGATCTTCGTGCGGTTCTGCTCAAGCCCCGGCAAGGGCTGGTCCTTGGGCGGGCTGGGCACTTCGATCGGCGGCAACAGCGGCGGCCCGCCACTGCCAGGCCCGGCTTTGGGCACACTGTTGGGGGTGATCTGCGGGTACGGCGTCGGCGTTGCCGTGCCGGGCGAACCGGGCAGCGGCGACGGGCTGGTCGGAATGGTTTGCAGCTCTTGGGCCTGCACTGCAGTTATCGAGAGCGCGGCCAAGGCAATGACCGTTAGAATGGTGCGCTTCATCAATGGCTCCGTTAGCCTTGTTGTCTGTTTGCAGGCTACTCCCAACTGCGTTCGTTTGCCTCCCCCATGCCCTTCCTCCTCAAGAGAACCCCATGAAACGTTTCGTTCTGCTCGACACCGCGCCTATCCCTGAAAACGGCGGTGCCCTGTGCCTGTTCGAATACGGTGAGGATTTCGTCATCAAGATCCAGGGCGGCGACGGCGGACAATTGATGAATACGCGCATGCACGGTTCCGAAGATGCGCTGGCCGAGATCCCCTGCCGCAAGGTCGCCGGACGGCCGAATTCTCGGGTATTGATTGGTGGCCTGGGCATGGGCTTTACCCTCGCCTCGGCCCTCAAGCATCTGGGCAAGACCGCTGAAGTGGTGGTCGCCGAACTGGTACCGGGCGTGGTCGAGTGGAATCGCGGGCCGCTGGGCGAGAAAGCCGGCAACCCGCTGCTGGATAAACGCACGGTGATTCGCATGGAAGACGTGGCGAACGTGCTGCAGGCCGAACCGCAAGGTTTCGACGCGATCATGCTCGACGTCGATAACGGCCCGGAAGGCCTGACCCAGAGGGCCAACAGCTGGCTCTATTCCGCGGGCGGCCTGAGTGCCTGCGCCAAAGCCCTGCGCCCAAAAGGGGTGCTGGCCGTCTGGTCCGCCAGCGCCGACAAGCAGTTTTCCGACAAACTGAAGAAAGCGGGCTTCAAGGCCGAGGAAGTCCAGGTCTTCGCCCACGGCAACAAGGGCACCCGCCACACCATCTGGATTGCCGAGAAGCTCAAGGGCTAGGCTAAACTTACGTCATAACCGTCATTAGTCTTTTACAAAGGTGAACCCATGAGTTCGTCAACACCGACCAACACCTCGAAGCTGGACCGCATCCTCGCCGACAACCAGCGCGACAAGGAAATGGGTTACCGCGACAAAGCCCTGAAGATGTACCCGCACGTGTGCGGCCGCTGCGCCCGTGAGTTTTCCGGCAAGCGCCTGAGCGAACTGACCGTGCACCACCGCGACCACAACCACGACAACAACCCGCAGGATGGTTCGAACTGGGAATTGTTGTGCCTGTATTGCCACGACAACGAACACTCGCGGTATACCGACCAGCAGTATTTCGGTGAGGGCTCGTTGAGCACGCCGAAGATTGCCAAGGCGACGCATAACCCGTTTGCGGCGTTGGCCGGGTTGATGAAGAAAGAAGACTGAATATCTTTATTGCCTGACCCGGCCCCATCGCTAGCAGGCTAGCTCCCACAGGGATCTTCTGTGCACATAAGTGTTTGTGAACACCCGAGATCCAATGTGGGAGCTAGCCTGCTAGCGATAGCAATTGTTCAGGCACCACCAATCTCAAACCAGACACCCCCTCCCCCAATCCCCGTATAATCGCCGTTTTTTCCCCGAAGGCACCCCGCTCGTGGCAGACAAACGGTACAGCTGCATTGGTTTGTTCAACCCAAAATCACCGGAAAACGTCGGCTCGGTCATGCGCGCCGCCGGCTGCTACAACGTGGCGTCCGTGTTCTACACCGGCAAGCGCTATGACCGCGCCGCCGACTTCGTCACCGACACCAAACGCGTTCACTACGACATTCCGCTGATCGGCATCGACGACCTGAAAAAAATCCTGCCGCTGGGCTGCGTGCCGGTGGCCGTGGAACTGGTCGACGGCGCCCGTTCGCTGCCGGAATACACCCACCCGGATCGCGCGCTGTACATCTTTGGCCCGGAAGACGGCTCGCTGGATAAAGAGATTCGCGACTGGTGTGAAGACGTGGTCTACATCCCGACCACCGGTTGCATGAATCTTGCGGCCACCGTCAACGTCGTGCTGTACGACCGCATGGCCAAGGGCCTCAACACCCGCTCCGGGCCGAAATTCCGCTGAACCGACGCACATCCGATGGAACAAGCCGCCCGCCTCGGCAGTCAGCTTAATTATCTATTCTTGAAGCAGTCCTTCCAGCAGGAGACAGATCATGAGCGAACTCAAACGCGTCGAGCGCATCGAATCCACCCCGTTCCAGAGTCCTTCCGAGCATAACGTCCACGGTTGGGAACGCGCCGGCTCCGTCGCCGGCGGCCTGGTGATGGTGGGCAAAGGCCTGCGTCGCGGCGGTATTTTCGGATTGATCCAGGTGGCGATCGGTGGCGTGGCGCTGGCCCGTGGCATTACTGGCCACAGCTCGGCCAAGAGCCTGCTGGAGAAGAGCCGTCAGGACATGAACAACGTGCGGGCGAAGATCGAGCGTGCCGGGGAAGACCTGGCTCGGTTGAAGGCGAATGCCGAGGCAGCGACCAAAACCGCCACCGTGACCGGGAATGATTCGTTGAAGTCGCCGAAAGCCGGGGTTTGATCCGAAATATCCGTTGAGGCTTGTGGCCTCTTCGCTAGCAGGCTAGCTCCCACATTGGTCCCGTGTACGACGAAGCCCCAGTGTGGGAGCTAGCCTGCTAGCGATAGCGGTGTCACTGAATCAAATCATTATCGAGGACTTTCGAGGACTCGCCAATCACGCTCTCGGCCAGTTGAACGAATTCCTTGGTATCCACACTCTCCAGATGCATCGCCCCACGCAACACATCATCGAGCGAGCGCTTGTTGCGGGTTTTAATGCGAATTTCCTGATCCAGTTCACTCAGCAATAGAACCGCTTTGCCAATCTGTGCCGGGCTGATCTGCTCGCCCCGCAACGTCGTGACCTTCTGGCTATCCTTGGCCAACTTCTTGTGCAAACTCTCATACCGCTCATCACTTATGCCACCGGCGCGGCGCACCAGTTCGATGGCGTAATACTCGGCAAAGCCTTCGCTGATCCAGTCGCTGCGCTGCTTGTCGTTGATGCGCCCGAACACTTGGGCCAGCTCACGCACCAGCGCGCTGCTGCCACTTTCGCTGACCAGTGGCAGACGCGAATTCAGATAGATCGACTCTCGCGCCGCCAGACTGCCGCGCCACATTGGGTCGTTGGCGCCGACGATCAGCAATTTGGCGGGATGACGCGGAAACACGGCCTGCACTTGCGGCCAGACGAACGTCAGCAGCGTCAGCACGTCCATGCGGCGCATGCCTTGGCCCTGAGGCGAGGCGACGGTGACTTCGGTTTCCCCAAGCCGGGTGCGACGACTGCCGAGGTGACCGGCGAGCATCCAGCCGGTTGGCCGGTCGAACAGGCGCGAGACGTTGTCGATGCGGAATTTGTTCTTGCCGATCCGCGGCCAGGCGGTTTCGACGCTTTTCCATCCGCTGGGCAATTCGAATTCAAGGCGTGACACCAACTCGACGCCGTCCTGCTGATCGAGTCTGGCGGCCGGTACCAGGTCGTCGCCACGCATCAGCGCCCAGGTCGGGGTCATGCGCGTGTCGAAGCTGCCGCTCTTGCGGCCGTGGCTGATGCGCACGCGGTAGGTCAGGCTGGCCTTGTCGGCCGTCGGGCGCCAGACACCCCGGGCCTCTTTGCCCGGCGTGAGTTGCCATTGGCCGTCGGCCTTGAAGTCGCTGTAATGGCTGCCGTCGCCGAGGTCGAAATCCAGACTGCGTACCGCCGAACCCTGGGCCAGCGTCAGGCGCACTTCAGCCTGATCGCTTTGCGGCAACAGGCGCACGTGGTAATCCAGATCGACTTTCTTCGCCGCCCACACCGACGAACTCAGGGCCAGCAGCCCAACGGCCAACGCCAGCCGCAATCCCACAGCCATACACACTCCCTTGTAAAACTAACCTGCGCGGAAAATCAGATGGTCTTCCCAATCGTCCTCGGGCACGCTGCCTTCGGCGAGCATGCGCCCGGACTGGGAAATACGTTCGTGATGCACGGCATCGCGATCACCGCACACCAGGTGGTGCCAGAGTGGCAAATCCTTGCCCTCGCTGACCAGGCGATAACCGCAGGTCGGCGGCAGCCATTTGAACTCATCGGCCTTGCCCGGTGTGAGTTGAATGCAGTCCGGCACGAACTCACGACGGTTGGGGTAATCGCTGCACTGGCAGGTTTTCAGATCCAGCAGTTTGCAGGCGATGCGCGTGTAATAAACGCTGTTGTCGTCTTCATCCTCAAGCTTTTGCAGGCAGCACAGGCCACAACCGTCGCACAGCGATTCCCATTCCTCTTGATCGAGTTGATCGAGGGTTTTGCGTATCCAGAACGGTTCGACTTTGGCGGCCATGGCTCAAGCATCAACATCAGGTGGTGAAAAGGCCGCCAGTCTAGTGCCAAGGCCGTTGCGGGCCAAGCATTGGCGACTGCCGGTAGAACGCGCTTGTCAGTTTTTGCGCTGCCCAGTAGGGTTTCGCGTCGCCCCTCACTTTCAAACGTAGCAAGGAATCTATTGATGAGTGCCAATCCACGCGTTGCCGATTATGCCATCCACCCTCAATTCACCGATCGCTGGTCGCCCCGCGCCTTCACCGGCGAGGCCATCTCCGAGGAAACCCTGCTGAGCTTCTTCGAAGCCGCACGCTGGGCGCCATCGGCCTACAACTCGCAGCCTTGGCGGTTTCTCTACGCGTGCCGCGATACGCCGAACTGGGAGCGTTACCTGGGCCTGCTGAACGAGTTCAACCGCAGCTGGGCGCAACACGCCTCGGCGCTGGTGATCGTGATCTCGAAAACCACCTTCACGGCGCCCGGCGCCACTGAAGAAACCCCGGCGCTGTGGCACACCTTCGACACCGGTTCTGCCTGGGGCCATCTGGCGCTGCAAGCGAGCATCAGCGGCTGGCACACCCACGGCATGGCCGGTTTCGATCAGGAACTGACCCGCAAGGAGCTGAACATTCCTGAAGGTTACGCACTGCACGCGGCAGTGGCGGTGGGCAAGCTGGGGGACAAGGCGACGCTGGCGGATTACCTGCAAGCCCGTGAAGAGCCAAGCCCGCGTCGTCCGTTGAGCGAGTTGGCGGCTGAAGGCGACTTCACCCTCTAAGCCACAACATAGAACCAAATGTGGGAGCGAGACCGGCTTGCCGGCGATAGCGGTGTGTCAGTCAATATTTACGGAGACTGTCACACCGCTATCGCCGGCAAGCCGGTCTCGCTCCCACAGTTATTTGCACACCATTCAAGTCCAGCGATGGGTTCAATACCCGCGATTGAAATCCACTTCGCCGCGCAACGCTTCGCCCGCCTGATACGCCCGCAAATTCTCGACAAACAACTTCACCATCATCGTCGGCGACGTTGGTGCGGAGCTGTGGCCGGTCAGCAGCAGGCCCCAGGCCGTCCAGAACGGATGACGTTGCGGCAGAGGTTCCTGACGGCAAACGTCGATCACAGCGCCCGCCAGATGCCCTTCCTTCAAGGCTTCCACCAGATCCGCATCGACCACCGCCACGCCGCGCCCGACGTTGATGAACAACCCGGTCGGCTTGAATTGCTTGAACAGCGCCGCGTTGTACAGGTCGTGGGTGCTCGGGGTGTTCGGCAGCAGGTTGATCACGTAATCCACTTCACCGACCAGGCGCGGCAAGTCCGCCAACGCTCCCACTTCGACAAACGGTGCCTGCTCGCGGGCTTCGCTGGCGATGCCATACAACTCGACGCCAAACGGCAGCAGGAACTGCGCGACGGTCTGGCCGATATCGCCGGTGCCGACGATCAAGACCTTGCGCCCCGCCAGGCTTTGACCCTGACGACTGTCCCATTTGCGCTCGACCTGACTGACCAGGCGCGGCAGCACTTCGCGTTCGTGGCCGAGCATGTAGGTCAACACGTATTCAGCCATGACCTGACCGAAAATCCCGACAGCGCGAGTCAGGCGATAGTGGCGCGGCAAACCGTCGGCCAGCAGCGGCGTGATCCCGGCCCACGTCGACTGCAACCATTGTGGCTGGTGGCCCTGACGCAACAGAGTGGCCAGGAGGTCCGGCTGACCCAGCCAGATCGGGCAATCGGCAGCCTGACTGGCCAGTTCGGCGGAGTCACCGCTGGTCAGCACTTCCAGATCAGGTGCTGCCTGACGCAACAGTTGGGCATACACAGGGTGGTCGTGTTCAGCAATCAGAACGCGCATGGTTCAAACCTTTCAAAAGCAGTGCAGACGGCCGCCGAGGGAGTATCGCTCCCTCGTTGCGGCCATCGCCAAAATCATTCCAGTTTTTCATAAAGGCTCTGAACAGAGCCTGTCTGCCGACTACATCGGGTCGTTGCGTCGCAACAACTCTTCCGGCAAGTGTTCGATGTATTCGTCTTCGGCCGGTGGCATTTGCAGGTGATAGCCCTGCTTGTCGAGGTTTTCCAGGACCACGGCGATGTCCTCGCGCGACAGCTTGCGCTCGGGGGTCAGCACCAGATCGAAGGCGTGGATGGCTTTGCCGAAGGCCGCCATCAGTGTTTCAGGCACGCGCTCCAGTGCATCGCTCTTGAGCACATAGAGGTACATTTCGTTTCTTTTCGAGCTGCGGTAGATGGAGCAAATACGTTTCAAGGCTGTTCTCCGGCGGTGGCCAGGCTGTCGAGCAGCGCCTGGCCCATCAATTCGCGGCGCCAGCCACGCAGCGAATCAGGCAATTGGTAAGGACCATTGGGGAAGCCGCTCTTGAGCAGCGCTTCCAGGGTTTTCTTGCGCAGCATCAGTTCCGGCGCCACGTTCAGTCGCTCGGCTTCGGCCTGGCCGAGCGCACGCAACTGTTTGATCAGTGCGGCAGCATCCACCGGCAACGGTTCCGGCACGGCAGGCGGCCATTGATCTGGCGACACACTGCCAGAGCGCTTGATCAGATCAAGCAGAAATTCGCCGTCCTGACGCACGGTACGCGGGTGCATGTCTTCGATTTTCGCCAACGCCCCGAGATTGTCCGGTTGCGTGCGCGCCAGCGGCCACAGGGAATGTTCACGGATGATGCGATTGCGCGGCAGATCACGGGCACGGGCCTCGTGTTCACGCCAGGCGCAGAGTTCACGCAAAACGGCGAGCTGAGCGCGAGACAACTTCCAGGCCAATTTCGCTTCGCGGTAAACCTCGTACGGGTCGACTTCACGACGCAGGTTGGCCACCAGCTCGGCGCCGTCTTCCAGGACCCAGGCGTACTTGTCGTCAGACAGCTTCGGACGAAGCTGTACGAAAACTTCCGCCAGGTGCAAGGCGTCTTCGGCGGCGTAGCTGATCTGGGTGTCGGACAGTGGGCGTTGCAGCCAATCGGAACGGGTCTCGCCCTTGGGCAGGTCGATGCCGAGCACTTCCTGCACCAACCGCGAATACCCCATGGAGAAACCGAGGTTCAGGTAGGCGGCGGCCAATTGCGTGTCGAACAGCGGCGCCGGCAGACTGCCGGTCAGGCGCAGCAACACTTCGAGGTCTTCGCTGCACGCATGGACGACTTTGACCACCGCCGGGTTTTCCAGCAACGCGGCCAGGGGTTGCCAGTTGTCGATGGTCAACGGGTCAATCAGGTAAGCGCGTACGCCATCGCCGATCTGCAGCAAACCCGCGATCGGATAAAAGGTGTCGACCCGCATGAATTCGGTGTCGAGGGCAACGTAGGGCAGCTGCTGCCACTCGGCGCAAAACCGGTCGAGGCTATCGTTGTCGCGAATCCAGTGAATATCGATGGCCACACGGCTCTCCCTTGAAGAATGGCGCGCAGTATATATCGCCCCCGGCGATTTCCGCGCCTCCACTGAACAAGAGCTTTAGCGAAAACACCTGCTTGTTTGCAAGAATTGTCTGACGGAGGGAGGTTATCTGGCCTTACGCAGCACGTAGACGCGCATCCGCGTGCAACCGGGCAGGAAATCCTGATGGCTGAGTAAACGGAACCCGGCCTGTTTGAACTCGGCTTCCACCTCGGCCTTACTGGCCAGATGCCGGGCATGAGTACCTTGTGCATCGGGTTGCCGGCGTTTGAAATGAGCTTCGACCCGCACCGCGACAATCACGGTGTCGCGGCTGACCCGGTGGAACTCACCGAGCATGGCCGAGCGATGCTCGGCACAGGCGATGTGCTGAAACAGTTGCATGCAAAAAATGCAGTCCACCGCATTCGCCGACAAGCCGATGGCGAATGCCGAACTCTGAAAGGTCTTGACCCGTTTCAACAGCTCTTGCGGATGATGGATCGGGGCGTGATCGAGCATGTCCTGCGACGGATCGGACGCCAGGATCACCCGATTCGCGTGTTCGGCCAGCACCGGCCAGAAACGTCCGGCCCCGCAAGCGACGTCAAGAATCAACCCCGGCTCGCCGGCCACTTTGAGCGCGTTGCGCACCAACTGCTCGTCCCGCCAGAACGCCAGGCGCCCGGCCAGACCACGCGGACGCGGCTGCATGCAGACGCGGGCGTGTTCCTGGTCATAGCGCCGGGCGAACTCAAGCTCGAAGGCGGATGGTGGTTGAGGGGACATGTGTGATTGCTCTTGTAGGAAAATCTACCGGCCGCAGGTTAGCGGCCGATACGTGAAAAAAAGGTTGTCACCCTCACTCTTTGGCCAAGACGCCGTCGATCACCGCACCACGGCAGCCGGCAAACAGGTCCAGATCCTGGTTGTAGACCTTACTGTTGACCTCCAGCAGACCGAGCATCGAATGGAACAGATTGTCCTGGCTCAGCGGCTTCTCACGGCTCAATTGCAGGCAGTGGGTGTCCACCGAGAACGACTTTTGATAGCTGTCAGAGAACCATGCCAGCATCGCAACATGCTTCTGTTGCTCCGGTGCCAGCATGTAAGGCGTGCCGTGGAGGAACAGGTTGTATTCGCCCAGGGATTCGCCGTGGTCCGACAGGTAGAGCATCGCGGTATCAACTTTGTCCTGGTTGCTGCGCAACAGATCGATCAGGGTCGACAGCACGTGATCGGTGTAAACGAGGGTGTTGTCGTAACCATTTACGATACTTTCGCGACTGCAATTATTCAGGGCATTACTTTCGCAAACCGGGGTAAAGCGTTCGTACTCTTTCGGGTAGCGCTTGAAGTACTCCGGGCCATGACTGCCCATCTGGTGCAACACCAATACCGTGTCTTTATCCAGGGTGTCGATGAAGTGCTGCAAACCTTGCAGGAGAATTTCATCGCGACATTCACTATTGGCGCAGAGCACCGGATCTTTCAGGTTGCTGACATCGTCGAGGGTGACGCGGTCGCACGTGCCTTTGCAGCCTGACTGGTTATCGCGCCATATCACCTCCAGGCCTGCACGCTTGAGCACATCCAGCAGGCCTTCTTCATTCTTGGCCTTGCTCGCGTTGTAGTCCTTGCGGCCCATGTTGGAAAACATGCAGGGCACCGACACGGCCGTTTCAGTACCGCAGGAATGCACATCGGTGAACGCAATCAGGCCGGCTTCTTTATCCAGTTTCGGCGTGGTGTCACGGTTATAACCCAGCACACCGAAGTTCTCGGCCCGGGCACTTTCACCGACCACCAGCACGGTCAGGGATTTGCGGCTGTGCGCTTGCCAGGTCGGATTTCTCTCGGCGTCCTCACCGATTTTAACGAAAGGCTGATGGGCCGAAGCGACTTGCTCACGCAGGTAGCTGAACGAGGCGCCGATGTAGTTGCTCGGGACCACCATCAAACGCAATTCATGGTGATTGCGAAACAGTGAGGACAGGCCCTGATAGTTGACCAGTGCGACGCCACCGACCACCGCCACCGACGCAACACTCACCAATACTTTACTGAGCAACTCACGGTGCCAGCGACGGTAATTAATTGGCGTCTTCCACAACAGCCACGAGGGTAAAACCCCGAGCAGAACAATATAAACAAGTAACTTTATCGAGAGTAAGTCGCGCACTTCCGTGGCATTGGTTTGCGCAAAGTTACGCAACATGCCGGTGTCGATAAGTGCACCGTATTGCCCCATGAAATACGCCACTCCGGCGCTGATCATGAAAAGTAGAGTCAGGACCGGTTTCAGCAGCGGGCGGAACGCCAGCAGGGTCAATACGATGTTGAAAGCAGCCAGAATCATCAAGCCAAAAGCCACACGCATGACGATGCCTTGACCGTCGAACGCGGTGATTTCAAACAAATGTTGCCAGAGCACCAAATTAAAGCCTGTCAATAAAAAGGCACTGGCAATCAACGTCACCCACTCGGGGCGAACGGCTTTGAGTTTCCACATGATAATCGGCTGTTCCTGAAAAGAAGTGCCGTCGGTCAATGTGAAAATTTCATTGACCGCGACAGCACTAATTTTAAGTAGCCAACCATCAATTTTTTGTGAAAAAGAAGCCAACGATTAGTTGGCTTAAGGCGTTTAACTACATCTTGAGATGTATTTGAGAATGGTTCAGGCCTGGTTCAGGTACCAACGCCAATCCTGCTCACCGACCTCGCCCATGAATTGACGATACTCGGCACGCTTCACCGCGAGGTAAACACCCAGAAATTCTCTGCCAAAGGCCTCTCGCGCCCAGCCCGAACCTTCCAGTGCGCGCAAGGTGGTCAGCCAGTCGGTGGGCAGCAGTTCCGTGGCCTGGGCGTAACCATTGCCCTCCACGGGCGCCCCCGGGTCCAGTTGTTCGCGAATGCCGCGATGGATACCCGCCAGAATCGCCGCAGCCGCCAGGTACGGGTTGGCGTCGGCGCCGCAAATGCGATGTTCGATGTGCCGCGAGAATGCCGGCCCGCCTGGCACGCGTAGGCTCACGGTGCGATTGTCCACGCCCCAGGTGGCCGCCAGCGGCGCGTAGCTGTTGGTCTGGAAGCGACGGTAGGAGTTGGCGTTCGGGCAGAACAGTAACAACGAATCGAGCAAAGTGCTGAGCATCCCGCCAACCGCCTGTTTGAGCAGCGGTGTACCGTCTGCGGCTTCGCTGGCGAACAGGTTGTTGCCGTCCTTGTCCGCGAGGCTGACGTGCATATGCATGCCCGTGCCGGCCAGGTCATCGAACGGTTTGGCCATGAAGCACGCAGCCATCCCGTGCTTGTGCGCCACACCCTTGACCAGCCGCTTGTAGCGCACGGCTTCGTCCATCGCCTGCAAGGCGTCGGTGCGATGCTCAAGAGTGATTTCCACCTGCCCCGGCGCGTATTCGGAAATCGCCGTGCGCGCCGGAATGCCCTGGAGTTTGCAGGCGTTGTAGAGATCCGCCAGAAACGGCTCGATCTGCTCCAGTTCACGCAAGCCGTAGACTTGAGTTGCGCGCGGGCGCCCGCCATCGACATCCCGCGCCGGTTGCGGCCGACCATTGCTGTCGCGCTGCTGATCCAGCAGATAAAACTCCAGCTCCGCGGCCATCACCGGGTAATAGCCGTCCGCCTGCAAGCCTTCGATCACCTTCGCCAACAGGTGCCGCGGGTCGGCGATAGTTGCCGGCATGCCCTCCTTCGGGTGCATGCTGACTTGCACCGCCGCCGTCGGAATCAATCGCCATGGCATGCGCGTCAGGCTGCCGCTGATCGGGTAGGCCCGGCAATCGATATCCCCCACGTCCCAGACCAGACCGGAGTTTTCCACGTCATCGCCGTTGATGGTCAGGCCCAGGATAGTGCTTGGCAGGGGGCGACCGCTTTCGTAGACCGCCAACAGTTCATCGCGATGCAACAACTTGCCCCGTGGCACACCGTTGTTGTCGAGGATGAACAACTCGAACATCTCGATATCCGGATTCTGTTCCAGAAAAGTCAGGGCTTCTTGTTTCGTGGCGAAGGAGGTCGTGGCACAACTCATAGGAATTCTCTTGTTTCCGCGTCAGGCAAACGCGCAGGCGCTGCCGGTTTGATCCCGGCGCACAGCGCAGGACCTGTAGGAAAAATCAACGGGAAAGGCAGGAATCCGGTGGGCGCGCGTGACGGCAATGCCACAACGCCCAGAAGGCGAGTTCGGAAGGAAGTGCGACTGGACAATCGTCCATAAAGAAGACCGCAGTAGACAGATGAGCAGCAGCGTCACATGGCTGGTTAAGTCGTTAAATCGGGATTTGAAGAACTTTGGTTGTGGGTTGGCTAAACAATCCATAAGCCCGCTCCCACAGGAGTCTGTGTTGCAGCAGTGGTATTTGATTTTTAAATAATGCGACGGACTTTCTGATTTGCGGCTTCCAGGCCTCTCGCGCCTAATCGGGCCCTGTCATTCAAGGTCCAATCGATGGAAAACGTCCGCGCCACTTCTCGCCCTGCCTTCTGGTTGATGGTCAGCATCATGCTCGTCGCCCTGAACCTGCGCCCGTCCATGGCCGCGGTCGGCCCTTTGCTCTCGGCGATTCGCGGCGACATCCCGCTGAGTTTCAGCCTGGCGTCGCTGCTGACCATGCTGCCGGTGATGGCCATGGGATTGGCGATGTTCTTCGGCCTCAGCGTCAGCCAATGGCTTGGCGAACAGCGCACGGTGGTGGTGTCGTTGCTGATCATCGGCCTGGCGACGGTGTCGCGCCTGTTCCTCGACTCCGCGGCCGAACTGATCCTCAGCGCCGTTCTGGCAGGTGTCGGTATCGCGCTGATTCAGGCGTTGATGCCGGCGCTGATCAAGTCGCGTTTCAGCGACAACGTTTCCGTGTGCATGGGCCTCTACGTCACATCGATCATGGGTGGCGCCGCCCTCGCCGCGTCCTTCGCGCCGCTGGTGATGATGCGCACCGGCAGTTGGCGGGGAGGCCTGGCGATCTGGTCGATCCTGGCATTGGTGGCGCTACTCTTCTGGCTCGGCCAACGTGCGGTGATGCCCGCTCAAGCACAACGAAACAGGTCGTTCTTCGCCAATTCCCGTGCCTGGTTACTCGCCATCTTCTTTGGTCTGGGCACAGCGTCCTACACCTGTGTGCTTGCCTGGCTGGCGCCGTACTACGTGGAAAAAGGCTGGAGCGAACAAAACGCCGGTTTGTTGTTAGGTTTCCTCACGGCCATGGAAGTACTGTCCGGCCTGGTGACGCCTGCGATCGCCAACCGCAGCCGTGACCGTCGCCTGGTGCTGGTGGTGTTGCTGGCGCTGATCATGGCCGGTTTCTGTGGGCTGATAGTGAGCCCGCAACACCTGAGTCTGTTGTGGCCGTGCCTGCTGGGGCTGGGCATCGGCGGACTGTTCCCGATGAGCCTGATCGTGTCGCTGGATCATCTGGACAACCCGCAACGTGCGGGCGGGCTGACGGCTTTCGTCCAAGGCATCGGCTACCTGATCGCCGGCCTCTCGCCGCTGATTGCCGGGATCATCCGCGATCAACTCGGCAGTTTCGAATGGGCCTGGTGGTCGCTCACCGGCGTCATGGCGCTGATGATGTTGATGGTCCTGCGCTTCAACCCGCGGCACTACGCCCGCCACATTCACTGACCCGGAAGCGCCCTCATGAAATACACCGGTTTCGCCGCCGCCCACGTCGGCATGCTGCTCTGGGCACTGTTGATCGCTGCTTCATTTTCCGCAGCGGCGCAGGTCAGTCAGGCCATTGATCCGGTCCTGCTGACCGGCTTGCGCCTGCTGTTTTGCGCCCTGGTGTTTTTGCCGCTGTTGCTGATCAAGGGCGACACCGCCATGAACCGACGCGGGCTATTCGGCCATGCCGTCCTCGGCCTGCTGCTGGCGGTTTATTTTGGCTCGCTGTTCGAAGCGTTGCGTTACACCAGCCCAGTCAACACCGGCACGATGTTCACGCTGGTGCCATTGCTGACCCTGCTTTTCGAAGCCGTATTGATGCCGGACAGCAGCCTGAAACAACGGGTATTGCCGATGTTGATTGCGGCCGCCGGGGCCGTGATGCTGGTGCTGAAAGGCGCGGGGCCGGGGGAGTTGCCGTCGTTCTATGCGGTGTCGGTGTACGGGTTCGGTTGCCTGGCGATGGCGCTCTATTCGCCCCTGAGTCAGCGGCTGAAAACCAGCAGCCTCAAGGGTCGTGGCCCGGTGGGCATGACCTTCTGGAACATGCTGTTCGGTGCGTTGTTCCTGCTGGTGTTCTGTGGGGTCAGTGGAGGCTGGCGATCGGCATCGTTGCTGACCCTGAACGATTTTTACTGGCTGATTTACCTGGCGCTGTTCGCCACCCTGGCGACCTTCTGGTTGCTGCACCGGGCCATCGGTGTCATCGCCCCCTCCTCGGTCATTTCGTACATTTACCTGAGCACGTTGTTCATTACGCTGTTCCATTGGTTCTGGTGGCGTCAATCTCCGCTGCCGCTGGAAATCGTCGGTGCGGTACTCGTAGGCGTCGGCATGCTGGCGTTATTGATGTCCAGTCGTCGCACTGCGCATTTGGCACTGCCTCACAACTAAAAGGGAAACTTCCCACAAGGCATTCTCCTGGGACCATCGTTCCGCTAGGATCATTCGCACGAGTTTGCGCTCAGTCAGCGCAAGGATCACAGCGAGATGGAATGGATGCTGAACAGTAACTTGCTTAGAAAACTCGACATGCAGGACCTCATGGTGTTTATCGCCGTGTATGAACAAAGCAGCGTCACCGGAGTGTCCGAAACACTCTGCGTCAGTCAGTCAACCGTCAGTTACTGCCTGAAAAAGCTACGCAGCGGATTCGAAGACGAATTGTTCATCAACACCCGCGCGGGGATGCGCCCTACTTACAAAGCCAGCATCATGTACACCCACGTGCTGAAAATCTTCGAAAGCATCAACCTCTGTCACGCTGGGGCACAGGCGTTCGACCCTACTCTGCAACCGGTCACCTTCAACATCTGCGCACCGGAATACTTCGAGCAGTTAATCCTGCCACGTCTACTGAAAAGCTTTGATCTCGCCGACTTACCGGTGATGGTCAACATGCACAAATTCGAAACCGACATCCCGGCCGAAGAACTTCGCGGCGGCAGTCTCGACCTGGTGATTTGCTTCGGCCCGAATTTTCATCGCAGTTACACCGACTTCAAATCCCGCATGCTGCTTGAGGACGATCTGGTCTGCGTCTTCGATAAACGCGCCACGCCGCTGGAACCGCGTTTAAGTCTGCAAGCCTTCACCGAACGCCGGCACGTGTTTCCTACACCCTGGACGTCGACCACCAACATGGTCGACGGCTGGCTGGCGCAGCAAGCGCAAAAACGGCAAATCGTCGCACGCTCCAACAGCTACAGCGCAGCGCTGAAATTGATCACAGGCACCGACTTCATCGTTACCCTGCCCAGACGCATCCAGCACTTACTGGCCAGCGAGGCGATTTTCAATCACTGCGAAGCGCCCAACGGCTTGCCGGGTTTCACCCTCGACATGCAATGGAGTCAAGGCGCCGATCAGGACAGCGCCAATACCTGGCTGCGTGAACAAGTGGTCAAGGCCTGCACTGAACAGGCCACTGCCTGAGACTCAGTTGTTGATGGCGACTTTGCTGTAGGACTCCCGATCGATGTCGAGGATTTCAACAGCCAACTGCACTTCAACCCCCGCCGGCCATTCACACAAGTCGTGCACCACCGCCAGCAGGCTTTCGGATAACTGCTTTTTGATCTGCGGCGAGCGGCCACTCAACAACGCCAGTTTCACGTGCACAAATGCCCGCTCAGCCAATGCAGTACCGACCTTGAAGGTTTCGACCTTCACGGCTCGGCTTTTAATGTCGTATTCGGCAGCAAACTGACCGGAAGCCACCAGCGTATTGTTGAGCCGGATCAACGCCACGTCGGCGTTCAATTCAGGCAGGTTGGCGGTGTATTCCATGTGCAGGTGGGGCATGACGTGGCTCCTGAAAGTAGGCGGAAAGGTCGTACATATAACACAGAGTGGTCCTGCTCACCGGGACGGCGGCGAAGCTAAGCGCTCACTCATGAACGCCTCCAGTCGCGAGCGCAACCAGCGCTCGGCGGGGTCGGTATCGACATGGCTGAGCCAGACCATCGACAGGTCAAGCGTCGGTGTCTTGAACGGAAAAGGCTCCATGAACAACTGTCCGGATGCCGCCATCGCCTCGGCAGTGTAATCCGGCAGGCTGGCGATCAGATCGGTTCCGGCGAGCAAGGCTGGCAACGAACTGTATTGCGGCACGGATAACACTACGTGGCGTGTACGCCCGATCTCCGCCAGCCACTCGTCAGCGTAACCACTGATGTTGGCGGTGTGAGACACCAGCACGTGCGGGCGCGAGCAATATTCATCGAGGGTCAGCGGCGTGTCGGACGCATCGGCGCGCAGGATCCTGGGCTGGATGTGCCGCAACAATTTGCGCTTGGCATTGGCCGGCAGCCCCCGGGTCTGGCTGATACCCACCGTGATGTCGCCGGATGCCAGCAAATCGGGAATTCGCCAGTAATCGACATGCTGCACCACAAACACCACCTTCGGTGCTTCCTGACGCAAGGCACGCAGCAACGGCGGCAACAGGCCGAACTCGACATCGTCCGACAGCCCGATACGAAAGGTCATGGTGCTGACGGTCGGGTCGAAATCATGGGTCAGGCTTAGCGCCACCGACAACGAGTCCAGCGCCGGCGACAAATACTGAATCAGCTCCTCGGCCCGGGCGGTCGGTTCCATTCGATGGCCAACCCGAATGAACAGCGGGTCGTTGAACATCGTGCGCAGGCGGTTGAGCGCCGAACTGATGGTTGGCTGCCCGAGAAACAACTTCTCCGCCACACGGGTAACGTTGCGTTCGAGCATCAAGGTTTCGAATACCACCATCAGGTTGATATCCGCCTTGCGTAGTTCGTTGCGATTCATCCACTGCCCCCAATCCCCAAATCTGCTGACAGTTTAGGTAGCTGTCGCAACGGGCGTCTATGCGACTCAAGCAGTTTGCATTTGATCGGGCTGCAAGGCTGCTTGAAACGAAGCTGCCCTGATTGAGCAGCTTCACCACTTGAAGCCTAGATTTCCTTCACCGGAGTCTGATCCTGAGTGCCCTTGATCAGGCTGATGGCGTGCACGCAATCCGCCTTGTTGACGTAAGCCTCCCCGCTGGCAATCGTTTCATTATTCCCCGCCCGTAAACGCCACCGCCATTGACCTTTGCCGGTGTGCGGGGTGACACGGGTTTGCCTGTAAATCTCAAAGTACATTGATCGCTCCTTGCGATTGCTGATAACGGCAGGTCAGTGACCTGCGAAACCAGAGTAGATGAGGATTTTGGGCGGTGAGGTTTTGCAATGTCAGGGGATATTTCGGGGAAGAAGCCTTGGTTCACGGGGCAACCAATGGATAGGGCGCAGGTTAAATAGACTGACTCGGGGGAGTCACTTTTCTCAAGAAGGGGTTTATCTTTCTTACGCCGATTGGCTGCTGGATCCTACACAAACACATCAAATGGAGTTGTACATGCAACGGGGCATCATTTTTTCTCTAATCCTTCTGACCACAGCGCTAAGTGCATGTACGTCGAAGAGTCCAGCCACTGACCAATCCCTCGTCGGCTCATGGCAAGGAATGCGCGAAGAAAGCGGGAAATGTCAGTTCCTGTCGTGGAATACCCATTTCGAACCCAATGGTCGCTTCTCGATTACGTTCTTCAAAGATGCGCAACAAACCAGACCCATTCAAACCGAGCGCGGGTCATGGTCTGCGGCCAATGGCAAGAATGAGCTTAAAACAGACGGCGTTCGTACTCCGGAAATCTATAACTACAAAATGCTGGACGGAAACACTGTTCACTACGAGAACACCGTCAAAGATCCTACTGCCGACTGCCAAGAGGACTACGAGTTCACGGAGCATCGGGTTCGGGGCTAGACTTTGAGCCTTTCACTTCCCCGAAAACGAAAAAGCCCCGTAGCTGAATAAGCTACGGGGCTGAATGAGATGGCCAGTCGGACCAAGAAGTCCTGCAGGTTTACGCCTGCAGGGCTTTTTTGTTTAACGCAAAGGCAGACTCCGGCATCGTCTGACAGCCCCTTCCTGATTTGTCCAAGCCCCTGGCGACATCAGGCTTGGCCCCTAAGCTCTGCGACGTGCGGGGCGAAAAGGCCCTGACCATCGACAATCATGCGAACTCAAAAGGAGCCTCTGCAATGGCTAGAGATAAAGCAAAAGACGACAAACACTTCAACTGTACCCAAGCCCATGAAGCCGACTACGTCGCAGGCCTTTACCCTCATGCGAAGGAAGAGGTCAAAACATTACTGGCATCCGCCTGCAAGGACAAAACCTTGCACAACTCCACACACAGGGATGTCTACGAGCTGATCAAGAGGAAACTGGGTTACTCACAGCCGTAAGATTGGCGGGCTAATACGAGCTTGACGCACGTCTCCAGATAATCCGTGACGGCCTCTCATGCCTGGGTAACGCATTACTTGACTGCCATGAGCAAGGCAGTTGTGGATGATGTACACAAGGTGTTGACGAGGTGGCCACCGCTGAATACCGACGCCTAGTACTTACTTCTAGACGCCCCCCCCAAAAACGCACTAAAAAATCTACAGAAACGAAAAAGCCCCGTAGCTTATTCAGCTACGGGGCTTTTTCTATGTAATGGCGGAGAGATAGGGATTCGAACCCTAGGTACCGGTGAAGGTACAACGGATTTCGAATCCGTCCCATTCGGCCACTCTGGCATCTCTCCAACGGCGCGCATCATAACAACACTTTTGCCGGAAGCGAACCCCCAAAGCGAAATTTTTTCCGTGCTATCAGATGCTTGCGTCGATTAAAGCGGTACGCCCAGACGATTGGCGACTTCTTCGTAGGCTTCGATGACGTCACCGAGGCCCTGACGGAAGCGGTCCTTGTCCATTTTCTTGCCGGTGGCCTTGTCCCACAGACGGCAGCCGTCCGGGCTGAACTCGTCGCCCAGGACGATGGAGCCGTCGGAGAACACGCCGAATTCAAGTTTGAAGTCGACCAGCAGCAGGCCGGCGTCGTCGAACAGTTTGCTCAGGACTTCGTTGACCTTGAGCGACAGTTCTTTCATGCGAACCAGTTGCTCGGCGGTGCCCCAACCGAACGCCACGACGTGGGATTCGTTGATGAACGGGTCGCCCTTGGCGTCGTCCTTCAGGAACAGTTCGAAGGTGTAAGGGTTGAGCTTCATGCCCTCTTCGACGCCCAGGCGCTTGACCAGGCTGCCGGCGGCGTAGTTACGCACAACGCACTCGACCGGGATCATGTCGAGTTTTTTCACCAGGCATTCGTTGTCGCCCAGCAGTTTGTCGAATTGAGTCGGCACGCCGGCTGCTTCGAGTTTCTGCATGATGAAGGCGTTGAACTTGTTGTTCACCATGCCTTTGCGGTCGAGCTGCTCGATGCGCTTGCCGTCGAACGCCGAGGTGTCGTTACGAAACAGCAGGATCAAGCGGTCAGCGTCGTCGGTCTTGAAAACCGATTTGGCTTTGCCGCGGTAGAGTTCTTCACGTTTTTCCATGATGGGCTCCGCTTGCTAAGTAGGTGGGCTAGGCGATGTGTCGCCAGTCGAGCCCTGAATCTTGATCGGCCAGTTGCAGCCAGTCCGGGTCGCACCCGAGGGTGTCGACAAAACATTGCCGGGCCAGCTGCGGCAGGTTGTTCTTGCTGCTCAGATGGGCCAGGACCAGGTGTTGCAGGCCTTGCCAGCCCAACTCGGACACCAGGAATGCCGCCTGGTGGTTGTTCAAATGTCCCAGTTCACCACCCACCCGCTGCTTGAGAAAGTACGGGTAGTGACCGCGAGCCAGCATGTCACGGCAATGGTTGGCCTCGATCATCAACGCATCGAGGTCACGATAGCCGTCCAGCACCTTGTTGCAGTACGAGCCCAGGTCAGTCAACAGGCCGAAGCGCCGCTCACCGTCACTGAACACATATTGCGTCGGCTCCTGTGCATCGTGGGCCACGGCAATGACGCCGATGCTCAGTGCGCCGATCTGCAGTTGCTCGCCGCCAGCCAGAAGGCCAGCCGGTTCAATCGGTTTGCGCATCCCGCGCAGGGTGCCGCGACTAAGGTAGACAGGCAGATTGTAGCGCCGAGACAGCAAACCCACGCCATGCACGTGGTCGGCATGTTCGTGGGTCACGAGTATCGCGCTCAACTGCGCCGGGTTCACACCCAGGCGCAGCAAGCGTTTTTCGGTTTCCCGCAAGGAAAAACCACAATCCACCAGCACATACGTATCAGCGCTGGCTATCAGCGTGCCGTTCCCTTGGCTACCGCTGCCGAGAACGGCAAAACGCATGTGATCAGCCCAGGTTGTCCTGAATCACGCTCAACACTTTGCGCGCCACGTCAGCCGGCGCCACGGTGTTGATGTTTTTCTCGACGGTGACCTGAACGGTATCGCCTACCTTGCTCAGGCGAACCTGATAACGCTCGGCACGGGCTTCAACTTCTTCCTTGTCCGGCTTGCTGCCAAACAAACCGCTGAGGAAACCAGGCTTCTCGTCTTTCTTCTCGGCTTTTTCGGCCAGGTTGATGTAGTACAGGCCCAGGCTGCGGTTGATGTCTTCAACGCGCCATTCGCCCTGCTCCAGCGCACGACCGACGCTCGACCAGGCACGATCCAGGTCGGTGCCGACGTTCAGAACCGGGTTGCCGCTGCCGTCTTCGCTCAGGCTGACACGGCTTGGCGCATCAAAATCACGCGAGGCCAGCATGGAGACCGAACCGCCCTTCTCCGACGTGCGGCTCATGCTTGCCAGCATGTCGTCGACCAGCGCCGCGTCCAGGCCAGTGTTGACCGAACGGTTGGTGAAGGCCACATCGGCGGTGCTGCCGGCAGGACGCTCGGCGCTGACCACATAGACTTCACTGGTGTTGCGCTGCACGCCTGGCTCGATACGGACCCGCACGCGGGTTTCGCTGTCGGCGCCGACACCGGCTGCGCTCAGGCGCTTGGCCATCGCTGCGGACAGTTCGTCGGAATGCTGCCAGGTGGTGGTGAATTCGCCGGTTTGCGGGCGCTGTTCATCCAGACGGAAACCGTTGTCCTGGAAGAACTGCACAGCCACTGGCCAGACTTCGGCTGGCGGGTTTTGGGCCAGGATCGATCTCGAATCACCGCTCTTCTGCAGCGAGTAGGCACTGGCATCGGCAGCAGCGGACAGCGGCTGAGGACGCGGCACGATGTATTCGCCCTTGACGGTGTCATCGGCCACGTTGCGCGGGATCGGCAGCAGCGGATCCAGACGCTTGGCAGTGCTGACGTCCGTTGGCAATTGCATAGGTGCAGTCTGTTGCGCTTCCAGGTAATCGCTACCACGGTCACGGAAATAACCTTCCGGGCCCCAGACCCATCCACAGCCACTGGTGCTGGAGATAATCAAGGCAAGTGCGGAAAGTCCGGCCAATCGCTTCATGCGTAGTGCTTCCTCAATTAAACCAGTACGCCGGACTGGCGCATGGCCTGCCGCAGCGGTTCGTGACAGGCAGCGCTGAGCCAGGTGAGCGGCAGACGGATACCGTCCGGCATCAAGCCCATTTCATGCAGCGCCCATTTCACGGGGATAGGGTTGGATTCGATAAACAGGGTTTTATTGAGCGGCATCAGCTTTTCGTGAATCGCGCGGGCCGTGACGGCATCGCCTTTCAGAGCAGCGTTGCACAGGTCGGCCATGTCGCGCGGGGCAACGTTGGCGGTCACCGAAATGTTGCCTTTGCCGCCGAGCAGGATCAGCTCGACCGCTGTCGCGTCGTCGCCGGAAAGCACCACGAAGTCTTCGCTCACGCCGTCGATGATCGCTTTGGCACGGGCCAGGTCGCCGGTGGCTTCCTTGATACCGATGATGTTTTTCACGGTCGACAGGCGGATCACGGTTTCGGTCAGCATGTCACACGCCGTACGGCCCGGTACGTTGTACAGGATTTGCGGAATGTCGACGGCTTCGGCGATGGCCTTGAAGTGCTGGTACAAGCCTTCCTGGGTCGGCTTGTTGTAGTACGGCGTCACCAGCAGGCAAGCATCGGCGCCGGCGGTCTTTGCATTGGTGGTCAGCTCGATGGCTTCGCGGGTCGAGTTGGCGCCGGTACCGGCGATCACCGGAATGCGCCCTGCAACCTGCTTGACCACGTAACGAATCACTTCGATGTGTTCGTTCACGTCTAGCGTGGCCGATTCACCTGTCGTGCCGACCGCCACGATGGCGTGGGTGCCGTTTTGCAGGTGAAAGTCCACCAGTTTGCTCAGGCTGTCCCAGTCGAGACGACCCTGTGCATCCATGGGTGTGACCAGTGCCACCATACTGCCCGCAATCATGCAACCGCTCCTGCCGGAAAAAGAGAGCCGTAATGGTACTGGCGCCAAGATGCTTGTACAAGCGAAGTACTGCGCTGCTGCCATTCCCCTTGGCGCTGCTTTTCGCTACCCTTCAGACTTTGATCGGTACTGACAAGCTCGTACGCCGGGTTTCAGCCTCCATTTTCGGCATCACAAGCCCCGATCCAGCGTTGCCACCCTTCGCTCTTGCCTTAATGGAGCACGTTGCAACCTTCCGGCTCGGGTTTTCTGAATTCGCATCCGCAGGCTCGCCCCCGGCAATAAAAGCCCGTAGAAGTATCGACCGCTCATCGCTTTAGGAATGCTGCATGTCCACCCCCACAGTTCGCGAACAATTCCTTGTCATCAGTGCCCTCGGCGCCAACCCCATGGAGCTGACTAACGTCCTGTGCCGCGCCAGCCATGAAAACCGCTGCGCCGTGGTCACCTCTCGCCTGACCCGTCATGGCGAGTGCAGTGCGTTGATCCTCGAGATCTCCGGTAGCTGGGACGCCCTGGCGCGCCTGGAAGGCAGCCTGCCGAGCCTCGCCAAGAAGCACGCCTTCACGGTCAACGTGGTGCGCAGCGCGGCGCTGGAGAACCGTCCCCAGGCCCTGCCATACGTTGCCTATGTCAGCTCGGCTTACCGCTCGGACATCATCAACGAGCTGTGCCAGTTCTTCATGGACCATAACGTCGAGCTGGAAAACCTGACCTGCGACACCTATCAGGCACCGCAAACCGGCGGGACCATGCTCAACGCCACGTTCACCGTGACCTTGCCGGCTGGCGTACAGATCAGCTGGTTGCGCGACCAGTTCCTGGATTTCGCCGACGCGCTGAACCTGGATGCCCTGATCGAACCGTGGCGCCCACAAAACCCAATGTAAGGAAGCTCTCATGGCCGTTGCCATCGACCAACCGGTTGCCGACTTCGAAGCACCCGCCACCAGCGGACAGACCGTCAGCCTCGCGAGCCTTAAAGGCAAGCAAGTGGTGATCTACTTCTATCCGAAGGACAGCACGCCTGGCTGCACGACCCAGGGCCAGGGCTTTCGCGATCAGCTCGATGCCTTTAAAGCGGCTAACACCGAAGTCTTCGGCGTATCCCGCGACAGCCTGAAATCTCACGAGAACTTCAAGGCCAAGCAAGCGTTCACCTTCGAGCTGATCAGCGACAAGGAAGAGGCGCTGTGCCAGCTGTTTGATGTGATCAAGCTGAAGAAGCTTTATGGCAAGGAATACATGGGTGTTGATCGCAGCACGTTTTTGATCGACAAGGACGGCGTGCTGCGTCAGGAATGGCGCGGCGTGAAGGTGCCGGGGCATGTGGATGCTGTTTTGGCTGCTGCTCAGGCATTGAATAAAGCCTGATTGATTGGCGTCCTTTCGGACGCTTTCGCTGGCAAGCCAGCTCCTACAGTTGATCGAGTTGTCCAGACGGACGCGATCCAGTGTAGGAGCTGGCTTGCCAGCGATGAGGCCCTAAACCTCACCGCAGAGTTCGACCGTTAAAGCAGAGGCGCCACCACCGGCTCCTTACGCGGCCAGGCATCCAGCACCGCCTTGAACAGCGTCGCCAGCGGAATCGCAAAAAACACCCCCCAGAACCCCCACAACCCGCCAAACAACAACACCGCGCAGATGATCGCCACCGGATGCAGATTGACCGCTTCCGAGAACAGCAGCGGCACCAGCACATTGCCATCCAGCGTCTGAATAATTCCGTAGACCGCCATCAAATAGATGAACTGATCGCTCCAGCCCCACTGGAACAACGCAATCAGCAGCACCGGCACGGTCACCACCACGGCCCCGACATAGGGCACCACCACCGACACGCCTACCAGCAACGCCAACAGTGCCGCGTAGTTGAGCCCCAGCACGACAAACGCGATGTAGGTCACGCCACCACAGATGAAAATCTCAATGACCTTGCCGCGAATGTAGTTGGCGATCTGCCGGTTCATTTCGTGGGCAACACGGGTGATCAGCGCGCGCTCACGGGGTAGATAACCACGAACCCACTGACCGATCATTTCCCGGTCCTTGAGAAAGAAGAACACCAGGATTGGCACCAGCACCAGGTAAATCATGATGTTGACCAGCAACGGCAGGCTCGACAGCGAGAACGTCAGCGCCCATTGGCCGAATTTGCCGATCTCGCCGCGCGCCGCCTCAATGGCCTGCAACACCTGCTCGTCGGACACCAGGTGCGGATAGCGCTCGGGCAGCAGCAATAACAGTGATTGCCACTTGGCGAGCATGCCGGGCAACTCGTTGAACAAGGTGATCAACTGGTGCCAGAGCAACGGCACCACGACAATAATGAACACCAGCAAAACGCCCATGAACAAGGCAAAGACCGCTCCGACGGCCACCCCGCCCGGCACCCGCAGGCGCTCAAGTGTCACCACCAATCCCTGCATCAGATACGCCAGCACCATCCCGGCGAGCACCGGCGCAAGCATGCCGCCAAGGGTGAGCACGGCGGTAAACGCCAAAAACAGCAGGACCGCCAGCACCACCGCTTCTTCATCGGAGAAATAGCGCTGAATCCAGTCGCGTAACACTTTGAACATCAATAATCCTTAGAAACGAACGCAGCAATTTTCAGGCTTTTTTCAGCCAGTAGCGGTAAACGCCCGCTTCATCTTCTTCACGAAGCAGCGTATGACCGGCCAAACGGGCAAAGGTGCGGAAGTCGCGCTGCGAACCCGCATCGGTGGCGATCACCTTGAGTACCGCGCCGCTGGCCATCTTGTTGAGTTCCATCTTGGCCTTGAGCAGCGGCAACGGACAATTCAGGCCGCTGGCGTCCAGTTCGGCGTCATGGGCTACAGCGTCGGTCATTGCGTTACTCCGGTTCAGGTGGTCGAGCGGCTTAGAATATCTGGTCCGAAGCGTACTGTCCGGCTACAGTAAGGTCTTTGTCGACTAAGGCTTTGTGCATGACTTTTTTGCGCCCTACCCTGCTGACGCTCGCTTGCCTGCTCGCCTCACCGGGCTTCGCCGACGACCTGCCGTCACTCGGTGACGCCAGTTCTGCAATCGTCTCGCCACAACAGGAATATCAGTTGGGCCGCGCCTGGCTGGCGCTGCTGCGCAGTCAGGTTGACCAGCTCAATGACCCGCAGCTCAAGGACTATGTCGAGTCCAGCGTCTACCGGCTGGTTGAGACCAGCCAGGTCAATGACCGGCGTCTGGAGTTCATCCTGATCAACAGCCCGCAGCTCAACGCCTTTGCGGCGCCGGGCGGGATTGTCGGGGTCAACGGTGGCTTGTTCCTTAATGCCCAGACCGAAGGCGAATATGCCTCGGTACTCGCTCACGAACTGGCTCACTTGTCGCAGCGCCACTTTGCCCGTGGCGTCGAAGCGCAACAGCGCATGCAGGTGCCGATGATGGCCGCGCTGCTGGCCGGGATCGTGATTGCCGCTGCCGGTGCCGGTGATGCCGGGATCGCGGCCATTGCGGGCACGCAGGCGGCAGCGATTCAGGAACAACGACGTTTCTCGCGCCAGAACGAGCAAGAGGCCGACCGCATCGGCATCCTCAACCTTGAAAAAGCCGGTTACGACCCACGCTCGATGCCAACCATGTTCGAGCGATTGGCGCGCCAATACCGCTTCGACGCCAAGCCACCGGAGTTCCTGCTGACTCACCCGGTGACCGAATCGCGTATCGCCGACACCCGCAACCGCGCCGAGCAGGCCAAACCCGGTGGCATTGAAGACAGCATGCGTTATCAACTGATCCGTGCGCGAGTCCAGCTGATTTACGAAGAAACCCCAGGCCTGGGCGCCAAGCGCTTCCGCGCACAGCTGGACGAAAACCCGAAAAACGACGTTGCGCGTTATGGCCTGGCGATCGCCCAGATAAAGGGCGGCCAACTGAACGAAGCACGGGAAAATCTCAAGTTGCTGCTGGCCAAGTCGCCAAACGAGATCATCTACAACCTGGCGCAGATCGATCTGGATATCACCAACAATCGCCTGCCGGACGCCCAAACCCGGGTGGACCGGATGCTGACTCAATATCCGGGCAACTATCCACTGAATCAGGTGCGTGTCGATTTGCTGCTCAAGCAAAACCGGGCGCCCGAAGCGGAAAAAGCGCTGGAGAACCTACTCAAAAGCCGTCCCGATGATCCGGATGTCTGGTACATGGTGGCGGAAACCCGTGGCCTTTCAGGCAACATCATCGGCTTGCATCAGGCGCGCGCCGAGTACTTTGCGCTGGTTGGCGACTACCGCCAGGCCATTCAGCAACTGGACTTCGCCAAGCGCAAGGCAGGGACCAACTTCCCGTTGTCATCGCGTATCGACGCCCGCCAACGGGAGCTGATGGAGCAGGAGCGCATGATCAAGGACATGATGGGCTGAGGCTTTTCACCAGGCATAAAAAAACCGCCTCTTTCGAGGCGGTTTTTTATTCAGCCGACAACCGGTTTATTCAGCCAGTTTGAAGGTGATGAAGCTGGCGCGATTCTGACGCAGAACCCGCATCGACACCGAGCGGTTCTTCGGCAGCGCCTTGGCGATATCGGTGAACTCCTTGGCGGAACCAATCGCCTGATTGTTCAGGTGAGTGATGACGTCGCCTGGCTGCAAGCCGATCAGGGATGCAGGACCGTCCTGAACTTCCTTGATCACCACGCCACCTTTGAGGTCGTAGGTTTTCTTCTGTTCGTCGGTCAGCTCGACCACGGAAACACCCAGGCGATTGCTGCTGCGCTCGGTGGCCGATTTCGGCAGGGCATCCAGCTCTTTGCCCTCTTCAGGAATAGCGCCGACGGTCAGCTCGACATTCTGGCGCTTACCTTCACGAATCACTTCAAGGTTTGCCTTGGCGCCAGCCTTCAGCGCACCGACCAGATGCGGCAGATCGGCAGACATGACGATCGGTTGACCGTTCATGCTCAGGATCACGTCACCCACTTGCAGGCCACCCTTGGCAGCCGGACCGTCATCCTGGATCTGCGCCACCAGTGCACCGGCCGGTTTATCAAGACCGAACGACTCGGCCAGATCCTTGCTCACTTCCTGAATCACGACGCCCAACCATCCACGGCTGACCTTGCCGCCGCTTTTCAGCTGGTTGGAAACGTCCATGGCCACATCGATCGGGATTGCGAACGACACGCCCATGAAACCACCGGAACGGGTGTAGATCTGAGAGTTGATCCCCACCACTTCGCCCGCCAGGTTGAACAGCGGACCACCAGAGTTACCCGGGTTGATCGGCACGTCGGTCTGGATGAACGGCACATAGTTTTCGTTCGGCAGACTGCGACCGATGGCACTGACGATGCCTTGGGTCACAGTGTGGTCGAAACCGAATGGCGAGCCGATGGCCACGACCCACTGGCCAGCCTTCAGGTCCTGGGATTTACCCAGTTTCAGGACCGGCAGATCCTTGCCTTCGATTTTCAGCAGCGCCACGTCGGAGCGTGGATCGGTGCCGACCAGTTTGGCTTTCAGCTCACTACGGTCAGCGAGACGGACGAGAATTTCGTCAGCATCGGCGATCACGTGGTTGTTGGTCAGGATGTAGCCGTCAGACGAGATGATGAAACCCGACCCCAACGACTGGGCTTCGCGCTGGCGATCACCGCGCGGCGTACGCGGTTGTGGCGGCATGCCGCGCTCGAAGAACTCGCGCAACATCGGCGGCAAGCCTTCAAGGTCTGGCATCTGCTGGCTCGACACTTTGCGGTCCGGCAGTTTCTGCGTGGTACTGATGTTTACCACCGCGGGCGAGGCCTGCTCGACCAGCTGCGTGAAGTCAGGCAACTCGGCCGCTTGTACAGCGACCGCCTGACCGAGCACCAGCACGGTGGCAAATATGGAGAGGTAAGACTTCAAGCGTGGTATCGACATACGGCTCCCGTTACGACGAGCATGGTTAAGCGATATGGAGCAAGGAACACCGGGAACGATACGCCGGTATTTTTGTTCCGGGAACAACAAACAAGGCCAGAGCCGAGGGGCTCTGACCTATAAAAAATTTCGGGGATATTTGCAAATTGAAATGCTCACCAAACATTTCGGTTTCAGCTCACTACTGGGTTGCAGTGGCATCGGAGCGCATCGACAGCGCAATCCGTTCAGCGGTACCTACCGGAATTTCACCGACAACGGTGACCATCATCTCGCCTTGAGGGGTGGTCAAGCGCCGGGATACAGCGACGGTTGGGCCCAACTGAGTGCGGGTATCGGTGACGGGAGCACCATTGAGCGGCTCAAGGAACACTGAAAAACGTGCGAGACCATCGTCATACATCAGACTGCTGACCTGGGTTTTTGTCGCGGGATCCTTGCGTGAAGTACTGCTGGTCAGCTCAAAGCCGGCAGGCAACCAGTCCGAATGCCAGGTCTGGGCAGCCTTGACTGCCGAAGCCTTGTCGCTGTCGAGGGTGATGGCTTTGCAATCCGGACCTGCCCGCAAATCGTCGTCGGAGGGCAAATCGGAGGTATCCAGCTGCGTGAACTGGAACCGCTCCAGCAACTGCCCTTTCTCATTCAGAAGCAATGATTTGAGCGGCAGGCCGGTTTCTTTATCCAGATGCAATTCAAAACCGTAGCGATGTTGATCGCGAGGCGTCAGGGTAACGATGACTGCCGCACGTCCGGCCACACGCGACTTGCCGATGACGGCAAGGTCGTACCAATTCTTGAGCTTCTGTGGATCGAGTGTACGAGCAGCGGAGTTGGGGGAATCCCCAAGCCCTGCAATCAGAAGGCCGCTGACGCATTGAGTATGCCCATCAATGCGCACAACTTCCTGAGCCTGGCCGTCGAGCTGGAGTAAACGCTCATGGACCTTGCCATCCTGGACGCGGTGCCAGATGTTGTGGGTGGAAAAACTACCGTTTCGCTCGTAGACAAAAGTACCGTGAAAGCTTTGCTGCTGCTCGGCCTGGCCAAGACGGGTCAACCAGTCTTGTGCCTCATCGGCATGGGCTGGAACAATGAACCAGCCACTAAGCAGAAGCGAAAGTAGAGGTATGGCGCGCATGATCCTCCTTAACGGTTTTCCAGGCTCGCTGCACGAGCGTAAGGCAGAGCGCTCTCAGTACCTTTCAGTGCAGCCTGTTGAGCATGTTGGCGCAAGTAGCCTGGCAAACGCTGATCGTGCCAGCCCGGCTGAGCCTGCAATACGCCGTTGGCCATAGGACCAGTGGCTTCCGAGCTCTCATTATAGCCTGCCAAAACAGCTGGACCCTTGACCTGAGGAACGGCCAGACCCGGTTGAGTGGAGTGCTGAGCCAACTCGACACCCGCGATCTCGTCCTGGTTGTACAGACGAACACCTGCCAACACGGCGACGGTGACCGAAGCGGCTACAGCGAGGCGACCCAGGCTGCGCCATGGACCACGGGAGACTTTCGCCGGTACGGCTTCATCAGCCAGCGCAGCAGAAACGGCCGCTGCAATGTCCAGACGTGGAAGCAGCAGATCCTTGTGCATCACTGCCCGAGCGATTTGATAACGAGCCCATGTTTCACGGGTTTCAACATCGTCAAAGGCATTCAATACCCGACGCAATTCCAGTTCGTCCGCTTCGTTATCCATCACTGCGGACAGCGATTCCTGCAGGGCTTCACGACTCATGGCGTTCCTCTCTTGGCTGTCGCCGCTGTCTCAGTTTTCCTGCAACAACGGCTGCAGGGCTTTATCGATGGCCTCCCGAGCGCGGAAAATCCGGGAGCGCACGGTACCCACCGGACACTGCATGACTGCCGCAATGTCCTCGTAACTCAGACCATCAAACTCACGTAAAGTTAAAGCCGTACGCAAATCTTCCGGCAGTTGCTGAATGGTTCGATGGACGGTGCCTTCGATCTCATCCCGCAGCAATGCACGCTCAGGCGACTCGAGATCCTTGAGGCCATGATCGCCATCGTAGAACTCTGCATCTTCGGAACTGACATCGCTATCCGGCGGCCGACGGCCGCGTGAAACCAGATAGTTTTTCGCCGTGTTGATGGCGATGCGGTAAAGCCACGTGTAAAACGCGCTGTCCCCGCGAAAATTTCCAAGCGCACGGTACGCCTTGATAAAGGCTTCTTGTGCCACATCCTGGGCTTCATGGGTGTCGTGCACGAAACGCACGATCAACCCGAGAATTTTGTGCTGATATTTCAGCACTAGCAGATCGAAAGCTCGCTTGTCGCCGCGCTGAACGCGTTCGACCAGCTGCTGATCCTCTTCCTGGGTTAGCATGAACTCTCCTCGATAAGCTCGGAGGAAGCTTGCATAACTAAACGACCAGACTTGCAAACATAGACTCGGGCTTTTCGCAAAAGTTCTCCCCCTCCAAGCAAGTTTCCTGCGGGCTCTGATTTGGCACGCACGAAAAGCGCAGCTCGGCATAACCCGGCTGCGCGAATAATCTTGTCATCGGATTCGCCGGCAAGGATCAAACCGCAATCCTGCATTGAAGCCGACACTGTCCCTTGATTCAGGCAACGGTCTATTGATCTTGGGCCTTTGGCAAAAGTTCCAAATATTTATAGCTGCGCAAGAGCGACATTGTGCAACCGTGAATGGAAAAAGACTGTTAAATCGACGATACAGTCTTCTTGTCGCCGAACCGGTCGAAAAATCATCCGACGAAGCGTCAAGTCTTTTCCGTCACAGTAGTTTCACAATGCCATGTGACCTCGGCTATTGTGCCGCTCCCCCCCTCTATATACTAGTGCGCTGTGTGGCCGCCTTGACTCGCCGTTGCGGGAGTCATGCGCCAACCCCGACCCGGGTCGCTTTGAGCGGAATCCTGAAATGAGCCAACAGTTTCAACACGATGTTCTGGTGATTGGCAGCGGTGCTGCCGGTTTGAGCCTTGCGCTGACCTTGCCCGATCATTTGCGCATTGCCGTACTGAGCAAAGGCGACCTCGCCAATGGCTCGACCTTCTGGGCCCAGGGCGGTGTCGCTGCCGTGCTGGATGACACCGATACCGTTGAATCCCATGTCGATGACACCCTGAATGCCGGCGGCGGCCTGTGCCACGAAGACGCCGTGCGCTTCACCGTCGAGCACAGCAAGGAGGCCATCCAATGGCTGATCGATCAAGGCGTGCCGTTCACCCGCGATGAACAATCCGGCACCGAAGATGGTGGTTTCGAGTTCCACCTGACCCGCGAAGGCGGTCACAGCCATCGGCGCATCATTCACGCCGCCGATGCCACCGGCGCAGCGATTTTCAGAACCCTGCTCGACAAAGCCAGACAACGGCCCAACATCGAGTTGCTGGAACAGCGGGTCGCCGTCGATCTGATCACCGAGAAACGCCTGGGCCTTGAAGGCGACCGCTGCCTCGGCGCCTACGTGCTTAACCGCGGCACCGGGGAAGTCGACACCTACGGCGCACGCTTTGTGATCCTCGCGTCCGGTGGCGCCGCCAAGGTCTACCTCTATACCAGCAACCCCGACGGCGCCTGCGGTGATGGCATCGCCATGGCCTGGCGCTCGGGCTGCCGGGTGGCGAACCTGGAGTTCAACCAGTTTCACCCGACGTGCCTGTATCACCCGCAAGCCAAGAGTTTCCTGATCACCGAAGCCCTGCGCGGCGAAGGTGCGCACCTGAAGCTACCCAATGGCGAACGCTTCATGCAGCGTTTCGACCCGCGCGCCGAACTGGCGCCACGAGACATCGTCGCCCGGGCCATCGACCATGAGATGAAGCGCCTGGGTGTCGATTGCGTTTATCTGGACATCAGTCACAAGCCGGAAGCGTTCATCAAGACGCACTTCCCGACGGTGTACGAGCGTTGCCTGGAGTTTTCCATCGACATCACCAAGCAACCGATTCCGGTGGTTCCCGCGGCGCACTACACCTGCGGCGGCGTGATGGTCGATCAGCAGGGCCGCACCGACGTACCGGGGCTGTATGCAATTGGCGAAACCAGCTTCACCGGCCTGCACGGCGCCAACCGCATGGCCAGCAACTCGCTGCTGGAATGTTTCGTTTACGCACGCTCGGCGGCAGAAGACATTCTTGAGCAACTGCCGCAGGTTTCGATTCCGGTCGCCCTGCCCGTCTGGGATGCCAGCCAGGTCACCGACTCGGATGAAGACGTGATCATTGCGCACAACTGGGATGAACTGCGGCGATTCATGTGGGACTACGTCGGCATCGTGCGCACCAACAAGCGCCTGCAACGTGCGCAGCACCGCGTGCGGCTGTTGCTGGACGAAATCGACGAGTTCTACAGTAACTACAAGGTCAGCCGGGACTTGATCGAGCTGCGTAACCTGGCCCAAGTGGCGGAACTGATGATTCAGTCAGCCATGGAACGCAAGGAAAGTCGCGGCCTGCATTACACCCTCGACTACCCGAACCTGCTGCCGGAGGCACTGGACACTATTCTGGTGCCGCCCACCTACGCCGACTGAACGTGAGCCGAACCCGCAGGCGTCGGTGCACATCCGCCGCCTGCGAATCCCTGGGCACACAGATCGCCCGGACCCGCCGCTCGCCCTGCAGGCGAAAACGCAGGACGACGACCAGCGGCAGCGCGAGGCTGTCCGGCCGTAGCTGAACCGCCTGCCAACCCGCCACCTGATTCCACAACTGCCAGCCATCCGCATCGCGACGCAAGCCGCGAAACGCCTGTGGGTGTGTCAGTAAAATCTGGCGTGGCAATGCCCAAACGCCATGAGCCAGGCAGCAAAAAGCGCCGAGCAAGCTGGCCCAGACCGGTATGGCAAGCAGAAACAACGCACCCAGCGCGAACAGCTGGGCCAACAGATACGCCGCCAGCAACTGCCGTGAGGCATGCCAGCGGCATTCGAACGCATTACTTGGGCTGGACACGATCCAGGATCATGCGAACCATGCGCTGCAGCTCCGGATCTTCCGACTCGGCGCGTTCCATGAACCAGCCGAACATGTCCTGATCTTCGCATTCGAGCAGCTTGCGGTAGCAATCGCGGTCGACATCATTGAGGTGCGGGTAGACCTCTTTCACGAACGGCACCAGCAACACGTCAAGTTCAAGCATGCCGCGGCGGCTGTGCCAATAGAGGCGATTCAGTTCAACATCTTCGACCATGGAGCGCTCCTCAAATAGGCGGCAAGTATACAGCCCCGGACACCATCGAACAGTCGGCTTTGGTCGGGCACTGTCGACCTTTTGTGAACTACCCATTTCATGGGCGCCCCCTTATGATGTCCCCCAGACTCTTTTACCCTGCGATCTCCCATGGCCGATTCTGCTTTTTTCTGCACCCTGTCTCATGAAGGCGTTCTCGCGGTCCGCGGCGCGGATGCCAGCAAATTTCTGCAAGGCCAACTGACCTGCAACCTCAATTACCTGAGCGACACCCAGGCCAGCCTCGGCGCGCGCTGCACACAGAAGGGCCGGATGCAATCGAGCTTCCGCATTCTGCTGCAAGGTGATGGCGTGCTCATGGCCATGGCCACCGAACTGCTGGAGCCGCAACTGGCGGACTTGAAGAAGTACGCGGTGTTCTCCAAATCGAAATTGACCGATGAAAGCGCTGCCTGGGTCCGCTTCGGCGTTGACCATGGCGATGCCGCCCTGATCGCGCTGGGTCTCGAACTGCCGGCGGACACCGACAGCGTGGCGCGCAATGACGGGCTGATCGCCATTCGCGTTTCACCGGATCGCGCCGAACTCTGGGTTGCCGCCGATCAGGCCGACGTCATCAAGGGCCGGTTATCTGCATTGCTGACCGAGGGCGATCTCAATCAATGGCTGCTGGGCCAGGTCCGCGCAGGGATCGGCCAGGTGATGCCGGGCACACGCGAATTGTTCATTCCGCAGATGCTCAATCTGCAGGCCGTCGGCGGCGTGAGTTTCAAGAAAGGTTGCTACACCGGCCAGGAAATCGTTGCGCGGATGCAGTACCTGGGCAAACTCAAGCGCCGCTTGTATCGTCTGAAGCTGGACGCCAGTGCATTGCCTGAACCCGGCACCCCCTTGTTTTCCCCGACACACGGCAGTTCCATTGGCGAAGTGGTGATTGCCGCACACGCCGGACAAAACATTGAACTCCTGGCCGTCTTGCAAGCCGAAGCAGCGGAAGGTGGCGAGATCCATCTGGGCGCGCTCGAAGGGCCGGCCCTGCATCTGCTTGACTTGCCTTATGAATTGGATCGCGATCGCGAAATCCAGCGTTAACAGCAGTACCTGTTGCAACACCCTAGAGAAAAGAAATGAGCGATTTGGCGGATAAGGTCCAACAGGATTTGGTTGAGGCCATCGATAACGATGACCTGGTTCTGCCAACGTTACCGGAAGTGGCCCTGCAGATTCGCAAGGCCGCTGAAGACCCGGAAATAAGTGTCAGCACCCTGAGTAAAGTGATTGGCCGTGATACGGCGCTGTCGGCGCGTCTGATCAAAGTGGTCAATAGCCCGCTGCTGCGCGCGACCCAGGAAGTCACTGACTTGCACACGGCAATTACGCGCCTGGGCGTCAATTACAGCAGCAACCTGGCCATCGGTCTGGTCATGGAGCAGATTTTCCATGCGCGCTCTGACGTGGTGGAGAAAAAGATGCGCGATGTCTGGCGCAAAAGCCTGGAAATCGCCGGGGTCAGCTATGCGCTGTGCCGAAGTTATACGCAGCTCAAGCCCGATCAGGCGGCGCTGGGCGGACTGGTGCATCAGATTGGTGTACTGCCGATCCTGACCTACGCCGAAGACCACTACGAGCTGCTGTCGGACCCGGTCAGCCTGAACCATGTGATCGACCACATTCACCCGCTACTCGGCGACAAACTGCTCAGGGTCTGGGAGTTTCCGGAAATGCTGGTACAGCTGCCGGGGCTGTATCTGGACTTCAAGCGCGAGTCCGAGCGCGTCGACTATGTGGATCTGGTGCAAGTGGCCAGTTTGTATTGCCACAAGGACACCGACCACCCCATCGCCCGTATCGATCCGCTTGGCGTGCCGGCCTTCAAGAAGCTGGGAATCGACCCGGAGAATGAGTCGATGTGCAGGGATCTGGAAGAATCGCGGTCGATGTTTTATTAAGAGCTTCGCGGGCAAGTCGGATCGCCGCCCGCTCGCTCCTACAGGTCATCATCGATCTTGTAGGAGCAAGGCTTGCCCGCGAAGAGGCCAGTACGAACACCATCACTCTCCCGCGATAAAACTCACCCGCACCTTCAACCCCGCCTGCTCGCCATCGTGCAGGCTGATCTGTGCCAGATGCGCGCGGCAGATCTCGCCGACAATCGCCAACCCCAACCCCGACCCGGCCACCTGCTGGTTGCGCCGATAGAAGCGCTCAAACACCCGGTCACGCTCTTCCAGCGGAATCCCCGGCCCATCATCTTCAACCTCCAGCACCGCCGGCGCCGAGACCCGCAGGATCACATTGCCGCCAGGCGGCGTATGGGCCAGCGCGTTGTCCACCAGATTGCTCAACAGTTCGTTCAGCAACGTCGGCTCACCGCGCAGCCACACCGGTTCGTCTGCCTCCAGCGCCAGCGCCACACCGCGGGCATGGGCCAGCGGCGCCATCGCCATGCCCAGTTCCCGGGCCAGCTGACTCAGATCGAGTAATTGTGCACCGCCCTCGGCGATCGCCCGGGCACCGTTTTCGACACGCGCCAGCGACAGCAATTGGTTGGCCAGATGGGTCAAACGATCCGTGCCTTGCGCTGCCGTTTCCAGCGTGTCGCGCCAGGTTTCGGGCTCGCCCGAACGCAGACCGAGTTCAAGTCGCGCCTTGAGCGCCGCCAGTGGCGTGCGCAGTTCATGCGCAGCATCGGCAATGAACTGCGCCTGACGTTCGAACTGCCCGCGCAGGCGCTCGGTAAAGTGATTGAGCGCACGCACCAACGGCCACAATTCTCGCTGCACCTCCACCAGCGGCAGCGGTCGCAAGTCATCGGACTGGCGCTCTTCCACCGCCGTGCGCAAGCGTTCCAATGGACGCAACGCCGCACTCACCGCAAACCACACCATCAGCAACGCGCCGACCGCCAGCATGCCCAGCCGCAACAACGTGTCTGCCGCCAGGCTACGGGCCATGCTGACGCGTGCCTCGTCGGTTTCCGCCACGCGAATTTCCGCCATGCCGTTCATGTTCGGTTCGCTCACGGGTTTGAGCAGGCTGACCACCCGCACGTTCTGCCCCCGATACGTCGCGTTGTAGAAACGGGCAAGCGCCGGATAGTCATCGGTGCGCGGCGTTCCCGGCGGTGGAGCGGGAAGGTTTTCGTAGCCGGAAATCAGGTTCTGGTGAATGTCGTTGACCAGGTAAAAAATTCGCCCGGCACTGTCGTAGGCAAACGTATCCAGCGCCACGTAAGGCACATCGGCACTGAGCGTTCCGTCACGCTGGGACACCCCGGCGGCGATGGTTCGCGCCGAAGCCAGCAAGGTCCGGTCATACGCGGTGTCGGCGGCTTCGCGACCATTCCAGTACGCGCTCAATCCACTGGCCAGCATCAACACCACCAGCAACAGCGCGAGGTTCCACAGCAACCGCCAGCGCAGGCTGCTGGGCTTATGCATCGCGGCTTTCCAGCAAGTAGCCGAGGCCGCGGAACGTCACGATGGCGACCGGTTGGCCGTCGAGTTTCTTGCGCAAGCGGTGGACGTAGATTTCGATGGCGTCGGGGCTGGCTTCTTCGTCGAGACCAAACACCTGGGCGGCCAGTTGTTCCTTGCTCATCACCCGACCGGGACGCGCGATCAGCGCTTCGAGCACCGCCTGCTCGCGGGAGGTCAGGGTCAGCAATTCGTCGCCGAGGGTGAAGCGTCGGGTGTCCAGATCGTAAGCCAGCACGCCGCAGGTCTGCTGACGTTCGCCGCCGAGCACACTGCGACGCAGCAAAGCTTTGACCCGCGCTTCGAGCTCGGTCAGTTCGAAGGGTTTGGCCAGGTAATCGTCAGCGCCGAGGTTCAAGCCATGCACGCGATCCTTGACGTCGCTGCGGGCGGTCAGCATCAGCACCGGCAGGTTCTTGCCACGGGCCCGCAAGCGCGCCAGCACCTCGAAGCCATCCATGCGCGGCAGGCCGACATCGAGGATCGCCATGGCGTATTCCTCGCTGCTCAGCGCCAGGTCGGCGGCCACGCCGTCGTGCAGCACATCCACGGTCAACCCGGTGCTCTTGAGCGCCTGGGCGACACTGTCGGCGAGTTGCAGATGGTCTTCGACGAGCAGAACACGCATGGATCTTTACCTCATTCAGGGATGTTCGACGCCATTCTTTGGCGCGGAGTTTACAGCCGCATCCGCCGCTGTGAAGCCCGAAAACCGTGAAAGTCCGCTGAAAGGTTAGTGAAAGGTTCGACCGTTAGAGTCGGCCCACGGATGGTTTCGACTGAAAGCCATCGATCGTGCTTTGAAATGTAGCTCCCGAAAAACGCCTCGATGCGTTTTCGCCAATAAGAACAATAACGAGGTACTTCGCCATGCTGTCCACACAGCCCCAGGTTTGCCCGCCTCATCTCTTTTTTCAATTCCCGTCGTTTACGTTTGTCAGCGCCATCAACGGCTGCGCGACGCGAAACTGCCGCACCTGAAACATCCCCAAAAACAACAACTCCCGTGGAGACAACAATGAATCGATCACTGCGCCGTTTCGCCCTCGCCGCCAGCTGCATGCTGTTTGCCGGCCAACTGATGGCCGAGCCCAAACGCCCGGAATGCATCGCCCCGGCCTCGCCCGGCGGCGGTTTCGACCTGACCTGCAAACTGGCGCAAAGCGCGCTGATGAACGAAAAACTGTTGAGCAAACCGATGCGCGTGACCTACATGCCCGGCGGTGTCGGCGCAGTGGCGTACAACGCGGTGGTCGCTCAGCGTCCGGCCGACGCCGGCACGCTCGTGGCGTGGTCCAGCGGCTCGTTGCTGAACCTGGCCCAGGGCAAGTTCGGTCGCTTCGATGAAACCAACGTGCGCTGGCTGGCAGCGGTCGGCACCAGCTACGGCGCCATCGCGGTGAAAAGCGATTCCCCTTACAAGACCCTCGACGATCTCGTTCAGGCGCTGAAGAAAGATCCAAGCAAAGTGGTGATCGGTTCCGGCGGCACCGTCGGCAGCCAGGACTGGATGCAAACCGCGTTGATCGCCAAGGCCGCCGGGATCAACCCGCGCGATCTGCGTTACGTCGCCCTCGAAGGTGGCGGCGAAATCGCCACCGCGCTGCTCGGCGGCCACATCCAGGTCGGCAGCACCGACATCTCCGACTCCATGCCGCACATCCAGAGCGGCGACATGCGCCTGCTGGCGGTGTTCTCCGAGAAGCGCCTGGACGAGCCGGAAATGAAAGACATTCCGACCGCCAAAGAGCAAGGCTACGACATCGTCTGGCCAGTGGTTCGCGGTTTCTACCTCGGGCCAAAAGTCAGCGATGAAGACTACGCCTGGTGGAAAGACTCCTTCGACAAACTGCTGGCTTCCGATGATTTCGCCAAGTTGCGCGATCAGCGTGAACTCTTTCCGTTCGCCATGACCGGCCCGGAGCTGGACACCTACGTGAAGAAGCAGGTCGCGGACTACAAAGTGCTGGCCAAAGAGTTCGGCCTGATTCAGTGATCGCCTCTGTCTAGCGGCTGCGACCCCGCACGGCGGGGTCGCGGCACAGGAGTTCCCCATGCTCGTACAACGCATTTTCGCATCGGTGCTGCTGCTGGCCTGTGCCAGCCTGGTGCTGATGGCCTGGCCCTACCAGGCGCCTTTTTCCTACGAACCGATCGGCCCTCGCGCCTTCCCCTTGCTGATGCTGGGGCTGATGGGAATGGGCCTGATTTACATGGTGTTTCGCCCGTCCCCGATCAAACACTCCGAAGAAGACCCGCCGCTGGACCGTGAAACCCTCCACAAGATCGGCCGCTGCGTGGTGTTGCTGCTGGTGTTCGCCGGCCTGTTCGAACCGTTGGGTTTCATCCTCAGCAGCATTTTGATCGGCATTCCGATGGCGCGCCTGTATGGCGGACGCTGGTTGCCAAGCGCAGTGATCATCAGCCTGATGAGCATCGGTCTGTACCTGCTGTTCGACAAAGTGATGGACGTGCCGCTGCCTCTGGGCCTGCTCGACGTTCTGGAGAACTGAAATGGATACGCTTGGTTATTTGAGTCACGGCTTCGGCGTCGCACTGACCCCTTACAACCTGGTCACCGCACTCAGCGGCACGCTGATCGGCACCGTCGTCGGCCTGCTGCCCGGCCTCGGTCCGATCAACGGCGTGGCATTGCTGATCCCGATTGCATTCGCCCTCGGGCTGCCGCCGGAATCGGCACTGATCCTGCTGGCTGCGGTTTACCTGGGTTGCGAGTACGGCGGCCGGATCAGTTCGATCCTGCTGAACATTCCGGGCGAAGCGTCCACCGTCATGACCACCCTCGACGGCTACCCGATGGCCCGTCAAGGCATGGCCGGTGTCGCGCTTTCGCTGTCGGCGTGGAGTTCGTTCATCGGCGCCTTTATTGCCACGTGCGGGATGGTGGTGTTCGCACCGATCCTGGCGAAATGGGCGATTGCCTTCGGTCCGGCGGAATATTTCGTCCTGATGGTGTTCGCGATTGTCTGCCTCGGCGGCATGGCCGGTGATCGACCGCTGAAGACTTTTATTGCGGCGCTGATCGGCCTGTTCCTGTCGACCGTCGGCATCGACGCCAACAGCGGTGTCTACCGTTTCACCGGCGACAACATCCACCTCACCGACGGCATTCAGTTCGTGGTGTTGGTGCTGGGCCTGTTCTCCATCAGCGAGATCCTGTTGCTGCTGGAAAAAACCCATCGCGGCCAGGAAGCGTTCAAAGCCACCGGCCGCATGATGTTCAACTTCAAGGAAGCTGCGTCGGTGTTCTGGGTGAACATGCGGTGCGGTGTACTGGGTTTCATCATGGGCGTTTTGCCTGGCGCCGGTGCAACACTTGCCAGCGCCGTGGCCTACATGACCGAGAAACGTATCGCTGGCCCAAGCGGCAAATTCGGACAGGGCGACAAGCGCGGTCTGGCCGCTCCGGAAACCGCCATCGGTGCTGAAGCCTGCGGCGCGCTGGTGCCGATGCTGACTCTGGGCGTTCCCGGTTCGGGCACGACGGCGGTGATGATCGGTGCGTTGTCGCTGTACAACATCACGCCGGGCCCACTGCTGTTCCAACAGCAACCGGACATCGTCTGGGGCCTGATCGCATCGTTGTTTATCGCCAACATCATGCTGGTGATCCTCAACATTCCGATGATCCGCATCTTCACCCGCATCCTCGCCGTACCGAACTGGGCGCTGGTGCCAATGATTGCGATCATCACCGCCATCGGCGTGTTCGCGGTGCATGCCACCACCTTCGACCTGTTCCTGATGATCGGCATCGGCATCTTCGGCTACATTCTGCGCAAGCTGGATTTCCCGTTGTCGCCGGTTTTGCTGGGCTTCATTCTCGGAGGTTTGATGGAACAGAATCTGCGCCGCGCACTGTCGATCTCCAACGGTTCGCTGGAGATTCTCTGGTCGAGCGGGATCACGCTGGGTGTCTGGGCGCTGATCGTGGTGATGTTGCTGGTGCCGATCCTGCGGATCTGGCGCAAACGTTCGGTCGCTCGTCGCGCGGTCGCCGATGTCTGATCGAACACCCTTCAAGGCCTGGTGGGGTACGCCGCTGGTCGGCGCGCTGGGCGGTTACCTGGCCAGCCAGATCGGCTGGCCACTGCCGTGGATGGTCGGCTCGTTGCTGGCGATCATCCTCGTGCGTTGCCTGACACCCTGGCAATTGGCCGAAATCCCTGGCGGCCGCAAGGTCGGCCAGTGGGTCGTCGGCATCGGCATCGGCCTGCACTTCACCCCGGTGGTGATGGAGCAGGTGTTGAGCCACTTTGGCCTGATCTTCTTCGGTGCGTTGATCACCAGCCTGTCCGCCGTGGTCGGGGTCTGGTTGATGCGCCGTACCGGTGAGGATCGCGCCACCGCATTCTTTTCCAGCATGCCCGGCGGCTCCGGGGAGATGGTCAACCTCGGCGCACGCAATGGCGCGGTGCTCAGTCGCGTAGCGGCCGGGCAAAGCCTGCGGGTGCTGGTGGTGGTGCTTTGCGTACCGGCGGCGTTCAAGTATTTGCTGGGCGACGGCGTGCCGGTCTTTCATCCGACCGCCGTCAACTGGTGGTGGCTGGCCCTTCTATTTCCGGCGGGCGCCTTGGCAGCGTGGATTTGGGAACGTTTGCGTCAACCCAACCCTTGGCTGTTCGGGCCGTTGCTGGTGAGTGCGGCGGTGAGCATTGGTTGGGATCTGCACATTGGTTTGCCCAACGGCGGTAGCCAGATTGGCCAATGGCTGATCGGCAGTGGCTTGGGCTGCCACTTCAATCGGCAGTTTTTCCGGCGTGCGCCTTCGTTTATGGGGCGGACGTTGATTGGTACGGTGTTGACCATGTTGATCGCCACGGCGGCAGCCTTGGGATTGAGTGCGCTGACACATCTGGATTTGCGTTCGCTGACCCTGGGCATGATGCCCGGCGGGATTGCGGAGATGAGCCTGACGGCGGAGACCCTGCAATTGTCGGTGCCGCTGGTGACGGCGATGCAGGTGATGCGGCTGTTGTTTGTGTTGTTTCTGGCGGAGCCGTTGTTCAAGTATTGGAATCGGAATCCGGATTCGGTCTGATAGACCGAGGTGTTCCCTTCGCGGGCAAGTCGGATCGCCGCCCGCTCGCTCCTACAGGGCTTGCATGAGATCTGTAGGAGCGAGGCTTGCCCGCGAAGCTTTTTAGACTGGCGGCAACCGCCAATCGATCGGCGTCTCGCCATTCTGCTCAAGAAACTTGTTGGTCCGGCTGAAGTGCCCACAACCGAGAAACCCGCGATAAGCGGACAGCGGTGACGGATGCACCGACGTCAGCACCAGATGCTTGGTCGCGTCGATCAGCTTCTGCTTGCTCTGGGCATGGGCGCCCCACAGCATGAACACCAGATGCGGTTGCTGTTGGCTGACCACTTCAATGATCCGGTCGGTAAAGAACTGCCAGCCCTTATCCTTGTGCGCATTGGCGTTGGCGCGCTCGACGGTCATGGTGGTATTGAGCATCAACACGCCCTGATCGGCCCAGCTCTGCAGATAACCGTGATTGGGAATGTCGATGTTCAGGTCGCGTTTCAACTCTTTATAGATGTTCACCAGCGACGGTGGCGCCGGCACGCCCGGTTGCACCGAGAAGCACAAACCATGGGCCTGGCCTGGCCCGTGATACGGGTCCTGACCGAGAATGACGACCTTGACCTTGTCCAGCGGCGTCGAGTTGAGCGCGTTGAAAATCATCGGGCCCGGCGGATAAATCTCCTTGCCGGCTGCACGCTCCTGTTGCAGGAAATCGCGCAACTCTGCCATGTAGGGCTGGTCGAATTCGGCACGCAGTGCCTCCTTCCAGCTCGGTTCGAGTTTGATACGGTCGTCAGCAGTCATGGTTACATCCGGCAAAAACAATGGGGCGAACCCTAGGAAAGCCCATCACGCTTGTCAATTGATCTGACGCAGATCCGGCACTTTCCTGCATTGCGATCATACTGAACGCTCAAATTCCCGATCGAGGTCACGATGAATCTGCACTTCGAAGAACTCACCGGCACCGACGGCGCCCGCATCGGCGTTGCCAGCCTGGATGCCGAAAAGTCCCTGAACGCCCTGTCCTTGCCGATGATCAACGCCCTGCGCGATCAGCTGGACGCTTGGGCCAAGGATCCGCAAATCGTCTGCGTGCTATTGCGCGGTCATGGCGCCAAGGCCTTTTGTGCCGGTGGCGAAGTGCGCAGCCTGGTGGAAGCCTGTCGCGCGCACCCCGGGGAAGTCCCCCCGCTGGCCGCAACTTTCTTCGCAGCGGAATACCGGCTGGACTTCAGCCTGCACACCTACCCGAAACCGCTGATCTGCTGGGGTCACGGTTATGTACTCGGCGGCGGCATGGGCCTGCTGCAGGGCGCGAACATCCGTATTGTCACGCCGAGCAGCCGTTTGGCGATGCCGGAAATCAGCATTGGTTTGTATCCGGATGTCGGTGCCAGTTGGTTTCTGTCGCGCCTGCCCGGCAAGCTCGGTTTGTTCCTCGGCCTGACCGGCGCGCACATGAACGGTCGCGATGCGATCGATCTGGGCCTGGCCGACCGCTTCCTGCTCGATGAACAGCAAGAAAAGCTGATCGAAGGCTTGCTGCAATTGAATTGGCAGGAACAGACGCCGATGCAGCTCAACAGCCTGCTCAAGGCCCTGCAGCAGGAAGCGCTGGCGAAAATGCCCGAAGCCCAGTGGCTGCCGCGCCGCCAGCAGATCGACGAATTGCTGGATGTCAGTGATGTGCGCTGTGCGTGGAAAGCCATCAGCCAACAGCGTGATAGCACGGACCTGGTACTTAGCCGAGCGGCGCGGACCCTGAGTGAAGGTTCGCCGCTGACTGCTCATCTGATCTGGCAACAGATCGCCCGCGCCCGGCATATGTCGCTGGCTCAGGTTTTCCAGATGGAATACACCTTGAGCCTCAACTGCTGCCGGCATCCGGAGTTCAGCGAAGGCGTGCGTGCGCGGCTGATCGACAAGGATCAGAAACCGCATTGGCATTGGCCTGATATCAATCACGTGCCGGATGCGGTGGTGGAGGCGCATTTTCGCAAGGTGTGGGAAGGTCGGCATCCACTGGCGGATCTTTCCGAATACTAAAGTTCTGAAATTGTCCGCGATAGCCGTATCAAAAGGACTATCGCGGGCAAATCATGTTCCCTCCTAAGAGCGGTTGCTAGTCACCGTCTGTTTGTCATCGAAGTCTTAACTAGACCTGAACCCCGTAAAACTCAGATATTTCCTTCAATGCCTCCGATACACCTTCGTCATCACGCAAAAATATATCTTCCATGTCCCTGAGCGGCGGCAGAGGATGTAGAAGTTCAAGCAACTGGTTTGCAGCGTAGTCCTGAGGTGTTCTATCTACACTTTGTACTCTAATAAAACTGATCGCAGCCTCTCCTCCTAAAAAATGATTAGCCACTCGTATTTTTGGGGATGCACCGTAATTCACCACAACTACGAGATCATTGTTATCTCTGTGAAATTTAAGCTGATGGATGGAAGCATCAAAGTCCGTAAAATCGATTCCATCAATACCGCCAGGTGCATTAATAATCAGATCTCTTCCCAGCCCGTCATATTTGTAAATATCATTACCTGCACCGCCGGCTAAAGTATCGTCACCACCCCCACCCCAAAGGGTATCGTCTCCCATACCGCCGGAGATAGTGTCATCGCCCTGCATTCCTCGTATTTCTCCAGAACCACTCAACGTGTCATTACCTCGACCGCCGACGAGAGGGAGCTTTTTACCATCCCGCAAAGAGATAGCCTCCACAGCATTATTAATTAGAACACCATGGTGATAAGTATCAGGGGCAGGACCTAATTCACTATCAGCTATGAGTTGCGCTAGGCTAACACTTGATCCGTCTGAAAATTTTACAAGTTCAACACCAGAACCACTGAGATCACTAGCATTCGGCAATACAATACGAACTTGTTGATCTTCACCCCAAGCGACATCAAGCGTTGAGTACAACATTTGCCCGCGGGGCGGATTACGATAGGTGCCGCGTTGTGGCTTTGGGGCCAATTCAATATTTACCGTCTCAACCAATACGGAGCCCCAATTTAATTGCAGCTGTTCCAGAGTTACCCCATCTGGAAGTCTGACTGTATCCACATCCTCCGCTCCGAACTCAGAATACCAACCGGCGGCACCAACTTCCGGGCGAAGAAAAACAGGACTCAACATATCCGCAACAATGGTAGTCGCTCCTGCATGAGGAGCGATTATGTATGTATCAGGACCATTCTCGCCATAAAGCCGGTCGTGCCCTGCGCCACTGACTAGGTAGTCCGCACCTTCTGATCCGACCAGCGTATCTTTTCCAGCTCCACCCGAAAGAAACGCACCGGAGGCCCTAGCCTCATATTCGCCATAATCAACGCCGGGAGACTTATAGGTGACCACTAAGTCATCACCCGCCCCGCCATGAAAAATATTACCGACTTCAAGATTTACTCTGCCGCCAGCATCGCCGCCCTGAACAATTTGATGTTTGATGGTTTCAGTCGAGACATCCCAACTAAACTGCTTATAACTTAACTCGCTGCTTTCGAAGCTTCCAGCGGGATAAACATACCAGCCTTGGATGACACCTGTGGCGCTTTTATGCTCGACGACAACTTCACCAGCGCTCAATGCAAAACCACTGTAGTTCGAACCAGACGGATAGTAATGCGGTTCTTGTTTTGGGGTATATTTCAGCCCACCTACCACTGCAGGCCGGGACTCAGTACGAGAAGTCAAATTTGAAGTTATCTCACTGATTACTGACTTACCAGAAACCAGGCTCATCCGCTCTGGGGTTTCTGACAATGATCCTGCCTGAAAGCTTTCAACAATTAGATTGGTTTTTTCGTGGTAGCTATATTCATCATCAGCAATATGATTTTTGCTCCACGCTCCCTGAGCATTCAGCAGGAACCCCGATGCCAACATAAATGCAGAGCGACGCTTTTTCAGATTATCCATAAACTCTTCGCCCCACAATTTATCGGCATCAATTTTAACTCGCGGGGTATCACCCGCAGTACTATTGGTATGCGCCGCTCCGCTGGAATTGTCTTTTTCTCCTGATTGCTCCGCCACGGTATTGTTATCTGCCGCCCCGATGCCACTTTCGTCTGCGCCACTTCCCGGAGAGGGTTCTACCAAAGGCGAAACGACTACCGAACTTTGGGCAATTGCCATGATCTCCTGAAAATTTAAAACGACACCATCACTGAAACTAAATGATGAGTTTTGCCATTTTTCAAAATCACGGATCCGAACTGCGTCACCCACCCCATTCGTCAGTCGTAATACTGGACCCACATCAACAACAACGATACCAACTTTTAAATTGCTCGCCGTAAATCCAGGTCCAAATTTTATGATGTTGCTTCCACCAGTATCTGCGATAACGTCGATACCATCGCCGGCGCCGAAGTGATAAGTGTCATCGCCGTCTAAGCCATCCAGATAGTCTTTGCCACTGCCTCCTTCAAAAACGTTGTTACCCGGACCACCGCGAAGATAGTCCCCACCTGCACCGCCATTTAGCGTGTCGTCTCCACCTCCGCCTATCAGGGTGTCGTTACCCGCACCGCCATCAAGATAATCTGCGCCATGTTCCGTTTCGGGCCTTAGCTCATAATCACCCAGCAAGAAGTCGTCATCAGCGCCGCCATAAAGTGTATCGGCGCCCAAGCCTCCCCAGAGTGTGTCGTTTCCTGCATTGCCTTGAATGTAGTCATCATTAATTCCGCCCTCTGGCAGACTGTGTCCGTCTCCGTCCAGGGCGTCATTTCCTTCTCCCCCTATCAGCGTATCGGAGCCGCCCATGCCTACAAGCGTGTCATCACCGATACCGCCATCAAGGAAATCATTACCGTGGTAATTAACGGGATGAGTGAGGTAGTCGCCAGAGAGACTATCGTTACCTGCACCGCCATAAAGTGAATCATCAGCACCGCCCCCCCGGAGGGTGTCGTTGCCCGCACCACCATCCAGAAAGTCACTCCCGAAATAATGGGCTGCATCCCCCTCAATACCCTGTAACTCAGCGTCATCGCCCTTTAGATCATCGTTACCGAGGCCGCCGTACAACACATCGCTACCACCATTACCGTAAAGTTCGTCATTGCCATCACCACCGTCCAGCAAATCGTTTCCATGGCTCCTGCTTTTGAGTCCGCCAGCGGAATCGTGGTTGTCTCCAAACAGGATGTCGTCATCACTGCCGCCGAGAAGGGTGTCATTTCCTTGATCGCCGCCCATGACATCATTCCCGGCGCCGCCATCGAGTAAATCGTCCCCCCCGCCAGCGGTCATAAAATCGTGACCACCCTGGCCATAAAGAATGTCGTTACCACCTTCTACGGCCGTGCTAGTGGAGGCATCGGATAGGCCTGGACGCCAACTGCTACCATCCTTGCCGAAAGGGAGTTCAACGCGTTTGAAGTCCCAGCTGTCCAACAAGCCACCGGTCATACCATCACCCGATAGATTGTCGTCGCCCGCCCCGCCAACCAGCGTATCTCCTCCGGTACCTCCGAGCAGCACGTCTCTGGATGAACTACCGACCAGCAGATCGTCACCCAGCCCCCCATCAAGCCAATCACCACGACTTGCTCGTCCGCGAACGGCTCCCCCAGTCATCGCCTTTTCGATAGTGGCCTGCTTCTCTCCAAACAAACGATCATTTCCGGCTTTACCAAATAACCGATCGGAACCACCGAACCCAATGAGCATGTCGTGGCTACCCGATCCGTGCAGCACGTCTGCCCGGTTGCTCTGTTTTACCTTCGACATCACCACAACGTTGCCTAGCTCATCATAAGAAAGCTGCTCACCGGGAACATCCGGATCGGCATCTTCAGCCATTCGGTCACCGGAAATGGTGAGATAGGGCTTCGCAAGGCGAAGGCTTTCGTAGCTTGGAAGCTGGATGCCGAACATTCCCGGTGTGTACTGTCTTATGACGATCAGGTCATTCTGGCCGTATTTTATATTGAGTGTTTTTTCGGCGAGTTCTTCGATGAGGGTTAAAGTAATGGCGCCATCTTCAGTGATCCAGGTATTGCTCAGAGGGCCAATACGTTTTGGGAGAGGTATCGGAAGGCCATTTATCAGTATCTGACCATCGACGTTTATATCGTAAATCTGATCGACTCCATCGCCACTTGTGAATTCATATCGATCGTTACCGGCGCCTCCAATCAGAACATCGTTACCTTTGCCGCCCACCAATACATCATCACCGGCCATCCCGTGTAGCGCATCATTTCCATCTCCACCGCTTAACGAGTCGCTACCCTGACCACCTTCAACATAATCATTTCCTTCACTGCCGTTGATTCTGTCATCGCCGGAACCACCATAAAGATGGTCGATATTCCCCCCCCGCTGAACGAACGCCCGCCATCATCACCAAACATAACAAGTGGATTTGAAACACCTGTTTTCATTGGTACTTGTTTACCAGATACAAGATCCGAATAGGAATAGGCCTGCGCCGTGTTTTCTCCGAAAGACACAGTGGCCCTGGATATTAGGCGGCCTAGCATATCCGCGCGATCAACAATCCATTGTTCTGTAATTACTCCATCGCCGCTTTTCGGGTCATGGAGTTCCAGTCCACGCCCTAGAAAGTCGTCATCCCTCTCTATGACGATTTCACTCAGGTGTTTTAGAGAGTTGCGTAAAGCCTTCCCGGCAAGTGTTTCCTGGGTGGCTAACTCTTTCCATTCAGAAACACTGCCGTACTCGACAATTGTCTTGGCAACAGTACTTTGGGATTGGCTCGATGATAACGATGAGAAAAATGCATAGGCGTTAGCAGCGAATGTTTCATCCGTAGTAGGTGCAACTGACGCAACACCATCATATGTTAGCTTCAACATATCGAAGAAGGCATTCACCCCAAACCTTAATATCATGTCCACCGTGGATGAAATAGACGTACCTTTGACGACATGTTGGATGAACGGGCTATAGCTTCCACTGCTACCCGCAATATTTATCTGCTCAGGCAAAACTGAAAACATACTCTCGAGTGTATTCCCACCAAAATTTTTGGCCACTGCAACAAGAGCCACCCAATAGGAATCTATGGCGAACAAGATATTCTTAAAATCATCTACCCTATTAACTTCTGCTAATTCATGCCTTCCTTTAATTTCCGACCCGGGATCACCTGCCGAGATCAATCTCCACGTTTCAAAGGGATACTCCCCGCCTAACAAACTAAATCCGATTGTCCCCGACCACCCCGAGTTACGACTTGAAGCGGTATCTTCATCGCCAACTTCCTTAGGAAAAAGTACTCTACCGATGGCGCTTGCATCGATGGAAGCGATTTGGTCAATTGATGGGACGGTCCACGGCGCCAAGTTGTCTTTGAGCGACCCATACATCAAAGCATTCATGAAATTGACTGCTACCTGGTTCGATGACTCCTGCATCAGCTCATCACTAAACACTTTGTTCAGTCTTAACTGCCCTTGCCGCATTGTATAAGCACGAATCAAAGCTGAGTAAGCACCATTTCCTCCATTGGCATCAATTGCCACATCAAGCCACAGCTTGGCACTCTTTAAAATCTTCTTAATGTTTTCATCAAAAACAACAGAACCAGAAAGTTTTTCACCAATCATTTCCGATAACGCCTGATAAAAAGGTGCACAATTTAGACCTTTTATCGCTACAGCTTGATACAACTCAATCCTCGATTCAAACCTCATGCCTTCGCACATACTGGCAGCATCGATAATCTTTTCTTTCTCTACAACACTAAAAACATAACTCATCATTACTTCCCTGTAATTATGGAGCGTGAAAGATACTCATTAATAAACTTAAGCGCGGCGGGAGCCGCACGTAGCGAACCTGTCCCCAAATGCACACGAGCATCACCACCTGCAAAATCAAAATCATGCAATTCGACTGTGCAATAAGCATTGAAACGACCAAAATCCAGATTTTCCAGTTGTAATCTGTTGAACGTTAATAAAACGTCACTGTTCAACCCACTTTCCAAAACTTCGCTCGACGGAGAACCCAAACCATTACACGCAATCATTCGCGGAGTTCCGTCACGGCGACGCCAATCGCTTATAACGAAATTTTTTATAGAGAAGTCGTTTTCAACGCTAGGAGGGGGAGCGTCAAGCCAGAGTTCCAAACCCGGGTAATTTTTAAGTTTCACAATAAGCTCTTCAGGCCAATCGACAGTCTGAAGGCCCACTTCATATGGTTCAGTGGATGCTGTTCTTGTGTACAACCTGGCTGTAACACTGAAAAGCCTCCGATTGGGTGACGGTTTCTTCCCGAGTTCCTGATAGGTGGGACGAAGTTCATTATCTGTCCACCAGAAAGAGCCCTCGAGAAGCTCTGCAATGCATTGCCCATTCCTTGTGGTAGAACCAAAATGGAACCCCGGTATTTTAGCTATATCAAGAAGACCGCCACCCAATATTGGAACAAGCTCCATACCAGCCAGTTTCTGATTACATTTTTTTGATTCCTCTCGACTACGCTCCCGCTCTTCTGCCCTACGCTCCGAGGCAACATAACAACTCACCAACCAAGAGCAAAAAGCCACAACCAAACCATACTTCAGTATGGCTTTACACCACCAATACGCATCCTTGCGATATACCTTATACACTTCAAACTCCATTTAAAATGATCAAACAACCTACTTGAAACAAGACATCACGCGATCAAAAATATCGAAATAGCCTCGCACCCCATGCTTCACATCAAATCGGCTCGCTGTCGATTTCGCTGATTTTCCAATCAGACTAAAATCACTTGGATTTTTTAAGATTCTGCACACTTTTCCAGCTATCGCATCAGCGTCAAAAAAATCCACAAGCAATCCATTTACACCATCAACAATCACCTCCCGAACCGGAGCCGTATCGGAACCTATCACGACACACTCAGACGCCATTGCCTCTAGTAACGACCAAGACATAACGAAGGGATAAGTCAAATAAACATGCACTTCTGAAACCTGCAAAACGGCTCTATACGTTTCATAAGGCAGCTTACCCGTGAAATGTACCTTGGAAAGATCTATATCCAACTCCGCCAGTAACTTACTGCGCCAATTAGCAAACCCTTTCGGCAAACTTCCATAACTGACCCCATCGCCTCCCACGATTACAATCTGGGCGTCCGGACACTCAGCCAGAATGAAAGGAATCGACCTCATAAAACTATGGAATCCGCGATAAGGTTCGAGGTTTCTGGCGACATACGTCACTATTGATTGCCCGGCCTCTAATACCTGCCCACTAGGTAACTTTACAGAGGCAATCGGCACAGGCTCAGACGTTTGTAGAGGAATACCCTCATGAATCACGTGAATTTTAGAGTGATACGCTGGCGGGAACAGACTGCGCTGCCAATGTGTTGGTGCAATTCCAATATCGCATTGTTCAAGGTTCAAAAGATGCATCGAATTCAACGGACGAATTCTTGAAGAACTATCTGGGGCGCACGGAAACTCAGGATCAAAATCCATGTCTGCGCCTTTTGAATGATAATAATATTCACAAAAATGAATCAGAGGAATGTCAGGGAACACATCCTTAACAAACAGCGTTTCACCCCATCCAGGATGAGCAAGTATCACATCAGGGCGATAGCCGTTTTGCTTGAGCCCTTTCAACACCCCAAGCACTTGCTGCCCATCAATTACCGCCTCTTCATATTGATGCAAGTACGGATGGGTGCAGTTTGATTTTTTTCTTACAGCTCGATATCTAAAGAGTTTTATTCCTGAAATACCCGGAGCACTATCTCGCCCTATCGCCGTGACTGTAACGCCTGGCCGACTCTGCGCCGCCAATGCAACGTGGCGAAATTGACCAGGAAAGTTTTGATGAATAATCAGTAAATTCATGAATTAAGTTATTTTCTTCTCGTAAACCCTCATTTCATTGAAGTTTTTTTCAACATCAATACGAATGCACAAACGCTAACAAACGCGCAGAATTAAAAATGTAGGAGGGTTCCGAGAACGTCCGAGGAGATGGAGCAAAGCGCATGAATTTCGAATCGAGCAGGTGCTCCCGCCACGATGCGGTTCCTTGAGGGCATCACGTTCAGCCCCAGTCATGAGCTGTTAGCTTTATCTGCCGCAAAAAAAAGCGGCGCTTGATGCGCCGCTTTATCGGAGAGGTTTCGTTGGAGACTACCGGTGGCCTCCGCGACCGTTGTGGTCGCCCCTCCCACCACGGTTATCGCGTCCGCCGTGACCACCACGGTAGTCATTATTCCAATTGCCACGGTTACGGCCATCCCAACCGCCCCGGCCATTACCGTCCCAACCGCGCCCTTGATGCGCCCGGTAATCGCCTCGTGGCGAAGGCTGGTAATAACGCGGTGCCGGTTGATACACCCGCGGCTGATGGTAATAGCGCGGCGTTGGCTGGTAATAGCGGGCCGGTGGTGAGTAATACCGGCGCGGCGACGTGTAGTAACCGCCACTGGAGTAGTAACCGCCGCCATCTGAGTAGTACGGCGCGGGGGACGTGTAAACCTCGGAACTGTAGTAGCTGCCTCCTCCATCGGCATAGGGCACGCACGCACCGAGTGACAATCCCACTACAGCTGTCAGAAGAATTCGACGGAGCATTTTTTGAAGGAGCATGGCGGCCTCCTGGACCGCGAGTGAGCCACACCAGCGACGCTGGCGAGCGACAGTCAATTATTCGGTGACTGTCGAAAGATCAGACATCGTTTTCGACATCCGGTGCGCTCTTGAAACAAGTTGAAACATCTAGCCGATGAAAGGTTTTTCATCTATTCACCCGCTGATTAATGGTGCCGCCCATGGTATCCACCGCCGTAATAACGTGGGTGATGCCCGCCCCAATAGTAGTAGCGATAGCCACCGTAAAAGCGCGGACCATAGTAATAACGCGGGCCGTAATAGTAGGAATACGGCGCATAGCCGGGGTAGTAATAAGGCGTGGAATACACATCGTAGGTGCCGGCGTAGTAGTAGCAGCCGGACAACCCGACACCGAGCACAACGCCCAGTAACAGTCGACGAAACATGGCGGCCTCCTGAAAGACCACAGCCGATACAGCCGGCTGACACCTGTTTTGACTGGCAATGCGTTGGCGAGTGCCGGACGACGCACGACCTTCGGATCAGCGGCCAGCCACGCTGCATCTCAGTGCACGGGCGCACCATCACAAAGCAGCGAACGGTCCCTGCGCCCTCCCGAAAAATGGCAATCCCCCGGCCCAGAGCGCTTCGAGCGACTTGGCACGGCTCTCGCTTTAGCAAACCCGTGCAGGAGTCATCACAGGTTCGCGGCACCACAATTTGCAATGGCTGACTAGGGTTCCGGCTCGCTAAGGCGAGTGACTGGTCCGAGAGTTGGCGACCTCCAGTTGAGGTTACACGGCGGGACAAAAGCCCGGGAGACAAGCCACCGTTCGCGGTGCCGCGTTGACTCCTGCCCGCCCTTGATCAACTGGAGAACCACCATGTCCCGACTTCGTTTACCCGCCCTCCTCGCCGCTGCCTTCGCAGCCATCGTGAGCGTCTCGTCCCAGGCCGCGTCAAAAGACCACTTCAGCGTCTGCTGGACCATTTATGCCGGCTGGATGCCCTGGGAATACGCCGGCAGCCAAGGCATCGTCGACAAATGGGCGAAGAAGTACGGCATCAAGATTGATGTGGTGCAGCTCAACGACTACGTCGAATCCATCAACCAATACACCGCCGGCCAGTTCGACGGCTGCACCATGACCAACATGGACGCGCTGACCATTCCGGCGGCCGGTGGCGTCGACAGCACCGCGCTGATCGTCAGCGATTTTTCCAACGGCAACGACGGCATCGTGCTCAAGGGCGACGGCAAGAAAGTCGCCGACCTCAAGGGCATGGACGTCAATCTGGTCGAGCTGTCGGTGTCCCATTACCTGCTGGCGCGGGCCCTGGATTCGGTGGACCTCACCGAGAAAGACCTGAAAGTGGTCAACACCTCCGACGCCGACATCTCCGCCGCTTTCAACACGGAGCAGGTCAACGCCGTCACCACCTGGAACCCGATGCTCTCGGACATCAAGGCCAAGCCGGGCGTGACCGAAGTGTTCAATTCCAGCCAGATCCCCGGCGAGATCATGGACATGATGGTGGTCAACAGCGCCACCCTCAAAGACAACCCGGCCCTGGGCAAGGCACTGACCGGCGCCTGGTTCGAAGTGGTCGAGTTGATGAACGCGAAAAACGCCGCCAGCAAGGCTGCGCTCGAACACATGGCCAAGGCCTCGGGCACTGACCTCGCGGGTTTCCAGGCGCAACTCGACACCACCAAATTGTTCGCCACACCGCAAGAAGCCCTGGCGTTTTCCACCAGCAAGCAACTGCCGGAAACCATGCGCAAGGTCGCGGAGTTTTCCTTCCAGCACGGCTTGCTCGGTGAAGGCGCCAAGGACACCAGCGCAGTCGGCATGGCCTTCGCCAACGGCGTGACCAGCGGCGACAAGAGCAACCTCAAGCTTCGCTTCGATCCGAGTTACGTGCAGATGGCTGCCGACGCCAAGCTGTAACAAGAGGACCTGGCCATGCGCCTGATCAATCGCCACCCGGATCGCCCGAGTCGCCTGTTGTTGGTGATCCTGCCGTTCGCCCTGGTGCTGTTCGCCTACTTCATGGGCTCGGCCGAACGGCTGCTGGACAACCCTAACGACAAGCTGTTGCCGAGCGCCGTGCAAATGACCGACGCGGTCAAGCGCCTGGCGTTCACCGCCGACAGCCGCACCGGCGAATACGTGCTGTGGCAAGACACCGCGTCCAGCCTGCGGCGCCTGGCCATTGGTCTGGGCATCAGCGCGTTGGCCGGGCTGTGCCTGGGCATCGCCGCCGGCACGTTGCCGCTGTTCGGCGCGCCGTTGTCGCCGTTGCTGACGGTGCTGTCGATGGTGCCGCCGCTGGCGATCCTGCCGATTCTGTTCATCGTCTTTGGACTGGGAGAGTTATCGAAAGTGATGCTGATCGTGATCGGCATCACCCCGTGTCTGGCGCGGGATCTGGAACAGCGCGCCCGGGAAATACCGGTCGAGTTGCTGATCAAGGCCCAGACCCTCGGTGCCTCGACCTGGACGCTGATGCTGCGCGTGGTGCTCCCGCAATTGCTGCCGCGCCTGCTGATTTCGCTGCGGCTGATGCTCGGTTCGGCGTGGTTGTTCTTGATCGCCGCCGAAGCCATCGCCTCCACCGACGGCCTCGGCTACCGGATTTTCCTGGTGCGCCGTTACCTGGCGATGGACGTGATCCTGCCGTACGTGGTCTGGATCACCCTGCTCGCCTGGCTGATGGATTGGGGCCTCAAGCGCCTGACTCAACGTGCGTTCCCTTGGTACGAAGGAGCGCGAGCATGAGCTTCATCACAGTAAAAAACGTCTGGCAGCAATACGCCGATCAAGTGGTGCTCGAAGGCTTGAACCTGAACGTCAACGAAGGTGAGTTCTGCACCCTGGTCGGCGCGTCGGGCTGCGGCAAATCGACCTTCCTGCGCCTGTTGCTCGGCCAGGAACGCGCCAGTCGCGGCGAGATTCTGCTGGACGGCCAGGCGCTGGCCGGCGAACCGGATTCGAGCCGTGGCGTGGTGTTCCAGCGCTACTCGGTATTCCCGCACCTGACGGTGCTGGACAACGTCGCCCTCGGCCTCGAACTGCCGCGTTCGCCGCTGCTTGGGCGCCTGTTCGGCAGCGCTAAAAAAGACGCCCGCGAACAGGCTTCGGTATTGCTGCAAAAGGTCGGCCTCGGCCACTCGCTGGACAAGTACCCGGCGCAGCTGTCCGGCGGCATGCAGCAACGGTTGGCCATCGCCCAGGCGCTGATCATGAAGCCCCGCGTGTTGCTGCTCGACGAACCGTTCGGCGCGCTCGATCCGGGCATCCGCAAAGACATGCACGCCTTGCTGCTGGAGCTGTGGCGCGAGACGCAACTGACGGTGTTCATGGTCACCCACGACCTGTCCGAAGGTTTCAGCCTCGGCACGCGATTGCTGGTGTTCGACAAGGTCCGCGTCGACCCGCACGCCCCCGGCGCCTATGGCGCGCGTATCACTTACGACATCCCTTTGAACAGCGACCGCCGCGCCACGCGCGCCGCCGTCGATGCCTTGCCGGAAACACTGGCAGGCGCGCTTCGCACCGCTTAAGAGGATTTTGCACATGACTGATTCGACCCAACTGTTCCCACCCTTCGCCGAGGAAATGCTCCCCGGCGGCGGCCATCGCTCCTTCGTCCTGAAGCGCGGCCAATTGCTGCGCCTGACCGACCTGCGCGGTGGCGCCAACGTCAGCCTGACGTTGCTCAATGCCAATGAAAAAACCGAACGCCTGAACCTGCCCGACAGCCTCAAATGCCAACACACCGCCAAGCTCACCACGGGCCATTGTTTGTACTCGGACATGGGCCGCGTGCTGGCGGCAATCACCGCCGACACCTGCGGCTGGAGCGACAGCCTCGGCGGCGTGCTGTGCGCTGAAGAAGTCGCGGAAAAATACGGTGCGGGCCGCTATCAGGAACTGCGCAACGGCTTCTTCCGCAACGGCACCGACAACCTGTTGGTGGAACTCGGCAAATGGGGTTTGGGCCTGTCGGACTTGCTGATGACCCTCAACCTGTTCAGCCGCGTGAACGTCGATGAGGCCGGGCGTTTCCACTTCGTCGAAGGCAACTCCAGGGCCGGCGACTACATCGAGTTGTACGCGCCGATGGACACGCTGGTGGTGCTCACCGCCCTGCAACATCCGATGGACCCGTCGCCGGAATACGCACCAAAACCATTGAAGCTGAGCTGGATGAACGCCGATGCCAGTGTCGCCGAACACTGCCGCACCTCGCGCCCGGAAAACGAGCGCGGCTTCATCAACACCGACCGTCTGTTCGCCTGAGGATCGCTGCCATGTCACTCGCAATCGCTACCGCTCAAAAGCATCCAGAAACAGCGGTCTACCGCGCCACCATTCCCGCCGGCGAACCGTGGCTGATGGAGGTCAAGGCCGGCCAGACCCTGCGCATCCTCGACCTGGAAGGCAATCAGGCGGTTGATACGTTGTTCTACAGCGTCGCCAACCCGAAAGAACGCTACGACGTGCAACGCACCTTGCGCCGGCAGAACAGCGTCTACCTGAGCACCGGCAGCGTGCTCTATTCCAACCTCGGCAAACCGATGCTGACCATCGTCGCCGACACCTGCGGACGCCACGACACCCTCGGCGGTGCCTGCGCGCAAGAGAGCAACACCGTGCGCTACGCCCTGGAAAAACGCTACATGCACAGCTGCCGCGACAACTACCTGCGCGCCTGCGTCCACGACGGGCGACTGGGCAAGGGCGACATCGGGCCGAACATCAACTTCTTCATGAACGTGCCAGTCACGGCGGATGGCGGGCTGACGTTTGAGGACGGTATTTCGGCGCCGGGAAAGTACGTGGATTTGCGGGCGGAGATGGACGTGATCGTGCTGATTTCCAATTGTCCGCAACTGAATAATCCGTGCAATGCCTACAACCCTACGCCTGCGGAGCTGCTGGTATGGAACTGAGACTGAACCGTCTGCGTCGCTGGTTGTTTGCCCTATGCCAGGCCCGTTCCGGGCAGTGCCTCAAACCTCAGGAACACCACTAACCCCCTGTGGGAGCGAGCCTGCTCGCGATTGCGGTGTGCCAGTGGGCATTGATGTGTCTGATACACCGCAATCGCCGGCAAGCCGGTCTCGCTCCCACAGGGTTCAGCGGTGTTCTGAAGACTTGTGATTTTCCGCCGGGGACGACCCCGGCGCCCAACGAAAAACTGCGGGACGGCCCGCATCCCCTCCAGGGGTTATGCCATGTTCGAAAAAGTCCTGATTGCCAACCGTGGCGCCATTGCCTGCCGCGTCCTGCGCACCTTGCGTGAACTGCACGTCAAAGGTGTCGCCGTTTACTCCGAAGCCGATGCCGCGAGCCTGCACATCCTGCATGCCGATGAAGCCCACAGCCTCGGTGAAGGCGCGGCCGCCGGTACCTATCTGGCGGTCGATAAAATCCTCGCTATCGCCAAAGCCACTGGTGCCACGGCGATCCATCCTGGTTACGGTTTCCTCTCGGAAAACGCCGCATTCGCCGAAGCCTGCGAAGCGGCCGATATCGCGTTCATCGGCCCGACGCCAGAACAGTTGCGCGTGTTCGGCCTCAAACACACCGCTCGCGCCCTGGCCAAGCAACACGGCGTGCCGATGCTTGAAGGCACCGAGCTGCTCGACAGCCTCGAAGCGGCATTGATTGCCGGCGATCAGGTCAGCTATCCGGTAATGCTCAAAAGCACTGCCGGTGGTGGTGGCATCGGCATGCGCGTGTGTCGCAGTGCTGACGAGTTGAGTGAATCCTTCGAAGCCGTAAAACGCCTCGGCCAAAACAATTTCAGCGATGCCGGCGTGTTCATCGAGAAGTACATCCAACGCGCCCGACACCTGGAGGTTCAAGTGTTCGGCGACGGTCGCGGTGAAGTGATCGCCCTCGGCGTGCGCGACTGTTCGGTACAACGCCGCAACCAGAAAGTCCTAGAAGAAACCCCGGCGCCGAACCTGCCCGACGGCATGGCCGATGAGCTGTGCGCGGCGGCGATCAAACTGGCAAAAGCGGTGAACTACCGCAGCGCCGGCACCGTGGAATTTGTGTTCGACAGCGCAGACCAGCGCTTCTACTTTCTGGAAGTGAACACCCGTTTGCAGGTGGAACACGGCGTCACCGAACAGGTGTGGGGCGTGGATCTGGTGCGCTGGATGGTGGAACTGGCGGCGGGTGATTTGCCGCCGCTGAGCGTGTTGAGCCAAGGATTGAAAGCCGAGGGGCATGCGATTCAAGCACGGCTTTATGCGGAAGATCCGGGTCGTGATTTTCAACCGAGCCCCGGCTTGCTGACGGCTGTGAACTTCCCCACCGCCGACGGCAAACAGCTGCGGATCGACACCTGGGTCGAGGCCGGTTGCGAGATACCGCCGTACTTCGACCCGATGATTGCCAAGGTCATCTGCTGGGCGCCGACCCGCGAACAAGCGCGTGCGGATTTGCATCAAGCACTGGGCGACAGCCAGCTCTACGGCGTGGAAACCAACCGCGATTACCTGCGGCAGATTTTGCTCGACGCGCCGTTCACCAGCGGCCAACCGTGGACCCGTTGCCTCGAAGGCCTGGTGTATCAGGCCAACACTTTTGAAGTGCTCAGCGCCGGCACTCAAACCAGCGTTCAAGACTATCCGGGGCGACTCGGTTATTGGGCCGTGGGCGTGCCGCCGTCAGGGCCGATGGACAGTCGCGCATTGCGATTGGGCAACCTTTTGCTGGGTAACGAAGAAGGCGCCGCCGCGCTGGAAATCACCATGAGCGGGCCGTTGCTGCGCTTCAATTGCGACGCGGTGGTGGTGGTAACGGGGGCGGTCATTCCGCTGACGTTGAACGGCGAAACCGTGGCGATGAACACGGCGCTGCTCATTCCCGCAGGCACCACGTTGAGTCTCGGCACGATTGGCGGCGCAGGCGCCCGCAGCTATTTGTGTGTGCGCGGCGGGCTGCAGGTGCCCGACTATCTGGGCAGTAAAAGCACCTTCACCCTCGGGCAGTTTGGTGGGCATGGTGGCCGCGCATTACGGGCCGGCGATGTGTTGCATGTGCCGGCGTTGACCGATCACAGCGTCGGTGAGCAACTGCCTGTCATTGCTGAATTGCCTGCCGTGCGGCAAATCCGGGTGATCTATGGCCCCCATGGCGCACCGGAATATTTCACCGAAAACTACATCGGCACGTTTTTCGAGACGCAGTGGGAAGTGCATTTCAACTCCAGCCGCACGGGTGTGCGCCTGATCGGGCCGAAGCCGGAATGGGTCCGTGCGGACGGTGGTGAGGCGGGGCTGCACCCGTCGAATATCCATGACAATCCGTATGCGATTGGCGCCGTGGATTTCACCGGGGACATGCCGGTGATTCTGGGGCCGGACGGGCCGAGCCTCGGCGGGTTTGTGTGCCCGGTGACGGTGATCGAGGCGGATCTTTGGCAACTGGGGCAATTGAAGGCCGGGGACAAAGTGCAGTTCCAGCCAGTCGATCTCAAAACCGCCCGCAACCTCGCCCTGAAATGGAATACCCCCTGTAGGAGCCGGCTTGCTGGCGATGGGGCCAGATCAGACACCGCGTCAATTTCATCGCCAGCAAGCCGGCTCCTACAGTCGCCTGTGGTTTTGGATTTGGGCCAGGACGATACGCGGTTGGTTGCGCGACTGTCGGGGGATACGCACCTATTGCTTGAGATCGGCGCACCGGAACTGGACCTCGTCCTGCGCTTCCGCGCCCACGCCCTCATGCAAGCCCTGGAAAGCAAACACCTGCACGGCGTGATCGACCTCACACCCGGCATCCGCTCGTTGCAAGTGCACTACCAACCCGAGCAACTGCCGCTGGCCGATCTGCTCGGTATCGTCGCCGGTGAATGGGACGCGGTGTGCGCCGCCAAGGACCTGCAAGTGCCGTCGCGCATCGTCCATCTGCCGCTGTCCTGGGACGATCCGGCCTGCCAATTGGCGATCGAGAAATACATGACCACCGTGCGCAAGGACGCACCGTGGTGCCCGAGCAATCTGGAGTTCATCCGCCGCATCAACGACCTGCCGAACCTCGATGAAGTGCAGCGCACGGTGTTCGACGCCAGTTATCTGGTGATGGGGTTGGGCGACGTTTACCTCGGTGCGCCGGTCGCCACCCCGCTCGACCCGCGCCATCGTCTGGTGACCACCAAATACAACCCGGCCCGCACCTGGACTGCGGAAAACTCGGTGGGCATCGGCGGCGCGTACATGTGCGTGTACGGCATGGAAGGCCCCGGCGGTTATCAGTTCGTCGGTCGCACGTTGCAGATGTGGAACCGCTACCGTGAAGTCGCCGCGTTCGATAGCAAACCGTGGTTGCTGCGCTTCTTCGACCAGATCCGTTTCTACCCGGTGAGCGCCGATGAACTGCTGCGCATCCGCCGGGATTTCCCCCTCGGGCGCTTCGAGTTGAACATCGAACACAGCCAGTTGAACCTCGCGGATTACCAGGCGTTCCTGACCAAAGAGTCCTCGAGCATTGCAGCTTTTCGGGATCAACAGAAAGGCGCTTTCAACGCCGAGCGCGAGCGCTGGATCGCCAGCGGCCAGGCGCATTTCGACAGTGAGGAAGCGGCCCCGGAAACGACCGAAGACGCACCGTTGGCCACTGGTGAAATGAGCGTCGACAGCCACATCGCCGGCAACCTCTGGCAGGTCCAGGTGGAGACCGGCAGCCGCGTTGCCGCCGGTGATGTGCTGGTGATTCTGGAGTCGATGAAGATGGAAATCCCGCTGCTCGCACCGATGGCCGGTGTGGTGCGCGAAATCCGCGTGCAACCCGGTTCGGCCGTGCGCGCCGGACAGCGCGTCGTGGTGCTGGAACTCGACTGAACCCATTTTGCAAAGGACTCACTTCATGACCATCAATCTGCAACTCGACGCACTGCGCAGCGCCTACCGCGACGGCAGCATCACACCGCGACAACTGCTGCTGAACCTGCGCGATAAAGCCGCCGCCCTGAACCCGGACTATCACCTGTTCATTCATTTGCTCAGCATTGAAGAACTGGAGCCGCACCTCGCCGCACTCGACGGCCGCGATATCGACAGCCTGCCGCTGTACGGCGTGCCGTTCGCGATCAAGGACAACATCGATCTGGCGGGCATTCCGACCACGGCAGCGTGCCCGGCATTTGCCTATGTGCCGCAGCAATCGGCGACCATCGTCGAGCAATTGCTGGCGCTGGGCGCGATTCCGCTGGGCAAGACCAATCTCGACCAGTTCGCCACCGGCCTCAATGGCAGCCGCTCGCCGTATGGCGCGTGCCCGAACAGCGTGTTGCCGGAATATCCGTCGGGCGGTTCCAGCGCCGGTTCTTCGCTGGCGGTGGCGCTGGGCGTGGCGAGTTTTTCGTTGGGCACGGACACGGCGGGCTCGGGGCGAGTGCCGGCGGGGTTGAACAATCTGGTGGGGATGAAAGCCACCAAGGGGTTGATCTCCACGGCGGGCGTGGTGCCGGCGTGTCGTACGCTCGATTGCGTCACGACCTTTACCGCGACGGCTCGGGAAGCCAGTCAGTTGCTGGCGCTCACCGCACATCTCGATCCACGGGACGAATACAGCCGCCGTAATCCGCTGTGGAATGACGGCTCGGCGTTCGGCACACCGCGCCCTTTCCGCTTCGGCGTACCGCGTGCGCAGGACCTGGAGTTCTTCGGTTGCCCTGAAGGTCCGCTGTTGTTCGGCGATGCCATCGATCGGCTCAAGGCGTTGGGCGGTGAGGCAGTGGAACTGGATTTGTCGCCCTTCCTTGAAGCGGCGCGCCTGCTGTATGAAGGCCCGTGGGTGGCGGAGCGCTACAGCGTCGCCGGCGAGTTGATGGAGCAAAATCCTCAAGCGGTGTTGCCGGTGATTCGTGCGGTGCTGGCCAAGGCGCCGGCGGTGAATGGAGTGCAAACCTTCCGCGCCCAATATCGGCTGCAAGCCTTGAAAGCGCTGTGCGACAAGGCGCTGGAAGGACTCGATTGCGTGGTCACGCCGACCATCGGCCGTCCCGTCACACTGGCGGAGCTTGAGGCTGAGCCAGTGCTGCGCAATTCGGAACTGGGTTACTACACCAACTTCATGAACCTGCTCGATTACGCCGCCGTCGCGGTGCCGAGCGGGTTCATGGGCAATGGTTTGCCGTGGGGCGTGACGGTGTTTGGCCGGGCGTTTACCGATCAGTATTTGTTGAGTGTGGCGGATGCGTTTCAGCATCGTTCTCCTGCGCCCGCAACGGTCGCGCGCAACGATCGTGCGCGGTTGGTGGTGTGCGGCGCGCATCTCGATGGGTTGGCGCTGAACTGGCAGTTGAAGCGGCGCGGCGCGACGTTGGTCGAGGCGACGTTCAGTTCGCCGGACTATCGACTGTATGCATTGGCCGGTGGCCCGCCGTTTCGTCCGGGGATGATGCGGGTGAAGGATGGCGGCGTAGCGATTGCGGTGGAGGTCTGGGAGTTGCCGAGCTGTGAGTTGGGGTCGTTCCTGACCGGGATTCCGGCACCGCTGGGGTTGGGCAAGGTGCAACTGGCGGATGGGCGTTGGGAGAGTGGGTTTATCTGCGAGGCGTATGGGCTGGAGGGGGCGGTGGATATCAGTCATTTGGGTGGATGGCGTGCGTACCTGACAGGTCGGCGTTGATCTCACGATTCGCGGGCAAGCCTCGCTCCTACAGATCCAGGTGACCTGTAGGAGCGAGGCTTGCCCGCGAAGGCGTCAGTCCGGACGCCACCGCACCTGATCCTCGCCGATTCACCCTGCAAATCCCGCAGTTATTTCCCCGCAGTGCCACTAGAATGCTCCCCAACGGGTCACTGCCAACGGAATCGCCATGCTGCTTCACTCGCCGCTGTATTCGCAACGTTCGCTGGTCCTCACGCTGATCGCGCTGCTGGGCGCAGGTTTTCTCGCCACGTCATTTCTCAGCTACTACGCCTCGCGCGCCTCGATCCGCGACAACATCGTCAACACCGAGCTGCCGCTGACTTCGGACACGGTCTACTCGGAAATCCAGAAAGACCTCGTCAGACCAATCCTGATTTCCTCGATGATGTCCCGCGACACCTTCATGCGTGATTGGGTGGTCAACGGCGAACACGACCCCGACCAGATGACCCGCTACCTCAACGAGGTCATGACCCACTACGGCGCCTACACCGCATTTTTAGTCTCCAACGGCACGCTCACCTACTACCACGCCAAAGGCGTGCTCAAACAGGTCAAGGTCACTGAGCCGCGCGATGCCTGGTATTTCCGCGTGCGAGACATGGCGACCCCTTACGAGATCAACGTCGATCCGGACCTGGCTAACAAGGACAACCTGACGTTCTTCATCAACTACAAGGTCTACGACTACAACAACCGTTTCATCGGCGCGGCAGGCGTTGGTCTGACGGTAGATGCGGTGATCAAGCTGATCGACAAGTATCAACAGCGCTATCAACGCAGCGTGTATTTCGTCGACAGTTTCGGCCGATTGGTGCTTACCGGTGCCGAGGGTGGCCCGCAGGGCGCGCATATCGGCCAGAAACTCAGCGACCTGGAAAGCATGAAAGGCCTGGTCAACCAGCTGCCCAAGCCCCACAGCGGCAGCTACGAATACTCCGTACAGGGCCAGGGCCACTTCCTCAACGTGCGCTTCATTCCGGAACTGAACTGGTACCTGTTCGTCGACAAACGCGAAGACGGCGCCCTCAGCGAAATCCGTCAGTCGCTGTACCTCAACCTGCTGATTTGCCTGCTCGTGACCCTGACTGTGCTGGCCCTGCTCAACCGGGTGATCAAGCGTTATCAGGGCAAGATCCAGGCGCAGGCGACCCTCGACAGCCTGACCGAACTGCCGAACCGTCGCGGCTTCGATCTGCTGGCCGCACAAGCCATGCACGAAGCCCAACGCGAGCCGAAACCGCTGACCGCCTTGCTGCTGGATCTGGACCACTTCAAGGCCTTGAACGACACCTACGGTCACCTCGCCGGTGATCAGGTGCTGATCGGCTTCGCAAGGGATCTGGAGAGTTGCCTGCGCCATTCCGACATCGTCTGCCGTTGGGGCGGCGAGGAATTCATCGTGCTGCTCAAGGACACGGACGGTGAGACCGGTCTGATGATTGCCGAGAAAATTCGTCAGCATGTTGAAGAACAGCTTTATGCCTACAACAGTCACACCTTGCATCTGACGGTCAGCATTGGCTTGACCACGCTGCAACCGGATGACACCTTGCACACCCTGCTCTCCCGCGCCGATCATGCGATGTATCGGGCCAAGCAATCCGGCCGTAACCGTACCTGCGCGGAAATGCCTCACACCAGTTATGCATAGTCCTACATGAACAAGCCTGAATTCTGCCCGGCCTGCGGCGCCTCCAACGACTGCACCCTGGCCGACCCGCGAACCGCCGATCGGGCCTGCTGGTGCTACGGCGTCAGCATCGACCCGGCGGTGCTCGAAGCACTGCCGCCCGAACTGCGCGACAAATCCTGCCTGTGCCCGCGCTGCGCGCAGGTCGAGGCGCAGTTGTAAGCATCCTTGTGGCCGATCACGTAAGATGCGCGGCCCGTTTCCTTCCGATGTTTTGTCATGCGTGTTGACCGTTTCCTCAGCAACCTGCCCCGCTTCAACCGTAAGCAGGTTCGCCTGTTGCTGGCGGAAAAGCGCGTGCGGGTCGACGGTAAAATCGTCAGCGACCCTCACACCGAGGTGCTGGAGTTCAGCCGCGTCGAAGTCGATCAAGAAGTGCTGCAACTCGGCAAACCCGCCCGCTACTTCATGCTGCACAAGCCCCCCGGTTGCGTCAGCGCCACCCGCGATCCGGAACACCCGACGGTCCTTGATCTGTTCGACGAGCCGGACAAGGAAGACCTGCACATCGCCGGCCGCCTGGATTTCAACACCACCGGCCTGATGCTGATCACCAACGACGGCAGCTGGTCACGACGCCTGACCCAGCCGCAGACCAAGTTGCCCAAGGTCTACTACGTCGAGACCGAGCAAGACATCGGCCCGGAATATGCCTTGAAATTCAGCGAAGGCCTGTATTTCGCCTTCGAAGACCTCACCACGCTGCCGGCCGAGCTGGCGCTGCTCGGGCCGAAGTCAGCGCGACTGAGCATTGTCGAAGGCCGTTATCACCAAGTGAAGCGGATGTTCGGCCACTTCGACAACAAAGTGCTGCGCCTGCACCGCGAACGCATGGGCCCGCTGGTGCTCGACGACGCGCTAAAACCGGGCGAGTACCGCCCGTTGCGCACCGAAGAGATCCAATTGATCTAAGCAGCCTACCGCTCAGCAGAAGTTGTCGAACAATTTACCAATGGCACTTGCGCGATGCCAACTCCCCTGCTTGAATCAGGTCGTCAGCCGAAATGTGACTGACGAGTCACAACATACGTCTAAGAAACTTTTTGTCGGTTAGAGAACCTCAAGGTTCCGCCTCAGACCGTCAGACTGCCCGCCAATAACAACACCCGTCGACCGGACTGCAATGGATCGACATGGGCCTTCAAATTCCAGGCATATGCCTACCTGTCACAAAGCTCGTGCAATCTCATTTGCGCGCATACCCGCTTGCCAGGAGTCTTATGACATGAGGCCAGAAATCGCTGTGCTGGATATACAAGGTCAGTATCGGGTTTACACGGAGTTCTATCGCGCAGACGCCGCAGAGAAGACCATTATCTTGGTCAACGGCTCGATGGCCACGACTGCGTCGTTTGCACAAACCGTGAAAAACCTCCACCCGCAGTTCAATGTGGTCTGCTACGACCAGCCCTACGCGGGCAAGTCAAAAGCCCACAACCTGCATGAGAAATTGCTGACCAAAGAAGTCGAAGGGCAGATCCTCCTGGAGCTGATCGACCACTTCGCCGCCGAACACGTGCTGTCGTTTTCCTGGGGTGGCGCCGCGACCCTGGTCGCCCTCGCCCAACAACCGCGACGGATCGAAAAAGCCGTGATCAGCTCGTTCTCCCCGGAGATCAACGCGCACATGCTCGACTACCTCGAGCGCGGCGTCGACTACCTCGGCAGCCGTGATGGCGACCGGGTCGGCAACCTGGTGAACAGCACCATCGGCAAACACCTGCCGACCCTGTTCAAGCGCTTCAACTACCGCCACGTCAGCAGCCTGGCCGATCATGAATACGGGCAGATGCACTTCCACATCAGCGACCTGCTGCACAGCGACCGCCAGTGCTTCTTCAAGGCGGCAGAGAAAATCAACGTGCCGGTGCTGTTCATGAACGGCGAATGGGACGAATACACCGCCGCCGATGGCGCGCGATTGTTCGCCAACCACGTGCAACACGCCACGTTCACGACGCTGGATGCGACGGGCCACTTTCTCGACATGGAACACAAAGCCGCCTGCCGAGACAGTCGCAATGCGTTGCTGGGTTTCCTGAAACCTGAGCAACAGGCAAGCCGACCGCGTTACCACTACGTCCAGGACCACCATGCATTGTCCATTTGAAACAGCGTCATCGCGAGCAAGCTTCGCCCTATAGCGTTAACGCCAATCTGTAGGAGCGAGGCTTGCCCGCGAACGACCGCCACCCGGTCCGATGTCTTGTTTCACCTGTGCCAAAGCCCTCACGGGCAAAGAAAAACTTCATTTTCATGCGCACATCTGGTACAAAGTCAGCCGCTCTGAGCGGGTGTCGTATAATGGCATTACTCCAGCTTCCCAAGCTGATAACGAGGGTTCGATTCCCTTCACCCGCTCCAATCGATTTTTATCTCACGTCAGGATGGTTTTGACGGGGGATGCAGGAACACAAAAAACCGGTCCAAGTGACCGGTTTTTTTGTGCCCGAAATCTGGAGTCCCGCGAGCCTGCCGCAAGGCCGGGCGACCCGATGCCCCTACCCTGCCCGCACGCCATGCAGTGCTATACTTTTCATGGCTTGAACGAAGTGAGAAGCGTTGCCCACGGGTACCGATACCGACTGTAGATCCCGCTAAACAGCTGCAAGACAAAGGAGGTCTACGGCAAGCACGGGATGGGAGGTGTGGCATGAATCGACACTATTACATCAGTGACAATCTCGACGACCTTGAAGCCGTTGAAAATGAACTGGAAGCCAACGGCATCAATTCCGAACAAATCCATGTGCTCAGCGAACATGTGGCTGATGTTGAACAACATCACCTGCACGAGATCAACTCGTTGATGGAGCAGGATGTCGTTCACTCTGGCGAAATCGGTGCGGTGATCGGTTTGCCACTCGCCGCGTTGGTCCTTGGCGGCGCCTACTGGCTGGGCTGGACCGAATCCGTCGCAGGCTGGATGCCTTTTATCTTTCTCGCCGTTGTTATATTCGGCTTCTGCATCTGGGAAGGCGGTTTTTTTGGTATTCAGGTGCCAAACGCTCACTTCCGCAGTTTTAAACAGGTGGTAGAAGAGGGAAAACACATTTTCTTTGTGGACGTCGAGCCGAATCAAGAGCCGGTATTGGACGGGGTTATCGAACACCATCCACTGCTGAAGATCGCCGGTACGGGCACGGCAGCCCCTCACTGGACAGTCGCCTGGCTGCACAGGTGGCATCAGTTCAAACGAACGATATAACGGCATTGGTTGCCGATCAGTCCCTGGAGGCTCAAGGTCGTCCGGGCGTTTCCTATTGACCGAAGAAAATCACCCGGCTGAGAAACACATAGTCCGCCTCGGTGGCCATCAGTCCGACAAGCACCAGCAAACACAACGGTGGCACCAGGATGGCGTAGACCATGGCCAATCGTTCCCAGGCCATGTGCATGAAGATGGAAACGATCAAGCCGGCCTTCAGCAACATGAAGGTGATGATCAGGGCCCAGCGAAGGTAGCCGTGAAAGTGAAAGTAATCGACCAGGTAAGACAGGGTACTGAGGACGAATAACAGCCCCCAGATTTTCAGGTACAGGCTGATCGGATGTTGCTGACCTTGAGCATGCGCCATCATCAGTGCTCCTCTGCGGATCCTGCTCTCCCCTTCATGAACAGCGTCCCGGACTTACCATAAGTAGAAAAACGCAAAAATAAACACCCACACCAAATCCACGAAGTGCCAGTACAGCCCGGCTATCTCGACGTTTTGATAGTTTCCGGAGCGCTCATAATCGCCCCGCAGTACTTTCCTCGCCACGATGCTGAGGTAGAGGGCGCCGATGGACACATGCAGCCCGTGAAAACCGGTAATCATGAAAAAGCTGGCGCCAAATTGCGCCGCCCCCATGGGGTTCCCCCAGGGACGTACCCCTTCTGCGATGAGCTTGCTCCATTCAAATGCCTGCATGCCGACGAACGTCACGCCCAAGGCAGCGGTCGCCAACATCAGGGCGGTGGTTTTCGCACGATCGCGGCGATAGGCGTAGTTCACGGCCATGGCCATGGTGCCGCTGCTGCTGATCAGCACAAACGTCATGATGGCGATCAGAATCAGCGGGATTTCTCGACCGCCGATGGTCAAGGCGAACACTTCACTGGGGTTTGGCCAGGCCGTGGTGATGGTCATGCGAACCGACATGTAGCCGGTCAAGAAACAGGTGAATATAAACGTGTCGCTGAGCAGGAATATCCACATCATCGCCTTGCCCCAAGGCACCTGCTTGAAAGCCTCCTTGTCCGAGGCCCAGTCATTGGCGATGCCTTGCCATCCTGGTGCAGACGGCGAGCCGAGGGTATTGGATGAGCTTTCGCCTGGAGCTTGTGGATGCGATGCCATGGCTGATCACCTCAAGCCGCAGAGTCTGGCGATGGCTTCATAAGTCTGCGGCGTGCTGGTCAGCAAAGCGAATAACACAATCCACAGACCCAATAAGTAATGCCAGTAGATGGCACAGAGTTCGACGCTGGCGCTGAGTTGCGACAACGGCACGCGACTCAGGAATCTGGCGACGGTCCTGCCCCAGGCAAACAACCCGCCCAGCAGGTGGAGCCCGTGCACACCGGTCAACAGGTAGAAGAAGCTATTGGCCGGGTTGCTGGCGACAAAGTAGCCCCAGGCGACAAACTGCTGCCAGACCCAGAACTGCCCCGCCAGAAAGGCAATTGCAAATACGCCTCCCACTACAAAGCCAATGACCGTTGCGTTCAGCCGAGCCTGGCGAGCGGCCATGCGCGCCCACTGCAACGCGATGCAACTCAACACCAGAAATGCCGAATTCACCCAGAGTTGCCATGGGTTGGCTAACGGCGCCAAGGGCTCTGTCAGCGGTAGCCAGTCGGACATTTGTGAACGGGCGATAAAGGCCAGCAGAAAGAGAAAGAACAACGAACTCACCACGACCAGAAACAGGCGCAGGCCTATTTTTGCGGTCTGGTTTCGATTGGCACTTTCAGCGGACTGACCCCCTTCGGGATCACGACTCCAGCTGCCGTTGGGGTCCGCGCCGTCGGCGTTTTTAAACAGCAGTCTGTTCATGTTTTAACGTCCGCTGCCCGGGTTCCGGCACTGAGCTGCCGCATCTGCTCCAGCTCCTCGGCGGAGACTGTTTGCGGCACGAAATCCTGTTCGATCCCCGGAACGCTGTAGTCATAGGCCCAACGATGCACGACCGGCAGCTTCGCGCCCCAGTTACCGTGTATCGGTGGAGTGTTCGGCGTTTGCCATTCCAGGCTGGCCGCGCCCCACGGGTTGCCGCCAGCGGGCTTGCCCTTGAATGTGCTCCAGGCCAGGTTGAACACAAACAGCAGCTGGGAAACGCCGACGGTCAAGGCCACCACCGTAATGAAAGCATTCAACTCTTGCGCCGACTGCGGGATGAACGCGTAGTTGTCATAAGCGTAATAACGGCGCGGCATGCCCTGGAAACCCAGGTAGTGCATGGGGAAGAAGATGGCGTAGGTGCCCAGGAAAGTAATCCAGAAATGCAACTTGCCCAGCGTGTCATTCAACAGGCGTCCGGTGACTTTCGGGAACCAGTGATAAATGCCGCCAAACACCACCAGTACCGGCGCGACGCCCATGACCATATGGAAATGGGCGACGACGAAATAGGTGTCCGAGAGCGGAATGTCCACGATCACATTGCCGAGAAACAACCCGGTCAGGCCACCGACCAGGAAGGTGACGATAAAGGCCAGGGCAAACAGCATCGGCACGGTCAGATGAATGTCGCCGTGCCACAGCGTCAGCACCCAGTTGTAGACTTTCAGGGCGGTCGGCACCGCGATGATCAAGGTGGTGACGGCGAAGAAAAAGCCAAAGTACGGGTTCATTCCGCTGACATACATATGGTGCGCCCAGACCACAAAGCTGAGTACGCCAATCGCGATAATGGCCCACACCATCATTCGGTAACCGAAGATGTTTTTCCGCGCATGGGTGCTGATCAGGTCCGAGACCAGGCCAAACGCCGGGAGCGCAACGATGTAGACCTCCGGGTGGCCAAAGAACCAGAACAGGTGCTGGAACAGGATGGGGCTGCCCCCTTGATGATCGAGTTGCTGCCCCAGCGAGATGATCGCCGGCATAAAGAAACTGGTGCCCAACAGTTTGTCGAACAGCATCATGACGGCACTGACAAACAACGCCGGGAACGCCAGCAAGGCCATGATCGAGGCCATGAAGATTCCCCACACGGAGAGCGGCATGCGAAACAACGTCATGCCGTGGGTGCGCGCCTGCAACACCGTGGTGACGTAGTTCAACCCGCCCATGGTGGCGGCAACAATAAAAATCGCCAGAGAGACGAGCATCAGGACGATGCCCCACTCGACCCCCGGTGTCCCCTGAGTAATGGACTGTGGCGGATAGAGCGTCCAGCCCGAACCGGTGGGGCCGCCCGGGACAAAGAAACTGGAGAGCAACACCACGACTGCCAGCAGGTAAAACCAGTAGCTGAGCATGTTGACGTAGGGGAAAACCATGTCGCGGGCGCCCACCATCAGCGGGATCAGATAGTTGCCGAAGCCCCCCAGAAACAAGGCTGTCAGCAAATAAATAACCATGATCATGCCGTGCATGGTCATCGCCTGGTAATAAGCACTGGCGTCCATGAACGCCAAACTGCCGGGGAAGCCAATCTGCATGCGCATCAAGCCGGACAGCACCACGGCGATAAGACCCACGAACAGCGCCGTCAAGGAATATTGAACGGCAATGACCTTGTGGTCCTGACTCCAGATGTATTTGGTCAGGAAACTTTTCGGCTCGTGCAGTGCCTCTGTTTCGGCTTGCTCCGCATAGGCCATCACGTCATCCTCCGGCCGAAGTTTCAGTGTGTTTCTGGCGGCTTTACGGCGACTTCCCTGGCTCAGCCTTGCTCGCTTCAGCGTCAGCGTTCGCTTTGGATTTGATAAAAGCGATCAGGGCGTTCAGCTCCTTATCGCTCGGCGTGAAGGGCGGCATGACGGCTGCGTAGCCCTTGACGATTTTGGCAGCGGGATTGAGAACCGACTCTTTCAAATAGCCCTCATCGACCTTGATGCTCGAACCGTCGGCAAGGGTTTCTGCCTTGCCATACAGGCCCTGCCAACCGGGGCCGATACCTTTGCTGCCATCGACACTGTGACAGGCCAGACAACCGAGCGACTGCGCCAGCCGCTGTCCCTGTGCCACCAGGTCGTCACCTGAGCCCGACACGTCGCCGGTAGACGGTTCTTCGGCTGGCTGCCCGGCACCCAGCGACTTGATCAGGGCGATGAGAGCACCCAATTCATCATCCTTGAGAGTATAGGCCACCATCACCGGCGGGTAGCCTTGCACCAGGCGGGCCTTCGGATCGAGGATCGACTCTTTGAGGTAAGCCTCATCGACCTGCACGCTGCTGCCATCGGCGAGTTGTTCGGTGCGGCCGTACAAGCCCTTCCATCCCGGGCCGAGACTGGCACTGCCATCCTGGCTATGGCAGGCATGGCAGCCGTATTGCTCGACCAGTTGGCGACCTTTTTCCAGCATGCTGTCCCGACCGGGCCTGGCGGCCGTGGTCAATGTTTGCGCAAAGGTCGGTTGGCTGCCCAGCCATTGAGCGAAGGCGGCCTGGTCTACCACGATCATATTGCCGCGCATGTTGTAATGACCGACGCCACAATACTCGGCACACAGCACCTCATACTTGCCCATGACAGTTGGCGTAAACCAGAAGTACGACACCATTCCCGGCACCATGTCCATCTTGCTGCGGATCTGCGGTATATAAAAATTGTGCAGAACATCTTTGGAACGCAACAAGACTTTCACCGGCTGATCGACCGGCAAACGAACTTCATTACTTCGGACTATTACATCATCCTGTCCAACAGGGTCCTTGGGATCAAGACCGAGTGGATTGACCGAATCAACAAACTTGATATCCGACTTCCCCAACTTCCCGTCCTGGCCCGGAAAACGAAAAGCCCATTGCCATTGCTGGGCGACCACCTCTAGTTCATACGCATTTTTTGGCACCCGGATAAAATCGTTATAAACAACAAGACCCGGCGCCAACATCCCGGCAATCCCGATCGACGTCACGACAATCAACCAGAACTCCAAGCGTTTATTTTCTGGCTGGTAGGCGGCCCTGACGCCTTCCTTGTGACGGAAACGCATGACGGCCACCGCCATGAACACGGTGATGGCGATGAAAAATATCCCGCTGATGACCAGCGTGATGAACAGCGTCGTGTCTATTGAACCCCAATTGGAAGCTGGCGGTGCCGCATGCCAAGGCGCTAATAAATGGAAGAGCACGGATGCAATAACGATCAGGACAAGAATAATTGCCATTGCCATTTTGCCTTCTTCCTATTCCTGTCACTCATTGGCATGCATAAGCATCCCCACAGAACAGCAGCGTCTAATCACGACTCATCCGACGCCAAAACAGGCTGACCCAATACCACCTTTCGTCGTGGCAAAGTTCGCTGGAAGTATAGTTCATGGTCGCTACAGACGCTGTTGCTACAAGGCCCGCGCACCTGGATATTCCAACCTGGGCATCAAGCAGATTACTTAAAATCCATTCGCTATATCTAACTGTCTCTATTCAGTAACACCCCTTCAGACTAATAAGGCGCGCAGAGACATCGAGTAAGCGAAACGCGGTGGCCAGCTATAATTAGTATCTGTGTTACGCAGGCAGGGATCGGCTGAAAATGCCACTGAAGACGGTCCTTGTCGGGTACAGCGGTCAGACCCATGACGGCTAAGAGCTACAACGTCCAGCCGTCCACAACGGAGATTTCGTCATGAGTGCCTTGACGATCGAAGGCTGGTGCAAATTCAACGGCGCACAAAAATCGACCCCAATAGGTGAAATCCATTTTTACGTCGATGGCCCCCTCCACCGGGGCCTGGAGGACGCTGAAGAACGCTTGCAGAAGACCCATGAAAAGGAAGCCATGGTTGACGTCGACATGAGCACGCTGGAGTTGATCTTGCCAGGGGGGTACGGGCCTTTGTCGGACTGCCAGATGCGCGTCTATATCCACAACGAGCGCGGTCAGTTTCATCTGGTGGGACATCGAGCGAGTGATGGCTGCCTGATCTACAGCAACGCGGTTTTGATTGATCAGTTGATTGATTAGCGGCTAAGGGATTTTCGGCCCTCAAATGCGCGAAAGGGGCGGACGGAAAGAGTGGCGTCTGCCCTGTTTCATCAACGTGTCGCGACGATAAACAGCCGTGGACGGGCCCGCTCGATTGCAGCCTGATTGTGCTTGAGGTACTGCGCTCGCTCCGCCTCTCTCAGTGGATCGAGGAACGGCCGAAAAACCACTGCCCTTGAACCACTCGACCACCTCACGTTGTTTTTTGACGGGGGATGCAGGTAATAAAAAACCGGCTTTGGTGGCCGGTTTCTTTGTGTCTGGGGTGGTGCTCTACAGGATAAATTAGCGTTTTCACGTGAATTAGGTGTTTTGTTAACGTTTTTCTCGTCCGGATAAGGAATCTGTTGGCATCGACACTCTGAATAATCAATCAACGCGAAGACTATTTGCGCGTGCGCTTCGAATTCACGAATTGCGATTATGTCTGGTCAGAAAAAGCCCGTTTGGTTAGACGGGCGCTATAGAGATGATGGATGACGATTTCATTTATCTCTAAGGCTCGAAAGCGGTCTGTCGGCTTCACCACCCACTCTTGTGCCAACGATCAAACCATTTTCAAAGCGCTGCGTCGTTGTGGCGTAGTTTTTCAAAATCTGCTTGGCGTCACGTTCAAAAGTGACAGTGGCATTAATCCATCTTGCAGTCTTGAACCTACGAAGATTCGTCACGTAGGTATGCGGCCCCTTTGACCTGACCTTCGCTTTTCCGCCACCTGTGATTAAGGTAAAGGAGGCCTTGCGCGCCTTTCTCTCCTGCTCTGACCGAAAGGCCTTCATCTCACCAACATCTTCGAAGCTGAAGCTTTCGTATGCCTCTACAGCCTCTCGACGATCAAGCTTTTTGGCAAGCGAAGTCATTCGCGCAAAAAAATCCTCTTCGGACTCGTGCCTAATGATTGTCTTCATTTGCTCTTCCTCTTTTTCAGATACTGCTGCCATTGCTCCTGAAACAACTCAAACGTCTTCTCAAAGGATTCGAACTCAACGGGGATATAGACACCCATGTCATGTTTATGATGTTCACCATGAGCATTGTCGTATCCTATCACCCGACCATTGTCTACAGAGCAGATCGCGTCATTGATGTAGGCCATGCTATAGGTGATGACCTCACCCGTTTCCGGACTTTTCAAATACTGAATACGTATCTGACCGTTGCCCCTTTTATCCGGAATTTTGAAGGAATCATCGAGACGCTCAAGCTCAGGCTCCTTGCTTTTCCCACCTTTCTTAACCGCCATTCTAGACCCGATAACCTTTTCAGTGCCGCGAGCTGCCCTACGACAGGGTTGCTTTCATATAGTAGCTACAAGCATTCATAATCACGTCCTTTTGACGGAGATGATGCCTAGTCGTGCCAAATGATGACCCAGCTAAACTGCTGAAAAAGCCTTGCCGGACGCGGGCGCTAGTTAAGTTGGGATGGCTTACCTTGTCGTCGTGGCACCCAGCTTTAGCATCGATGCCCCGTTCGCTTGGCTACCGATCTCAAATTTTCGATTGCCCCCCCCATAAAAAAACGTCCTAAGGCGGGCTGACGAGAGCCCTGTTTTGCTTTGATGGCTGTTGCTTTCTGCACAACATCACGTTGTGAAGCGTCAGCCTTGATAATTACGGCCATCAAAATCTCTCGCCTGGTCTGTGCGGGCGTATTGGAGAAAAACTCAGTCAAGGCACTCGTTTTCTCGCCCTTAGCCGTACTCATTTAATTTTCATACCTTTTTTCAACTGGCTAAATTTTCTGAAGTAAGCCTGACATTCCATGCTTTTCCCGAGTCAAATTTACAACATTCCGGCTGCCATTCAGGCTTCGAATCGAGCCATTGGTGCTGAAAAGGCAAGGTCCTACACGACTCTGGGAATTGTCCGTAGACTTGTCCATTGCTGTGCCTTTGTCATGAGTCCTATAGTCCGAGCGCGCCAAAATGGCGTATTGGGTTTGGCGACTCGATGGTACAGGCATAGAAACCTCCGGGCCCGCTCGGAGCGTTTCTAAGCGCTTGGCTACCTTTTTTTGGTGGCTGTGCGTGGGAGACCTTCGGGTCTGCCGGTTTGTGCCTTGTCCGGTTCGCCAACCCGCGTACAGCTGCCACCCTAATGAGATGGTCAGCCCAGTACGGGAACCCCGCTAAATCTAAACTTACCGGGGTTCTCACTTACTTGAGGAGACCTCTCATGGACATCCTGGACTTGCTCGGCCTGGATATTGG
>NZ_JACVBM010000017.1:0-152715 GCF_014852385.1 Pseudomonas sp. PDM03 | reverse complement strand
GGAGGCGAATTCTACAGCGTTACTCGCTGCTGTCAACACCTCTTTTTCTCCGCTTTCGACCGAGAAGATCGAACCGTCAAAAGAGCCACACAACACCGCTCTTTCAACTCCTTCTGGGCTTCGATGAGCTGAAGCAACTCGCTGTCGAAAACTGCGTAACTCTTTGTTTACCAAGGAGTTTTCCGTTTCGACTGCGCCGGAAGTGGGGCGAATTATAGACTTCCAGAATCTGCCGTCAACCCCTAATTTAGCCTTTCTATCAGGATGCTCAAAATCACTGCTTATATATAGACGCGAACACCTTGAATGCGCAGTATATTGCCCAACACTAGAACAATACGTTCGTTTCCTGCCTTGGACGATGCCACGCAATGAATGACCACCCCCGCAGCCTTGCCTCGACCCTGTTCTCGGTTGGCCTGCTATTGATAGCCATGGCGTCGATCCAGTCCGGAGCCTCCCTGGCCAAAAGCATGTTCCCGGTTATCGGTGCGCAGGGGACAACGACCCTGCGGTTGATTTTCGCCAGCGTAATCATGCTGATACTGCTGCGCCCATGGCGTGCGAAGCTCACCGCGAAATCCTTGCGCACGGTCATTGTCTACGGGATGGCACTCGGCGGCATGAACTTCCTCTTCTATATGTCCCTACGCACAGTCCCATTGGGAATCGCGGTAGCGCTGGAGTTCACCGGGCCGCTGGCGGTCGCTATTTATGCCTCACGTCGCGCGATCGACTTTTTATGGATCGCACTGGCCGCCATCGGGTTGCTGTTATTGATACCCACGGGAGCCACGACTGCCGGTATCGATCTGGTCGGTGCGGGTTATGCCTTGGGGGCCGGAGTCTGCTGGGCCTTGTACATTCTATTCGGCCAGAAGGCCGGTGCAGACAATGGCGTACAGACTGCTGCACTGGGCGTCATGATTGCCGCACTGTTCGTAGCGCCTATCGGTATTGTGCATGCCGGCGCCGCGCTGCTGACGCCATCACTGATTCCCATAGCGATCGGCGTCGCCCTGTTGTCCACTGCCCTGCCCTATACGCTGGAGATGGTCGCCCTGACCCGAATGCCAGCCCGCACCTTCGGCACGCTGATGAGTATTGAACCTGCGATCGGTGCCCTGTCAGGTCTGTTGTTCCTCCATGAATACCTCTCACTGTCACAGTGGATGGCTATCATCTGCATCATTCTGGCTTCCGTCGGCGCGACCATGACCATGGGCGGTGCCGCCAAACCTGCGGTTGCCGCGGATTAATACAGGATTTGACGAAGGTCTGGTATTTACCGCGCAATTAGGCCATGTTTAGGCCCGTAACCCAGTGTCAGACATGGATTTTTCACGATAGGGATATAAGAACGCTTCAAGCTAAAGCGAACACGGCCAGACCCGGGCGCAAAGATCCGGGGACGCTATAAGGACAGCAATGAAACGAATTTTGATACTGATCGCCGTACTTGCAGTTGCGGGCTGCGCGGCGACTTCGGAAACTCATACCAAACGTGGCAAGAAAGGATTGCATATCAACTGTTCCGGGCTGTCGTCATCCTGGGACAAGTGCTACACCAGCGCAGCCAACTCCTGTGCGCCCAAGGGATACAAGGTCATCGCAAAATCAGGGGATGGCGTGGAAGAACCTGGCGATTATCCGTTTGGTCTCAACCCGGCCGGCTATACCAGCCGCAGCATGATCGTCATCTGCAAATAGGCCGTCACTTCAGGTCCGCGGACCGGCGATCTGACGGCTGATCTCATCGTAACTGGACTTCAGTACCGTGCGCTGGATGTCAGGGGTGGCGAGCATTCGCGCCACAACCAACGCACCGATGCATTGCGACAGAATCGCCCATGCCAGGCTGTCGCTCTCCAGAATCCGCGACCAACTCTCTTGTAGCCGACAAATCCAGTTCTCCGCCTGCTGCCGGACCAGCACGTCTGAACGGGCTATTTCGGCGCCCAATGCCGGCAAGGCGCAACCCGACTCCGGGTGTTCGACATGGGACATGCTCAAATAATGCTTCAGGCAGCGCTCGAGCCTATCACGATCCTGATCCGCCCCCAATCGTTCCAGACTTTGAACCAGCTCACGCTCGACAATTGAAGCGAACAGCTCATCCTTCGACGAAAAGTGGCTGTAGAAAGCCCCACCACTCAAGCCGATTGCCTTCATCAAGGCGTCGACACCGACTGTTGCGAAACCCGACTTCTTCGCCGACAACGCACTGCTTTCCAGCAGCTTCTGTTTGGTTTCCAGTTTGTGATTGGCCGAGTAACGCATTGCCTTGCCCTCAGTATTGATCATCTTGACGCCTGCCGAATCGTAGCATAACGTTCGTTTAGTTAACGATCGTTTAGCAAAGAGAGCAGCCCATGAATAATAAGAAGGTCGTACTGGTTGTCGGCGCCGGTGATGCTACTGGTGGAGCTATTGCCAAACGTTTTGCTGAAGAAGGATTTGTCGCCTGTGTCACCCGGCGCAGTGCGGACAAACTCCAGCCATTGGTGGACACCATCAAGGCCGAGGGCGGTGAAGCCCATGGTTTTGCCTGTGATGCGCGCAAGGAAGAGGACGTGATTGCGCTGGTCGAGCAGATTGAAAGCCAGATCGGTCCCATCGAAGCATTTGTGTTCAACATCGGCGCAAATGTGCCGTGCAGCATTCTCGAAGAAACCGCTCGCAAGTATTTCAAGATTTGGGAAATGGCCTGTTTCTCAGGCTTTCTCAATGCCCGTGAAGTGGCCAAGCGCATGGCCAAGCGTCAGCGGGGCACGATTCTGTTTACCGGCGCGACTGCCGGCCTGCGGGGTGCCGCCGGATTCGCAGCATTCGCCGGTGCCAAGCACGGCATTCGCGCACTGGCTCAAAGCATGGCCCGCGAACTGGGGCCGATGAACATTCACGTTGCCCACGTCGTCGTCGACGGCGCTATCGACACCGACTTTATCCGCGACACCTTTCCCGAGAAGTACGCCACCAAGGATCAGGATGGCATCCTCAATCCCGAACACATCGCCGAAAACTACTGGTACCTGCACAGTCAGCCCCGTGACGCCTGGACCTTCGAGCTGGACCTGCGCCCCTGGAGCGAACGCTGGTAAGCCTCCCCCAATAACAATAAACAGAGCGCATTGAACATGAGCAAAACCGTTGAGTTCTACTTCGACCTCGGCAGCCCTGCCACCTACCTGGCCTATACCCAACTGCCGAAAATCTGCGAGCAGACAGACAGCCGACTGGTCTACATCCCGATGCTGCTGGGCGGCGTTTTCAAAGCCACCGGCAACGCTTCCCCCGCGACCATTCCGGCCAAGGGCCTCTATATGTTTCAGGACCTGGACCGCTACGCCAAACGTTATGGCGTGCCACTGAAGTTCAATCCGCACTTTCCCATTAATACATTGATGCTGATGCGCGCCGTCACTGGCATGCAGTTACGCCATCCCGAACGCTTTCAGGCATTCATCGACTGCCTGTTTAAAGCGCTTTGGGTCGAGGGACGCAGCCTCGATGACCCGGCGACCGTCGCGTCAGTTTTGACGCAGAACGGCTTTGACCCCAACGAAGTGCTGGCCCTGACCGCCGATGAAGACGTCAAGGCCGCGCTCAAGGACAACACCGAGAAAGCGGTGCAACGCGGCGTGTTCGGCGCCCCCAGCATGTTCATCGATAACCAGCTGTTCTTCGGCCAGGATCGACTGGACTTCGTCATTGAAGCCCTGCGTTAAATCTCGATGACCAACCGCCCCTGAGCCGCTCCGCAAAACTGCAGCTCATGGGCGGCCTCGGCGGTTTGCAGAGTGAACGCCCGAGGATCCATTAACGGCTTCAGCTTGCCCGCCTCGATCAAGAGAGCCGCCTCACGAAGAATCTCCCCGTGACGCTCGCGCCCCACGCCGGTGAGTAACGGCAATAACGTAAATACGCCGGAATAGGTTGCGCCACGAAACGAGAGCGGCGCCAAACTGTGCTGCCCCCAACCGAGGCAACTCAACACATGACCGTGATAAACCCGTACAGCCTTGAATGACGCATCCAGGGTCTCACCGCCCACCGTGTCGTAGACGATATCGAAGCCCTCCCCATCCGTGTGTTGCGCTACATATTCCTCGACCGAAGACTGGCGATAGTCGATAAACGTCGCACCGAAGCCTTCGATGATTGCCTGATGCCTGGCAGAACCGGTGGCAAACACCTGGGCACCGAAGGCGCGGGCTATTTGCACCGCCACATGCCCCACACCACCCGCACCGCCATGAATCAGCACCTTCTGCCCCGCACGCACCCGCGCCCGGTCCACTAACCCTTCCCACGCCGTAATCAACACCAACGGCAACCCCGCCGCCTCACGCATACTCAAATTGCCTGGCTTGCGCGCCAGCAGTCTGGCATCGATTGCTGCGTACTCCGCCAACGAACCCTGCGCCCCGCCAATGCCGGTGGCCATGGCATAAACCTCATCGCCCGGTAGCCATCCACTGACCCCCTCCCCCAACGCCTCGATGGTTCCCGCCAGATCAATGCCCAACACCGCCGGCAATGACTGACGTGCATGGGCGGCCTGGCCCGAACGGATTTTCCCGTCCAGTGGATTTACCCCGCTGGCTTTGATCCGGACCAATACCTGCCCTGCTTCAGGCACCGGTCGTTGAATGGAAACCAAGCGTAGCGGCGCGTTGGCCGAGTCGACAATCAGAGCGCGCATTTCAAGTGAGTCAGTCATTTCGCATATTTCCGTCAGAGGTGGCTGTGGGATAAATCTTCGGCCAACCGACTCATGCTGATAAGACGCCAAATAGCTATAGTAACCATGCCTATCCGGCATCAATGAGAACTCCCCGTGGACAAACTCAATGCAATGGCGATCTTCGTAAGGGTCGTCGAACGCGGCAGCTTTTCTGCCGTTGCCCGAGAGATGCAGACCAGCCAGCCCACCATCAGCAAAGTACTCAAGGCGCTGGAGACCGGGCTGGGCGGAAAACTGATTGCCCGCAGCACCCGCCAGCTTTCCCTGACGGATGAAGGCCAGCGGTACTACAACGAATGTCGACAAATCCTCGCGGCCGTCGATGCGGCCGAGCACAGTTTCCAGTCCGGCAGGGAGCGCATTGCCGGTCACCTGCGCATCGGCTCCTCGGTCAGCTTCGGGCGTTTGCAGATTGCCCCGCGCCTGGCGCAATTCCTTGAGCGCCATCCCGACATAGAAATCGACCTGCAACTGAGTGATCAAAACCAGGACCTGGTCAGCGAAGGACTGGACGTCACCTTCAGAATTGGCGAACTGAATGACAGCGGCCTGATCGCCCGTCACATCGGCACCACCCACCGCGTAACTGTCGCAGCGCCGGCCTACCTCAAAAAACACGGCCAACCGCACACGCCGGCAGAACTGGGCGGGCACAACTGCCTGCAGTTCAATCTGTTGAACAGTCAGAATTTATGGGTTTTCGAGAAAAACGATCAACGCCACGAGGTGCGGATCAAGGGCAATGCGCAAAGCAACAACTCGGAGGCAATCCGCGAGATGGTGCTGGGGGGACTGGGGATTGCGTTGTCGCCGGTGTGGCTGTTCAGCGACGACTTGAAAGCCGGGCGAGTGACTGCGATTTTGCAGGACTACACCGCGCAGTCACTGCCGATGCATGCCGTGTCCCCGGCGAATCGTCGCCAATCCGCCAGGGTCAAAGCCTTTGTCGACTACATGAGCCAGGCGCTGGAAGCAGCGCCTGAACTCAAGCCGATCAGATAGCGGCAGTTCGAGTGTTCAGCCACTCAAGGGCTGCACCGTCGACCAGCGGGCTCAAGCGTTCGCGCACTTCGGCGTGATACGCGTTGAACCACTGCTTTTCGTCCTGAGTCAGCAACGACGGCTCCAGGCAGCGCGTGTCGATCGGGCACAAGGTCAGGGTTTCGAATTTCAGGAACTCACCGAATTCGCTCTTGCCCGCTTCACGGTTCAACACCAGGTTCTCGATCCGCACGCCCCAGCGACCCGGACGGTAGGTGCCCGGCTCGATGGAAGTGATCATGCCCGGCTGCATCGCGGTTTGCGGCGCAGCAACAGCTTGATAGGCAATCACTTGCGGGCCTTCGTGAACGTTGAGGAAATAGCCGACGCCGTGACCGGTGCCGTGACCGTAATCAACGTTTTCCGCCCAGATCGGCGCACGGGCGATGGAGTCCAGCAACGGCGACAAAATGCCCCGAGGGAATTGCGCACGGGACAGCGCAATGACGCCCTTGAGCACTCGCGTGCAATCGCGCTTCTGCTCATCGGTTGGCGTACCGACCGGCACCATCCGCGTGATGTCGGTGGTGCCGCCCAGGTATTGGCCGCCGGAGTCGATCAGCAACAGACCGTCGCCCTCGATCACCGCGTGCTCTTCTTCGGTCGCGTGATAATGCGGCATCGCCCCGTTGGCGTTGAACGCGGCAATGGTGTTGAAACTCAGCGACACGTAATCCGGACGACGCGTACGCGCGGCGGTCAGGTGTTCGTCGATGGTCAGTTCGGTGATGCGCTCGCGGCCCCACGCCGACTCCAGCCAGGCGAAGAATTCGCACAGCGCCGCGCCATCCTGCTCCATGGCCTTACGGATGTGCTCGGCATCGGCCAGGCTTTTCTGCGATTTGGCCAATGTCGTCGGGTTCAGGCCTTCGACCAGCTTCACGCCGCTGTTCAGGTTATCCAGCAAACCGGCGGTGACGCGTGCCGGATCGACTTGCAGGCTCGCGCCGCTCGGCACTGCGCGCAGGGCGTCGGCCACTTCGCTGTAATCGCGCAGGGTCACGCCGTCCTGTTCGAGGATCGCGCGCAGCTCGGCACTGACTTTGCTCAAGGCCACGAACAGGGTTGCCTGTTGTTGGCTGATCAAGGCGAAAGAGACAAACACCGGGTTGAACGACACATCGCCGCCGCGCAGGTTGAACAGCCAGGCGATGTCGTCGAGGGTGGCAATGAAATGCCAATCGGCGCCACGCTCTTTCAACACTTCGCGCAGGTTGGCGAGTTTTTCGCCACGGCTGACCGTCGCCTGAGGCGGCAGGTGCTGATAGACCGGCTCGTTCGGCAGCGTCGGGCGATCGCTCCAGACTTCGCTCAACAGATCGATGTCGGTGCGCAGACGGGCGCCGCGCTCTTCGAGCTTGCTACCCAACGTACGTGCCGAGGCCACGGCCATCACCGCACCGTCTACCGCGACGACGCCGCCTTCAGGGGTTTGCTCGGCCAGCCAGTCCAGCGGGCTGGGTTGACCCGGTTGCAGCTTGACCAGTTCGATGCCGCTGCCTTTGAGTTCCTTGGTCGCTTGCTCCCAATAACGGCTGTCGGCCCAGACGCCGGCGAAATCCGGCGTGACGATCAGCGTGCCCACCGAGCCATGAAAGCCCGACAGCCATTGCCGTCCTTGCCAGTAGCCCGGCAGGTATTCCGACAGGTGCGGATCGGCCGACGGCACCAGCAAGGCGTGAATGCCCTCCCGGCTCATCAGCTCGCGGGTGTGCGCCAGGCGCTCGGGCACCGATCCATTGATCGAAGGCTGCGTACTCATCATGTCTCCTGCTAATCACTTCATCATTATTGTTGAGTGCCGATCAACGTCGGCACTTGAGGCCTTATTGCCAGAATGCCGGGGCACTGGCGCAGGCCGCTTTAATCAGTTGTGCCGCCTGGTCGATGTCCTGCTCGGTCGTGAAACGCCCCAGGCTCAAGCGAATGGTGCGGCTCGCCGAGCGGGCGTCATGCCCCAGTGCCAGTAGCACATGGGACGGCGCATTGCTCGCGGAATTACAGGCCGAGGTCGCAGAAAACGCAATCGATGCGCTCAACGCCGCGGAATTGAACTCGCCTTCACTGAAGGTCAGGCTCAAGGTATGAGGGATGCGCTGGGTCGCGCTGCCGTTGAGGCGAACGCCGGGTATGCCCGACAGGTGTTCGAGCAAGCGCTCGCGCAGGCGCGCAATCGTGGCTTTCTCTTCATCGAACAGTTGCGCGGCCAATGCGAACGCCACGCCCATGGCGGCAATCTGGTGAGTCGCCAGGGTCCCGGAACGCAAGCCGCCTTCATGGCCGCCCCCGTGAATCTGCGCCTGCAAACGCTGTTGCGCGCGAGGCCCGACATACAGCGCGCCGATGCCTTTGGGACCGTAGATCTTGTGCGCCGAAAACGACATCAGGTCCACCAGCAATCGCGCCAGGTCGATGGCCACTTTCCCCGCGCCCTGGGCCGCATCGACATGGAACAACGCCTCGCGGGCCCGCACAACCTCGCCGATGGCGGCGATGTCATTGACTGTGCCCAACTCGTTGTTGACCAGCATCAGCGACACCAGAAAGGTGTCCTCGCGCATCGCTTCGCTGACCGCTTGCGGGGTGATCAGACCTTGCGCGTCGGGCACCAGATACGTCACGGCAACACCGGCATCCTGCAATTGCCTTGCGGTGTCGAGAATCGCCTTGTGTTCGATCTGGCTGGTGATGATGTGCCCGCCGGACACCCCGCGAGCCTGGGCCACGCCCTTGAGGGCGAGGTTATTCGATTCGGTGGCGCCGGAGGTCCAGACGATCTGGTCGGCTTGCGCCCCCACCAGTTGGGCGACTTGCTGCCGTGCCTGCTCGACCGATTGCCGGGCCTGTTGGCCGAATGCATGGGAGCTGGACGCAGGATTGCCGAAGTTCCCGGCAAACCCCAGACACTCGACCATGACCTTGATGACCCGCTCGTCCACCGGCGTGGTGGCGGCGTAGTCGAAATACAACGGACGTTTATTCATAAAAGACTCGCAGAGCTTGTTCCGGGATCAGGTGTTGGCAACCCGTGCGCCAGCAATACCTGATCGGATGCGTTAAGAAAGTACGACTTCACTTGAAAGTGCGTAGGAACGCTCCTGAAGTCGAGCTTAACAGGCATCGGGCAACCGGTTGAAGCAATGCGTCAGCTAAAGCTTTCCAGCATCAACGGATACAGCGAAACCACCAACAACGCGGCCATGCCCCAATTGAACACGCGCAACCAGCGGCGGTCCTTGAGCACGTTGCGCAGCAGCGTGCCGCACGCGGCCCAGACGCCGACGCTCGGCAGGTTGATCAGGGCGAAAACCGCCGCAATCACGATGACGTTGGTGAAATAGCCCTGCATCGGCGTGTAGGTGCTGATGGCACCGATGGCCATGATCCAGGCCTTGGGGTTGACCCACTGGAATGCGGCCGCGCCGAGGTAGCTGATCGGTTTGCTTTCACCGTTCTCGCCGTCGGATACCGGACCGGAATGCGCGATTTTCCACGCCAGGTACAACAAATACGCCGCGCCAACGTAGCGCAGCACGGTGTAGAGCAACGGATAGCTTTGAAACACTGCGCCCAGACCAAAACCCACCGCGACGACCAGGACGAAGAACCCGCAGGTGATACCAAGCATGTGGGGGATGGTGCGGTTAAAGCCGAAGTTCACGCCCGATGCCAGCAACATCGTGTTGTTCGGGCCGGGGGTGATCGAGGTAACGAGAGCGAACAGGGCGAAACCCAGCAGCAGATCGAGCGAGAGCGTCATTGGTGGCAGTCCGTCAGGGTCATTCAGGTATTGACCCTATCGCACGCCTGCCGGGAAACCCATGGACAGTTGGGTGAAACTTCGAGCAGTACAGTCGTTCAGCTTGGGCGACCGTGCAGTTGAACAGTGCGCTCGGCGTTCATTTCGCCTTGTTTGTCGAAGCTGAAGGATTTCTGTGGCAGACCGAGCAATTCAGCTTTTTTCGCGTGGTATTCATCGAAAGACAAACCGCGACGATTCAGCGATTCCAGTGCCAGTTCACGGGTTTCCTCGGCGGTGTAGGGCCGCAGTTCCGGGGATACATGGCTGGCACATCCGGCGAGAACGGAGACGGCGAGCAGCAGGAAAGTGGCGAGTAGAGGTTTCATGGTCTGGCGTCCTGGCATCTGGGTTCGGGGCAATGAACACAGGCTACTCGCGCCTTTGGATGGGCAGAAATCAACGCTCTCGATAGTGGGTATTGAAGCCGAATTACCCCACCTTGTAGGAGCCGGCTTGCCGGCGATGACGACCGTAAGAACACCGTATGACTCTCGGGCCTCATCGCCGGCAAGCCGGCTCCTACAAGGGACGTACATATTTCCTAATGATCTATAAATATCCTGCAATGATCTTTTTGAGGAATAACAAACAGCCTTTATAACAACCCCATCGCCTTACACAACTGTTGCCCACGCAACTGTTTGCCAGGCAACAGTCATTCAACAAACAGTCCTTAAAATCGAACAGCACGCAGTCATCAATGCGCTGCAAGCCACGTAAATCGTGGGCTCGAAGGATTGGTACAGCTCTTGCTCAAGCCCTGTGACTACTCACTGCTCGCTGAGCAACTGTTTAAAAAGGAACTGATCATGTCGCGTCCATTGAAAGTCGTTGCCCTCTCCGGCGGTACCTGGCGTCCGTCCCGCACGTTGGTGCTGACCCAGGCGCTGTTGGCCGAACTGGCCGGGCAATTGCCGATCGAGAGCAAGCTGATCGAACTGGGCGACATCGCCCGGCCACTGGGCGCGGCCCTGTCGCGCCAGGAACTGAGCGCCGACATCGAAGCCGAGCTGCAAGCCATCGAAAACGCTGACCTGCTGATCGTCGCCGCGCCGGTTTATCGCGGCTCCTATCCGGGCCTGCTTAAACACCTCTTCGACCTGATCGACTTGAACGCGCTGATCAATACGCCGGTGCTGCTCGCCGCCACCGGTGGCAGCGAACGGCATGCGCTGGTGCTCGATCACCAGTTGCGCCCGCTGTTCAGTTTCTTCCAGGCGCTGACCTTGCCGATCGGCGTCTACGCCACCGAAGCCGATTTCGCCAATTACCAAATAACCAGTGAGCCCTTGAAGGCCCGCATTCGTCTTGCTGCAGAACGCGCCGCGCCGTTGTTCGGCGTGCACCCCAAAAATCTGCTGAAAATCGCTTAAGGATCTTTTCATGGATGTTTTCTGGTTTCTGCCGACCCACGGCGATGGCCATTACCTGGGCACCACCCAGGGCGCTCGCCCGGTGACGCTCAACTATCTGAAACAAGTCGCGCAGGCCGCCGACAGCCTCGGCTACCACGGCGTGCTGATTCCCACCGGGCGTTCCTGCGAGGATTCCTGGGTCATCGCTTCAGCGCTGGTGCCGTTGACCGAACGCCTGCGTTATCTGGTGGCGATTCGTCCGGGGATTATTTCGCCAACCGTCTCGGCGCGCATGGCCGCGACACTGGATCGTCTGTCCAATGGCCGCTTGCTGATCAACGTGGTCACCGGTGGCGACCCGGACGAAAACCGTGGCGACGGGATCTTCCTCGACCACAGCGAGCGTTATGAAGTCACCGACGAATTCCTGCAGATCTGGCGTCGCGTGCTGCAAGGCGAAGCGGTGGATTTCGAAGGCAAACACCTGCAAGTGCAGAACGCCAAGGCCCTTTATCCGCCCGTGCAGAAACCCTATCCACCGTTGTACTTCGGTGGCTCCTCTGAAGCCGCCCATGAACTCGCCGCCGAGCAGGTCGATGTCTACCTGACCTGGGGCGAACCACCGGCCGCCGTCGCGGAAAAACTCGCTGATGTGCGTGAGCGCGCAGCACGCAACGGGCGCACGGTGAAGTTCGGGATTCGCTTGCACGTGATCGTTCGCGAGACGGCCGAAGAGGCGTGGAAAGCCGCCGACAAACTGATCGAACACATCAGCGACGAGACCATCGCTGCGGCACAAAAATCGTTCTCACGCTTCGACTCCGAAGGCCAGCGGCGCATGGCGGCGTTGCATGACGGACGTCGCGACAACCTGGAAATCGCCCCCAACCTGTGGGCCGGTGTCGGCCTGGTGCGCGGCGGTGCCGGCACGGCGCTGGTGGGTGACCCGCAGCAAGTGGCGGCGCGGATCAAGGAATACGCGGACCTGGGGATCGAGAGCTTTATCTTCTCCGGTTATCCGCACCTTGAAGAGGCGTATCGCTTTGCCGAGTTGGTGTTCCCGCTGTTGCCTGAACCGTACGCGAGCCTGGCGGGGCGTGGCGTGACCAACCTCACCGGGCCGTTTGGCGAAATGATCGCCAATGATGTACTGCCCGCCAAAGCCACAGCCTGACCCACCCTGCCCTTGTAGGAGCAAGCTTGCTCGCGATGCAGTCACCGCGGTTTTCCTGTTGGACCGCGTCATCGTTCATCGCGAGCAAGCTTGCTCCTACAGGGGACGGTGTTGAATTTATTGAGGAACCCCGCGTGACTGCCAAGCCGCTAAGCGCCCTGTTATCCCCCCTGCAAACCGCCCGCCAGTTGGCCGCCGAGTTTGCCTTGACCGCGGTCGAGCGCGACGAACGTGGCGGTACGCCGAAAGCCGAGCGTGACGCCCTGCGCCAAAGCGGTCTGCTCGCGTTGAGCATTCCCACCCAGTACGGCGGCCTCGGCGCCAGCTGGAGTGAAACCCTGACCATCGTGCGCGAGTTCGCCAAGGTCGACAGTTCGATTGCCCACGTCTTCGGTTTTCATCACCTGATGCTCGCCACCGTGCGCCTGTTCGCCCGACCCGAGCAGTGGCAGCCGTGGTTCGAACAGACCGCGCGCAAGAACTGGTTCTGGGGCAATGCCCTCAACCCGCTCGATACCCGCACCGTGGTGAAAAAACTCGGTGGCTGGCGCGAGTTTTCCGGCAAGAAAAGTTTCTGCTCCGGCGCCAGCGATTCGGAAATGCTGATCGCCTCGGCAGTGGATGAAAGCGCCGGCGGCAAGCTGTTGATCGCGGCCATCCCCAGCGGCCGCAGCGGCATCACCCTGCACAACGACTGGAACAACATGGGCCAGCGCCAGACCGACAGCGGCAGCGCTTCGTTCGAACGGGTGCGGGTCGAAGAATCGGAGTTACTGCTCGACCCGGGTCCGCTGAGCACACCGTTCGCCTGCCTGCGGCCATTGATCGCGCAGCTTACTTTTACGCACATGTTCCTCGGCATCGCCGAAGGTGCCTTTGAAGAGGCGCGGCAATACACCCTCACCGAAACCCGCCCATGGCATAAATCCAGCGCTCAGGATGTGCGTCAGGACCCCTATGTGCTCGGCCATTACGGCGAATTCTGGGTCGCGCTCGAAGGCGTTCGTTTGCTGGTGGAACGCGCCGCCGACCTGCTCGACAAGGCCTGGGCGAAAGGCCCGAACCTCAGCGCCGAAGAACGTGGACACCTCGCCACCGCGATTGCCACGGCCAAGGTCGCCGCCACGCGCAACGGCCTCGAACTCTGTAGCCGGCTGTTCGAAGTGACCGGCGCGCGCTCAACTCACGCCTCGCTGCGCCTGGACCGCCACTGGCGCAACCTGCGCACGCAAACCCTGCACGACCCGGTGGATTACAAACTCCATGAACTGGGCGACTGGGCGTTGAACCAGTCCCTGCCGATTCCGACTTTCTATTCATAGCCTTCTCATGGAGCCTGCCCCATGCAACTGCTGACCTTACCGCCCTCGCCCGCCCTGGCCACGTCGATCCGCGCCACCGCGCAAGTATTCGAAGACCCGAAATCCCAGGCCTTGCTCGCGCATTTGCAACAGGTCGCGCCGAGTGAAGCCAGCGTGCTGATCATCGGCGAAACCGGCACCGGCAAGGAGCTGGTGGCGCGGCATATCCACAACCTCAGCGCCCGACGCAACCGCCCGTTTGTAGCGGTGAACTGCGGCGCGTTCTCCGAATCCCTGGTCGAGGCCGAGTTGTTCGGCCACGAAAAAGGCGCGTTCACCGGTGCCTTGAGCGCCAAGGCCGGCTGGTTCGAAGAGGCCGACGGCGGCACCTTGTTCCTCGATGAAATCGGTGATCTGCCGATGGCGATTCAGGTGAAGTTGCTGCGGGTGTTGCAGGAGCGCGAAGTGGTGCGCCTGGGCTCGCGCAAAAGCATTCCGATCAACGTGCGCGTGCTGGCGGCAACCAACGTGCAACTGGAAAAAGCCATCAACGCCGGGCATTTCCGCGAGGACCTGTATTACCGCCTCGATGTGGTCAGCCTGGAACTGAGCCCGCTGCGTGATCGCCCCGGCGACATCCTGCCGCTGACCCGTCACTTCGTCGAAGCCTACAGTCAGCGCCTCGGCTACGGCACCATCACCATCAGCAAGGAAGCCGAACTGAAACTGCGCAGTTACAGTTGGCCGGGCAACATCCGCGAGCTGGAAAACGTCATTCACCACACCTTGCTGATCTGCCGTAATGGCGTGATCGAGCGCGATGACCTGCGCCTGTCGAACATGCGCATCGAGCGTCAGGACGACTATCACAGCCAGCTCGACGATTCACCGGAAGCCTTGCTCGACAGGGCGTTTCAAAAGCTGTTCGAGGAACAGGCCGGCGCGCTGCACGAGAAAGTCGAGGACGCCTTGCTGCGCGCGGCTTACCGTTTCAGCCATTACAACCAGGTGCACACCGCCGCACTGCTGGGCTTGAGCCGCAACGTCACCCGCACGCGCCTGATCAAGATCGGTGAGCTGGCGGTGAACAAGCGCCGGCCCACGGAAAACGTGCAGGGCGAGCGCTTGATGCAGCTGTCGATTTAGCTAACTAGATTGCAATGCAGCGCGTTGTCATGGCTGCGTTCCAGGCTGTGCAGCACCTGGAACGAGCCGAACGTCACGGTTTTCGCCTGATGGGCGCGGATCAGTTGCCAGAAGTCCTGCTCGCCGCTTTCAAAACCCTGAAACGCGGCTTCCCCCGCCTCGCGCGATTGCCATTGCAGGTAATTGAGCACCCGCCGGCCATCGTCGCTGGCCTGGATGCTCGCACTGAGAAAACCGCTGTAACGCTGGGCCAGGCGTTCGGTCTGTAACGACAGCGCCGACACCAGGGCGGGCTGTTGATGGGGTTCGATCTCGAATTCGATCAATTGGGTGAAGCTGCGATTTTTCTCTGGCGCTTGCATGAAGAGTCCCCACTGACGTGTAAGCCGGATCTTGCGATCCGAAGGCCTGCAGGGTAAAACCTCGAGTTAACTAGAGGTCAAGGGACATTTTTCACATGATCACCTCGCAACAACTGCATAAAGAGCTCACCGTCGGCCAGGTCGCCGCCCGCAGCGGCGTGGCGGTCACGGCGCTGCATTTTTATGAATCCCGGGGTTTGATCAAAAGCACGCGCAATCAGGGCAACCAGCGACGTTATCCACGGGAAGTGTTGCGGCGGGTGGCGTTGATCAAAGTGGCGCAGCGCTTGGGGGTTCCGCTGGCGGAGATTGGCGAGGCGTTGAAAACCCTACCGGATAACCGCGCGCCGACGGCGGCGGACTGGAAGGTGTTGTCGGCGCAATGGCGCCGGGAGCTGGATGAGCGGATCAATCAGTTGACCTTGCTGCGGGACACGCTCAACGGCTGCATCGGCTGTGGGTGTTTGTCGATGGAGGCGTGTCCGTTGCGTAATTTTGGTGATGTGTTGGGGGATCGGGGGCCGGGGGCGCAGCTGTTGGAATCTGGGACAGATCCGAAATAGCGGCGCGGCCATCGCCGGCAAGCCGGCTCCTACAGGATTTGCGTAGTTTTCGAATAACACGCGCCCCCTGTAGGAGCTGGCTTGCCAGCGATGGCGTCCTCAAAATGGCCGAAGATCAGAAGCCCGGCGCAATCTGCCCTTTGTAGCGGGTCAAGATGAACTGCCGCACTTCATCGGAATTCAACGCTTTGGCCAGTTTCTGCAAACCCGGGTCGTTGATGTTGTCCGGGCGGGCCACCAGGAATTCGATGTACAGGCTCTTGCCCTTCTCGACGATCAACGCGCTGTTGGTGTCGATCCCCGCTTCCAGTGCGTAGTTGGCAAACACGAACGCCAGGTCCACCTGACTCACCGAACGCGCCAGCAACGCACCTTCCAGTTCACGAATTTTCAAATGCTTCGGGTTTTCGGCGATGTCGCGCTGAGTCGCCAGGGTGTTGCTCGGATCCTTGAGTTTGATCAGCCCGGCCTCGTGCAGCAGCACCAGTGCGCGGCCAGTGTTCACTGGGTCGTTGGGGATGGAAACGGTGGCGCCATCCTTCAGTTCGGCGATGTTTTTGATCTTGGTCGAATAGGCCCCGAACGGTTCGATGTGCACACCGACCACCGGCACCAGATCGGTGTGACGGGTCTTGTTGTAGTCATCGAGAAACGGCCGGTACTGGTAATAGTTGGCGTCGAGGTTCTTCAGTGCAAGCTGCTGGTTGGGCTGGATGAAGTCAGTGAAGACCTTGATGTCCAGGTCCACGCCTTCCTTGGCCAGGGTGGGTTTGACGAACTCGAGGATCTCCGCGTGCGGTACCGGCGTGGCACCGACGGTGAGTTTTTCGTTGGCGTGAACGCTCAACGACACAAGGGCAGCCAGAATGGCCAGGGTCTTTTTCATGTTGTGCTCCTAGGCAGATTGAGTGGCCGTCGTGGGGCGGACGTGAGGCCTGAGTTTTTTTGTTGAGTCGAATGTTTATCGTCGGCTGTAGCGCGCCACCAATCGGTCGCCGGTCATTTGCAGGGCCTGGACCAGGATCAGCAAAAGCACCACGGTGACCACCATCACGTCGGTTTGAAAACGCTGGTAGCCGTAGCGGATCGCCAGGTCGCCCAGGCCTCCGCCGCCAATCACCCCGGCCATCGCCGTGTAATCCACCAGCACGATGGCGGTGACAGTGACCGCCGCCAGCAACCCGCCACGAGCCTCAGGCAACAAGGTGTGGCGGATGATTTGCCAGGTGGTGCCGCCCATGGCCTGGGTCGCTTCCACGACGCCGCGATCGACTTCGCGCAAAGCGGTTTCCACCAGCCGCGCGAAGAACGGCGTGCAACCAACCACCAGCGGCGGAATGGTCCCCGGCACGCCCAGCGAAGTGCCGACCAGCAGCGTGGTCAACGGAATCAACACAATCAGCAAAATGATGAACGGCAGCGAACGCAGCATGTTCACGATCACCGACAACACCCGGTAAACGCCGATGGCTTCGTGCAACTGGCGCTTGCCGGTGAGGAACAGCACCACCCCCAGCGGCAATCCCAGCAGCACAGTAAAACCGAGGGCGGCGCCAAGCATGCTCAAGGTGTCGAGACAGGCCTGGCCGATGTCGGCCCAGTAAATGTTTTTGAACCATTCGGCCATGATCAGGACCAGTCGTGACGCGGCGGTTTGACGCCGTTGAGCAGCCAGTTGCCGACCACGTGGTACTTCCAGCGCACCGGGTCATGCAGGGTATGCACCCGTGCATTGCGCCAGTGCCGGTCGAAGTTGTGCTTCTTCAGGGTCGAACGGGTGCCACCGAGTTCGAACAGTTTGTTGGTGGCTTCGATGGCGATTTCAGTGGTCAGCACTTTGGCTTTGGCCACCGCGAGGGACGCCCGGGCGACGTTGTCTTCGTCGGGTGCCGGGCGCGCCGCATCCAGCGCCCAACCGGCGCGTTCCAGCAAGGCTTCGGCAGCTTCCAGGCGAATCTCCAGGCCACCGACCTGAATGATGGTCAGCGGATCTTCACTGGCCTTTTCCACACCTGCATCGATCCACGGCCGGGCGAATTGCTGCACGAACGCGATGGTGTCACGCAGCGCTGCGCGGGCGATGCCGGCGTCGATGGCGGCGGTGGTCAATTGCGCGAACGGGCCGGCCAGGGTCGGGCTTTCATAGGAACGATACGTCGGGAACACATTGAATGCCGGGACGTGCAGGTCCTCGGCCAGCACCGTGCCGCTGGACGTGGTGCGCTGACCGATGCTGTCCCAGTCGTCGACGATCACCAGCCCTGGGGTGCCGCGTTCGACGAAGGACAACTGGCCCTTCTGCTCTTCATCCAGCGCCAGCACCGCCAGCCAATGGGCGTAGAGCGAACCGGTGCAATAACCCTTGCGACCGTTGATCACATGCCCGTCGCCATAACGGCGAATGGTCGCCTGAATGTCCTGCACGTTTTTGCCGCCGGTTTCCGACAACGCATTGGCAAAGCGAAGCCCTTGCAGCGCCAGGCCGAAAAAATGTGCCTGCTGCTCGGGCGTGCCTTGCAGGCGGATATCTTCCAGCAGGCAATAGTGGTTTTGCGGGATCTGCCCCAGCGACGGATCGGCCGCCGAGATGATCGCAATGACCTGCGCCAGCACCGCGTAGGACACCTGCGCGCCACCAAACTCCTTTGGCACGCTGATGCCCCACAAGCCACTGTTGGAATACAGGTCGACGATCTCGGCGGGCACCTGGCGCGTACGGTCGCGCTCGGCGTCCTGTTCCAGCAAGACCGCGGCGACGCGCTCGGCCACACGCAAGGCTTCGGCTTCATCGGCGATCCGATGGGCGGCCGGCGGGTTGATCGGATAAACGGCAGATTCAGGCATACAAGTCTCTTGGCAACAGTGTTTACCGGAGGACATTGCAGCTTCTGTGCCTGACCGCCCGGCCCCGTGTTTTCGGGCAGTTTCGGGGGGTTTCAACGGTTATTCAGTGAGAAACCCGAGCATTCTGCTGCTTCACTGTTTATGGCCAAACAGTGGCGCTGCTGCTCGTCGGGCACTCGGATGCGTAAAAGGCGCTGGCCTATAGTTATCCGGTCGGAAACCGGCGAAGGACTACCTTCAATTCAACAATAGACAGGGAGAATAGCCATGAGCGTCAAACCCATTCCAGAGGGTTATCACAGCATCACCCCTTATCTGGGCATTCAAAAAGCGGCCGAAGCCATCGACTTCTACAAGAAAGCCTTCGGCGCGACCGAAGTCATGCGTCTGTCCATGCCCGACGGCAGCATCGGCCACGCCGAACTGCGCATCGGCGACTGCCCGATCATGCTCGGCACGCCGTGCGATCAGGGGCCGTTGAGTAATCCGGACAAGTCACCGTCCGTGGGCTTGCACCTGTATGTGAACGATGTGGACAAGTCCTACAAACAAGCGATTGCGGCGGGCGCCACGGTGGTGTCCGAGGTCAAGGATCAGTTTTACGGTGACCGTTCGGGAACGTTGAAAGATCCGTATGGGCATTTGTGGTTTCTGGCCACGCACAAGGAGGATTTGACCCAGGCGCAGATTGAGCAGCGGGCCAAGGAGATGTTCAATCAGGGTTGAGATTTTCTGTGAATATCAGGGCCTCTTCGCGGGCAAGCCTCGCTCCTACAAAAGCACCGCCGGACCTGTAGGAGCGAGGCTTGCCCGCGAAGGCGGCCTCCGAGACAACACACTTCATGAACAAGCGCACCACGCTTTGCGCCTTGCCGTAGTCGCCGAACAATTTCAGGATGCAGGCAACTACAACAAGGAGTCATCCCATGTTCGCCGGATTCCTCAAAGACCAGCGCCACGTCAACGGTGTGGACATTGCCTACCGCATCGGCGGCAGCGGGCCGGGCCTGCTGTTGCTGCACGGTCACCCGCAGACCCACGTCATCTGGCACAAGGTTGCCGAACAACTGGCCGCGCACTTCACCGTAGTCGCCGCCGACCTGCGCGGTTACGGCGACAGCGGTAAACCGCTGGCCAACGACCATCACACCAACTACTCCAAACGGGAAATGGCCAAGGACAGCATCGAGCTGATGAAGTCCCTGGGCTTCGAGCAGTTCTCGGTGCTTGCGCACGACCGTGGCGCCCGGGTTGCCCATCGCCTGGTGCTGGATCATCCGCAGGCCGTGCAACGCATGGTGTTGCTCGACATCGCGCCGACGCTGTCGATGTACACGCAAACCAATGAAGCCTTTGCCCGCGCCTATTGGCACTGGTTCTTCCTGATCCGCCCCGCTCCGTTGCCGGAAACCCTGATCGAGGCTGATCCCGAATCCTATCTGCGCAGCGTGATGGGCAGTCGCAGTGCCGGGCTCAAACCGTTCACTGCCGAGGCCTTTGGCGAATACCTGCGCTGCCTGAAACAGCCGGGCACCGCACGCGGGATCTGCGAGGACTACCGGGCCAGCGCCAGCATCGATCTGGATCATGACCGCGCCGACATCGACGCCGGCCGTCATCTGAACTTGCCGCTGCTGGTGCTGTGGGGTGCCGAAGGCACGGTCGGCCGCTGCTTCGAACCGCTCAAGGAATGGCAACACGTGGCCACCGACGTGCGCGGCAAAGCGCTGCCCGCCGGCCATTACATCGCCGAAGAAGCCCCCGAGCTGCTGCTCGCCGAAGTCCTGGCTTTCCTGCGCTGACAGCCGCGCCGTACTGATCTGAATCCACTTTCCGCCGCAGGCCGTCACTGGCCTGCGCGGGATCGTCATGCCCAAAAACCGTCTCGAGATAATAAAAATGACCATCAAGAAACTGCTGGGAACCCTCTACGTGCAGGTGCTCATCGCCATCGCGCTGGGCATTGTGATCGGCCATTCCTGGCCGCAGATCGGCATCGACCTCAAGCCGTTGGGTGACGGTTTCATCAAGCTGATCAAGATGATCATCGGCCCGATCATCTTCTGCACGGTGGTCTCTGGAATCACCAGCATGCACGATGTGAAACAGGTCGGCCGGGTCGGTGGCAAGGCGCTGCTGTACTTCGAAATCGTCTCCAGCCTTGCGCTGTTGATCGGCCTGCTGGCGGCGCATGCGCTGCATCCGGGCGCGGGGTTCAACATTGATGTGAAGACGCTGGATTCGTCGGCGATTGCCGGTTTTGTCGGTCAGGCCGAACACGGCGAAGGCATCACCGGCTTTTTGCTGCACGTGATTCCGACGACTTTTTTTGATGCCTTCTCCAAGGGTGAAATCCTGCCCGTGCTGTTCGTCTCGGTGCTGTTCGGCATTGCGCTGGTGATGGTCGGTGAAAAGGGCCGGCCACTGGTGAACGTGATCAATCAGGCCAGCGAAGTGTTCTTCCGCATCGTCGGCATCATCAGCCGCGTCGCACCGATCGGGGCGTTTGGCGCGATTGCGTTCACCATCGGCAAGTACGGCCTCGGCTCGTTGCTGCCGCTGTTGAAGCTGATCGGCACGTTCTACCTGACCGCGTTGATTTTCATTGCGTGCGTGCTCGGCAGCATTGCCCGTTATGCCGGCTTCAGCATTTTCAAACTGCTGGCGTACATCAAGGCTGAACTGTTGATCGTACTCGGCACCAGCTCTTCGGAATCGGCACTGCCGCAGCTGATCCAGAAGCTCGAAAGCCTGGGCGCCTCCAAAGGCGTGGTGGGGATTGTCGTGCCGACCGGCTACACCTTCAACCTGGACGGCACCAACATTTACATGACGCTGGCGGTGCTGTTTTTGGCCCAGGCGACCAACATTGACTTGAGCCTGGAGCAGCAACTGACCTTGCTGGCGGTGGCGATGCTCACCTCCAAAGGCGCGGGTGCGGTGGTCGGTGCGGGGTTCGTGGCGCTGGCGGCGAGCCTGGCCGTAGTGCCGACCGTGCCGGTGGCGGCGATGGTGCTGATCCTCGGTGTCGACCGTTTCATGGCCGAATGCCGATCCCTGACCAACATCATCGGCAACGCCGTCGCAGCGCTGGTGGTGGCCGCCTGGGAAGGTGAACTGGACCGCAGCAAGATGGCGCCGATTGCCCTCAAACGCGGGCGCCACGCTCGGGCGGCAGCGGCGGCGGCCAAGCTTTCTGCTGAGTAAGTCGGCGTTCACACCGATGCTATGCTGGCGGCTCATGCCGCCAGTGCCCGTTCTGTCATGACCACCAAGAAAGACACCGTGCCCCTGCCCGAAGACCTGCGTGTATTACTTACCGTCATTCGTAAAAGCGGTTTCGCCGCCGCAGCGGATGAACTGGGCCTGTCGCCCGCCTACGTCAGCAAACGCATCCAGATTCTCGAAACCACCCTCGGCACGCGCCTGCTGCACCGCACCAGCCGCCGCATCGCCCTGACCGAAGACGGTGAACGCGTGCAGCGCTGGGCGTTGCGGATTCTCGATGATTTCCAGCAACTGCACGACGAACTCTCCGACGCCCACGACAGCCCTCGCGGGCGTCTGCATTTGTGCAGCAGTTTCGGCTTCGGGCGCAATCACGTGGCGCCGGCCCTGTCACTGCTGGCCGAACGTTACCCGGACCTGGAGATTCGCCTCGACCTGTTTGATCGGGTGGTGGACATCGTCAACGAAGGGTTCGACCTGGAGATCCGTGTCGGCGATGACATCCCCGGCCAGCACATCGGCCGGCGGCTGGTGAGCAATCGGCGGGTGTTGTGCGCGGCGCCCGGTTATCTGCAACGCCACGGCACGCCGCAGACGCTGGGCGATCTGGAGCAGCATCATTGCCTGGTGATCAAGGAGCGCGACAACGCCTTCGGCATCTGGAACCTGGAGCACGACGGTGCCCAGGAAAGTGTGCGGGTCAGCGGACCGTTGTCATCCAATAACGGCGAGATTGTCTTGCAGTGGGCACTGGATGGGCGCGGGGTGTTGTTGCGGTCACTGTGGGATGTGAAGCCGTTGCTGGAGCAGGGGCGATTGGTGCAGGTGCTGCCCGGATACACCCAGAGCGCCAACGTCTGGGCGGTGTACCCGACGCGACTGGCGTACTCCGGGAAGTTGCGCGCGTGTGTGGAGTTTTTGCAGGAGCACTTCAAGGATCTGTCTGTATAACGCCGTCCCTGTAGGAGCCGGCTTGCTGGCGATGGCGGTGTGTCAGGCAATGAATATGTTGACTGGACGGACGCCATCGCCAGCAAGCCGGCTCCTACAAGGGTTGTGTCAGCTCAGCCAGGGGTTGGCGGTCAGGTGTTGGTGTTCGAAGGCTTCGATTTGTTCGCTGCGCTGCAAGGTGCTGCCGATGGCGTCGAGTCCCAGCACCAGCGCGGTTTTGCGCAGGGTGTCGATTTCGAAAGGGATGACCTCGCCTTGAAGGCGAATCTGCTGCGTTTCCAGATCAACGTTGATCAGCGCCGTCTCTGGCTGACTGACCACTTGCCCGAGCCGCTGCAGCACGGGCTCATCCAGCGTAATCAGCAGCACCCCGTTACGCTGGCAGTTGTCATAAAAAATCCCCGCAAAACTGCTGCCGATCAGCGCGCGGATGCCCATCTGCTTTAATCCCCAGACCGCATGTTCACGGCTCGACCCGCAGCCGAAATTCGGCCCGACCACCATGAAACTCGCGCCCTGCCATGCCGGTTGATTGAGCACGAACGCCGGGTTGGGTTGGCCGTCAGGCAGAAAACGCAGATCAAAAAACAAACCCCGATCCAGCCCGGAACGGTCGATGCCCTTGAGAAACTGTTTGGGCATGATCACGTCGGTGTCGATGTTGGCCGCGAGCATTGGCGCGGCTTTACCGCTGACTTGAGTGAAAGGTTGCAGGCTCATGCGCGGTCTCCAAAGTGACGGATGTCGGTCAAGCGGCCAGTGATCGCCGCCGCAGCGACCATCGCCGGGCTCATCAGGTGCGTACGGGCACCGGCGCCCTGGCGGCCTTCGAAATTGCGGTTGGTGCTGGAGGCGCAGCGGTCGCCCGGCGCCAGCACGTCGTCGTTCATCGCCAGGCACATCGAGCAGCCGGACTGGCGCCACTCGAAACCGGCGTCGATAAAAATCGCCGCCAGGCCTTCGGCTTCGGCCTGATCGCGCACTTCGGTGGAGCCCGGCACGATCATCGCCCGCACGTGTTCGGCGACGCGTTTGCCGCGCACCACGCTTGCGGCGTCGCGCAGGTCTTCGATACGGGCGTTGGTGCAGGAACCGATAAACGCGTGGCTGATGACGATGTCGCTCAGCGGCATGCCCGCTTCGAGGCCCATGTAAGTCAGGGCGCGGCGCATGTCCTGGCGCAGGATCAGGTCGCTGATGTCTTGCGGGTCCGGCACGCGGGCGCCGATCGGCGAGGCCTGATCCGGGCTGGTGCCCCAGGTGACCATCGGCTCCAGCGCGCTGGCGTCCAGCGACACTTCACGGTCGAACAGTGCGTCGGCATCGCTGTGCAAGGCGCGCCATGTCTGCACCGCTTGCTCCCACAGCGCACCTTTGGGCGCGCGGGGTTTGTCCTTGAGATAAGCGAACACTTTGTCGTCCGGCGCCATGAACGCCCCCCGCGCGCCCGCCTCCACCGCCATGTTGCAGATGGTCATGCGCGCTTCGACGCTCAGTGCATCGATGGTCGAACCGCGAAACTCGATGGCGTAGCCCGTGGCTCCGGACGCGCCGATCCGGCCGATCAGCGCCATGATCACATCCTTGGATGTCAGCCCCGGCGCCAGCTCACCGTCCACCGTCACGCGCAGGGTTTTCAAGCGTTTGTAGACCAGGGTCTGGGACGCCAGCAGGTGTTCGATCTCCGACGTGCCAATACCGAAACCGAACGCGCCGAGGGCGCCGTAAGTCGTCGTGTGGCTGTCGCCTGCGGCAATCACCATGCCCGGCAGGATGAACCCCTGTTCCGGGGCGATGACGTGCTCGATGCCCTGGCGTTTGTCGAGGATGTCGAGCAATTCGATGCCGAAGTCCCGGCAGTTTTCCGCCAGATACGACACCTGCCGCGCACCGCCGGCGTCCGGCATCGCCGCAATGCGGTTGGGTGCCGTGGGGTTGACGTGATCGACCACCGCCAGCGCGGTGCCGGGGCGCCAGACCCCGCGCTTGGCTTCGCGCAAACCGCTGAAAGCCTGGGGGCTGGTGTATTCGTTGATGACCTGACGGTCGATGTACAACAGGACGTGGCCCTGGTCATCGAGGCGACACACCGTGTGGGAATCGATGTGTTTGTCGTAAAGGGTTCTTGCTGAAGTCATGGGGATATTCGCTCAGGCTCGCGGGTTTCAGGCGTCTGCGCCCCATCTTAGGCAGTCGCCCGGCCCCATCAATGGCCGGAGAGTGATCCCTTGGAACATGGTTCGTGTTGGATCAAGGCACACCCGCAACCTGTAGGAGCAAGCTTGCTCGCGATGGCGGTGTATCTGTCGCCATAAGGGTGACAGACACGGCCTCATCGCGAGCAAGCTTGCTCCTACAGGGTTATGCGTTCGCAGGAATACGAAACATTTACTTTCATATCGAGGTTCGGGATTTCTGATTCTCATTCGTCTTATATAGATGCAGGCGGTTCGCGTAGGCAAAAGCCACGACCGCACTTTTCATGGACCCCACGCTGGGAAGCCCGCAGCAGAGGCCCTCTCATCGATACAAGACCTTAATCATGTCGAAGAAATCCCGCTCAAAACTCTGGTTTCTGGTCCACAGCTGGCTGGCCCTGCCCATCTGGTTTTTTGTGCTGATCGTCTGTGTGACCGGCACGCTGGCGGTGATCAGCCAGGAAATCGTCTGGCTGGCCAACCCGCAGATGCGTGCCAGCCAACCTTCCGATGATGCGCCGCTGTTGAGCTATGACCAGCTCATCGCCGCGATCAAGCAGGCCGAGCCGCAGATCCTGGTCGAAAGCATCAGCCGACCTGACGAAACGCATTTCGCCCTGGACGTGGAAGTGACCTACCCCGACGGCCGTTCGGTGGTGGTCTACGTCAACCCGTACAGCGGCGTGATCCAGGGCACGGCTCCGCAATTCAACTTCAGGGCCTTCACCCGCGCCTTGCACGGTTGGTGGCTGGTGCCGTTCACCAATGGCTACAGCTGGGGCTGGTACCTGGTGTCGTTTCTCAGCCTGCCGCTGCTGGCTTCTCTGATTACCGGGCTGGTGGTCTACAAGCGCTTCTGGAAAGGCTTTTTGCGACCGACCCTGCGCCTGCGTCACGGCGCGCGGATTTTCTGGGGCGACTTTCACCGCCTCAGCGGCATCTGGTCGATCTGGTTCATCGCGGTGATTTCCGTCACCAGCACCTGGTTCCTGATCGAAGCGTTCATGTTCGATAACCAGATCACGATTTCCACCGCCCCGGTGGCGCCGGTGGTCCCGCGTGAGAGCGTGCCGCTCACCGCCGACGGATCGCCGGCACCGATGATCAGCCTGGAAACGGCAATCCGTGAAGCGAAAGCACGCATTCCCGGCCTCGAAGACAGCTTCATCAGCCTGCCCGCCAATGCCTACAGTTACCTCTCGGTGGGCGGCCGCAGTTGGTATCCGCTGATGTTCCAGACTGCCGAAATCAACCCGTACACCGGCGACGTCGCCGTGACCCGCCTGCTCTCGGACCGCTCGGGGCTGGAGCTGGTGACCGAATCGATGCGGCCGCTGCACACCGGCGATTTCGGTGGACTCTGGATCAAGCTGATCTGGTTCTTCTTCGGCCTGCTCCTGAGCATGATGGTCCTCAGCGGCCTGCTGATCTGGACCAAGCGCACCGCGTTGGCCACCGCAAACGCCCTCAAGCGCAGCAACAAACGTCCTCGCGCTGCCGATGCCACTCACGTCACGAGCCACGACACCACGGAGGTCAGCCAATGAGCCTGTTCGCCGCCGAAAAACCGGGGTCCAGACTGAGCCGCTTCTGGCACAAATGGCGCTTCCACATCAACGTTTTGCTGTTGCTGGTGCCGCTGGGCTTCATGCCCAAGTACTTTGCCGATGCCGCGCTGTTTCGCGGGGACACCGGCCTGGGCGAGCGGGAAATCGGTGAAGTTCAGGTCGGGCCGTGGAGCCTGCGCCTGGCGGAACTTCGCAACGAAGCACCACGGCCCGATGGCCCGGCCGGTTACATGAAGAGTTTCAACGCGGCGCTGTGCGACAGCTGCCGCGAGCAGGTCAAGGCGACTTACCTGCGCATCGGCAAACCGCGCAGCCTGCGCGCCGCCGGGGTGATTTTCTTCGGCACGCCCTACCGCATGGGCGCCATGCTGCCGATCCCGGAAAAGACCAAGGCCGACGCCGAGCTGTGGATCACCATGGAAGGCTGGGACGGCGCCATGCATCAAGCGTCCATCCCGCTGAGCCAGGCATCCCCCGCCACCCTCGAGTGGCTGAACAAACAAGGAGGCAAACCATGAGCAACGCATTTCGCCCTCTCCACGCCGTGTTGCTGGTGCTGTGCGCCGGCTTCAGCGCCAGCGCCCTGGCCCACAACCCGATGTGCGAGTGCAAGGCCATCGACGCCGAGCAGATCCAGTGCACCGGCGGTTTCTCCGACGGCAGCGGCGCACCGGGCGTGACCCTGGATGTGATCGGCTACGACGAAACCATCCTGGTGCCGGGCAAGCTCGGTGCCGATTCCAAATTGACCTTCAAGAAGCCCAGCGCCGAATTTTATGTGCTGTTCGATGCCGGTCCCGGCCACGTCGTCGAGATCGACCAAGCGGACATCCAAGCCCCATGAGTACGCCAACGACACACGTCGTCCGCCCGGCCGGTGCCGGCCATGAAACCCTGTATGTGTTGCTGCTGTGCCTGATGATCCTGGCGGTCGCCGGTTCGGTGGTCGCCTGGCGCCACGAGTCCCAGGAAACCAGCACCGTCAGCAGCCATCAACTGGATGCCCGCCGCGACCTCAGCGCCTCCGAGCAAGGCATCTACGCTGACCTGCGGGTGACGCTGGACGAAATTCACCTGCTGCGCCAGGAACAGCAAACCCTGCCGACACCCGAAGCCCTGGCGGACGAAGGTTTTGCGCCGTTTGCCCAGGACGCCAGTTCCGTCAGCCGTGGCGCGCATGCCTGGCAATTGCTCGACGCCAAGGCGTATTTCGGCCAGAGCCAGACGTCCGCCGTGGCCGGTTCGTTTCTGATGCGCCTGACCGCTGACGACGATGCGCCAGACATCTGGCTCAACCGTGCCGCCGACCTCAAAGCCCCGGCCGACGTCACGGACGCCGCGCTCGAAAGCGCCGGCTGGCAGCAGATCGTCGCGCAATTCGATGCCGGCGTGACCCGCCAGCACCGGCACTGAACCCTCGCCTTCACCCGAGAGAAGACCGCTTTCCCATGCCTATTTCATCTCAACGTTCATTCTTGCGGCCGCTGCTGATCGGCCTGCTTGCCTTGCTGCTGACGCCACTGGCCAGCGCCGACGAAGCCAAGCGCCTGCGCATCGGCATCACCCTGCACCCTTATTACAGCTACGTGGCCAACATCGTCGGCGACAAGGCCGAAGTGGTGCCGCTGATTCCGGCCGGCTTCAACCCGCATGCCTACGAGCCTCGCGCCGAAGACATCAAGCGCATCAGCGGGCTGGACGTGATCGTGCTCAACGGCGTCGGTCATGACGACTTCGCCGACCGCATGATCGCCGCCAGCGAAACGCCGAACGTGGCCGTGATCGAAGCCAACGAAAACGTACCGCTGCTGGCCGCCACCGGTGTTGCCGCGCGCGGTGCCGGCAAAGTCGTTAACCCGCACACTTTTCTGTCGATCAGCGCCTCCATTGCCCAGGTCAACAACATCGCCCGTGAACTCGGCAAGCTCGACCCGACCAACGCCAAGACCTACACCCAAAACGCCCGCGCCTACGGCAAACGCCTGCGGCAGATGCGTGCCGACGCCCTGGCGAAACTGACCCAGGCGCCGAACGCCGAACTGCGCGTGGCCACGGTTCATGCGGCTTACGATTACCTGCTGCGCGAGTTTGGCCTGGAAGTGACGGCTGTGGTCGAACCGGCCCACGGCATCGAACCGAGCCCGAGCCAGCTGAAAAAGACCATCGATCAACTGCGCGAACTGGACGTGAAAGTGATCTTCTCGGAGATGGATTTCCCGTCTACCTACGTCGAAACCATCCAGCGTGAATCCGGGGTGAAGCTGTACCCGCTGTCGCACATTTCCTATGGCGAATACACCGCCGACAAGTATGAAAAGGAAATGACCGGCAACCTCAACACCGTGGTCCGGGCGATTCAGGAGTCTGGCCAATGACCGCTAAAGAAACACTCAGTGAGTCCCCTGTGGGAGCGACGGTGCGACGTTTCGACCTGCTCGCGAAGGCGTCGGGTCAGCCGGCATCATCGTTGAATGACACACCGCTATCGCCAGCAAGCCGGCTCCTACAGGGGGCGGGGCCGACGCTGGATTTTGCGGAGGTCAGTTTGACCCTGGGGCGCACGACGATCCTTGATCAGGTCACCTTCCAGGTTCAGCCCGGCAGCGTGCATGCGCTGGTCGGTCCCAACGGTGGCGGCAAGAGTTCGCTGATCAAGACTCTGCTCGGGCAGATGCCGCATCAGGGTCGCTTGAGCCTGCAATGGCCCGGCGAACCCGGCACCATCGGCTACGTGCCGCAAGCGCTGGAGTTTGATCGCGGCTTGCCGATGACCGTCGACGATTTCATGGCTGCGATGTGTCAGCGGCGCCCGGCGTTCCTCGGGTTGAGTAAGCATTACGCGGCAGCGATTGGCGAAGCGCTGGAGCGGGTCGGCATGCAGGACAAGCGCAAGCGGCGCATGGGCGCCTTGTCCGGTGGCGAGCGGCAGCGCGTTTTGCTCGCACAGGGACTGATCCCGGCGCCGCAATTGCTGGTGCTCGATGAGCCGATGTCGGCCCTCGATGAGGCGGGCATTCAGGTGTTCGAACGGTTGCTCGGCGACTGGCGTCAGAGTGGGATCACCGTGCTCTGGATCGAGCATGATCTGGAAGCGGTCGGGCGTCTGGCAGATCGCGTCACCGGGCTCAATCGCCGGGTGCTGTTCGATGCCACGCCGAAACAGGCGCTGACCCCGGAACGTTTGCTGACCCTGTTCTCGACCCATCCACGGAGCGCTGTCTGATGAGTTATGAAGCCTTTCGCTTGATGGTTCAGGGCTGGGCGTCTTCGGGTTATCTGCCTGAGGCGCTGGCCTATGGATTTGTGGTCAACGCGCTGCTCGCCGGTTTGCTGATCGGCCCGGTGCTGGGCGGTCTGGGCACGTTGGTGGTGGTCAAGCGCTTCGCGTTTTTCTCCGAAGCAGTGGGTCACGCGGCGCTGACTGGCGTGGCCATCGGCATTCTGCTCGGCGAACCCTACACCGGGCCGTATGGCAGCTTGTTCGGTTACTGCCTGCTGTTCGGGATATTGCTGAATTACTTGCGCAACCGCACGGGGCTGGCGCCAGATACCTTGATCGGTGTGTTCCTGTCGGTGTCGCTGGCACTGGGCGCGAGCCTGCTGTTGATTCTGGCGGGCAAGATCAACGTGCACATTCTGGAGAACGTGCTGTTCGGCTCGGTGTTGACCGTCAACGGCAATGACTTGCTGGTGCTGGCCATCGTCGGTTCGCTGGTGATGGCGCTGGCCTTGCCGCTGTACAACCGCATCATGCTCGCCAGTTTCAACCCGCAACTGGCGGCGGTGCGCGGCGTCGCAGTGAAGACCCTGGATTACCTGTTCGTGATTCTGGTGACGCTGATCACCGTGGCGGCAGTGAAAGTCATCGGGGCGATTCTGGTCGGTGCGCTTTTGGTGATTCCGGCGGCGGCAGCGAGGTTGCTCAGCCAGTCGCTCAAGGGATTCTTCTGGTGCTCGGTACTGATCGCCACGGTCAGCACGCTGTGCGGGATTCTTGCGCCGATTGTGTTCGACCTGCCGATCCCGTCCGGCGCCGCGATCATTCTGGTGGCCGGTATCGCCTTCGCCCTCGCCGCCATTGCGCGCGGCGTCGTCCCCAGCCTGAAAGGGAACCTCGGATAAATGTCATTTTCTCTGCGTCAACTGACCCTGGCCGTCGCCCTGTGCGGGCTGGTCAATACCTCGTTTGCGGCGGACAGCGCCAAACCGTTGCATGTGCTGGCGTCCTTGCCGATCACTTACGGTCTGGGCGAAGTATTGCTCAAGGGCACCAACGTCAACCTTGAACGCGCAGCGCCGGCGAACCTGCCCGGCAGCCGCCAGACGGCTTACTTCACCGGGCGCGGCGCGCCGGCCTTGGCGAAACTGGCGACCGACGCCGATGCGGTGATTGGTCTGCGTTCGTTGTGGGCGGATGATCCGCTGTACCCGATCGCCCGGCGCAGCAATATTCGTATCGTCGAAGTCGACGCCGCACGCCCGGTGGACGGCGCCCTGCCCGGCATCGCCGTGCAGCCGGGCAACAAGGTCGATGGCTTGAACAGTCAGCCGTGGTTTTCCAGCAACAACATGGGGCGCATGGCGGACGTGATGGCGGCGGATCTGGTGCGCCTTGCTCCTGCTGCAAAGCCTGTGATCGAGGCCAACCTTGCGACATTGAAACAGCGCCTGCTCAAGTTCAGCGCCGACAGCGAAGCGCGGCTGGCCAGTGCTGACAATCTGAGCGTGATGAGCCTGAGCGATCACTTTGGTTACCTGATTGGCGGGCTCAATCTGGAACTGATCGGGCTCGATGCGCGGCCTGACGCCGAGTGGACGCCGGAGGCGCTGAAGCAGTTGGGCGCGACGCTCAAGGACAATGACGTGGCGGTGGTGTTGCATCATCGGCAGCCGTCGGACGCGGTGAAAGCGGTGATTGCCGAGGCCGGGAGCCGGTTGGTTGTTTTGAGTGTGGACGCGGCGGACCCGGTGGCTGAGCTGGAGGGGAATGTGGATTTGGTGATCAAGGGGTTGAGTGGGGTTTAGCGTCGGCTGGACCGCATGATCATTCTCTAGGGTGGGCGTTACACAAATCCCCTGTAGGAGCTGGCTTGCTAGCGATGGCGGCCTGATAGCCGACCATTTTCGCTCAGGTGTACATATCCATTCCTGCGGTAACGGCTGATATTGGTTTCGCCCTTACGGCGAGTCACTTGGAAAAGCCCCAAGTAACCAAGGGCTCTTGCCCCTTTCGTTCGGTGGCTCGCTAATGCTCGCCATGCCCTCGCTCCGGTCCTGCTCCGTGGGCCCGCCGCCATCGGCCATCCATGGCCGGGGGCGGCTAACCCGGCATCCATGCCGGGTTGCCCACTGCGCAGAACCTGCGCTCGGCCTCTCGAGGGGGCGTTCAGATCAAAAGCGGAAGGCGAGCTAACGCTCGGCCTGATGAGTGGTGGGAATCAAAAGCGTATGGGATTCCCTGTAGGAGCCGGCTTGCTGGCGAAAGGTGTCTGGGCGACGCGTTCATTCAGACAGCCCGCGTTATCGTTGACGACCATCGCTGGCAAGCTGGCTCCTACGGGGTAATGCGTATGTGTTCGGAATGTACACGATCCCCTGTAGGAGCCGGCTTGCTGGCGATGGCGTCCGTCCAGTCAATAAATATATTGGATGACCCACCGCAATCGCCAGCAAGCTGGCTCCTACAGGGGAATGCGTCCGGTCATAGAGACAGGTCGGCTCGCAGGCCGCCTCGTTTTTGCTTTGCGTTGCTTTGGCTTTTGATTTTGATCTGCCCCGTCGGGAGGCCGAGTGGAGGTTCTGCGCAGTGGGCACCGCGGCAAGGATGCCGCGGTAGCCGCCCCCGGCCATGGATGGCCGATGGCGGCGGGCCCACGGAGCAGGACCGGAGCGAGGGTACCCTGAGCCTAGGCGAAGGGCCGTACGTCAGGGGCAAAGCCTTTTGGTTCCTTTTTGGCGTTTGAAAAAGGGACTCGCCGTAAGGGCGAAACCATTAGCGGCCGTTACCGCAGCAATGGATATGTACACCCTCAAAAAAGGCGCCTGATACACAGCCATCGCCAGCAAGCCGGCTCCTACAGGTTCCGCGCTCGACGTCACAACGTGCAGACGTAAAAAAGCCCGCTGACCTTATCGGTCCAGCGGGCTTCTTTTTGCGCGAAGACTTCAGTGAGCCACAGTCGCCTGCTCTTCCATCTTCTTGCGCAAACTCAACGGACGCATATCGGTCCAGGTTTCTTCGATGTAAGCCAGGCATTCCTTTTTCAGGCCACTCTTGCCCACGGTGCGCCAGCCCTCCGGCACGGCCTTGTAGTCGGGCCAGATCGAGTACTGCTCTTCGTGGTTGACCACGACCTGAAAGAGGATGTCCTCGCGGTCGAATACTGACGTCATGGTGTCTCTCCATCGCTGTAAGGGTGGGCTGCACTGCGTGCGCAGCCGTTATGTAGAAAGAACGTTGCGGGGCCCGGAAAATTTAGAGGTTGGCAGTGGCCGCGGCCATCGCCCGACCAAAAATCTCCGCCACCCGATCGATTTCCGCAGCGGTAATCACCAGCGGCGGCAGGAAGCGCACCACACCGCCATGCCGGCCGCCCAGCTCAAGAATCAACCCACGTTTGAGGCATTCACGCTGCACCAGCGGCGCCAGTCGAGCGAAGATCGGTGGATGACCTTGCACATCCGGCACGCCGGTCGGGTCAACCAGTTCGACGCCAAGCATCAAGCCACGACCGCGAATATCGCCCAATTGCGGGAAGTCCCGCTGAAGAATGCGCAAGTGTTCGCTCAAGCGCTCGCCCATGGCGGCAGCGTGTTCGCAAACCTTGTGCTCGGTCAGGTAACGCATCACTGCGGAGCCCGCCGCCATGGCCATTTGGTTGCCACGGAAGGTCCCGGCATGCGCGCCCGGCAACCAGGTGTCGAGCCAGTCGCGATACACCACCACCGCCAGCGGCAAGCTGCCGCCGATGGCCTTGGACATCACCACCACATCCGGAATGATCCCGGCGTGCTCGAAAGCAAACATCTTGCCGGTGCGGGCGAAACCGCTCTGGATTTCGTCGACGATCAACGCCACACCCGCCTTTTCGGTGATGCGACGCAGACCACGCAACCAATCGAGATCGGCCGGGATCACCCCGCCCTCGCCCTGAACAGCCTCGACAATCACTGCCGCCGGCAATTGCACACCCGCCTCGGGATCGTTCAGCAGGTTTTCCAGGTAGTTCAGGTTGACCTGCACGCCTTGCGCGCCGCCGAGGCCGAACGGGCAACGGTAATCGTAGGGATACGGCATGAACTGCACGCCACTGCTGAGCAATGCGCCCAACGGTTTTTTCGGCCCCAGGCTGCCCATCAGGCTCAGCGCGCCCTGGCTCATGCCGTGATAACCGCCCTGAAACGACAGCACAGTGCTGCGCCCGGTGGCGGTGCGCACCAATTTCAAAGCGGCTTCCACGGCGTCGGTGCCGGTCGGGCCGCAGAACTGGATTTTCGCTTGCGCAGCCAAGGCTGGCGGCAGCAGACCGAACAGGTCCTGGACGAATTGATCCTTGACCGGGGTGGTCAGGTCGAGGGTGTGCAACGGCAGTTCATCGGTCAGCACTTGCTGGATCGCTTCGATCACCACCGGATGGTTATGCCCCAGGGCCAGCGTTCCGGCGCCGGCCAGGCAGTCGATGAAGCTGCGGCCCTCGACGTCTTCGACATAAATGCCCTTCGCGCGCTTGAGTGCCAGGGGAATGCGTCGCGGGTAGCTGCGGGCATTCGACTCCTGCTGGCTCTGGCGCGCCAGCAATGGCGATTCGTTGAACTGATAAAGCGTTTCGGCCGGCGCCGGAGCGATCCGGGCCGACTGATCTTCCATAAGGCTGGTAGCGACTGACATCTCTCGACCCCTCAATAAGGTTTTCCTGTTCTGGAAACGCATCAGGGCGCCGAGGATTTAGACCCTTGCCCGGCTTTCTATGAAGGCGGGGTCAGGCCCTTGTGCATGGGGATGGCGCGAAGCCCGGCTACGGTGAAGGTTTCGGCACAGGGCTGATAACCCAGATGCCGGTAAAAGGCTTCACTGGTCCGGGTGCTGTTGAGTCGTACCTGAGCCAGCCCGTTACCGATCAGCCAGCCTTCAAGGTCGCGCACCAGCGCTTGCCCGGCGCCACGACGAAACCATTCCGGCTGCACGTAACAGAACGCAAGCTTGCCGCTGATCGCCGCCATCGCGACGCCGACCGGTTTGTCCTGCAACAGGGCGATGTTCAGGTACAGCCGTTGGTCGGTCAGCCACGGTTGAATGTGTTCGACGGTTTTGTTGTGGGTCCAGGTGGCGACGGTTTGCGGGTCGTTGCGATGGTCGAGCGCGCAGCCGACGCGGATGGAACGCTCGACGATCCGGCTGATGATCCCGGCGTCGGCGGGGGTTGCCTTGCGGATGTGTAGGGGGGTTTCCATGGCGCTGTAACCTCAATCCATTGAGAAAAAGCTGCCGGGGACGATAGCGCTGGTGGCCGTCGAAATGCCAATGGCGAGACGTTACATTTGATGTGCAACACAGATTCCTGTAGGAGCCGGCTTGCTGGCGATGCATACACCTCGGTGAGTCAGGCAGACCCAGTCGATGCAATCGCCAGCAAGCCGGCTCCTACAGGGGGATTGTGATGGTCAGATTTGTTGCAGCGGCATCGTCAGCTCAACCCGCAAGCCATCTGGCCGGCTGTCGAAATGCAGCGTGCAGCCACAACGCTGAACAATCGCCTGGACAATTGCCAACCCCAGACCGCAGCCGGTGCTCTGTCCGTTGCGCCAGAAGCGTTGAGTCAGGTGTTGCAGGTCGTCTTCGGCAATGCCCGGCCCATGGTCGCGCACGACGAACTGCACGCGGTTGCCGGTGGTTACCAGGCTCAGTTCTACCGCACCGTCGTTCGGGGTATGGCGCAGGGCGTTGTCCAGCAGGTTGCGCAACGCCGCGATCGACAGCACCGCCGGCATTTGCACCGGCGCGTGGGAGAGCTTCGGCGGCAGCTTGAATTGGATCCGCTGACGATCACCACTGGCGGCATCCTGAATCGCCAGTTTCGCCACTTGCTCGGCGCTGCATTGCACACCGTCGTCGAACGACAGACTGCCCTCGACCCGCGCCAGCAACAACAATTGCTCAAGCGTGCGGTGCAGACGGTCGGCGCCCTCTTCGGCCCGCGCCAGGGACTGATCCCGTGCCGCGCCATCGGTCATGCGTGCCACTTGCAGGTGGGTTTTGATCGCCGTCAGCGGGCTGCGCAATTCGTGGGCCGCGTCGCCGGTCAATCGACGTTCGCGCTCGATAGTCTTGCCAATGCGCTGGAACAGCTGATTTTGGGTGTCCAGCAACGGCTGCAGTTCGCTGGGCAGCGGCTGAATCTGCAGGGGTTCCAGCGAGTCGGCGCTGCGACGCATCAAGGCATCGCGCATGCGGTTCAACGGCGCCAAACCCTGGCCTATCCCCAGCCACAGCAGGCACAGGCAACCGAGTAACGCCACGCCCACCGGCACCGAAGCGGCCAGCAGGATCGACATGTTGAGCGCTTCACGTTCGATCTGCCGATCCGCCGTGGTGATGCGCAGATCGCCACGGGCCAGGGTGAAACTGCGCCACGGCGCGCCGTCGATCATCTGATCGTGGAAGCCCATTTTCTCGGCTTGCAGTGTTTGTTGTGGATCGGTGTGGCTGCGGGCGAGGATTTCGCCGCGCAGCGAGCTGACCTGACACGCCATCCCGCCCGGAATATTCAGTTGTTCCGCACTGAAATGGGTGCCCTCGCCCTTGGTCGGCAACGGCGGCAGTTGCTCCATCAGGCCGGCGACCATGCGCGCCGACGCCACCAGCCGCTGGTCGAGGGAAAACATCATCTGGTTGCGCAGGTCGCTGAGCATCCAGGCCGCTGCCAGGGCCCAGATCAGCGCAAATGCGGCGCCGAGCGTCAGGCTCAGGCGCAAACGCAGGCTCATCACTTTTTCACTTCCTCTCCATCATCGGCCGGCCCCAGGCGATAGCCCAGGCCGCGCACGGTCTCGACAATGCCATTACCCAGTTTGCGCCGCAGGTGATGGATATGCACGTTGAGGGCGTTGCTTTCCAGTTCGTCGTTGAACCCATAGACGCTGTCTTTCAACTGCTCGGTGGACAGCACCCGGCCACGGTTGTGCAACAAGGCTTGCAACAGTGACTGTTCGCGACGGGAAAGATCCACCGGCTGACCGCCAAGCATGGTTTCGCGGCTGCTCGGGTCGTACGTCAACCGACCGTGTTCGATCAGGTTGACGCTGCGCCCCGCCACCCGTCGCAACAACGTGTGCAGGCGTGCGGCGAGTTCGCGCAGGTCGAACGGCTTGAGCAGGTAATCGTCAGCGCCCGCTTGCAGGCCGTCGACGCGGTCGGTCACCGAATCCCGGGCGGTGAGGATCAGCACCGGAATCTCCAGGCCATGATGGCGCAACTGCTGCAACAGCTTGAGCCCGTCTTCATCCGGCAAACCAAGGTCGAGCACCATCACGTCGAACTCGGCGACCTTGAGCATGGCCCGGGCCTTCGAGGCAGTGTTGACGTGCTCCACCGTCAGGCCCTGGGCAGTGAGGCCGGCGACAATGCCGCTGGCGATCAGCTCATCGTCTTCGCAAACCAGTACGTGCATGGTGAGACCTGTTGAAAAAAAGGTGATTAGGCCGGCGGCCGATTAAGCGGACATTATGCCGCAAGTGCCTTTGTCACAAGGCCGTCACGGTTAATCATCGGTTAATCGCCGCCCCACATTGTGCACCTCACTTGCACAGGGACAAGGCTTACCCAATGCGTCGATTGTTTTTGTTTTTTGCTCTCTTGATCTCGGGTCTGGCCCAGGCAGGGACCAATCCGTTCGAAACCAAACCTGAATTCCTGCCAGTGGAAAAAGCGTTCGTCTTCACCTCCGAGCGTCTCGAATCAGGCGAAACACAGCTCTATTGGCAGATCACCGACGGTTATTACCTTTATCAGAAACGCCTGAAATTCGATGGATTGCCCGCCGAACAGCATCCTGCGTTACCCGAAGGCGAGTCTCACAGTGATGAATTTTTCGGCGAACAGCCGGTTTATCGCCAGGGTCTGGAGCTGAAGATCCCGGCGGGCGCGACCGGCCAGATCAAGGTCGGCTTCCAGGGCTGCGCCGATGCCGGGTTGTGTTATCCGCCGCAAACCCAGGTCGTGGACCTGGGCGGCAGCGCTGTCGCTTCGGCGGCCAATGAAGCGCCGGATCAAGCCTTGGCCAGCAGCCTGCAACAACGGGCGCTGGGCTGGAGCTTGTTGGTGTTCTTCGGTTTGGGCCTGCTGCTGGCCTTCACCCCTTGCTCGTTGCCGATGCTGCCGATTCTGGCCGGTATGATCGTCGGCAGTGGCGCGACGCCCAAACGCGGATTTGCCTTGGCCACCAGTTATGTCGTGAGCATGGCGCTGGTGTATGCGGCGATGGGCGTTCTGGCGGCGTTGCTCGGTGCGAATTTGCAGGCACTGCTGCAAAACCCTTGGTTGCTGGGCAGTTTCGCCGCGGTGTTTGTGCTGCTGGCGTTGCCGATGTTCGGCTTCTTCGAGCTGCAACTGCCGGTCGCCGTGCGCGATCGGCTGGAAAACGTCTCGCGCAATCAGCGCGGTGGCAGCCTGATCGGCGCCGGTGTGCTGGGCGCGCTGTCCGGTCTGCTGGTCGGTCCGTGCATGACCGCCCCGCTGGCCGGCGCCCTGCTCTACATCGCGCAAAGCGGCAATGCGCTGCACGGCGGGTTGATTCTGTTTGCCATGGGCATCGGCATCGGTGTGCCGCTGTTGTTGCTGGTGACCGTCGGCAACCGCTTCCTGCCCAAACCCGGGGCCTGGATGAACCTGCTCAAAGGCGTGTTCGGCTTCCTGTTCCTCGCCACCGCGTTGTTGATGTTGCGGCCGGTACTGGATGAATCGCTGTGGATCGGTCTGTGCGGTGCGTTGTTACTGATTGCCGCCTACAGCGCTTGGAAGCAGTCACAAGGTTTCGGGCGAGTCGCGCATCTGTTCGGTGCCAGCTCATTGTTGCTCGGCCTTTGGGGCAGTCTGTTGATGATCGGTGCGGCGGGCGGCGGTGATGACCTGTTGAAACCGCTGCAGGTCTATAGCGCCGCCAATGCGGGCAATGTCGCCCGCCCCGTCGGCCACGAGGCTTTCACCACAATCAAGGACCCGGCCGCTCTGCAACGGGAGCTCGATGCCGCACAAGCTCAGGGCCAATGGGTGCTGCTGGACTACTACGCCGATTGGTGCGTGTCGTGCAAGGTCATGGAAAAACAGGTGTTCGGCCAACCCCGTGTGCTCGACGCCTTGAGCGATGTGCGCTTGCTACGGCTGGACGTCACCGCCGACAATGCCGCCAGCCGCGAACTGCTTGGCCGTTATAAAGTGCCGGGGCCACCGAGTTTTCTGTGGATCGGCGCCGATGGCATCGAGCGTCGCAGCCAGCGCATCACCGGCGAGGTCGATGCCGACACCTTCCTGCAACGCTGGACCACCACCCGAGACGCCCGTTAATGCTGACTTTTACCCTCGGCACGTTTGCCATCGCGCTTAACCACCTGCTGCTGATCAGTGCCCTGGCGCTGGCGACGTTTGTCGGCTGGCGGGCGGCCAAGCGTGGCGGTGAAAATCCCGAGTCGGTGCTGTTCAGCCTGTTCCTGCTGGGTATGCTGGCGGCCCGAATCAGTTTCGTCGCGCTGTACTGGAAGCACTATCGCGACGATCCGTGGCAAGTCATCGACCTGCGCGACGGTGGTTTTCTCGCCTGGCCGGGTGTGATCGCGCTGCTGCTGGCCGCGGTGTATCGAGGCTGGCGTCAACCGGGTTTACGTCGCCCACTGGGCTTTGGCGTGGCCAGTGGCCTGGCTTTCTGGCTGCTCGCGACGTTCTCCCTGAGCATTTACGAACAAGGCACGCGCCTGCCGGACATCACCCTGCGCAATGCCGCCGGTGAAACGGTGCAACTGGCGGATTACAAGGGCGGGCCGCTGGTGATCAATCTCTGGGCCACCTGGTGCCCGCCGTGCCGCCGGGAAATGCCGGTGCTGGAAAACGCTCAGCAACACCGCCCGGACCTGACTTTCCTGTTCGTCAATCAGGCGGAAAGCATGCAAAGCGTCAGCACCTTTCTGGAAACCCAGGGCCTGAGCCTGTCCAACGTGTTGTTCGACGGCAGCGGCCGATTGGGTCAGGCCGTCGGTTCGATGGCATTGCCGACTACGCTGTTCTATAGCCCTGACGGTCGCTTGCTGGGCAGTCACCTGGGCGAACTGTCGGACGCCAGCCTGGCCCGCGCCCTGGAAAACTTTGACACCCCGAATCCGGCCACACCGTCCACTTCTTCAAGGAAACTGCCATGCCCCGCCTCCGCCACCTGCTGACGCTGACCCTGGGCGCTGCCCTGCTGCACCTGCCGTCGGTACAGGCTGCCGAAGAATTGCCCGAAGCGATCAAGAAGATCGAAGCCAAGGGCGCGAAAATCGTCGGCCAGTTCGATGCGCCCGATGGCTTGCGCGGTTATGCCGCGCAGTACCAGAACCGTGGCATGGCGCTGTACCTGACGCCGGATGGCAAACATGTGTTGCTGGGCAATTTGTACGACGCCGACGGCAAAGACCTGAGCAGCGCGCCGTTGCAGAAACTGGTGTACGCGCCGATGGCCAAGGAAATCTGGGGCAAGATGGAAACGAGCAACTGGATCGGTGACGGCAACAAGGATGCGCCACGCGTGGTGTACCTGTTCAGCGATCCGAACTGCCCTTACTGCAACGTGTTCTGGGAACAGGCGCGGCCGTGGGTGAAGGCCGGCAAGGTGCAGCTGCGGCACATCATGGTCGGTATCATTCGTGAAGACAGCCCGGGCAAATCCGCGGCATTGCTGGCCGCCAAGGATCCGCAAAAAGCCCTGCAAGACCACGAAGGGGCTGGCAAGGCCAGTACGCTGAAGGCGCTGAAAGAAGTACCGCCGGCGATTCAGGCGAAACTGGCGGCGAACATGCAGTTGATGGAAGACCTGGAGTTGCAGGCCACGCCAACGATTTTCTACATGGACGACAAGGGCGAGCTGCAACAGCAGCAAGGCGCGCCGTCGCCGGACAAGCTGGTGAAGATTCTCGGGCCGAAGTAGTTTTTTTCAGAGGTTTAGTGACCTCACCGCCCCCATCGCGAGCAGGCTCGCTCCCACAGGAGGATTGCATTCCAATGTGGGAGCGAGCCTGCTCGCGATGGGGGCGCTACAACCGACTAATTTCTCCGGGCTAGAAACTCCAGCAACACTTCGGTCACAAACCGCGGATTCTCCAGATTGGAGATATGCCCCGCCTCCGGCACCAGCACATAAGGGCAACCGATCAACTCGGCCATTTCAATGGTTTCCGACGGTGGTCGCGGCTTGTCCTGATCACCACACATCACCAGCGTGGCCTCAGCCTCCAGCTCGCCCAGGCGCGGCAACACATCATCGCGCCCAAATGTGATCCGCCCCATCGGCACGATACTTTCGCGCAGACGCTCTGGCGGCAGTGCCGCCAGTTTTGCGCGGAAATCCTGATACAGCGCCGACTGCGGGTCGATGCCCGGACGGAAGAAAATCGGCACGACGATGTCGAGCAGTTGCGGTGCAATCACGCCGCTGTCTTCGATCTGTTTGAACAGCGAAAAATAGTATTGGCGGGTGGGTTCAGGTTCGACGCCGACGTAAGTGTCCATCAGCACCAGGCCGTTGATACGCTGTGGAACCGACAGCGCCAGACGCACGCCCCACATGCCACCGACGGAAAGACCGACCAGCGTGACACGGTCGATGTGCAGATGATCGAGCAAGGCCAGCGCCTGACGTGCAATGTCATCCAGTGATTGCGTGCCTTCGGGTAGCGAGCCTGACTCACCGTGGCCCCACAGGTCCAGGGCGATGACCCGGTATTGCTGCGACAGGGCGGCGATCTGCGGCGCCCACATGGTTTGGTCCCAGAGGTAGCTGCCGGCGAGCAATACGGCAGGGCCGGTGCCTTGATCGATGTAGTGAAGGGGTTGTCCGTCAATCGTAACGAAGGGCATTGGCTTTTTCCTTTGTGAAAACCGGAGCAGGGAGACTGTGCTGCTGTGGTTCCACAGTCAACCTTGTGGTGCTTTAAGAGGCCCCATCGCCAGCAGGCTGTCTCCCACATTTTGTTCTGCGAACACAGTTCAAATGTGGGAGCCAGCCTGCTGGCGAATAGGCCCTTACAGACGCTAGAGAATTACAGCCCCTCCAACTCCGCCATCAAGTCATTCAACCGATCGACCTTGTCCTCGGTGATATCACTCGCCGCCAACCCATCGATGTACTCCGCCAATTCCTCCACCGTGCTGCACTCGAACATCGCCCGCAGCGGCACATCCCGTTGCAGGGCTTTCTGCACCCGCGACGCAATCTGCGTCGCCAGCAGCGAATGCCCGCCCAACTCGAAGAAGTTGTCGCGCACACCGACCTTTTCGACCTTCAACACCTCGGCCCAGATACCCGCCAACGTCTGCTCCAGTTCATTACGCGGCGCCTGATAATCCTGGCTCTGCAACTGGCCGATCTCCAGCGCCGGCAGCGCCTTGCGGTCCAGTTTGCCGTTGGCATTGAGCGGCATCCGCTCCAGCCACAACCAGTGCAGCGGCACCATGTATTCCGGCAGCTCGGCGCGCAGGCGCTGCTTGATACGTTCCAGGCGTTCAGTCGGATGAAGTGACGAATCAGTCGCGACCAAATAGCCAACCAGATGCTTGCCGTTCACGCCTTCCTGCACACCAACCGCCGCTTCGCGCACTTCCGGCTGCTCATGCAGACGCGCTTCGATTTCACCCAGTTCGATGCGGTAGCCGCGAATTTTCACCTGATGGTCGATGCGCCCAACGTACTCCAGTACGCCGTCACTGCGACGACGGGCAAGGTCGCCGGTGCGATACAAACGATCACCCGGCGCGCCAAACGGGTTCGGCACAAACACCTGCGCGGTACGCAACGGATCGCTGACATAACCGCGCCCGACCCCGGTGCCGGCCACGCACAACTCGCCCACCGCACCCAGCGGCACCAGGTCCAGCGCGCCATCGAGCAGGTACAAACGGTTGTTGTCGGTCGGCGTGCCAATCGGCAAGTAACTGCCGCGAGTCGACGCCATGTCGACACGGAAGAACGCCACGTCGTCCGAACATTCCGCCGGCCCGTAAGCATTCACCAGCCCGATGTCCGGGTAGCGCAGCAACCATTGATGGGCGAGTTCCGGCGGCATCGCTTCACCGGTCGGCAGCATCCAGCGCAGGCCGTCGAGGCTCATGCGTTCCTGGGCGAGCATGCCCTGAATCAGCGACGGCACGCTTTCCAGCACGGTGATGCCCTGAACCGATACATGCGCCAACAAGCCCTGCGGATCGTGGGCAATGGTGTTCGGCACGATGTCCACCCGCGCGCCGAACAACGGTGCGGCAAGGAACTGCCAGACCGAAATGTCGAAGCTTTGCGAAGCGGTCTGGGCGATCACATCGGCATCGCTGAGGTTCAGGTACGGCCGCTTGCTCAATTGGTTGTTGAGCATGCCGCGCTGCTCGACCATCACACCTTTGGGCAGGCCGGTCGAACCCGAGGTGTAAATCACGTAGGCAAGGTTGTCCGGGCCGCTGTAGATGCCCGGATTCGCCACCGACACTTCGCTCGCCTGCACCTCCTCCCACACCAGCAACCGTGGCCGATTGGCGCAACCGAACTCCTCCAGCAACGCCACCGCCTGTTCGCGACAGGCCTGGGTGCAGACCAGCAACGGCGTGCGGCTCAGGTCGATGATCCGGCTCAGGCGCTGACTCGGCAGCCCCGGATCCAGCGGCAGATAACCCGCGCCGGCCTTGAAGCTGCCGATGATCATTCCGAGCAGATCGAGGTTGCGTTCAGCCAGCAACGCCACCGGCTGATCCAGCCCGACACCGGCTGCCTTCAGCGCATGACCAAGACGGTTGCTGCGCTGGTTCAGTTCGGCGTAGCTGTGTTGCTGATCGAGGCAACTGGCGGCGATCCGTTGCGGATGCTGCGCAACCTGCGCTTCAAACAACGCAACGTAGCTCTGCTCCAACGGGTAATCGTGTTCGCTCTGGTTGCAGCCGTGGATCAGGAAATCCTGTTCCTCGGCACCCAGCAGCGGCAAGTCCGCCATGTCGCCATGGAAACCTTCGACCAGTGCCAGCAACAGGCGCTTGAACTCACCGAGCATGCGTTCAACGGTCGACTCATCGAAATAACGCTGGTCGTAAGACAGGTGCAAACCCAGGTCATCGCCCGGATAGCACACCGCCGTCAGCGGGAAGTTGGTGTGGGTGCGGCCCGAATCCGAGGTCGCGTTGAGGCTCTGCGCACGGTCCAGTACCGAGACTTCCACCGGCGCGTTTTCGAACACAAACAGGCTGTCGAACAGCGGTTGGCCCTTCGGCAATTCGCTGTTTTCCTGAATGCTCACCAGCGGCAGGTATTCGTACTCGCGCAGTTGCATGTTGCTGTCGAGCAAGCCGCTCAGCCACTGGCGAACACTGCAACGCTGGTCGTCTTCCGGCATCTTCACCCGCAGCGCGATGCTGTTGATGAACAGCCCGACGGTGCGTTGCATCTCCGGCATTTCCACCGGGCGCCCGGCCACCGTGACGCCGAACAGCACGTCGCGATCACCGCTCAAGCGCCGCAGCACCAGGGCCCACGCCGCTTGGGCGAAGGTGTTGATGGTCAGTTGATGGGCCTGCGCCAGTTCACGCAGTTGCGCACCGTCGCGGGCATCGAGTCGGGTGTAGCGGTCGCCGACGATCATGCCGCCGCTGTCGCCGGCATGTTCACGCAGGAACGGCCGGTCGCTCGGGATCGGCGTGGTCCGTTCGAAGCCTTGCAGGTTGGTTTTCCACCACTGCCGCGCTTCGGCCAGGCTCTGGCGTTGCAGCCAGCCGATGTAGTCGCGGTAGCGCGGCGGCACAGGTAGCTGAGCTTCGCGACCTTCACCCAACGCGGTGTAGATCTCAAAGAAATCGTTCATCAGCAACGAGCGGCACCAGGCATCGATGAGGATGTGGTGGTTGCTCATCATGAACCAGTAGCGCGCTTCGCCAACCTTGATCAAACGCAGGTGGAACGGTGCCTGATTCAGCAGATCGAACCCGGCTTCACGCTCGCTTTTCAGCAACGCCTGCAACTTCGGTTCTTGCTCGGCCTCGGCGATTGCCGTCCAGTCGAGGGACTCGATCGGCGTGCTGCCCGGCTTGTGGATAACCTGCAGCATGTCTTCGCCAACGTTCCAGCAGAACGATGCGCGCAAGGCTTCGTGACGGGCGATCACCGCTTGCCAGGCCTCGGCAAAACGTTGCGGATCGAGCGCACTGTTGATGCGGTAGCGGTCCTGCATGTAATAGAGGCCGGTGCCCGGTTCGAGCAAGGTGTGCAGCAGCATGCCTTCCTGCATCGGGGTCAGCGGGTAGACGTCTTCGATGGCGGCGGCCGGAATCGGCAGTGCGTCGAGTTGCGGCTGGGTCAGCTTCGCCAGCGGGAAGTCCGACGGCGTCAGGCCGCCCGCCTCGTCACGCAGGCAATGCACGATCAGGCTCTGCAATTCGCCGAGGTAGGCGTCCGCCAGTTCACTGATGGTTTGCGGATCGTGGCGCTCGGCGCTGAAGGTCCAGCGCAGCACCAATTCGCCGCCGTAGACCTGACTGTCGACGCTCAGCTCGTTAGGCAGCGGCGCTCGTGGATCGTGGGCGGCACCGATCGGCTCATCCAGCGGACGGAACAACGCGTCCGCGCCGAAGCTCTGGTCGAACTGGCCAAGGTAGTTGAAAGTGATCGGCGCTGCCGGCAATGCGGCCATGGCCTCGCGGCACAGGTCGTCGGCGAGGTAACGCAGCACGCCATAACCCAGGCCTTTGTGCGGCACGCTACGCAGTTGTTCCTTGATTGCCTTGATCGAGGCGCCCTGTCCCGCAGCTTCTTCAACGTTCAGCGGGGTCAGACGCAGCGGGTAGGCACTGGTGAACCAGCCGACGGTGCGGGTCAGGTCGATCTCGTCGAACAGCGTCTCGCGGCCGTGGCCTTCGAGTTGAATCAACGCCGATTCGTCACCGGTCCAGCGGCAAAGCACGCGGGCCAATGCCGTCAGCAACAGGTCGTTGACCTGGGTGCGATAGGCGCTCGGTGCCTGTTGCAGCAACTGGCGAGTGAACTCGCTGTCGAGGCGTACGCTGACGGTTTGCGCATGACGATTCTGCCGGCCGCCCTCAGGGCGATCACACGGCAATTCGACGCTCGGGCCGGCCAGCTGCGACTGCCACCAGCTCAGTTCTTCACGCAGGGATTCGCTGCCGGCATACGCCTGCAAACGGGCCGCCCAATCCTTGAAGGCGCTGGTTTTCGCCGGCAGTTTCACCGACTGCCCAGCCGCCAGTTGGCGATACACCGTTTGCAGATCGTCCAGCAATACACGCCAGGAAACACCGTCCACCACCAAGTGATGGATCGCGAAGAACAGCCGTTGCTGGCCCTCGGGACCATCGATCAGCAGCACCCGCATCAACGGCCCCTGTTCGAGGTCGAGGCTGCGCTGGGCATCGGCAAACAAAGCCGCGCATTTATCCATCGCCGACACATGCACTTGCCACAACACGGGAGCGTCTCCCACCTTCTGGTGCGCCGCCGTCCATGCGCCGCTCGCCTCGGTGAAGCGCAGGCGCAAGGCGTCGTGCTGCTCGATCACCGCCAGCAGCGCTTGCTCCAGGCGATGAGGTTCCAGCGCAACGGTCGGTTCCAGCAACAACACCTGGTTCCAGTGCTGACGCTCGGGCATGTCGGTGTCGAAGAACCAGTGCTGGATCGGGGTCAGACGCGATTCGCCGGTGAGCAAACCCTGCTCGGCCGTCACCTGCTCGGTGCGGCTGGCCACAGCGGCGAGTGTTTGAACAGTCTGGTGCTGGAACAGGTCACGCGGGCTGAAGTGAATGCCCTGCTGCCGCGCGCGGCTGACCACCTGGATCGACAGGATCGAGTCGCCACCTAGTTCGAAGAAGTTGTCGTTGAGGCCGACCTGCGCGACGTTCAGCACTTCGCACCAGATCTGCGCCAATGTCAGCTCCAGCTCGTTGCTTGGCGCCACATAGTCCTGACGATTCAGCTCAGGGTCCGGTGCCGGCAGTGCGCGACGGTCGAGTTTGCCGTTGGCAGTCAGCGGCATGCTCGCCAGCAGGATCAGATGCGTCGGCACCATGTATTCCGGCAATTGCGATTTCAGGTGAGCCTTGAGGGCTTCGCGCAATTGGGCTTGATGCGCTTCGTCCTGCTCAGCCACTTCGGTGACCAGATAGCCGACCAGTTGTTTACCGCTCGGGGCGTCCAGCGCCAGCACCACCGCGTCACGGATCGAATCATGGTCCAGCAGGCGGGTTTCGATCTCGCCCAGTTCGATGCGGAAACCGCGGATTTTCACTTGATGGTCGATGCGGCCGAGGTATTCCACCAGACCGTCGGCGCGCTGCCGCACGAGGTCGCCGGTGCGATAAATCCGCCCGCCATCCGCTGCAAACGGGTTGGCCACGAAGCGTTCCGCCGTGATGCCCGGACGGTCGTGATAACCCTGGGCCAGACCGGCACCGCCGACGTACAACTCACCGGTTGCGCCTTGCGGCACCAGTGCCAGATCGGCATCGAGAATGTAGGCCACGCGAGCACCGATCACGCTGCCGATCGGCACACTGCCCAACCCTTCTTCAAGCTGCTGCGGTGCAAGACTGGCCAACGGCATGACCACCGTTTCCGTCGGGCCGTAGGCGTTGAAGAACAGGCTCGGTTTGAACGCTGCGCGAATGCGCTGCAAGTGCTCGCCGGTCAGCGCTTCACCGCCGGTGATGCACATGCGCACCGGCAAGGTTTCACCCTGAGTCGCCAGCCACTGCGCCAGTTGGCTGCCATAGCTTGGGGTGAAGCCGAGGATGTTGATGTTGTGGCGACGGATCAATCCGCAGATTTCTTCTGCGTCCCACTGCCCTTGAGCGCGCAAGACCACTTGCGCACCGCTCAACAACGGCACCAGCAGACGCTCGGTCGCGGCGTCGAAGTTGATCGAATAGAAGTGCAGTTCGCAGTCGTCCGCACGCATGCCGAAACGCTCGATCACCGCTTGGCAGTGCATGGCAATTTCACCGTGGGACACCACCACGCCTTTCGGCTTGCCGGTGGAGCCGGAGGTGTAAATCAGGTACGCCTGATGCTGCGGCAGGCTGATGAACGGCAGCTCGGTGGCCGGGTAGTTGGCCAATTCGGCAGCGTCATCTTCGAGGCACCAGCGACTGACAGTTGTCGGCAGATCACCCAGGGCCTGGAACATCGCCGCATCGCTGAGCAGCAAACCGATGCCGCTGTCTTCGATCATGTAATGCAGGCGATCGAGCGGGTATTCCGGATCGAGCGGCACGTAGGCGCCACCCGCCTTGAGGATCGCCAGCAGGCCGATGACCATTTCCAGCGATCGCTCAAGTGCCAGACCGACGCGAACCTGCGGCCCGACACCCCGTTCGCGCAGCATCCAGGCCAGGCGATTGGCGCGGCTGTCGAGTTCGGCGTAGCTCAGGGTTTGCCCGGCGAACGTCAGCGCCGGCGCATCCTTGCGCACCAGCGCCTGTTCGCTGAACAGGTGATGGATGCACTGATCCAGTCGATGTTCACCCGGTTCGATGCCCAGGCTGTCGAGCAGCTTTTGCTGTTCCGTGGTTTCGAGCAACGGCAGTTCACTGAGGCGCTGTTGCGGATCGGCGAGCAACGCTTCCAGCAGATTGCGCCAGTGCCCGGCCATGCGCGCAATGCGCGGTTCATCGAACAGGTCGGTGCTGTAAGTCAGGCAGCAACCCAACCGATGATCGAGGTCGGTCACTTCCAGATTGAGGTCGAACTTGGTCGCTCGCGCATCGTTCGCCAGGTATTCGACCGTCATGCCGGCCAGCGTACGGCTCTGCTGGAATTCCCAGCGCTGCACGTTGCACATCACCTGGAACAGCGGGTTGTACGCAGCGCTGCGCGGTGGCTGCAACGCTTCAACCAGATGATCGAACGGCAGGTCTTGATGAGACTGGCCTTCGATCACGGTGTGGCGCACCTGCTCGAACAGTTCGCCAACGGACATCTGCCCGTCGAGCTGGCAACGCAGCACTTGGGTGTTGAGGAACGCACCGATCAGCCCTTCGCTTTCCGGGCGAATACGGTTGGCCACCGGCGCGCCGATGCGCAGGTCGGTCTGGCCGCTGTAGCGGTAAAGCAGCACGGCCAGCGCGGCGGTCATGGTCATGAACAGGGTCAGGCCGTTTTGCGCGTTGAAGGCGCGGACCCGTGCCGCGAGATCATCGCTCAGGTCGAAACGGAACAGCTCGCCCTGATGGCTTTGCACCGCAGGACGCGGACGGTCAGCGGGCAATTCCAGCAGCGGATGTTCGCGGCCCAGTTGCGCGGTCCAGTAGTCGAGCTGGCGCTGACGCTCGCCGGATTCCAGCCACTGACGCTGCCAGACGCTGTAATCGAGGTATTGCACCGGCAGCGGCGCCAGTGGCGATTCGCGGTCATCGACGAACGCTTCGTAAAGCGCACTGAGTTCCCGGGCGAAAATGTCCATCGCCCAGCCTTCGGTGACGATGTGGTGCAGGGTCAGCACCAGGTAATGTTCCTGCTCGGCGGTCTTGACCAGGCAGGCGCGCAGCAGCGGTCCGGTTTCCAGATCGAAGGGTTGATGCGCTTCGCTGTCGGCCAGTGCCTGCACCCGCTGTTCGCGCAAGTCGGCGTCCAGCGCGGAAAAATCTTTCCAGTCCATGCGCATCCCGGTTTCCGGGTGCACGCGCTGTTGCGCCACGCCGTCGATGCTCGGGAACGTGGTGCGCAAGGTTTCGTGACGCTTGATCAGCGCTTGCAACGCCGTCTCGAAGCGCCCGATGTCCAGCACCCCGCGCAACCGCGCCATGCCGCCGACGTTGTAGGCCGGGCTGTCCGGCTCCATCTGCCAGAGGAACCACATGCGTTGCTGGGAATAGGACAGTGGCACCGGTTGGCTGCGGTCGATCTTTTCAATCGGCGGTTGTTTGTTGGTGTTGCCGCTGGCCTGAATCTGTTGAACCTGCCGGGAGAATGCCCCCAGCTCACTGTTTTCGAACAACGCGCGCAGCGGCAATTCGACGTCGCAGGCCTGACGGGTGCGGGAGATGATTTGCGTGGCCAGCAGCGAGTGGCCACCGAGGGCGAAGAAGTCGTCGCGCAGACCGATCTGCTTCAAGCTCAGCACTTCACGCCAGATCGCGGCGATCTGCTGCTCAAGTTCAGTCACCGGCTCGACGTGTTCGCGCACCTGCCATTGCGGTTCCGGCAAGGCACGGCGGTCGAGTTTGCCGCTTGGGCCGAGGGGCATTTCGTCAAGGCGCATCAGCTGCGCCGGGACCATGTACTCCGGCAGCTCGGCCGCCAGCGCGGCTTTCAGGCGAGCGGTTTGAGCATCCTCGGATTCACTGGTTTCGCTGGCCGTGTAGTAACCGATCAACTGCCCGCCAGCGGCGGTTTCGCGCACCAACACCACCGCTTGCGCAACACCGTTTTGAGCCAGCAGACGTGCTTCGATTTCTTCCGGTTCAACGCGAAAGCCCCGCAGTTTGACCTGCTGATCAAGACGGCCGAGGTATTCGATCACGCCATCGGCGGTCCAACGAGCGCGGTCGCCGGTGCGATACAGACGTGCGCCCTGCTCGCCCAACGGGTCAACGACAAAACGTTCGGCGGTCAGAGCCGGACGCCCCAGATACCCCCGGGCCAGACCGATGCCGCTGATGCACAACTCACCGGGCACACCGGCCGGCGCAAGGTTGAGCTCACTGTCGAGCACGCGGCAGATCACGTTGCCCAACGGACGGCCAATCGGCGAGCGCTCGCCATCGCCCGTGCTGCAATGCCAATGAGTGACGTTGATCGCGGTTTCAGTCGGGCCATAACGGTTGTGAAGTTGCACGGCCGGCAGCTGCGCCAACACGCGGTTGCGCAGTTCCGCCGGCAAGGCTTCGCCGCCCGAGAACACACGACGCAGGCTGGTGCATTCGGCGGTGAGCGGCTCGTCAATGAACAGCGAAAGCAGTGGCGGCACAAAGTGCAGCGTGGTCACCCCGTATTGCTGAACCAGTTGGGCAATGCGCTGCGGATCGCGGTGTTCACCGGGCCCGGCAATCAGCAAACGCGCCCCGGTGATCAGCGGCCAGAAGCATTCCCACACCGACACGTCAAAACTGATCGGCGCCTTCTGCATCAGCACGTCGGTGTCGTTCAGGCGATAGGTGTTCTGCATCCATTGCAGACGTTCGGCGAGCGCCGCGTGGGTGTTGCCGACGCCCTTCGGCTGGCCGGTGGAGCCGGAGGTGTAAATCACATACGCAAGGTTGTCGCCGTGCAGATGCAGGCCCGGCGCCTGGCTTGGCCAGTTCTCCAGGTGCAGTGCATCCATGGCGATCACGCTGACGCCATCGGTGGCCGGCAGCCGGTCGAGCAATTCGGTTTGGGTCAGGAGCAATTCGACGCCGCTGTCGCCGAGCATGTACGCCAGGCGTTCGGCCGGGTAATCCGGGTCCAGCGGCACGTAGGCACCACCGGCCTTGATGATCGCCAACAGGCCGATCAACAGTTGCGGCGAACGCTCGGCGGCGATGGCCACGCAAACGTCCGGGCCGACACCCTTGTCGCGCAGGTAATGTGCGAGGCGGTTGGCCTGGGCGTGCAGTTCGGCGAAGCCCAGGCTGCCGCCGTCCCACAGCAGCGCGGTGCGCTCCGGGGTCAGGCGTGCCTGTTCGCTCAGCAGTTCCGGCAGCCATTGGCTGGCCGGTGTGCACGGTGCGACGCTCCACGAGGTTTGCTGATCGTGCTCGCTCGCGGTCAACAGTTGCAGGTCGCCGACGGTGGTGGCCGGCTGCTCGCAAATGGTCCGCAGCAGGTTGCTGAAATGCTCGGCCAGACGCTCGATGGTGGTGGCGTCAAACAGCTCGCTGGCATAGTCGAACGACAGGCTCAGGCGACCGTTACGGTCTTCCTCGCTGTGCAGTTGCAGGTCGAACTTGGCTTCGCGACTGTGCCACGGCAGTTCTTCGGCAAGCAGCCCAGGCAAGCGACGCAGTGCGCTCAGGTCCCGTTGCTGATGGTTGAACATGACCTGGAACAAGCCTTGTTCACGGGCCTGCGGGAACGCTTCCAGCAGTTGTTCGAACGGCAGGTCCTGATGCGCCTGGGCGCCCAAGGCCGCCTGGCGGGTTTGCGCCAACAGTTCAACAAACGGCAACCGCGAATCCACCTCGGCGCGCAGCACCTGGGTGTTGATGAAGAAGCCGATCAGGCCCTGGGTTTCCAGGCGCGGACGGTTGGCGTTCGGCACGCCGATGCGGATGTCGGTTTGGCCGCTGTAGCGGTGCAACAGGCTCTGGAACGCAGCGAGCAATAGCATGAAGGACGTGGCGTCGTGGGCCTGGGCGGTCTGGCGAATCGCTTCGCTGACGGGCGCAGCCAAACGCACGGTGTGGCGCGCGGCGCTGTGACGGTGTTGCGCCGAGCGCGGGTGATCGGTGGCCAGGTTCAGGGTCGGATGCTCATCGCCCAACTGCGTTTTCCAGTAGGCCAGTTGCCGCTCGCCCTCACCTTGCGCCAGCCATTGACGCTGCCAGCTGCCATAGTCGGCGTACTGGGTCGGCAATGGCGCGAGCGATGCCGTTTGCCCTTGGGACGCAGCGGCATACAAGCGCGAAAACTCCTCGATCAGCACGTTCAGCGACCAACCATCAGCGATGATGTGGTGCAGCGTCACCAGCAACTGGTGATCCTCGTCATCGAGGCGCACCAGCGTCACCCACAGCAGCGGACCTTTCTCCAGGTCGAACTGGGTGTGCGCTTCATCCTCGCGGATTTGCTGCGCGCGAGCTTCACGCTCGGCGACGGGCAAATCGCTGATGTCGATCCGTTGCAGGTTGAATTCGCCAGCGGCAATGACCTGTTGCAGCGCCACGCCGTCACGCTCGAAGAAGCGCGTGCGCAGGGATTCATGGCGCTCGATCAGTTGCTGGAAGCTGGCGCGCATGGCGTCTTCATCCAGCTCGCCACGCAAACGCAAGGCGCCGGGAATGTTGTAGGCACTGCTTTGCGGGTCGAGCTGCCAGGTAATCCACAAACGGTTTTGCGCAAGGGATTGCGGCATCGCTTCGCTGCGCGAGAGTGTGCTGATCGCGCCTTGGGCCAGGCCGCCGTCCCGTTGTTGCTGTGCGACCACGGCGGTAAATGCACCGAGGGTCGGCGCTTCGAACAGCAGGCGCAGGTTCAGCTCCAGTCCCAACTCTTCGCGCAAACGCGCAACCACCTGAGTGGCGGCGATGGAGTTGCCACCGAGCAGAAAGAAGTGGTCATCGGCGCTGATCTGTTTCACCTGCAACTGCTCGGCCCAGATCTGGCCGATCAGGCTTTGCAGCTCGGAATCCGACTCGGTTTTTGTCTGGTTGTCAGGGGCCGCCGACGGGAACACCGCGTAGCTGTCGAGGCTGCCATCCGCCAGGCGATTGCGGCACGCCGAACGTTGCAGTTTGCCGCTGGAGGTTTTCGGCAATGCGCCCGGATTGAGCAACACCACCACGCTCGGTGCTTCCTGATACGCCTCGGCCACCGCCTGGCGGATGGCTTTGATCAGTGCCTCGGACGGCAGGATTTTCTGCACGCTGCGGCTGATTTCCGCGGCGATGCCGATGCCTTCCTGACCGTCGATATTCACGGCGAACGCGGCGACGCGACCTTTGCGCACCACTTCCACTTCACGCTCGATAGTCTGCTCGATGTCCTGCGGGTACAGGTTGTGACCGCGAACGATCAGCATGTCTTTCAGGCGACCGGTGATGAACAGCTCGCCGTTACGCATGAAACCCAGGTCGCCGGTGCGCAGCCAGGTTTTGCCGTTGTGTTGAACGAAGGTCTTGGCGCTGGCCTCGGGGTTGCGCCAGTAGCCATGAGCGATGCTCGGCCCGGTGGCCCAGACTTCGCCGACCGCGTTGTCGGCCAGTTCGGTCAGCGCCAACGGATCGATAATCAGCACCGAGTGATCCGGCTGGCTGATGCCGCAACTCATGATCGCGCTGCCTTCACCCGCTTCGGCACGGTTTTGCGCCAACGCCTGATCATCCACGCGCAGGTTGCCGATGCCTTGGCCACGGGGTGTGCCGGCGACGAACAACGTGGCCTCGGCCAAGCCGTAAGACGCCATGAAACTGTCCGGGGTGAAACCACAGCTCGCGAACTTCTCGGCGAAACGGTCGAGGGTGTCGAGGCGAATCGGTTCGGAACCGGAATACGCCACACGCCAGCCACTGAGGTCGAGGCGTTCCAGCGCCGATTCGCTGACCCGCTCGCTGCACAGTCGATAGGCAAAATCCGGCCCGCCGCTGATGGTGCCGCCGTACTCGCTGATCGCTTCCAGCCAGCGCAGCGGCCGACCAAGGAAGTACGCCGGCGACATCAACACGCACGGCACGCCACTGAAAATCGGCTGCAACAGACCGCCGATCAACCCCATGTCGTGGTACAGCGGCAGCCAGCTGACGATCACGTCGTCAGGGTTCAGGTCGATGCCGAAACCGTGGCGAATCAGCAACTCATTGGCGACGAGGTTGCCATGGCTGACTTGCACGCCTTTTGGCAGCGCGGTGGAGCCCGAGGTGTATTGCAGGAAGGCGATGTGGTCGCCTTCGATATTCGGTTCGACCCACTTTGCGGCCAGTGCACCGTCAAGGGTGTCGACGCACAGCAGCGGTGGCGCGCCTTCGATTTGCAGCAACGCATCCCGCAGGCCGGCACTGGTCAGCAGCAGGCGCGGTTCGGCGTCGCTGATGATCGACAACAGGCGTTCCTGATGATGACGCTTGGCCGACTCCGGCGGATAAGCCGGCACCGCGATCACGCCCGCATACAGGCAGCCAAAAAACGCCGCGACGTAGTCCGGACCGCTGGGAAACAGCAGCACCGCGCGATCACCAAAATCAGTTTCGGCCTGCAACGCGCCGGCAATGGTGCGCGCCCGCTGATCCAGTTCGCGATAACTGAGCACCACCGTCTGATCCGGGGTTTCGGCGAGAAAACGCAAGGCCACCCGATCCGGCGTCAGGGCCGCGCGGCGCTGAAGGGCTTGGACCAGTGTGCCAGGTATTTTGAACGCGTCGGTCATGAGGTTTCCTGCCTGAATTCGGCTTGCAAGTGGAATCGGTTTTCTGCTTTCACGCCCCGTCAGGGGCATGCAGGACGCGGTCTTCGCCGACCGCGCGAGGCATTGGGAATGCTGTTTTGGCCGGGGCTTGCGCCCGGAGCCATTCACCAATGAGAACGGATGACGTCTTGAAATAATTAGTCGGCAGGCTTGATCGCCAACGGGGGCTGGGTGCGGCAGCGTGTCGCAGTTCTCACTGCTCACTTAAGAGAAGGATTACTTCTCTTTCTCAATTGACAATCATTATCATTCAGAATAATTTGTCGCTCGATGTGTAGGACGGCTCCGATATACCCGTCGTCCCACGACCCCATTTGCAGCAAGGTGATTTCCATGACGGAACAAGTATCCACAAGCAGGTGCGATTCACCGCTACTTCAGGCATTCGTGGACAATCGACTGATTCTGGTCAAGATTGCCGCCCGTATTACTGGCTGCCGCTCACGTGCCGAAGATGTGGTTCAGGATGCGTTCTTCCGCCTGCAATCGGCGCCGCAGATCACCTCCTCGATCAAGGCTCAGCTCAGTTACCTGTTCCAGATCGTGCGTAACCTGGCGATCGACCACTACCGCAAACAGGCGTTGGAGCAGAAGTATTCGGGGCCTGAAGAAGAAGGGCTGAACGTGGTGATTCAAGGCGCTTCGCCGGAAACCTCGCACATCAATTTTTCGACCCTGGAAAACATCGCCGACGCGCTGACGGAGCTGCCGAGCCGCACCCGCTACGCCTTCGAGATGTACCGCCTGCACGGCGTGCCGCAAAAGGACATCGCCAAGGAACTGGGTGTTTCGCCGACCTTGGTGAACTTCATGATTCGCGACGCGCTGGTGCATTGCCGCAAGGTGTCGGGCAGTCGCGCAGATACTTTCTCCCGCCGCTAAGATCTGAAATCTCATCGCCCCCATCGCGAGCAGGCTCGCTCCCACATTTGATCTGTGTACACCGGACCAATGTGGGAGCGAGCCTGCTCGCGATGGCGGACTCAAGACCGCTACGAATCTTGAACCCTACTAATCACGCCAACCCACACCACTCAAAAAACCGCTCCCGCCCCAACACCATCAACGCCGCGCGCTTGTGCGGGAAGTCGAACTCTTTCTCGCAATGAAACCGCTGACTCTGCATGTACCCGATCATCTTCGCGTTGTCGGCTCGCGGCTCTGCAACCACCCGCTGGGTACGCGGATCGTCGAGAAACAGGTAATGCGTCAACGCCGATAACCAGCTCGCCACCTTGTGCGGACCGCGATGGTTTTCCTCGCCAACCAGCATGTGAATGCCACGGTCGTAATCATCGACATCGTAGAACGGCGCAATGCGGTCTTCCTTGGCCCAGTAGGCTTCGAAATAAGCAAATGGCTGATCATCGAAACAGCCGATCAACGTCACGGTGTGGGGGTCGGCGTCGAGTTTGCCCAGGTATTCGCGATGCTGTTCGAGGCTGCCCTCTTCCTGCCAGAAACTCGCCACCCGCGCACTGTTCTGCCAGCGATTGAACCGCGCCAGGTCCAGGTCGATATCCAGCGTACGCAGGGAAATCCACGCCCCCAGTCGCGCATCGAAACGTCGATAAACTTCACCGCGCGGTTTCACCGGACGCAATGGATGACGCTTGCCAGCGCTGATCACCATTTGCTGCGGGTAGCCGCTGGTCAACGACGTCCCCAGCCAAGGCTGCGGCAACTGCCAGAACAGCATGCGCTCGCAGCGATACTGGCCGGCGAATTCGGTCGACACCAGCAAACCGCTGAGCAAGGCTTCGGCGGGAGCTTCATCGATGTGCCAGGTCAGCCGCTGGCAAGCCGGGTCACGGGCAAACAGCCAATAACCGGCGGCCCATACGGCCTGAGTGTCGACGCGTGCCTCGACGTGCACGTGCAACTCGGGCTCACGCGTCAGCCGCAGGGTAATCAGCGGTTGCGCGTCCAGGCTCAGGCTCAGGCGGTTTTCGGTTTCATCCGCGACAAGGCGGTTGCCTGTCGGCAAAGCCAGGGCAGTCAGGTCATTCAGATTGGGCATGGGTCGGGCTCACGATAATCGTCGACAGTTCAACGAAGTGACGTGAGCCAGTGCGGGAAATTTAAGGAAGGTCGGCAAAAACACCGCCCGGCGACGCAAACTCAGCTGCCGGGAACCGGCACCACGGCGATCCTGTACGGATCGAAAATCTTCAGCATCTGGCCGTTGTCCCGCAACCCTTGCAGCAACTTGCCGAAGGCAACGCCGCTGATGGGCGCTGTCGGACGGAGAATGGCGTAATGGTGATAGACCTGATCGATGCGTTCGGACACCAGCAGCTGATCAGCGACCTTCTCGTTACGCAGCAGGTAATCGCTCAGGTAGGAGCGTGTCACCAGGGCAATGTCGGCGCGCCCGCGCAGCACCATCAGCAGGTTGCTGTCATGGGAATAGGTCAGCGTGGCGTTGTAGTTTTGCGCGAGGACCTTGGGGTCGGCATTGAAGTTGGCGAATTCGTAGTGATAGCCGCTGAACAGCGCCAGACGCTTGCCGGCAAGATCGGCGAAATAATTCTGCTGACGATTGGGAATCCGTTGCGCGACAAAAATCTCGGCGTCCTCCAGACCCATGTCGACGCTGGTGTGGGGAATGTCCTTCCAGCCCCAGTTCGGGTTCTCGAAAATAGCCATGTCCACCCGGCCCTGTATGAAGTCACCGAAGCGTCGCGGAATGGAAGTTGGCACCAGCTCGAACTTATAGTCGCTTTGTAACGCATTGAGCGCTTCGACCAACTGCGGCAGCAGACCGGTGTCGGCGCCGGATTCCGGGCGCACGGTATAAGGCGGAAAATGCGCGGCACCGACCCGCACCACTTGCGCCGCCGGAGAGGGCAATACCCAAAGCGCTGCAAGCGCCGCCAGAAAAAGCCGCGAGGCCGTCCGAATTGGCGAAGACATCAAAACAACCCACTCCCCAAAAAAGTACGCATCAATTCATTCAAGCTAGGCGGTTTCGGCCACTTCGCCAGTTTCCTGCGGCACTGGGCAACACTATTGTTTTTCTTCGAGCACCAGAATCAACGCCTCATCGGCCAATTGATCGAGGTTCACGCTGCCATCCGGGCGATACCAGGTCGTGGTCCAGGACAGCGCACCGGTCAGAAAACGCCGGGTGATGAACACGTCCCCGCGAATGAATCCCGCGTCCTTGGCCTCCCCCAGCACCTGCAGCCAGAGGTCTTCATAGATGTCGCGCAGCGCCAACACCTTCGCTTGCCCGTCTTCGGACAGCGAACGCCATTCATACACCAACACCGCCATGGCCTCGCCGCTGCCGCCCATGATCGACTGCAACTCACAGCGAATCAGCGCGAGTACCCGTTCGCGCACGTTTTCGGCTTCGGCGATCGCCGCACGCATCAACGCGGTGTTGTAACGAATGGTTTCCTCCATCACTGCCCGCAGGATCTCGTCCTTGCTTTTGAAGTGATGAAAAATGCTGCCCGACTGAATCCCCACCGCGCCGGCCAGATCACGCACGGTGGTGCGCTCATAGCCTTTGTTGCGGAACAGGTGAGCCGCCACTTGCAGCAATTTGCCACGGGCGCTGTCCGGGTCGGTCAACTGGCCGTTGTCGACCAATTCGCGCATTACCCTCAGGGCTTTTTGCTCGTCCACCCGTTCTCTCCTACAGTCGTACTCACCGCTAAAACAGCGGGGTTGCGCGGGCAATTTAAGCTGACGAAGGCAACCAAGCAAGCGCTCGGGCAGAAGATATTTAAGTCGTTTACAAACCAAGCGCTTGCTTGGTAGTCTCGATACACGTCTGAGGGAGGTGGCTATGGAAAGGGCTGTGCCTGAAACTGTTCGCATCGGTTGCGCCAGCGCCTTCTGGGGCGACACCTCGACCGCCGCCGCGCAACTGGTAGAAGGCGGACGCCTGGATTACCTGGTGTTCGATTATCTGGCCGAGATCACGATGTCGATCATGGCCGGTGCGCGGATGAAAGATCCCCGGGCCGGCTACGCCAGCGACTTCATCGAAGTGCTCAGCCCGCTGCTCACGCAGCTCGCCGCACAGAACATCCGCGTCATCAGCAACGCCGGCGGCGTCAACCCGCAAGCCTGCGCCGCTGCCCTGCAAGCGGCCTGCGACAAGGCCGGCGTGGCGCTGAAAATCGCCGTGTTGCTGGGCGATGACCTGCAACCGCAGTTCAAACACCTGAGCACCCGCGGCCTTCACGAAATGTTCAGCGGCGCGCCCTTGCCGCCGATGTGCGTCTCCACCAACGCCTACCTCGGTGCGCCCGGCATCGTCGAAGCCTTGCGCCTGGGCGCGGACATCGTCATTACCGGGCGCGTGGTCGACAGCGCCGTGGTCAGCGCTGCGCTGGTGCATGAATTCGGCTGGTCCTGGCACGACTACAACAAACTCGCGCAAGCCGCACTCGCCGGTCACATCATCGAATGCGGCGCCCAGTGCACCGGCGGCAACTTCACCGATTGGCGCGACGTGCCCGACTACGAACACATCGGTTTCCCCATCGTCGAAGTCAGCGCCGACAGCCAGTTCATCGTCAGCAAACCCGAAGGCTCCGGCGGTCTCGTCACGCCACTTACGGTCGGCGAGCAGATGCTTTATGAAATCGGCGACCCGCAGGCCTATCTGCTGCCTGATGTGATCTGCGATTTCACCCAGGTCAAACTTCAGCAACAAGGCAAGAACGCCGTTCAGGTACACGGCGCCAAAGGCTTGCCGCCCACCGATCAGTACAAGGTCAGCGCGACGTATCCGGATGGTTTCCGCTGCACCGCCAGTTGCCTGATCGCCGGGATCGATGCGGTGGACAAGGCGCGGCGTGTCAGCGAAGCGATTATCAGCAAGACCTCGGAAATCTTCAGCCAGCGAGGTTGGGCGCCCTACAGCGAAGTCAATATTGAACTGCTCGGCAGCGAGGCCACGTACGGTCCCCATGGCCAGCGTCACGACAGCCGCGAAGTGGTGATCAAGCTCGCCGTGCGCCATCCGGACAAACAGGCGCTGATCGTGTTCTCCCGGGAAATCGCCCAGGCCGCCACCGGCATGGCGCCGGGGTTGACCGGGATCGTCGGCGGACGGCCGACGGTGTATCCGCTGATCCGGCTGTTCTCGTTCCTCATCGACAAATCCGCCTGCACGCTGGACATTGATCTCAATGGTCAGCGTCATCCGTGCGCCCTGCCCGCCCTCGACGCGCTCACCACCGCGGACCTGCCGGTGCCGTACGACCCACCGAAACCCACCGGTCGCGCCGATGCCAGCGTGGCGCTGATCAAGCTCGCGGTCGCACGCTCGGGTGACAAGGGCAATCACAGCAACATCGGCGTCATGGCTCGCGAGCCGGAGTACCTGCCGTGGATCGCCGAAGCCCTGACCCCGGAAGTGATGGTCGACTGGATGAGCCATGTGCTCGACCCGGTTCACGGGCGTGTCGAGCGCTGGTACCTGCCCGCGACCCACAGCCTGAATTTCTTGCTGGAAAACGCCCTTGGCGGTGGCGGCGTGGCCAGTCTGCGGATCGATCCGCAAGGCAAAGCCTTCGCCCAACAACTGCTGGACATCCAGATTCCGGTGCCGCAGCGCATCGCCGACCAGGTCAACTAGAGGACTGCCGCCGTGGCCTACGATTCGATTTTCAAAGCTGATCTGTTTGCCGGCCAAAACATCATCGTCACCGGTGGCGGCAGCGGCATCGGTCGCTGCACCGCCCATGAACTGGCGGCCCTCGGCGCCCATGTGCTGTTGATCGGGCGCAATGCCGACAAACTGAAATCCGTGGTTGCCGAGATAACCGAGGATGGCGGCAAGGCCGATTGGCAGACCTGCGATATTCGCGACGAAGAAGCAGTCAAGCATCTGGTCAGCGAACTGATCCGCAAGCACGGTCCGATCCACGGACTGGTCAACAATGCCGGCGGCCAATTCCCCTCACCACTGGCCTCGATCAACCAGAAGGGTTTCGAAACCGTGATGCGCACCAACCTGGTGGGCGGTTTCCTGATGGCGCGCGAAGTCTTCAACCAGTCCATGAGCCAACACGGCGGCGCCATCGTCAACATGCTCGCCGACATGTGGAACGGCATGCCCGGCATGGGCCACTCGGGTGCGGCGCGCTCGGGCATGGACAACCTGACCAAGACCGCTGCGTTTGAATGGGGTTACGCCGGGGTGCGGGTCAATGCAGTGGCGCCGGGCTGGATCGCCTCCAGCGGCATGGACACTTACGAAGGTGCGTTCAAAGCGGTGATTCCGACCTTGTGCGAGCACGTGCCGCTGAAACGCATCGGCACCGAATCGGAAGTCAGCGCCGCGATCGTCTTCCTGCTCAGTCCGGCCGCAGCGTTTGTCAGTGGCAGCACCTTGCGTATCGACGGCGCCGCCAGCCTTGGCGGTCGGGCGTGGCCGATCCACAAGGCCAGGATCAGTGAGTCGTACAACGGGTTCCACCGCGCCGACTTACCAGAAGTGCTCAGGCCGGACGTGCTCAAGGACAAGGAATAAGTCATGCCGGTGATTCAGTCGCAAGTCGACCCGTTCAGCGAACAGTTTGCCCAGAACCGTGCAGCGATGCTGGCCGGGATCGAGCAAGTCCGTCAGCTCGAACAGAACCTGCTGAACAAAGCGGCCGAAGCCAAACCCAGGTTCGACAAGCGCGGGCAATTGCTGCCCCGCGAACGCCTCAATCTTCTGCTCGACCCCGGTGCGCCGTTCCTCGAACTGGCGAGCCTGGCCGGCTACAAATTGCATGACGACAAAGACGGCAGCTCAGCCGGCGGCGGTTTGATCGCCGGGATCGGTTACGTGTCCGGCGTGCGGGTTCTGGTCGTGGCGAACAACAGCGCGATCAAGGGCGGGACGATTTCCCCCAGCGGTTTGAAAAAGTCCCTCCGCCTGCAACAGATCGCCATGGAGAACAAACTGCCGGTGATCACCCTCGCCGAAAGCGGCGGCGCCAACCTCAATTACGCAGCGGAAATTTTCGTCGAAGGTGCGCGCAGTTTTGCCAATCAGGCGCGGATGTCGGCCATGGGGTTGCCGCAGATCACCGTGGTCCACGGTTCGGCCACGGCGGGCGGCGCTTATCAGCCAGGGCTCTCGGATTACACGGTGGTGGTGCGTGGCAAAGCCAAACTGTTTCTCGCCGGCCCACCGTTACTGAAAGCCGCGACCGGAGAAGTGGCGACCGACGAAGAACTGGGCGGTGCCGAGATGCACGCGCAAACCGCCGGCACCGCTGAATACCTGGCCGAGAACGATGCCGATGGCGTGCGCCTGGTGCGCGAGATTGTCAGCCTGTTGTCATGGAACGAGCAGCTGCAATGGTTGCCCGAACGGCAGTGGAAAGACCCCCTCTACCCTATCGACGAGCTGCTGGGACTGATCCCGGACGATCCGAAAAAGCCCTACGACGTGCGCGAAATCATTGCTCGGATCGCCGACGGCTCGAACTTCCTTGAGTTCAAGGGTGAATTCGATCAGCAAACCATTTGCGGCCATTTGCACATTCAGGGGCGCGCCTGCGGATTCATTGGCAACAACGGCCCGATCACCCCCAAAGGGGCGAGTAAAGCCGCGCAATTCATCCAGCTCTGCGATCAGAGCCAGACGCCGCTGCTGTTCTTTCACAACACCACCGGGTTCATGGTCGGCACCGAGTCGGAACAGCAAGGCGTGATCAAGCACGGCGCGAAGATGATTCAGGCGGTGGCCAACGCCCGCGTACCGAAACTGACCATCGTCGTCGGCGGCTCCTATGGCGCCGGCAACTACGCCATGTGCGGTCGCGGCCTCGACCCGCGCTTCATCTTCGCCTGGCCCAACAGCCGCACGGCAGTGATGGGCGGCGCGCAGGCCGGCAAGGTGCTGCGCATCGTCACCGAAGCCAAACAGCTCAAGGACGGCCTGGTGCCCGACCCGAAAATGCTCGACATGCTGGAGCAGGTCACCGCACAGAAACTCGACAGCCAGTCCACCGCGCTTTATGGCAGCGCCAGTCTGTGGGACGACGGGCTCATCGATCCGCGGGACACCCGGACCCTGCTCGGTTATTTGCTGGACATCTGTCATGAGGCCGATGTGCGGCCGCTGCAAACCAACAGTTTTGGCGTAGCCCGGTTCTGAACCGGCCAGAGGAGAACAATAAAAATGATCTTCACCCAGGAACACGAAGCACTGCGCCGCACCGTACGTCAATTCGTCGAAAACGAGATCAACCCGCACGTCGAGGCATGGGAAAAGGCCGGGCGCTTTCCCATCCACGAAATCTTCCGCAAGGCCGGTGACCTGGGCCTGCTGGGAATTTCCAAACCGGAGAAATTCGGCGGCATGGGGCTCGACTACAGCTATTCGATTGTCGCCGCCGAGGAGTTCGGCACCATTCATTGCGGCGGCATTCCGATGTCCATCGGTGTGCAGACCGACATGTGCACTCCAGCGCTGGCGCGCTTCGGTTCCGATGAACTGCGTGAAGAGTTTCTGCGCCCTGCCATTACCGGCGAACAGGTTGGTTGCATCGGCGTTTCCGAAGTCGGCGCCGGTTCCGACGTGGCCGGGTTGAAAACCACCGCCCGCAAGGACGGCGACGACTACGTGATCAACGGCAGCAAGATGTGGATCACCAACTCGCCAAGCGCCGATTTCATTTGTCTGCTGGCCAATACCTCGGACGACAAACCGCACATCAACAAGTCGCTGATCATGGTGCCGATGAACACGCCGGGGATCAGCCTCAGCTCGCACCTGGACAAGCTCGGCATGCGCAGCTCGGAAACCGCCCAGGTGTTTTTCGACAACGTGCGCGTGCCGCAACGCAACCGCATTGGCCATGAAGGCGCGGGCTTCATGATGCAAATGCTGCAGTTTCAGGAAGAACGCTTGTTCGGCGCAGCGAACATGATCAAGGGCCTGGAATACTGCATCGACAGCACCATCGAGTATTGCAAGGAACGTAAAACCTTCGGCAATGCGCTGATCGACAATCAGGTCATCCACTTCCGCCTCGCCGAATTGCAAACCGAAATCGAATGCCTGCGGGCGCTGGTCTATCAGGCCACCGAGCAGTACATCAAAGGTCAGGACGTCACGCGTCTGGCGTCGATGGCCAAACTCAAGGCCGGGCGGCTGGGCCGCGAAGTCAGCGACAGTTGCCTTCAATATTGGGGCGGCATGGGCTTCATGTGGGACAACCCCGTGGCCCGCGCTTACCGCGATGTACGGCTGGTGTCGATTGGCGGCGGCGCCGACGAAATCATGCTGGGGATCATCTGCAAACTCATGGGCATCCTGCCGGGGAAAAAGAAATGAGCACCCTGCCGGATTGCCAGACGTTACTGCTCGAACCGCATAACGGCGTGCTGCACATCACCCTCAATCGCCCGGAAAGCCGCAACGCCATGAGCCTGCTGATGGTCGCCGAACTGCGTGCGGTGCTGTTGGCCGTGCGCGATGACCGTGCGATTCGGGCCTTGGTGATCGGCGGTGCCGGTGGGCATTTCTGTGCCGGTGGCGACATCAAGGACATGGCCAACGCCCGCGCTCAAGGCGCGAACGCCTACCGTGATCTGAACCGTGCGTTCGGGGCGCTGCTGCAAGAGGTGCAACACGCGCCGCAAGTGGTGATAACCGTGCTGCAAGGCGCAGTGCTTGGCGGCGGTTTGGGTCTGGCCTGCGTCAGCGATGTCGCCCTGGCGGATCATCAGGCGCAATTCGGGCTGCCGGAAACCAGCCTCGGCGTGCTGCCCGCGCAGATCGCGCCGTTTGTGGTCCAGCGCATCGGCTTGACTCAGGCCCGGCGCCTGGCGCTGACGGCGGCGCGGTTCGATGGCAACCAGGCGCGGCGCATGGGGCTGGTGCATTTTGTCGAGCATGACGCGCAAGCCTTGGCCGAGCGTCTTGGTGAAATTCTGGCGCACGTACTGTGCTGCGCGCCGGGGGCCAATGCGACGACTAAAAAACTGTTGCTGGCGAGTGCCGGGCAACCGTCGGATGCGTTGCTGGATGAAGCGGCCGAGTGGTTCAGCGAAGCGGTGACCGGGGCTGAAGGCGTCGAGGGCACGATGGCATTTGTGCAAAAACGTAAACCGGGGTGGGCGCCATAAAAGCATCGCCAGCAAGCTGGCTCCTACACGGTCTAGTGAACGACACAAATCCCTGTAGGAGCCGGCTTGCCGGCGATGAGGCCATCACTTTCACCGCAAAACCAAGGGAATAAACCATGCCCGCCCTGAAAAAAATCCTGATCGCCAACCGCGGTGAAATCGCCTGCCGCATCCAGCGCACGGCCCAATCCTTGGGCTACCGCACCGTCGCCGTGTTCAGCGACGCAGATGCGGATGCCTTGCACGTACAAATCGCCGACGAAGCCGTCAACATCGGCCCGGCCCCGGTCCAGCAGTCGTACCTGAACATCCCGGCCATCCTCGACGCCGCCCGCCGCACCGGTGCCGATTCGATCCACCCCGGCTACGGCTTCCTCTCGGAAAATGCCGAATTCGCCCGCGCCTGCCAGCATGCCGGCCTCACTTTCATCGGCCCCAGCCCCGAAGCCATCGAGCTGATGGGCAGCAAACGCCTGTCGAAACTCGCCATGCTCGACGCCGGCGTGCCCTGCATCAAAGGCTATCAAGGCACCGGGCAGGACGACGCGACCCTGAGCCGCGAAGCCGAACGCATCGGCTTTCCGTTGATGATCAAGGCCAGTGCCGGCGGTGGCGGGCGCGGCATGCGCCTGGTACACGATGCAGGGGATTTGCTCGCACAGATTCGCACCGCGCGCTCCGAGGCATTGCACGGGTTTGGCAGCGACGAACTGATCCTCGAACAAGCGCTGATCGATCCGCGTCACGTTGAGGTTCAGCTGTTCGGCGACCAACACGGCAACCTGATCTACCTCGGCGAACGCGACTGTTCGATCCAGCGTCGCCATCAGAAAGTCATCGAAGAAGCACCCTGCCCGGTCATGACCGCCGAACTGCGCCAGGCCATGGGGGAAGCGGCGCTCAAGGCCGGTCGCGCGGTGAACTATGTGGGCGCTGGCACTGTGGAGTTTCTGCTGGACGCGCACGGGCAGTTCTACTTTCTGGAAATGAACACGCGGTTGCAGGTGGAACACCCGGTGACTGAATTGATCACCGGTCTCGATCTGGTGGCCTGGCAGTTGCACGTCGCCGAAGGGCTACCGCTGCCATTGCGCCAGGAACAGGTGCAACTCAACGGCCACGCCATGGAAGTGCGGCTGTATGCCGAAGACCCGACCCAAGGGTTCCTCCCGCAGACCGGGCGCATCACCACCTGGGAACCGGCCTTGCTGAGCGGAGTGCGGATCGATCATGGGTTGATCGAAGGTCAACACGTCAGCCCGTTCTATGACCCGATGCTGGGCAAGATCATCGCCCACGGCGTTACCCGTGAAGAAGCCCGGCGCAAGTTGCTGCGCGCGGTGCAAGACAGTGTGCTGATGGGCTTGCCGAGCAATCAGCGCTTGCTCGCCAGCCTGCTGGAACATCCACGCTTCATCAGTGGCGAGTTCAGCACCGGGTTCATCCCGACGCATTTCGCCGACCATCCTTGTTTGCATCCGCATAACCCGAGTGCTGAAGAACTGGCGATTGCGGCGGCGCTGTTTTATCAGGCTTCGACGCAGGTTCATCCCGCCGCGCTGGCCGGCTGGCGCAACAACGCCAGTGTGCCGCTGCACTATCGCATCGGCCTGGAGGATCGGGACTGGCCGGTGCAATTGAACGCGGTACCAGGCGAACCGTACCGGATTGAAGTCGCCGCCCAGGCCTTCGAACTGAACGTCATCCAGTGTGATGGACGCTGGGCCACCCTGGACATCAACGGCATCCGCCAGCGTCATGCCTATCGTCTGGAGGCCGGACAACTCTGGCTGTTCACCCGCCCCGGCAGCCTGCGCCTGGAGGATCGCACGCAAGCGCTGGTCTGCGGCCAGGCCAGCGTCAGCTCCGGCACGCTCAAGGCGCCGATGGATGGCGCGATCGTCGACGTGCTGGTCGCGCAAGGCAGCCCGGTCAGTAAAGGCCAACTGCTGGTGGTGCTGGAAGCGATGAAAATGGAGCATCCGCTCAAGTCCGGCATCGACGGCGTGCTCAAACGCTTGCAGGTCAAGGTCGGCGATCAGGTAAAAAATCGTCAGATTTTGTTGGAGGTCGAATAAGCCGCTAGGCGGATCCGTCGGGTTTGGCTACGCTCAAGCCCTATCAGGATGCGGATACCGGGAACCCTTCAATGCCTCACTGGCTGGTGATCGATCTGGAAGCCACCACCGATGAAGGTGGCTGGCCAGTTACGGAAATGGAAATCATCGAAATCGGCGCCACGCTGGTGGACCGCCAAGGGCGTGAGCAGGACCATTTCCAGCGCTTCGTGCGACCGCTGCGACGGCCCCTGCTCACGCCGTTTTGTCGCGAGCTGACTCGCATCACCCAGGCCAATATCGACAGCGCACAGGCGCTGACCGAGGTCTGGCCGGTCTTCGAGCGCTGGCTCGGCCAACATCATTCACGACTGGAAGGCTGGGCCAGTTGGGGCGATTACGATCGCAGGCAACTGCTTCAGGAGTGGGAGCGCCTGCAACTCGACAGCCAACTGAGTCGCGTGCCGCACATGAACCTCAAGCAGCGCTTTGCCAAGGCCCGACGTCTGGAACGCCCGCTGGGACTCAACGGCGCCCTGCAACTTGCCGGCATGCAGTTCACTGGCCAACAGCACCGTGCACTGGAAGATGCGCGCAATACAGCGCGTCTGTTACCGCTGATTCTCCCGCTCTAGAGAGGTGACGGCGCCAAGGGCCTTGTGCATACTGGCCGGCCCTTTTTAGCCCTTTTCGAGGAATCGCCCATGTTTAAAGTCAACGAGTACTTCGACGGCACCGTCAAGTCGATCGCCTTTGGCACCGCTGAAGGTCCGGCGACCATTGGCGTCATGGCTCCGGGCGAATACGAATTCGGCACCAGCCAGCGTGAAATCATGCACGTGGTGACCGGCGCCCTGACCGTCAAACTGCCAGACAGCAGCGACTGGGAAACCTTCGCCGCCGGCAGCCAGTTCAACGTGCCAGCCAACAGCAAATTCCAGCTGAAAGTGGCCGTCGACACCGCTTACCTGTGCGAATACCGCGGCTAAAACCCCGGGTTTTCACAGCGCAAAAAAATGCCCGTGTCCTTGGACACGGGCATTTTTCATTCAGGGTCGCTTATTCCAGGATCGTGACCGGCATGCCGACTTCGAGCTGGCCATTGCCGTCATTGACCAGATTCTGGCCAAACATCGCACCGTCTTCCTGGGCACGATACTTCTGCAAGGTCGCGAGCGGTTCACGATCATCGCTGCGCTCGCCGGTCTGCGGATCGATGGTGGTCAGAATGCAGCGCGAACACGGCTTGACCACACGAAACTCGACATCGCCGATACGGATACGCTTCCAGCCGTCCTCGGCATACGCCTCGCTGCCCTCGATCACCAGATTCGGTCGAAAACGCAGCATCTCCAACGAACGCCCGACTTTTTGTGACAGATCCTCAAGGGACGCCTGCCCGATCAACAGCAACGGGAAGCCATCGGCGAAAGCCACCTGGTCATCGTCCTTGCCATAACCGGCCTGTGTGGTCCGTGCGCGATCAACCGGTACTTGCACCAGGCGAGTCGGCTTGCCAATGAATTGACTGACCCAGGCCCCCGCCTCGTCACCGGCATCAGGCACACGCAAGGTGTCGCGCCAGATGGTCACGCCACGCAACTCAGCGTCGCTGGCAGGCAAGGCAATATCGATCGGCGTGTGGCCGGGAGCGCTGAGGGTCAAACCGCCCTGGGCATTCCACAACGCCGACAGCTGACTCATCTGCGCCACCGCACGCTGGGTCAGGAAGCGCCCGCTGGCCTCGTCCACCAGCATCCAGCGTCGATCCCCGTCCAGCCCCAGTTTGTCGAGACTGACCTGTTGCAGGATCTCGCCCTTGCCGGATTTCAACGGATAACGATAAAGCGCGCTCAGACGCAGCATGACCAGCTCCCTGGAGGACAAAAATGCCACCCTATACGAGCTTGATCGCCGAATCAAAGACTGCGAACTGGATTGCCCATCCTGTGGGAGCGAGCAGGCTCGTTCCCACAGGAAACTGTATCGTGATCAGGCCGGCACTTCGTCGAGCATCAGGCGCTGACGCACCACATCGACCAGTTTGTCCGGCTGGAATTTGGAGAGGAAGTTGTCACAGCCGACCTTCTTGACCATCGAGTCGTTGAAACTGCCGGACAACGAGGTGTGCAGAACCACGTAGAGGCCGCGCAGACGCGGATCGTTACGGATCTCGGTGGTCAGGCGATAGCCGTCCATTTCCGGCATCTCGGCGTCGGTGAAGATCATCAGCAATTTGTCCGTCATGTTCACGCCGGTATCCGCCCAGCCCTTGAGCATGTTCAGCGCTTTCAAGCCATCGCTGGCAATGTGCATCTTCACGCCCAACTGGCCGAGGGTGTCGCGCAACTGCGAGAGCGCCACGTTGGAGTCGTCCACCAGCAGCACTTCACGGCCACGGGCGCGCTCCAGTATTGGATCGTCAAGTTTGTCGCGGGACACCTTGGCGTTGTATGGAACGATTTCGGCGAGGACTTTCTCGACGTCGATAATCTCCACCAACTGATCATCGACCTTGCTGATGGCAGTCAGGTAATGCTGACGGCCGGCGCTGGTAGGCGGCGGCAGAATGGCTTCCCAGTTCATGTTGACGATGCGGTCCACGCCGCCAACCAGGAAAGCCTGCACGGAGCGGTTATACTCGGTGACGATGATCGTGCTGGTAGGGCTCGGCACCAACGGACGCATGCCGATGGCCTGGGACAGGTCGATCACCGGCAACGTCTGGCCACGCAGGTTGACCACGCCGCAGACAAACGGATGGCGCTGGGGCATCAGGGTCAGTTTCGGCAGTTGCAGCACTTCCTGCACTTTGAAAACGTTGATCGCGAACAATTGCCGCCCAGCCAGGCGGAACATGAGAATTTCCAGGCGATTCTCACCCACCAGTTGCGTGCGTTGGTCTACCGTGTCGAGAATGCCGGCCATCAATGACTCCTGGTACTTGTTCTGATGAATTCACTAAAGAGGGTTATCGGCTGTTTTTTCAGGACCTTGACCCCGATGCAAAATGCCACGCTCAGGCATTGATGTCACATTAACATCATGCTTTACTGGCGCCATCACTTCATCTGCTTCACTCCCTGCGGCGCGACCCTGTTTCGTCCATTAGGTTCCCGTGCGTAAGGGATTCCCCTAGTAACAATCAGGCCCAACCTGATATTCGCAATATCCAATAGCCATTAATGTGACGCCATTCTCATTGCATGAACGGAGTCAGGCTTTTGTGTGCGATCGCAGGTCAGTGGCCATCCACCCTCTTGAACTCCTCCGCCTGCAGACAGCCCGGCTGGAGCGCGATCTCACGACGGCACGGCAACGCCATGGCGCAGATCATTCTCGCTGACACACACGACATTCCCTCATTTGACATGACGTTGTGGAGATAAGCATGCCGAACGACCGTAACGAGTGGGCCAAGCGGTTCCCGGAGTTTCTCGCCGAAGCTGAAACACTCCTGGCCAAATCCGAGGAGTGCCTGAGTCATTTGCAACTGATCAGCAATGACAAGGACGCCATCGAATGCATGCTCAGTACCCTGCTCAAGCTGGCCAACAAGGCCGATGCCCTCGCCCTGGTCGCCGTTTCGGAGTTTTCGTTGCACATTCATGGTCTGCTGAACCATGCCCAAAACCACGTCGACCTGCATGCTCAGGCGCTGGATGCGTTGAAAGACTGCTTCACATTGATGGCCTGGCAACTCGAACTGATCGATCAGACCACCGGCCAACTCAGCCTCGACGACAGTGAACAAACCTCATTGATCGAAGCCTTTGCCTACCAGGTCGGGCAAAACCAGTTTCAGCCACCGGTTAATTCCAAACCGTTCCGGCTCGTTTCCTTTACGGAACGGCAGGCTTAATTTCACCCGATAATAACGCCGTGGTTCGTATTCATATTGCCAAGATGTCACTCTGTAACTTGATCACGCTCATGTCGCAATTGAATATTTCATGCCTGTCAACGACAGCCCGATACAAGTAACTATTCCCTTCCTGCCGATAAACTTTTCCATTGTGGAACTATCGTCCAAAACCTTTATTTCCTGACTGTATAGACATATATACCGAGCGCGACCAACGGTATGTTAAGTGGTATTATGCCGACCATTAGTTGACGTCAATTAATGGCAGAGTGACTCAGACAGAGACCCGTCAGTCCATTAGACCGGTCTGCCCGCAGCGAACATCCATTGGCTCCATCCGTTATGTACGCCAGCCTCAAGTCAATCACCATGTGGCCCCCCTCCCGAGTAAACGCGCGTCGGTTCACGCTTTTGTTGTGTACCTGCTCGGCGCTCGGCAGCCTGCTGATCTATGGCCTGTCCACACGCTTGCCGCTAAGTCTGCTGCTGCTCAATATTGCAGCGCTGACGTGCGTCTGGGTGCAGCATCGCCTGTCGCGCAAGTCGATAAAGTTCGAGCCTCAAGAGCTCGCCGACCGTTTATTGAAGGTTCAGGAGAACGAACGTCACCGGCTCAGTCGTGAACTGCATGACGATATTGGCCAGTTATTGACGGCGGCAAAACTTCAAAGTGAGTGGCTCAAACGCCGAATGCCCGAAGAACTGCAAGAGCAATGCGCGGTGCTCTGCGGCACGCTGGAAGAAACCCTGACCAAAGTGCGTGACGTATCGGCCATCCTTAACCCCAGACAGCTGACCAGCCTGGGGCTGGAAGCCAGTCTGCGTGCACATTTGCTCAAGACACTGGGCAATACGACGGTGAACTGGAGCCTGGAATGCCATTCACGCTTGACCGGCATCCCCGAAGAAATGGCGGTGGCCGCCTTTCGAATCACCCAGGAAGCGGTGACCAACATACTGCGCCACGCCGAGGCGAAAAATCTGTTGGTCCGCCTGCAACGCCAGCCTCAAGGCTTGACGCTGTTGATCAGCGACGACGGCCTGGGTTTCGCGCCGGCGACGGATCCGGGTCGTGAGGGCCAGCGCGGAATGGCCGGAATGTCGGAACGTATCGATCAACTGGGCGGTACATTGACCGTCACCAGCGAACCGGGCAAAGGTACTCAAATCGAAGCTCTCTTCCCCTGGGCGCCACGTGCGCTCGAACGGGCCAGTACGAATAAGGTTATGCGTTGACTTGTAACTTACTTCTGGTGGATGACCACTCGCTTATCAGGGCTGGCGTGCGCGCTCTGGTGCTGGATATTCCGGGCTACGCCGTCATCGGCGAGGCCAATGACGGCTCGCAGCTGCTCGAAATGGTCGAGCATCTTTCCCCGGACATCGTGCTGCTGGATATTTCCATGAAGGAAACCGGTGGCCTTGAAGCCTTGCAGCGCCTCAAGCGCGTACGCCCGCAAAGCAAGGTACTGATTCTGTCGATGCACACCGACCCGGCGCTCATCATGCAGGCTCTGGAATCCGGCGCCCACGGTTACCTGCTCAAGGACACCACGGCCACCGAACTCGAACATGCCCTGGAAGCCCTGCGCAACAACGAGCGCTACCTGAGCCCGGCCATCGCCCATACGGTCATCAACCAGGCGCTGACCCGCAACCAGAAACATCAGCAGGAACCCGCGGACTCGCACAACCTGACGGCACGTCAGCTGGAAATCCTGCGGCTGATTGTTCGCGGAAAATCCACCCGGGAAATCGCCAATGGCCTGGGTTTGAGTATCAAGACGGTCGAAACCCACCGCTCGCAAATCATGAAGCGCTTGCAGATTTACGACGTGGCAGGCCTGGTGCTGTTCGCCGTGCGCGAGCAGATCATCAGTCTGGACGATTGATCATTGCCGGAATGCTCAGCAGCGGCGAGTCCTCGGGCAAATGAACCCGCAGTGCTGCCGGGCGCGCCGAGAAACGCAAGCTGTCGCCTTCCAGTGGTTCACCATCGAGATTGATGTAAAGACCTTCCGAGACCTTGATCTCGACCCATGGCAGACGGGCGCGCACAAACATGCTGTCGATACCGAAGCCATCGGAGAGCAAACTTTTCAACGTACTCACCACTTCCTGCGGTGCAGGCAGAATACTGATATCCAGCAGACCGTCATCCGCCAGCGCCTGCGGGCACAGCACGTGACCACCGCCCGCCTGGCGGCCATTGCCGATGCCCAGTGCCAGCAGCTCGCCACTCCACTGAAAATCCGGGCCATGCAGCTCGCCATAGGCCGCATGCAACTCGCTGAAACGTGACAACCCCGTGAACAGGTAGGCCGCACCTCCGAGCACTTTCTTCAAGTCCTCTGAGGTATTGGCCGTGACCTGACTGCCGAAACCGCCCGTGGCCATATTCAGAAACACCTGCCCGCCGACCTCTCCCAGGTCGATGGCACACGGTTCAGTATCCAGAAGATTCAAGGCTTGGGCGGGTTCCAGAGGCACACCGGCAGCGCGCGCGAAATCGTTGGCGGTTCCCAACGGCATCAGCACCAGGCTGGCCTGCGTCGACTGCGCAGCCATGGCCTCGGCAATATCACGCAACGTTCCGTCACCGCCCCCAGCGATGATCTGCCTGTAGCCCGCCGCCAGAGCCTCATCCACCAGGCGTCGTGCGTCGCCGGCCTCCCAGGTCAATCGAACAGCCAACTCCCAACCTTGTGCGCGCCTGCCCTCGACCGCCGCACGAACCTCCTCGTTGAGCGCCTGCTTGCCATGCAGAATCAACAGTGCCTTGCGTTCGCTCATTGTGATCACCCCCATGTTTGCATTCCGTATGGGAGATGTTGACCGCGATGCGCACCATAAAAGTCGCAGGAAACCGAATTATTTCAAGGAGTCCGGAATTGAGGTCCTACAAGGCGGGATTTTTTCTTACAAAACCTGAGGAATCGGCTCAATTGACCCACCCGTTTGATTGGTACACCTTGGTGGCTGCGGTTTATCAGTCATCAGCAGGAATTACAGGGACGTACCATGCAAAGCCATGACATCAGGTTACCGGGCATCCCGGTTGCACCACTCGCGGAAAGACGGGCCAAACAGCAAGCCGAATTCAATAACAGCGCAAAACCCACTGGAGAAGCCGAAATGGAACCTCGCGTCGTCGAACTGGAAACTCACCTCGAATACATCCGAAGAGACATGGATGAAGTCCGCAGTGACGTGAAGTCGATCAAACACCGGCTTGCCTATTCAGCCGGTGGCACAGCCGTGGTGCTCGGCCTTCTGGGCTGGATCGCCAACAGTCGTTTCGACCAGGTCGTGGCACTCGTCGCGCATTAAGCGTCAGCCATCAGCGCAAAACCCGGTTCGATCAACCGGGTTTGCGTGGCCAGCGTGAGGCAGGTATCAGCCCAGAACTTCGCTCAGCGGAATGAAATACACGCTGTCACCTTCGATCAGCGTGCGATCCTCCAGCACTTCAACCAGACCATCGGCCCAGGCTGCGCTGCGCAGTACACCTGAACTCTGATTTTTGTAGATGATCGCCCGGCCGTTTTCCAGACGTCCACGCAAGTACTCGCGTCGACTGCCGGCTTTGGACCAGTTAAACCCTGCCGGCACCTGAAATTTCAGCGGCTCAACCACTTTTACGCCTTGGCGGCGTAATAGGTAGGGTCTTGCCAACAAGGCAAAGGTCACCAGGGTCGACGCCGGGTTACCGGGTAAACCAATGACCGGAACCCCACGGAAATGTCCGAAGGTCAGCGGTTTGCCCGGCTTGATAGCGAGTTTCCACAATGTCAGCTCGCCCTCCTCCCGTAAGGCAATGCCCAGAAAATCCGCCTCACCCACCGATACGCCACCGGTCGAGAGGATCAGATCGACGCTTGCCAAACTGGCAAGACGGGCACGAGTGGTCTCGAGGTCGTCTGGAAGAATACCGGCGTCGATCACCTCACAACCCAATCGCTGCAACCAGCTGCAGAGCAACACACGATTGCTGTTGTAGATCTGGCCAGGTCCCAGCGGCTTACCCGGCTCAACCAATTCATCACCGGTGGACAAAACGGCGACGCGAACTTTGCGAATCACCTCCAGCTCTGCGCATCCCAGTGAAGCAGCCAATCCCTGCTCAATTGGCCCAAGCCGCGTGCCGGCAGGCAGAATCAGTTCACCGACGGTGGTTTCCTGGCCTTGTGGCCGGATGTTTTGTCCTGGCGCAAGGGCTTCGGTGAAACGGACTCGTTCATCCGCCTGGATTTCAGCGTTTTCCTGCATCTCGACGCAGTCGGCCCCAGCAGGAACCGGCGCACCGGTGAAGATTCGCGCACAGGTGCCGGGCTTCAAAGGCGGCGGAGCGTTGCCTGCAAAAATCTTCTGGCTGACCACCAACGGCTCTCCCGTCCAGTCGGCTGCGCGCAACGCATAACCATCCATTGCACTGTTGGGCCACGGAGGAAGATCAAGCGTCGAGATCAGGTCATCGGCCAGAACACGACCCTCAACCTGCGCCAGGGGCAGGCGCTCACGCTCACGAATCGGCGTGGTTTCAGCCATTTCCAGTAAGCGCGCCAGTGCGACTTCGACAGCCATCAGGCTGCCTGTCTTGCCTGGCTTACCCACGGGATTCACAGGGCTGCGCCTGTTTCAGATGAGGCACGAAATTGCATGGGCGGTGCCGCGAATCCAGTTGCTCAGCGAGAATACCGTCCCAACCGGTTCGCACAGCGTTGGTCGAGCCGGGCAAGCAGCAGACCAGCGTGCCATTGGCCAAACCGGCCAAGGCGCGGGACTGAACAGTGGAGGAGCCAATATCCGCCACCGATATCTGCCGGAAAAGCTCGCCAAATCCATCGACCTGCTTGTCCAGCAGGCAGCTCACCGCTTCGGGCGTGCTGTCGCGCCCGGTGAATCCCGTACCACCCGTGATCAGGACAACCTGCACCACATCGTCGGCAATCCAGTTAGCGACTTGCGCACGGATTTTGTAGAGGTCATCTTTGAGCAGAACCCGAGAGGCCAGGTTATGGCCAGCAGCGATCAAGCGGTCAACGAAGACCTGGCCTGACGTGTCGGTTTCCAGAGTACGGGTATCGCTGACAGTCAGCACCGCGATGTTGAGCGGTGCGAAAGGTACATCAGCCTTGGCTTTCATAGGCTCGTCCAGTTGTAGGAGAAACAGCCCGGTGTTATATCACAGCGCCTCCTTTTTTCGCCGCCCCCATGGAGACCTGCCATGACCTCGAATACACATTTACCACCCTGTTCCATTCTGCTCCTGGCAGGGGGGCGCGGCCAACGCATGGGCGGCCAGGACAAAGGGCTGATCGAATGGCACGGCGAGCCACTGATCGCGCATTTGCATCGCAAGACCCGTCCGTTGAGCGATGACCTGATCATCTCCTGCAACAGGAATCTGGAAAAGTATGCGCCCTACGCCGACCTGTTGGTCCATGACGACGAAGGCGATTTCCCCGGTCCGTTGGCTGGCATGCGTGCAGGCCTGAAGGCCGCTCGTCATGCATATCTACTGGTATTGCCTTGTGACGTACCGCGCATCGATGCCGCGCTGCTCCACAGCATGCGCGAAACCGCCAGCGAGCATCCGGACAAACCGCTGATGCTGCGCCATGACGGACACTGGGAACCCTTGCTGTGCATCATTCCGGTTGCCCTGCGAGAAGCGTTCGAAAGTGCCTGGAATGACGGCGAACGCAGCCCGGGGCGCCTCATGCGCAAACTGAGCGCCACGGCGCTGCAATGCCCCGACAACGATCCTCGCCTGGCCAACCTCAATACACCGGAACTGTTAAGTGCCCACAACACTGTGTCAGACTGACACGAGAATGAACTTGCACGTGTCGCGAACGTCTCAAGCTCAGTTACCAAAAGAATTCATACTCGGAGACACACTCATGACTCAACGGACCCTCGCCGCTTTCATGCTCGCACTCGGCCTCGCTACCCTTGCCGGTTGCGCATCGCCTGCAGTGATCACCTTGAATGACGGTCGCGAAATCCAGGCTGTCGACTCGCCAAAATACGATAAGGAATCGGGTTTCTACGAATTTGAACAGTTGGACGGCAAACAAACCCGCGTCAACAAGGATCAAGTTCGTACCGTCAAAGAGCTGTAATCTTTGCGGCACCGACCAGATACAGAAAAGCCCGCTTTATGCGGGCTTTTTCGTGGCTGAAGAACGGCCATCACCATTGCAGGGTGATAGCGCTTTCGAAGTCTCTTTCCTCACCCGTGACCGGGTCCACAAACCGAAGCCCTTGTGCGAGCAACTTCAACGGATTGGCATAGTCGTCTTCGACATCCTTGAGCACTTGCGGATAGAACGGGTCATTGCAGATGCTGGCCCCCAAAGCCGTCATGTGCACCCGCAACTGATGCTTCTTGCCTGTCACCGGGTAAAGCGCATATCGCCAGAGATCGCCGTTTTTCTCCCTGACCTCGACGGCCGTCTCGGTATTGCTGGCGCCCGGCCCCTCTTGCATACGAAAGAAAGGCTCGCCATCAACGAGCCGACTCTTGTGGACCAAGGGAAAGGTCAGTTCCGGCAATGCCCTGGCAATAGCCTCGTAGCGCTTTTCGATCTGCCGCGTTGGAAACAACGACTGATACGCGGAACGGCTCTGAGGATTGGCTGAAAACAGCACCAGCCCCGCCGTATGCCGATCAATGCGATGCAACGGCACCAGGTGCGGGTTATCCAGCCGACGGATCAACCGTCGAAGCAGCGTCTGCTCGACATATTCACCCGCTGGCGTCACAGGCAGGAAATGCGGCTTGTCAGCCACCACCAGGTGCTCGTCCGCGTACAGAATCGACTCGACCACAGGGATCGGCTTTTCGTCCGGCACTTCCCGAAAGTAGTGGATCCGCAGGCCTTCCTTGTAAGGAAGATCAAGGGCGATTGGCGCACCGTGCCCATCGAGTACGCGACCACGGGCGATTCGGTCCAGCCATTGCTCGCGACCGATGGCACTGAAGTGCTCGCACAGGCATTCAAGTACGGTCTGCCACGGGCCAGGCGGCAAGTAGAGCGTACTGGCCTGGCTGTGCGCAGCAGAAAAAGATGAAGTGGACATACGGAAGTTCTGACCCTCAATGCAGGGCGGCATTATCCAACAGAGGCCGGACCGAACCTAGCAGAGAATCCTCAGGCCGGAATCGACTGCGTGCGCGCCGCCGCTTCAGTGAACTCCTTGAGCCAGCGCAACACATCGACCGCCTCCCAGCGACCCGGATCGTAAAGTGCGTACAACAAGCCCTGATAGCCCACGACGTCCAGCTGCCGGTGATAACCCGCGCGCTGGAACAGTGCTTCGATTTCAGCGAAACAGGTATTGAAATGCAGCTTGTTGAACGGCGTTTTTCCTTCCGTGACCAGACCATCCAGACGCAACTCGTGGACGGCCTCACGCACTACGTCCACCGACATCCGGTTCACGCTGTTCTTCAACTGTTCGACATTGACCAAGATTCATCCCTCTGACTTCCAGGATCGCCTGCCTGAATCCGCAATAAAGAGAACACGACAGGTGACCGGAATAACTGTATGCACATACAGTAACCGAATAACCTGTATTTCGCCAATGACCGAAACGAGAACAGCGACAGATGGGAATCGAGAAAAATGTCGAGGTCAGCGCAGGAACGCCACGACCTGGTCGGCACTGAATGGCCAACCCAGCTCAGCGCCGGTGTCGACTCGCCGTAACACCGGAATGCGCAAACTGTAAGCTTCGAACCATGATTCGTTCTCTGCGATATCCACCAGCTCGACCAGCAGACCGCGCTCGACAAATTCCATCAGCATGGCTTCGGCCACTTCACAAAGATGGCACCCAAGGGTGCCGAAAAGCTGACATTCAGGAGGCATGAGCACACAACCCGGTAAAGTGAGCGTTTATTCTAGGCCCGCTATGGGAAGCAGTCGAGCCAATGACTCAGGCGCCTGGGCAACGGCGAATTTCCAAAGTTTTCGGCAACTCCCTGACTCAAATCACTCAAGCTCAATGTCACTTGCGCGATGCTCGCGGCTTTTTTTGCCTCTACGCTTGAGTAACTCGCACCTTGACCGGAGTTTTTTTGTGTTCGCCAACCTTTTGATCATCCTCGCCTCCTCTCTGGTGGTGATTGCACTGTTCCAGCGCCTTCGCCTGCCACCGGTGCTGGGCTATTTGTGCGTGGGGTTGATGATCGGACCGACCGCGTTCAACTGGGTCAATGAAAGCGAGGAGTTGCCCGACCTCGCCGAGCTGGGCGTGGTGTTCCTGCTGTTCTCCCTCGGGCTGGAGTTTTCCCTGACGAAAATGCTCGCGTTGCGCCACGTGGTTTTCCGGCTGGGCGGCCTGCAAGTACTGGTCACCGCGACACTGCTTGGGGGGGTGCTGATGTTGCTCGGCATGTCGGTAACCCCTGCACTGCTGCTCGGTGCCGGTCTGTCGCTGTCGTCCACCGCCATTGTCAGCAAGGAGCTGGGCAGTCTCGGCGAGATTTTCAGCAGCCACGGCCAGAACGCCATTGCGGTGTTGCTGTTCCAGGACGTCGTGGCGGTGTTGCTGCTGACCCTGGTGCCGGTGTTTGCCGGGAACAGCGATCAGGCCTGGTACTGGGCGTTACCTGTGACGCTCGGCAAGACCGTTGTGCTGTTCTTTGGGCTGTTGATGGCCAGTCGCTGGTTGCTGCCGCGGCTGTTCCATGAAGTGGCGGCGGCCCGCTCCGCCGAGCTGTTTGTGCTGCTGGCACTGGTCATTGTGCTGCTGACCGCCTGGCTGACTCACCTGCTCGGTCTCTCCCCTGCCCTGGGGGCGTTTCTCGCCGGCATGCTGCTGGGGGAAAGTCATTACCGTCATCAAATCGAGGCCGATATCCGTCCGTTCCGCGACATTCTGCTCGGGGTATTTTTCGTCAGCATCGGCATGTTGATCGACCTGCAGTTGTTTGCCAGCCACGGCCTGCTGATCCTCGGCCTGACCCTCGGTTTGCTGCTGATCAAAGGCTGCGTGGTCGCGCTGCTGGTCAAATGGCGCGGCAGCGATGTCGAAACCGCCTGGCGCAGCGGCCTGGCTTTGGCCCAGGGCGGCGAGTTCTGCTTCGCGTTGATGGCCCTGATGCAACAAAACAAAATGATGCCCGCCGACCTCGGCGGGCTGCTGCTGGCCGCGACTTTCTGCTCGATGCTGCTGACGCCACTGTTGCTGCGTTCGGCGCCCCGCATCGCAACGCGTCTGCACCGCAAGCCCAACGAAGAAGCGAAGCTCGACGAAATAAGCGCGCTGAACGCCGGACTGCACAGCCATGTGGTGATCTGTGGCTATGGTCGCGTCGGTCAGTCGATCGGGCGAGCGCTGCGCAATGCGCTGCAGCCCTATATCGCGCTGGACACCGATCCGGTGCGTGTCCAGGAAGCCGCCGTGGGTGAAACCTGTGTGCACTATGGCGACTCACGACGCGGTGAACTGCTGCAGGCGGTAGGACTGGCGCGCGCCAGGCTGCTGGTGATTGCCGTGGACCAGGCCGATATCGCGTTACTGATTCTCCAGGAGGCGCGCCGATTAAACTCGACGGTTCCAATCCTGGTACGCACTCGGGACGACAGCCAACTGGCCGAGTTGAAAGCAGCCGGCGCCAGCGAAGTCGTGCCCGAATTGCTGGAGTCGAGCCTGATGCTCGCCTCCCACGCGTTGATCATGCTGGGTATACCCGCGCATCAGGTCCAAGAGCGGGCCGACCAGATACGGCATGACCGCTATCGCCTGCTGCACGGTTTTTATCCCGGTGCCGACGATGAAGAAACCTGACTCAGTCCTGGCTCACGGCGCCGATCTTGTGCACCGACAGGTCCGCGCCGTAATACTCTTCTTCCTGACTCAGGCGCAGGCCATGGAACGCCTTGATCACGCCATACACGGTGAAGCCGCCGGCCAGCGCCACGACCACCCCGAGGGAGGTTCCGATCAACTGACTGACCAGGCTCACCCCACCCAGGCCACCCAGTGCGCTCTGACCGAAAATGCCACAGGCGATCCCGCCCCAGACACCGCACAGACCGTGCAACGGCCAGACACCCAATACGTCATCGATGTGCCATTTGCCTTGCGCAGCGGTAAAGCACCAGACAAACAGCGCCCCGGCGATGGCGCCGGTCACCAGCGCGCCGACCGGGTGCATCAGATCGGAACCGGCGCAGATCGCCACCAACCCGGCCAGTGGGCCGTTGTGCAAAAAGCCGGGGTCATTGCGCCCGACGATCAGCGCTGCCACGGTGCCGCCCACCATGGCCATCAGCGAGTTCACCGCGACCAACCCGCTGACACCCTGCAGGGTTTGCGCACTCATCACGTTAAAACCGAACCAGCCCACGATGAGAATCCACGAGCCCAGGGCCAGGAAGGGAATGCTCGACGGTGCGAACGCCACCAGTCGTCCCTCGCGATAGCGACCTTGCCTCGGCCCGAGCAACAACACCGCCGCCAGCGCCAGCCAGCCGCCCATGGCATGGACCACCACCGAACCGGCGAAATCATGGAAGCTGGCACCAAAGCGCGCCAGCAACCAGGCCTGCAAGCCAAAGTTGCCGTTCCAGATCATGCCTTCGAAAAAGGGATAGATGAACGCCACGATCAACGCCGTCGCACACAACTGCGGAACGAACCGGGCGCGCTCGGCGATGCCGCCGGAAATGATTGCCGGTATGGCTGCGGCGAACGTCAGCAGAAAGAAAAACTTCACCAGGCCATAGCCATGATCGGCATTGATCACCGCCGCCGGTTGCATGAAGGTGACCCCGTAGGAAATCCAATAGCCTATAAAGAAGTAGGCAAGGGTCGAAATGGCGAAGTCGCTGAGGATCTTCGACAAGGCGTTGACCTGGTTCTTCTGTCGAACCGTGCCGACTTCGAGAAAGGCAAAACCGGCGTGCATGGCCAAGACCATGACTGCACCGATCAGAATGAACAACGTGTTGGAGCTATGGACCAGACTGTCCACAGCGCTTTGCAGATTTTCCATGGAGTTGGCAGACCTGAAGGCTAAAAAAGCACCAAAGCAGTTCGCGCAGATAATTCATGCACCAAGTTGCAACTTCGCCGGATCAGTCCATTGATCCCGATGAGTCACTTTGGCGCACAAGGTTGGAACCTTTGCGCGAGGTTTCATTATTTGAGATAAGGTTTTGCTCGATTCTTGCCCAGCAACAGCGCAAACACGCGGGCTGACGCACCACGACATAGCAAAAGTTGTACCAGTCATTTGTACTGAACCTTCGCGCAAGGCTCATACTCGAACGCAACAGAAGCCACTTACGGAGATCACCAATGGCCAGCATCAAGGCAAAGACTGCTCAAGAAATCCTGATGAACGACTTCCAGACTCTGGTCAGCGACACCGAGCGGTTGCTGGAACACACCGCCACATTGGCCGGTGATCAGGCGGATGAGTTGCGCGAACAGATCCACGACAGCCTGCTGCGTGCACGCGAAACCTTGAAACTGACTGAAGACTCCCTGCGCGAACGCGGCAAGGCCGCCGTCACCGCCACTGAAGACTATGTTCAGGCCAACCCATGGCAATCGGTCGGGATCGCGGCCGGCGTGGGTTTCCTGATCGGTCTGCTGGCAACACGGCGCTGATTATGGCGATCGGTGAATCCGGCTCGTCCGCGACGGGCCCAAGCTCCTCATCGCGGCGCCTGGGTGCCGCTTTCCTTGGACTGCTGCACAGCCATGTCGAACTGTTCGGCATCGAATTGCAGGAACAAAAAGCCCGCACCGTCAGCCTGTTGCTGTTCGCAGGCCTGGCGCTGGTGTTTGCCTTGCTGTTGCTGGTGGGGTTGTCGACGCTGGTGTTGATCCTGTTTTGGGACACCTATCGCCTGCCCGCCATCATCGGGCTCTGCGTGTTCTACACCCTCGCAGCCATCTTCTGCGCGATGCGCTTGAGAGCAGCGATTTTCGATGAGTCCTCGCCCTTCAATGGCACCCTGGAAGAACTGGCCAACGATCGGGAGCGCCTGCTGCCATGAGCCTGCCTGAACTGCCTCACAACAGCTCGCGCACGGAAATGCGCAAGGCGCTGATCCGTCTGCGTATGGAAATGCATCGCCAGGAAATCCGTCATGAATCCGCACAACTGCTGCAACCCTTGCAACGTGTGCGCGGGATGACGCAAAACCTGCAAGACGGCTTCGGCATCAAGCACGCCCCGCTCTGGGGCGTAGCGGCCGTGACCCTGCTGGGCTTTTTGACCGGCAAGGGCGCCAAGAGCGGTGGCGTCAGCAGCCTGACTCGACTGGTTCGGCTAGGCACCACGCTGGGGCCGCTGATCAAGCTGATCCTGCAAGGCAACTCGCCCAAACACTGAAGCCACTAGCTGGCTGCATTCTTGCAACATCTCCGGGATGAACCTCTTTATCGAGGGGTTCAAACCTGCGCGCCTACCCGGCATCAGGATTAATCCAAAAACAAGACCTTACTAAGGAGGCCTCGTGATCGACGGGCAACCGCTCGCCTGCTTTCAGCCGTTCATCGATACCGCCACCGGCCGTATCGCCGGCGTCGAAGCACTGGGCCGACTGCGTCAGGCCGACGGTCAATTGGCCTCGGTGGGTCCACTGTTCGCCGACCCGAGAACACCCGCCATCGCTCTGCGTCGCCTGGACCGCCAGATCCGCGATAACGCCCTGAGCCGTTTGCATGAAGCGCCCCCGGAGTGGTTTCTAAGCCTGAACATGTCACCGCGCTGGATCAGTCGCTTGCGTGCGGACCAGGCACTGCCGAGCCTCAAGCAATTGAGCCGGCACGGCGTCGACCCGCAGCGAATCGTGTTCGAGATCACCGAACTGGGCGGTGACATCCAGCGTCTGGCCGACGTGGTGGCGCGATACCGACACGCCGGCGCGCGAATCGCCATCGATGATTTCGGTGCCGGTTACTCACAGCTTGATCGCGTGCTGGCCCTGCAACCGGACATTCTCAAGCTCGACATGCGACTGTTCCAGGCCGCGGCGTTGGGCGGCCCCAGCAGCGACGTGGTCAAGGCCCTGGCGCAAATGGCGGAGAAAACCGGGTGCTGGATCATTGCCGAAGGGGTGGAAACCGACGCTCAACTGAATTTTGCCCTGGAGTGCGGATCGCGTTATGTGCAGGGTTTTCTGTTTGCCCGCGCGCAAGCAGACTTCTTCGCCACCGACGCCTTCGTCGAGCGCTTCGCCCAGCTGCGTCAGCGCTATGTACAGCAAAAACTGACTGAGCGCGGTCGCCTGATGAGCATGCGCCAGCAACTTTGCGAGCTGATGGCGATTCTGCAAGCCTGGGCCCAGGCCCGCGCGCCGCTGAGCGCGTTGCCACAATTGGACGCCTTTCCCTGGCTCTTGCGTTTCTATCAATGCGACCGCCATGGCACCCAACTGACACCCAACCTCGAATGGCGCAACAGCGGCTGGGAAGCCGACGATCGCTACCTGGGCCACAACTGGTCATGGCGTCCGTACTTTTATCATTTGCTGGCGGAGGGTTGGGATGAGCGCCGACTGACGCTTTCCAACACTTACCGCGACGCCACCAGCAACCAGTACTGCCTCACCGCCGGGCAATTTTTCGCCAACGGCGAGCGACTGCTGCTCATCGACATCGACGCTGCGGGGCTGTAGTTCCGCTTGCAGGTCCTGACGCGAACCGGGAAGCTTAAGGCATCAGTCACCTGACGGAGAGAATCAGCCTTGGATTGGCAAACCCTGCTTACCCGCGAACGCCTCGGAAAGCCGCTGCACAGCCCGGAAGAACTCGGCCGCAGCCCTTTCCACAAAGACCACGACCGCATCATTTTCTCGGGAGCGTTTCGCCGCCTCGGACGCAAGACCCAGGTCCATCCGGTCACCAGCAACGATCACATCCACACGCGCCTGACCCACTCGCTGGAAGTCAGTTGCGTCGGCCGCTCGCTGGGCATGCGTGTCGGTGAAACCATCCGCAGCGCCCTGCCCGACTGGTGCGAACCCAGTGACCTGGGCATGGTGGTGCAATCCGCTTGCCTGGCCCACGACATCGGCAATCCGCCCTTCGGCCACTCCGGCGAAGACGCGATCCGTCACTGGTTCCAACAGGCTGCCGGCCGCGGCTGGCTGGATGCAATGAGCGAAGCCGAACGCAATGACTTCCTCAACTTCGAAGGCAACGCCCAGGGTTTCCGGGTACTCACGCAGCTTGAGTACCATCAGTTCGATGGCGGCACCCGGCTGACCTACGCCACGCTGGGCACTTATCTGAAATACCCATGGACGGCCATGCACGCCGATTCGCTGGGTTACAAGAAGCACAAATTCGGCTGCTATCAGAGTGAGCTGCCGCTGCTGGAGCAGATCGCTCATAAACTCGGCCTGCCGCAACTCGAAGAGCAGCGCTGGGCCCGCCATCCGCTGGTCTATCTGATGGAGGCCGCCGATGACATCTGCTACGCGCTGATCGATCTGGAAGACGGTCTGGAAATGGAGTTGCTGGAGTACACCGAAGTCGAGTCCCTGTTGCTGGACCTGGTCGGCGACGATCTGCCGGAAACCTATCGCCTGCTGGGCCCGCGTGATTCGCGCCGACGCAAACTGGCGATTCTGCGCGGCAAAGCCATCGAACACCTGACCAACGCCGCCGCCCGCGCTTTTGTCGAGCAACAGGATGCATTGCTGGCCGGTACACTGCCCGGTGATCTGGTGGAGCACATGCACGGTCCGGCCAAGCGTTGCGTACTGAATGCCAAGGACATGGCGCGCAAGAAAATCTTTCAGGACAAGCGCAAGACCCTGCACGAAATCGGCGCCTATACCACGCTGGAAATCCTGCTCAACGCCTTCTGCGGCGCAGCCCTGGAACAGCACAACGGGCGGGCGCCTTCGTTCAAGAGCCGTCGCATCCTCGATCTGCTGGGTAACAACGCGCCAGACCCTCACGGGCCATTGCACACGTCGTTCCTGCGCATGATTGACTTCATCGCCGGCATGACCGACAGCTATGCCAGCGAAATGGCCCTGGAGATGACAGGTCGTTCGAGCCACTGACGAGAGCAGGTTGATCAGCCATTACGCCGCCTGAAATGGCTGATCAGCCTCCCAACGCCCAAGTGCACTCAACGTTCGCTGAATCGCCCTACACCTCACGTCGAGCAAGCTGATCGATTACTCGGAATACTCGCGAAATAATCACGCGTCCCAGAGACGAAGCGTGAGTAACTCCATGTTCAAAGACGACCTGCGCATCCTGCTGGTGGAAGATCATCCCTTTCAACTCAGGGCAACTCAGTACCTGCTTGAAAGTTACGGCTTCACTCAAGTGACCACCACCGACAGTGCCAAAGGCGCGTTGCAGCAAATGCTCAAGGCTGTGCAACCGTTCGACATTCTATTGTGCGATCAGTGTTTGCCCGACCTTCCCGGACTTGATCTTGTTCAGTTCGCCAGTCATCGAGGAATGATCAGGCAAGCCATACTGTTAAGCAGCCTGAGTTGTACAGAACTTGATGAAATTGAGAAAACAGCCAACGAGCGGGGGCTACCCTTACTTGGTTATTTGATCAAACCCTTGAAACAATCCGAATTCAGAAACTTATTGACCTTGACCTCATTATAAAGACAGCACAAGTGCGATAATTGCTTATCGACACACAACTTGAAAACAACAAACAAAAACTCCCAACAGACCGACTGATCACACGCAACTTCCAGCCATCTTCATTAAAAACCTAGTTGATTCGTAGCCCCTTTCCTATTCATTTGTAGGATTATTCCTATATTGCTGCTTGAGGTCCGTCAGTTCATGCGTCCCCTCAACTATCTGAGCTAAGGTGCGCGCTTTATTAGAGCTCGTATGGGATTTGATTATGAACTCCGTTTTTATTGTCGACGATCACCCCGTCATCCGTCTCGCCGTCCGAATGTTGCTGGAGCACGAAGGCTACAAAGTCGTCGGCGAAACCGACAATGGGGTCGATGCCATGCAGATGGTTCGCGAATGCATGCCCGACCTGGTCATTCTCGATATCAGTATCCCGAAACTGGATGGCCTCGAAGTTCTCGCCCGCTTCAACGCGATGAGTACCCCCCTGAAAACATTGGTATTAACTGCACAATGCCCGACACTTTTCGGTATTCGCTGCATGCAGTCCGGTGCTTCAGGTTATGTATGCAAACAGGAAGACCTGAGTGAACTGGTGAGTGCTATCAAAGCAGTATTGTCCGGTTACAACTACTTCCCGAGCCAGGCACTGAATCCTGTTCGCGGCGATGAGGTGCGCTGTGCAGAACTGGAATTGTTCAAGTCAGTCAACGACCGAGAGCTGATGGTGTTGCAACTTTTTGCCCAGGGCCGCACCAACAAGGAAATTGCCAAAGGCATGTTTCTGAGCAACAAGACTGTGAGCACCTACAAAAAAAGACTCATGCAAAAACTCAGAGCCAAATCCCTGGTTGAACTCATCGAGATGGCAAAACGTAACGCATTGGTGTGAGACACAGGATGCCCAGTCGCATAAAGGATTATCTGCTACTCATGGCCGCCGTATGCCTGACCTCTTCGGTGCTTGCCGCACAGCCTGCCAGCGAGCACTACAACCTGCTCAGTCGCTCAACGGCCGGACACCTGGACGTCCAACTGGATCAAGCACAACAACAATGGATCACCGGTAAACGGCAACTGATTCTCGGCACGTCAGCACCGGACTACCCACCTTTCGACCTGACCGTCAGCGGCCAGGATTACGAAGGTTTCACCGCCGATTATGCGGGCCTCCTCGGCAAGGCCATCGGTTTGCCGATCAAGGTGCAGCGCTTTCCCTCCCGAGGGGCTGCGATCAAGGCGCTCGAAAAAGGCGAGGTCGATCTGCTCGGCACCGCCAATGGCTTTGAGGCTCACAACGCCGATATTGTGCTTTCAACCCCCTACGCCGTGGACCAGCCGGTTCTGGTGACACGGGAAGGAGAAACCCGATCCCTGACCGACGGCCTCGCCGGTCTGCGGTTGAGCATGGTGTATCACTATTTGCCGCTGGAGGAAGTCCGGGCCCTGTATCCCAAAGCCATCATCACGTCTTATCCGTCCTACCAGAATGCAATCAATGCCGTAGCTTTCGACCAGGCTGACGTCTTCCTCGGCGACACCATCTCGACCCACTACATGATCAACAAGGGTTACCTGAACAATATCCGCATGGCCAACTTCGGCAAACACGAAGCCCATGGTTTCAGTTTTGCCGTGCACAAAGACAACCCGGAACTGCTCGCAATCATCAACGCGATGCTCATGGCCATCCCCGCCAGCGAGCGGGAAAACATTGCCGAACGCTGGAGTGCCGGCAGCGACATCCTGCTCACCGACCAGAAACTGCAGCTCACCCACCTCGAAGAACGCTGGCTCGCGCAACACCCGGTGGTGCGCGTGGTGGTCAATGAAGCCTATGCGCCGCTGACGTTTTTCGACAGCGATGGCAACTTTCGCGGCGTTACCGCAGACCTGCTCGAACTGATCAGATTGCGTACCGGCCTGCGCTTCGACATCCGACGCAGCCGAAGCGATGACGAGATGATCAGACAGATCAAAGACCATCAGGCCGACGTGATTGCTGCCCTGCTCCCCAGCGATGAACGTGAAACGATCCTGAACTTCACTCGTCCCTATCTGCAAAACTCCTTTGTGTTGCTGACGCGCAAAGCCGCCGACAGCCCGACCAACCTTGAGCAACTGCAAGGCAAGCGCCTGACCATCGCCCAAGGCAACCCACTGGTGGATTACCTGCGCCGCGAGTTCCCGCGGATCAAGCTCATAGAGACGCCAGACACGTTCAGCGCGGTTGAGTTGCTCGCCGAAGGCAAGGCGGAAGGTGCGGTGAACTCTCTGGTGATCGCCAACTACTTCATGTCATCGCGTCTCTTTGAACACACGCTTCAGATCAGCACCACCATCGGCACCCGCCAGGCCGCGTTCGCCCTGGCGACCGGGCAAGACGCCAAAGAACTCAACGCCATCCTCAACAAGGCGCTGCTGAGCATCGCGCCGGAAGAACTCGGCATCATCAACAGCCGCTGGCGTGGCTATTCGGCGTCGTCGCAAAGTACCTGGCGCAACTACCAGCGATTGTTCTATCAGATCGTTATCGGAGCCGGCGTACTGCTGCTGATTTCCGCTGCGTGGAACGCTTACATGCGTCGTCAGATCAAACAACGTCAGGCGGCTGAGCGTGCGTTGAACGATCAATTGCGTGAACGGCGGCAGCTGTTCGACGAGCTGCGTTGTGCGAAAGATCGTGCCGATGAAGCCAACCGGGCTAAAAGCACGTTCCTGGCGACCATGAGCCATGAGATCCGCACCCCGATGAATGCCGTCATCGGCATGCTCGAACTGACGCTGAGGCGGATCGATCGCAACCACCCGGATCGCCCGGCCATCGACGTGGCGTACAACTCGGCGAAGGACCTGCTGGCACTGATCGGGGACATTCTCGACATCGCCCGCATCGAATCCGGGCGCTTGAGCCTGAGCCCGCAACGCGTCAATCCGCTTGAAATCATCGGCTCGGTGGCAAGGATCTTCGATGGGCTGGCCCGCCAGAAAAACCTCGATCTGCGGCTTGAGTTCAACCCGGCCAACCCGCCCGTCGGTGTCCTGCTGGACCCGATGCGCTTCAAGCAGGTGCTATCGAATCTGGTCAGCAACGCCATTAAGTTCACCGAGCAAGGCGAGGTCAGAATCACTGTTGAGTTGCTCCAGTGCAGCGAGCCCGGGCACATCCGGATGCTGTTGCTGGTTGAGGACAGCGGCATCGGTATCAGCGAACAGGATCAGCAACGGCTGTTCGAACCTTTCGCCCAGGCCAATGACCACGGGCAGGCCGGCAGAGGCGGCGCCGGATTGGGCCTGGTGATCAGCCGAAGCCTGTGCGAAATGATGGGCGGCAGCCTGCATTTGAGCAGCCAGCCGGGGGTAGGCACGCAGGTTCAGGTTTCGCTGCACCTGGCCACAGTGCCCGTCGCACAGGTGCCGAAAGCCGCCGAAGTGCCCATCCACACGACGACGCCCTTGAACGTTCTGGTGGTCGACGATCACCCGGCCAATCGCTTGCTGATGTGTCAGCAACTGGAGTTTCTGGGGCATCGATTCAGCGTCGCAGAAGACGGCGAAGCAGGACTGGATACGTGGAAAAACGGGCTGTTCGATCTGGTGATTGTCGATTCCAACATGCCGGTCATGAACGGATACGAGCTGACCCGCGCCATTCGCCGCCATGAACAGCATTCGAAACGACCGCCCTGCACCGTGCTCGGCTTCACCGCCAACGCACAGCCCGAAGAACTACTGCGCTGCAAACAAGCCGGGATGGACGATTGCCTGTTCAAACCACTGACGCTGACCGCGTTGAGCGAATGGGTGGCCGGCATCAAACCGCCCGTTCGCGATCCAGCCTTCAGCCTGCAAGGGCTGCACCTGTTGACCGGTGGCAATCCAGTGATGGACAGGCGATTGTTGACCGAGCTGCAGAGCAGTAACCGCCAGGACCTGCAAGCGCTGCGGGCATTATCCCGGTCAAAAGATCCGCGGGCTTTTCTCGACGTCGCCCACAAAATCAAGGGCGCCGCGCGCATTGTCCAGGCCACCCGTTTGATGGACAGCTGCGAGGCGCTTGAGCAGGTCTGCCATGGCGTCTTCCATCACGAAGAAGTGGCGCAATGCTGCAAAGCCATGGAGCGCGCCATGCTTGAACTGGAACAGGCATTGCAGCAACAAATTGGACAAAACGACAAAAGCAGAATGACGGAGCCTTAACTATGCTTGGTCGCTGAGCAGTGTGTTAAACATCATGGAGAGACCCCGCAATGACCAGCCCACTGCGCCCGGATCAGCGACGGTTTCCCCTGCACGTCCATATCAGCGTGATGTTCACCTTCCTGTTGCTGCTGACTGGCGTGGTGCTGGGCATTTTCAACTATGGGCAAACCACACAAATCATTCTGTCCAGCAGTGAGAAGCTCTTCGAGCGCATCGAGCAAGATGTCCGCCTGGACCTGCACGCCACCTATGAGCCCATTCGCCATCTGTTGAGCCTGTTGGTGTTCAACCCGGCGGCGCAAGCGTCCGATCTGGAGCAGCGCCTGGCATTGCTCAAACCCTTCAGCCAGTCGCTCAAGGACAATCCTGACCTGGCCTCGCTGTATCTGGGCTACGACAATGGTGATTTCTTCATGGTTCGCCCCTTGCGAACCGCCGCCCTGAAAGCGCTGCTCAAGGCCCCGGACAAAGCGGTTTATCAAGTATGGAGCATCGAGCAAAACCGCGGCCCGGTACATTCCCAGTCATTGTTTTTCGATCAGGAACTGAACCTCCTCAGCCGTCACGACAACCCCGACGACACCTACGATCCGCGCACCCGCGCCTGGTACTCCAGCGCTCGCGGCGACAGCGATCAGATCACCACCGAGCCCTACCTCTTTTTCTCCACCCGCAATGTCGGCACCACCCTCGCCCGGCGTAGCGGCGAGCACGCCATCATGGGCGCCGACCTGACCCTGGCGGAACTGTCCGCGACGCTGGCCAAGCACGTTGTAACCCCCAATACCGAAATCGTGCTGTTCGATGCCCAGGGCAATGCCATCGCATACCCCGACAGCAGCAAACTGATCGTCGACGATCAGACCGCACACCTGAGCAAGGCCGCCGACCTGAGTCCCGGCCTCGGCGCATTGCTGAACAACCCGCCAACAGGCAAACGGCTGATGGCTGCCGGTCGGCAGTGGATCGTTGCCCGCAGCACCATGCAGGAAGGTGGTCCGCAGGGGCTGCAACTGGCGCTGCTGGTACCGGAAGACGAATTGCTCGCCGATGCCTACCGCATGCGTTGGCAAGGCGCGCTGATTACGCTGGCCACGTTGCTTTTGTGCCTGCCCGTGGGCTGGTTGACCTCCAGAATTCTGGTCAAACCCCTGCGTGCACTGGTGCAGGAGGCCGATGCGATTCGCAGTTTCAATTTCAAATTTCCGGCCTCCCGTCGCTCTCCGGTACTCGAAGTCGACCAACTGAGCGTGTCGATGGCGCGCATGAAAGACACCCTGGCGAGTTTTTTCCGGATCACCGACAGCCTGAGCGCCGAGACCCGGTTTGCCCCCTTGCTGGAAAGGGTGTTGTTCGAAACCGTAAAAATCGGCCAGGCCCAGGCGGGCCTGATCTATCTGCGGGAAAATGACGGCGATCGCATGACACCTCACGGCCTGTTCATCAACGACATTTCACAGGCATTGCCCGCGTTCGACATTCGCGGCCACGAACTTCAGGACCCACAGAGCCCTGCCTGGCTACAGCAGCTGTCGCATGCCAACAACGTGGTCACCAGTCTCGGTTTCGAACAAGTGGGGGATTTGCAGAAAGTGTTGCTGGCGATGGAATGCCCGCGGGTGCATCTGATCGGTATCCGCCTGCACAATCGCCATAACGAAACCGTGGGCCTGCTGGTCCTGTTGCTGGCGGACAGCGGCGATCAAAGTGATCTGGAAAAGCTTCGTCCGGACCGTATCGCGTTCCTTCAGGCTGTGTCCGGCGCGGCCGCCGTGAGTATCGAAAGTCAGCGCCTGCAAGCCAAACAAAAGCAACTGCTGGACGCGTTCATTCAACTGCTGGCCGGAGCCATTGACGCGAAAAGCCCCTACACCGGCGGCCATTGCCAGCGAGTGCCGGCGCTGACGTTGATGCTCGCCCAGGCTGCCGCGGCCAGTCAGGACCCGGCCTTCAGCAGTTATCAACCGACCGAGGACGAGTGGGAGGCGCTGCACATCGCCGCCTGGCTACATGACTGCGGCAAGGTCACCACACCGGAGTACGTGGTCGATAAAGCCACCAAGCTCGAAACCCTGAACGACCGCATCCACGAAATCCGCACCCGCTTCGAAGTGCTCAAGCGCGATGCCTGGATCAGCTACTGGCAAGCCATTGCCCTGGGTGGTGACGAGCAGCACCTGGCGGAACTGCGCAATGCCACGCTGGCGGCGCTGGACGATGATTTCGCGTTTGTTGCCCGCTGCAATCTGGGCAGCGAGGCGATGGCCGAGTCCGATTTGCAACGCCTGCGCAGCCTGGCACAGCGCACCTGGACCCGAACCCTTGATGACCGGCTGGGCGTTTCCTGGGAAGAGAACCGGCGTCAGGCGCGAACATCGGCGCCGACCCTGCCGGTCAGCGAGCCGCTGCTGGCGGACAAACCGGAGCATCTGTTCGAACGCTCGGAAAGCGAGCTGATGCCGGAAGACAATCCCTGGGGGTTCAAACTCGATGTGCCCCGCTACAAGTACAACCGGGGCGAACTCTACAACCTGAGCATCGCCCGAGGCACGTTGACGCGCGAGGAGCGCTACATCATCAATCACCACATGGTGCAGACGATCCTGATGCTCAGCCACCTGCCCTTCCCCGGCCACCTCAACAACGTCGCGGAAATCGCCGGCGGCCACCACGAAAAAATGGACGGCACCGGTTATCCAAAACAGTTGAAGCGCGAGGAAATGAGCCTGCCGGCGCGGATGATGGCGATTGCCGATATTTTCGAAGCGCTGACCGCCGCCGATCGTCCCTACAAGAAAGCCAAGCCGTTGAGCGAAGCACTGGGCATCATGGCCACCATGTGCCGTGACGCCCACATCGACCCGGAACTGTTCAGGCTGTTCATCAACGCCGAAATCTACCGGCAATACGCCGAGCGATTTCTCGATCCGCAACAGATCGATGCCATAGACCCGCCAGGCCTGCTGGCCAAGGCAGGCTTGAGGGCGTGATCAGCAGTCGGTCAGGCGCAGGAAGATGGCCGCCAGCTTTTCAATCCCGGCTTGATCATGTTCGGTGAAGCGCGCCAGTTTCGGGCTGTCGAGGTCCAGCACGCCGATCAGGCGACCGTCCTTGACCAGCGGCACGACCAGCTCGCTGTTCGACGCGCTGTCGCAGGCAATGTGCCCGGGAAAGGCGTGCACGTCTTCGACCAACTGAGTCTGCAACGTCGCCGCCGCTGTCCCGCACACGCCACGACCGAACGGGATGCGCACGCAGGCGATCTGCCCCTGGAACGGACCCAGCACCAGCTCTTCATTGCGATTGAGGTAGAAACCGGCCCAGTTCAAGTCGTCTAGCTGGTTGTACAGGAACGCGGAAAACTGTGCGGCGTTGGCGATGAAATCACGCTCGTCCGCCAGCAAGGATTCCAGCTGCGCGTGCAGCATGCCGTAGCCCTCGAGGCCTTGGCCGCTTTGTTGTAAATCGATCATGCCTTGTGCTCCAACAGCTTGAGCCCGACCCAATAGCGGGCAAATTGATAGGCGCAACGTCCGTTGCGATTGCCTCGGCCGGTGGCCCAGCGCACCGCGAGGATGTCCAGTTCTTCGTCACGCTGCCACTTCAGGCCAGCCTTGTCGGCCAGTTGACCGATCCAGTGCTCGACCACATTAAGGAAGTGTTCCTGCGTAAACGGATAGAACGACAACCACAGACCGAAACGGTCCGACAGCGCGATCTTGTCTTCCACGGCCTCGCTGGGGTGCAATTCGCCGTCGACCCTTTTCCAGTTTTCGTTATCGCTTTCCTTTTCCGGCACCAGGTGGCGACGGTTGGAAGTGGCGTACAGCAAAACATTGTCCGGCGCCTGTTCGAGAGAGCCGTCGAGCACGCTCTTGAGCACGCGATAGTCGCCCTCGCCCGCCTCGAACGACAGGTCATCGCAGAACAGCACGAAACGTTGGGGCAGTTTGGCGATTTGCTCGACCACACGCGGCAAGTCAGCCAAGTGATCGCGTTCGATCTCGATCAGTCGCAGACCGGTCTTGGCGTGTTCGGCCAGCAGCGCGCGCACCAGCGACGATTTACCGGTGCCACGCGAGCCCCAGAGCAACGCGTGGTTGGCTGGCATGCCGTCGAGGAATTGTTGAGTGTTTCGGCCCAGTTGCTCTACTTGGCGGTCAACACCGATCAGGTCGGACAACCGCGTATCGAGGCTGACCTGCAGCGGCAGCAGAAAACCGCTGCGCCCTTCCCGCTGCCAGCGTGCGGCCAGGCAATGCGTCCAGTCGATGGCTTGCCGAGGTGCGGGCAAGAGCGGTTCGATACGGGCCAGAACGGCATCGGCGCGTTCAAGAAAAGCATTCAATCGGGAATCCACGTCTTCTCCTCGGGCACGTTCACAGTAATGATGGCGCTACAGCGACGAAATACAGCATTCAGTGACCTGTTCATCCCGTGCACAAGGGCTCGCGAGAACATCGGTATCCATGCATGATCGACTATGCTTGAGCAGCGAAGGGAAACGGAAGTGGTTCGACACCCCATGGATATCAAGTTCACCAACCGGCTGTCCTACAAGCAAGCCCGGCTTACCGTGCTGGTCGGTTTCATTCTGGGCACGCTGCTCAGCCTGCTGCAAATAGGCATCGATTATGCCAGTGAAGACGCCTCCATCAACCGTGAAATAGTGTCTTTGCTGGAAATCAGCCATAACCCCGCTTCGCGCATTGCCTACAACATCGACGCCGAACTCGCCCAGGAACTGACCCTGGGCCTGCTGCGTTCACCGGCGATCATCGCTGCGCAACTGACCGACAACAACGGCTCGGTGCTGGCCAGTGTCAAACGCCCGCCATCGCAGAGCGGCTATCGGGTGATCAGCGACTTCCTGTTCGGTGCCAACCGGGCGTTCGAAGACCGGCTGTATCTGGATCACTTGCCCAACGAATCCCTCGGCACCTTGCGCCTGGAAGTCGACACCTATTCTTTCGGCAACCGCTTCCTGCGTCGGGCCGAAGTGACCCTGCTCAATGGCTTTGCCCGCAGCCTGATCCTGACCGGCATCCTGCTGGCGCTGTTCTATGTGATGCTGACCAAACCGCTGGTGCGGGTTATCCGCGAGCTTAGCAGCCGCGATCCGCGCAGTGTCGAACCGACCTGGCTGGAGTACCCGAGCGGGCATAAAAACGATGAGATCGGCGTGCTGGTCAAGGTTGCCAACCAGCAATTCGAGAACATTGCCACTGAAATCCAGCAGCGGCGCAACGCTGAAAACCGTTTGACCGATTACCTCGGGCAACTGGAAAACATCGTGTCGGCGCGCACCGCCGAACTCAAGGCGATCAACAGCCGGCTCAGCCAGTCCAACCAGGAACTGGAAGTCGCGCGCAGCACCGCCCTGGACATGGCCGAGGCACGCTCGGTATTTCTCGCCAACATGAGCCACGAGATCCGTACGCCCCTCAATGGCTTGCTGGGGATGATCGCGCTGTCCCTCGACGGCCCGCTCAATGCCGAGCAACAGCAACAACTGTCCATCGCCCACGACTCGGGCAAAGTGCTGGTGGAGTTGCTCAACGATATTCTCGATCTGTCGAAATTCGACGCCGGTCAGCTTGAACTCGAACACATTCCGTTCGACCTCGGTTCGCTGATCGAGGACACCGCCAACCTGCTGTCGCAAAACGCGGCGCCAAGCGTCGAACTGACGTGCCTGATCGAACCGACATTCCCGGCGCTGGTGCTCGGTGACCCGACCCGGGTCCGGCAGATCGTCAGCAACCTGTTGTCCAACGCCCTCAAATTCACCCGTTTCGGCCGGGTCGATGTGCGCCTGTCGACGTACGAAGACGGCGTCAGAATCGAAGTCTGCGACACTGGTATCGGCATCGCCCAGGACGCTCAGGTCAAGATTTTCCAGCCATTCACCCAAGCCGGTGCTGGCATTACCCGACAGTTTGGCGGCACCGGGCTGGGGCTGGCGCTGACTTACAACCTCTGCGAAGCCATGCAGGGGCGCCTCACCATCAGCTCGGAAGCCGGTTTCGGCAGCCAGTTCTGCGCCGACCTGCCGCTGCCGAGCCACACCCGCGCCTTCGCCCCGGGCACACTGCACGGCAAGGTGATCGCGATCACCACCGCCAGCAGTGGCCTGGCGGAACTGTTGAAGAGTCTGTTGCCGGGTTGGGGGCTCGACTATCAGCAGCGTTCGATCGATGACGTGATGATCGGTCTGAAGCCCGATGTGGTCATCACCGATTGCCCGGAATGCCTGTTTCGCCTGCGCCCCACGTGTACCGCACCGATTCTGCTGGTGACCGCTTACGGCAGTTTCATGCCCAGTGAACAGGCCAGCGCCCTGGCGCCGTTACAACAACAGGCCCGTCCTTTGGCGCGCAATGCGCTGTACCAGACACTGCGGCGAGTGTTGCAGCCGGAAATCAACACCATCAACGATGCGCGACTGGAGGCGCTCACTCCCCAGCGCCGTGGACGGGTGCTGCTGGTGGAGGATAATCCGGTCAATCAATTGGTGGCCAAGGGCATGCTCGGAAAACTCGGCTGCGAGGTGATTGTCGCCGCCCACGGCGGCGAGGCCCTGGATCAACTGGAGCAAAGCGAATTCGATCTGGTGCTGATGGACTGCAACATGCCGGTGATGGACGGCTACGAAGCCAGTCGGCAAATCCGTCGCAGCGGTCGCTGGCCGCAATTGCCCATCGTCGCCCTGACCGCCAACGCCATGTCCGAGGAACGCGAACGCTGCCGTGCGGCGGGCATGAGCGATTACCTGGCCAAACCTTTCCGCCGGGAAGAACTGGCCGCCCTGCTGGACCTGTGGATGCCCGCTACGACAGTGCCTTGATTTGTCCCAACAAGTGATCAAGCCCCTCGCGCAGATCATTCAAGCGATCCAGATCGACACCGCTATCACACAACAGTCGGGCTTTGAGCGGCCCGACCTGATCGCGCAACGCCTTGCCCGTGGGCGACAGGCTCAGGTGCACTTCACGCTCATCCCGCGCTGAACGCTGTCGCTGCACCAGTTGCAGTTGTTCAAGTCGCTTGAGCAACGGCGTCAACGTGCCGGAATCCAGCGCCAGGCGCTCGCCCAACGCCTTGACCGTCGGCTGCTCCGGCGCCGCCTCCTGCCATTCCCACAAAACCAGCATCGCCAGGTATTGCGGGTATGTCAGGCCGAGCTGATCGAGCATCGGCTTGTAAGCGCGGATCACCGCCCGGGAAGCGGCGTACAGCTTGAAGCAGAGCTGGCTGTCGAGCTTCAGGGAATCGACGGACAAGGTATTCATTTGAGCAGGGCTTCGATCTCGCGGCTGAGGTCTTGCGGCTTGGTCGCGGGAGCGAAGCGCTTGACCAGTTGGCCGTCCTTGCCGATCAGGAATTTGGTGAAGTTCCACTTGATGCCCTGAGAACCCAGAACACCCGGTGCGCGTTTTTTCAGTTGCACGAACAGTGGGTGGGCGTCGGCACCGTTAACGTCGATCTTTTTGAACAGCGGAAAGCTGACACCGAAGTTCAGTTCACAGAACTCGGAAATCGCACCTTCATTGCCCGGCTCCTGCTTGCCGAACTGGTTGCACGGGAAACCGAGCACCACCAGCCCTTGATCCTTGTAGGTCTGCCACAGTTCTTCCAGCCCTTTGTATTGCGGCGTGAAGCCGCATTTACTCGCGGTGTTGACCACCAGCACCGCTTTGCCGGCGTAATCCGCCAGGGTCTTTTTCTCACCCTTGATGGTGGTGCAAGGGATGCTCAGCAGGTTGTCGCTCATGATTCGGACTCTCGAATGAAAGAAGATGAGGTAAACATAGCGAGCAATTGAATTGTGTGCAATTTAATTAATCGATCCTCGACCACGCCACACAAACTGTAGGAGCCGGCTTGCTGGCGATAGCGGTGAATCTGACGCACCGAGGCGTTCCGATCGCCAGCAAGCCGGCTCCTACAAGGGGTCATCTTATCCGCGCGGAACGAGATCCAGGCACACCGAGTTGATGCAATACCGCAGGCCGGTCGGCGGCGGACCATCCGGGAACACATGCCCCAGGTGCGCATCGCATTTGGCGCAGACCACTTCGGTACGGATCATGCCGTGACTGACATCACGGATTTCAGTCATGGCGCTGTCGCCGATCGGCGCATAGAAACTCGGCCAGCCGCAGCCGGAGTCAAATTTGGTTTTTGAGTCGAACAGCGGCTCATTGCAGCAGATGCAGTGGTAAACACCGTCGGTTTTGGTGCCGTTGTACTTGCCGGAAAACGGCCGTTCGGTGCCCTTGAGGCGACAAACGTTGTACTGCTCCGGATCGAGCATCGCCCGCCATTCTTCCAGGGTTTTTTCCAACTTTTCCATCATCACACCTCAGCAGCTGAAAAAGCCCGATCTGTACCTTTTCCACGGATCGGGCGGCACGTATGATTGCGCCTCGTCAAACGCCAGTCTGGCAGCCAGACCACGCGCATTCAAACGGATTTATGGGTGCTGCCTCTCAAGGCGCCAGGCCTGTGTGAATACGCAGGATTCCCAGTACGGTAGTTCATACGCCGCCTGGATCGTTCATTTTCGGGAACACATCGCCATGCAGGTCAGCAAATCGAACAAGCTCGCCAACGTCTGCTACGACATTCGCGGCCCAGTGCTCAAGCACGCCAAACGCCTGGAAGAGGAAGGCCATCGCATCCTCAAGCTGAACATCGGCAACCCGGCGCCTTTTGGTTTCGAAGCGCCGGATGAAATCCTCCAAGACGTGATCCGCAACCTGCCGACCGCTCAGGGCTACAGCGATTCCAAAGGCCTGTTCAGTGCGCGTAAAGCCGTCATGCAGTACTACCAGCAGAAGCAGGTAGAAGGCGTCGGCATTGAAGACATTTACCTGGGCAACGGCGTTTCCGAGCTGATCGTGATGTCGATGCAAGCGCTGCTCAACAACGGCGACGAAGTGCTGGTGCCGGCTCCCGACTATCCGCTGTGGACCGCCGCCGTGAGCCTGTCGGGCGGCAACCCGGTGCATTACCTGTGCGACGAGCAGGCCAACTGGTGGCCCGACTTGGCCGATATCAAGGCCAAGATCACCCCCAATACCAAAGCGCTGGTGATCATCAACCCGAACAACCCGACCGGCGCGGTGTATTCGAAGGAAGTCCTGCTGGGCATGCTGGAACTGGCCCGTCAGCACAACCTGGTGGTGTTTTCCGACGAGATCTACGACAAGATTCTGTACGACGATGCCGTGCACATTTGCACCGCGTCCCTGGCCCCGGACCTGCTGTGCCTGACCTTCAACGGCCTGTCCAAGTCCTATCGCGTGGCCGGTTTCCGTTCCGGCTGGATTGCTATCTCCGGTCCGAAACATCACGCGCAAAGCTACATTGAAGGCATCGACATGCTGGCGAACATGCGCCTGTGTGCCAACGTGCCGAGCCAGCACGCAATCCAGACCGCCCTAGGGGGTTATCAGAGCATAAACGATCTGGTCCTGCCGCAAGGTCGCCTGCTGGAGCAACGCAACCGTACCTGGGAATTACTCAACGACATTCCCGGTGTGAGCTGCGTCAAGCCGATGGGCGCGCTCTATGCGTTCCCGCGCATCGACCCGAAAGTCTGCCCGATCCACAACGACGAAAAATTCGTGCTCGACCTGCTGCTGTCGGAAAAGCTGCTGGTGGTTCAAGGCACCGCTTTCAACTGGCCATGGCCGGACCACTTCCGCGTCGTGACCCTGCCGCGCGTCGACGACCTGGACATGGCCATCGGACGAATCGGCAACTTCCTCAAATCCTATCGCCAGTAATCGGACTGGCCGCGTGCGACTTTTCCACGAAAGTCGCACGAGGATTAATTCAGCAACATATCTTTAAGCCTCGCCGTACATCCCCACTGCAATCGCTGCCCGGTAGCAAGCTTTGTGACCGAGTCCAACAATCACGGGGCTCGCAACGCGAATCGGCTGACAAACACTTCCCCTGCCCACGTCGGAAATGCCCTGCAAGCGACTAGACTGTTGCTGTAGGACACAGTTTGAAATAGTCACCCGGTTGAATAGCCCGTTGCAGCACCTTATATACCCCGCAGTACGCTACATCTTTAGCAAAAGGAGATTTCTACAACCATGATGCGCATCCTGCTGTTTTTGGCCACTAACCTGGCGGTCGTGCTGATTGCCAGCATCACCCTGAGCCTTTTCGGCTTCAACGGGTTCATGGCGGCCAATGGGGTTGATCTCAACCTCAATCAGCTGCTGATTTTCTGTGCGGTCTTTGGTTTTGCCGGTTCCCTGTTCTCGCTGTTCATCTCCAAGTGGATGGCGAAGATGAGCACCAGCACCCAAATCATCACCCAGCCGCGCACACGTCACGAGCAATGGCTGCTGCAAACGGTCGAGCAACTGTCTCGCGAAGCCGGGATCAAGATGCCGGAAGTCGGGATTTTCCCGGCCTACGAGGCGAACGCGTTCGCCACTGGCTGGAACAAGAACGATGCACTGGTCGCGGTCAGCCAGGGTTTGCTCGAGCGATTCTCGCCGGATGAAGTGAAAGCCGTTCTGGCCCACGAAATCGGTCACGTGGCCAATGGCGACATGGTTACCCTGGCGCTGATCCAGGGCGTGGTGAACACCTTCGTCATGTTCTTCGCGCGGATCATCGGCAACTTTGTCGACAAGGTGATCTTCAAGAACGAAGAAGGCCAAGGCATCGCCTACTACATCGCGACCATCTTCGCCGAACTGGTATTGGGTATTCTGGCCAGCTCCATCGTCATGTGGTTCTCGCGCAAACGCGAGTTCCGTGCCGACGAAGCCGGTGCACGCCTGGCGGGCACCAACGCGATGATTGGCGCACTGCAACGCCTGCGAGCGGAACAAGGGCTGCCGGTGCACATGCCGGACACCCTGAACGCTTTTGGCATCAACGGTGGCATCAAACAAGGGTTCGCCCGCATGTTCATGAGCCACCCGCCGCTGGAAGAGCGCATCGACGCATTGCGTCGTCGGGGCTGATTTGACTCGGCACTAAAAGAAAAGGCCCGCAGTGATGCGGGCCTTTTTTTGTCTGTATGAGTTTTGCTGCGCTCAATCCGGCCCCATCGCGAGCAGGCTCGCTCCCACAGTGGACCGAGTCGTTCTAGCTGACACTGTCTAATGTGGGAGCGAGCCTGCTCGCGATGAGGCCAGCACAATCAACACAACTTATCGGCTGGAAACCCGATAAACCCGCTCCTCAAGCCGCGTCACGCCGCTTTCGACGAATTTCCAGCTCTCACCCAGAACGTCCTGATCCTCCAGAATCTTCAACGACCACACAGCCCCGAACAATCGTTGCACTTCATCATCAAGCACGGCAAACGGCGGTCCGTCTTTTTGCGTCTGGTCGTAATCCAGTGTGATCAAAAGCCCCAACGCGTCCTTTGGCAAAATCCGGTTCAGATGAGCCGCGTATTGCTCGCGCATGACCGGTGGCAGAGCGATCAATGCCGCCCGGTCGTACAGGCCGGCGCAATCGGCAACATCGCCGGCCGTCAATTCGAAGAAATCACCACACCACAACTCGATGGAGCCTGCGCGATACACCTTGAACGGCCCCTGCTCAGTGACGTTCGGGTCAAAGTGATGTTCACTGAAGAAATCTTCGACAGCCTTTTCCGACAGCTCAATTCCCAGGACTTCATGCCCCTGGTGCGCCAGCCACAACAAATCCAGACTTTTCCCACACAACGGCACCAGTACGCGCGCCCCCTCCTCCAGCCCCAATTGCGGCCAGAAACGTTGCAGATAAGGGTTCACCTGCGGCAGATGGAAGCCGATCTGATTCGACTGCCATCGCTTGTGCCAAAACTCCGGCTGCATAAATATCTCCGAAAATTCGATCAAAACACCCTAAAACTTATATTAGATTTAGATCAATGATCTGACTGAAGATGGGCCCATCTTACTCTCAGGAGCTCCTTCATGTTCCCCAGCCTTTACATCTCTCATGGCTCACCCATGCTGGCACTGGAACCCGGTGCCAGTGGGCCGGCGCTCGCGCGCCTGGCTGCCGAATTGCCGAAACCCCGGGCCATCGTGATTGTTTCCGCGCATTGGGAAAGCAATGAATTGCTGGTCAGCGGCAATCCACAGCCTGAAACCTGGCATGACTTCGGCGGCTTTCCCAAGGCGTTGTTCGAGGTGCAATACCCGGCACCCGGCGATCCACAACTGGCCGCCGAGGTTGTCGAGTTGCTGAAACGCAGTGACCTGCCCGCCCGCATCGACAGCAAACGCCCCTTCGACCATGGCGTCTGGGTGCCGTTGTCGTTGATGTATCCGCAGGCGGATATCCCGGTGGTGCAAGTCTCGCTGCCCACACGCGGCGGTCCTGCGCTGCAAACCCGTGTCGGCCATGCCCTGAGCAGCCTGCGCGAACACGGCGTGCTGTTGATCGGTTCAGGCAGCATCACCCACAACCTGCGCGAACTGGACTGGCACGCCGGACCGGAAAGCGTAGAACCGTGGGCGAAGGTGTTTCGCGACTGGATGATCGAGAAACTTGAGGCCAACGACGAAGCCGCGTTACACGACTATCGCCAGCAAGCACCGAACGCCGTGCGCAACCACCCCAGCGATGAACATTTGTTGCCGTTGTACTTTGCCCGCAGTGCCGGCGGGGCATTCAGCGTCAGCCACCAGGGTTTCACCATGGGCGCGCTGGGTATGGACATTTACCGCTTCGGGTAATGAAAAACCGAGACCTGCGGCGGCCAGGCTCAGACCACATCAACACCGACATGGATCGCATCGTGCCGCCAGAACTCCAGGTCACAATCGATCAACCGTTCGTGTTGGTCGTAATTGACCCGGGCAATGCGCAATCCCGGACTGCCGACCGACACCCGTAACGCCGCCGCAGCATCCACCGACAACGCCGTCGGCACGATCTCGAAGCGCACCCGCCCGTAATGCAAATCGTAATGCCGCGCGTACAGCTCGGTGATCGACTGATTCAGGTCAAACTCCAGAATCCCCGGGAAATACTGCGGATTGAGGTAGTGCTCCACGTACAACACCAGCCGCTCATCAATTCGCCGTGCGCGGCAGATCTGAATCACGCTCGACAATGCCGGCAACTGCAACCAGGCACAGACCGCCGCCGACGCAGGCTGCAAGCGCGCCGAAATCACCTCGGTAGATGGCACCCGCCCTTGAGCGCTGACCATCGCGTGAAAGTGGCTGCGCTGCATCAGGTTGTAAGCCAGACGCGGTGGCGACACGAACCAGCCCCGGCGCTCTTCGCGATAAATCTGCCCTTGAGCCTCCAGCTGCAACAACGCTTCGCGCACGGTAATGCGTGTCGTGCCGAACAACTCACTGAGCTTGCGTTCCGCCGGTAACTTGCTGCCAGGCGCCAACAGGCCGTGGTCAAGCTGTTCCTGAAGAACCTGCCCGATGGCTGTCACCGCTTTGGTTGTCTCAATGCGCATCAACGTTACCTATCTGGACTAGACCAGCACTGTTTCGGAGCAGAACCGTCATTTGAAACGACTCCGTCAACTTTCAGCAAGCCTAGGCACTGCACATGACTGACAGATGACAAAGACGCTGAACGGTGCAGTCAAACGTGTGCAATTTAACGGCCAAGTCCTTTCATATCAGTTCTTTAGCCATGGTCTACGCTTACTCGCAAGCCTGAGCGTTGATCTGAAGAAAATGCAGACGGACCGCTGGTCGACATCAAAATGTCATCAGGGGCGCCTAGATTGGCTCAGGTATTGCTGACCTAGACCAACACAACCGCAATCGCAGCGTTGAAAACGCCCAAAGGAGCTTCGGATGAAAAAGCTTTTCCTGGCATCACTGTTAGGTTCGACCATTGCCATGTGCACCGCCGCCATGGCGGCTGATGATTTGAAAACCCTCGAAGCCGCTGCGAAAGCGGAAGGTGCGGTCAACAGCGTCGGCATGCCCGATGACTGGGCCAACTGGAAAGGCACCTGGGAAGACCTGGCCAAGATCTACGGCCTGAAACACATCGACACCGATATGAGCTCGGCGCAGGAAATCGCCAAGTTCGCCGCTGAAAAAGACAACGCCACGGCCGACATCGGCGACGTCGGTGCAGCGTTCGGCCCTATCGCGGTCAAGCAAGGCGTGGTCCAGCCGTACAAGCCAAGCACCTGGGATCAGGTACCTGCCTGGGCGAAGGATAAGGACGGCAACTGGGCCCTGGCCTACACCGGCACCATCGCGTTCATCGTCAACAAAAAACTGCTGCACGGTTCGGAAGCGCCGACCAAATGGGCCGACCTTAAAACCGGTAAATACAAAGTATCCATCGGTGACGTGAGCACCGCTGCTCAGGCCGCCAACGGCGTTCTGGCGGCAGCCCTTGCCAACGGCGGCGACGAGAAAAACCTTCAGCCGGCCCTGTTGCTGTTCGCTGACATTGCGAAACAAGGCCGCCTGTCCATGGCCAACCCGACGATTGCCACCATGGAAAAGGGTGAAATCGAGGTCGGCGTGGTCTGGGACTTCAACGGTCTGAGCTACAAGGCCAAGATGGCCAATCCGGATGACTACGTGGTGTTGATCCCCTCCGATGGTTCGGTGATTTCCGGTTACACCACCATCATCAACAAATACGCCAAGAACCCGAACGCCGCCAAACTGGCTCGTGAATACATCTTCAGCGATGCCGGCCAGATCAACCTGGCCAAGGGTAACGCCCGTCCGATCCGTGCCGAGCACCTGACCCTGCCAGCCGAAGTCCAGGCCAAGCTGCTGCCGAACGAGCAGTACAAAAAGGTCACGCCGATCAAAGACGCGGATGCGTGGGAAAAAACTTCCAAGGCTCTGCCGCAGAAGTGGAACGAAGAAGTCATCGTCGAGATGAAGTAATGCTTCATCTGTAGGAGCCGGCTTGCTGGCGATCCAAGCACCGCGGTCTATCCAGAGCACCGCGGTGATGCAATCGCCAGCAAGCCGGCTCCTACAGATTCATGTTGAGCCATCTGTTTCGCGGAGTCCCGCCCCTATGAAGCACAACGTCATCCTTGTCGTGCTCGACGGCCTCAATTACGAGGTTGCGCGCCACGCCATGGGGCACCTGCAGGCTTACGTCGGCGCAGGACGCGCGGCACTCTACAAACTGGAGTGCGAACTGCCGGCCCTGTCCCGTCCGCTGTATGAATGCATCCTGACCGGCGTCACGCCGATCGATAGCGGCATCGTTCACAACAACGTTTCGCGCCTGTCCAACCAACGCAGCATTTATCACTACGCCAGCGAAGCGGGCCTGAAAACCGCTGCCGCGGCTTATCACTGGGTCAGCGAGCTGTACAACCGTTCGCCGTTCGTGGCCGCCCGGGACCGTCACACCGACGCCCCCGAATTGCCGATCCAGCATGGGCACTTCTACTGGAACGATCACTACCCGGACTCGCACCTGTTCGCCGACGCGGAACACCTGCGCCTGCGCCATGCACCGAATTTTCTCCTGGTGCACCCCATGAACATCGACGACGCCGGGCACAAGCACGGCCTCGACACCGCGCAATACCGCAACAGCGCCCGCTCGGCGGACATTATTCTCGCCGACTACCTGCAAGGCTGGCTCGACGCCGGTTACCAGGTGCTGGTGACCGCCGACCACGGCATGAACAACGACCGCTCCCACAACGGCCTGCTGCCGGAAGAACGCGAAGTGCCACTGTTCGTGCTCGGTGACGCCTTCAGCTTCAACGCCGGCGCCGAACCGAAACAGACAGACATCTGCGGCACCGTCTGCGAACTGCTGGGCGTGGCCCACGACAAACCAGTGTGCCGGGAGCTGCTCAAGTGAATGCCATGACTCGCGGCAAATGGCTGGCGGCCTTGTGCCTCGTGCCCTTCGCACTGTTTTTTATCGTGTTCGAGATCGCCCCGCTCATCTGGGTGATGATCAACAGCCTGCAATCGGAAGAGTTCGGCTGGGGCCTGGCCAACTTCACCAAGATCTTCAATTCGAAGTTCTATTTGCAGGCGATCCAGTACAGCCTCGAGATCAGTTTCTGGTCCAGCGTGTTCGGGATCATCATCGCGGTGCTCGGCGCTTATTCCCTGCGTCGTGTCGACTCGAAGCTGCGTAACTTCGTCAACGCCTTCGCCAACATGACCAGCAACTTTGCCGGCGTGCCTTTGGCCTTCGCGTTCATCATCCTGCTGGGTTTCAACGGCAGCATCACCATCATGCTCAAGCAGGCCGGGATCATTCAGGATTTCAACCTGTACTCGAAAACCGGGCTGATCATTCTCTACACGTATTTCCAGATCCCCCTCGGTGTGCTGCTGCTCTACCCGGCCTTCGACGCCCTGCGCGAAGACTGGCGTGAATCTGCCGCGCTGCTGGGCGCCAACGGCTGGCAGTTCTGGCGACACATCGGTTTGCCGGTGCTGACGCCGGCACTGCTCGGCACCTTCGTGATCCTGCTGGCCAACGCCCTCGGCGCCTACGCCACGGTTTACGCACTGACCACCGGCAACTTCAACGTGCTGCCGATCCGTATTGCGGCGATGGTCTCCGGTGACATTTCCCTGGACCCGAACCTCGCCAGTGCGCTGGCCGTGGTGCTGGTGGCGTTGATGACCCTGGTCACCATCGTGCATCAGCTGCTGTTGAAGAGGAGCTACCATGTCTCGCGCTGAATTGGGCCCCGTCGGTATCTATCACCGCGTCGTGGTTTACCTGCTGTTTGCCATTCTGTTGCTGCCACTGGTTGGCACGCTGATCTACTCGATTGCCAGCAGTTGGTCGGCGACCATTCTGCCCAGCGGCTTCACCGTCAAATGGTATGTGCAGCTGTGGAGCGATCCGCGATTCCTGAGTGCTTTTGGCCAATCGCTGCTGGTCTGCGTCGGTGCGCTGATCCTGTCGGTGGTGCTGATCCTGCCGCTGCTGTTTGTGGTGCATTACCACTTCCCGAAACTCGATGCGCTGATGAACATCCTGATCCTGCTGCCCTTCGCGGTGCCACCGGTGGTGTCGTCGGTGGGGCTGTTGCAGCTTTACGGTTCGGGGCCGTTCGCGATGGTCGGCACGCCGTGGATTCTGATCGGTTGCTACTTCACCGTGGCGCTGCCGTTCATGTACCGCGCGATCACCAACAACCTGCAAGCGATCAACCTGCGCGACCTGATGGACGCCGCCCAACTGCTTGGAGCCAGCACTTTTCAGGCGGCATTCCTGGTGGTGCTGCCGAACCTGCGCAAAGGTCTGATGGTCGCGTTGCTGCTGTCGTTCTCGTTCCTGTTCGGTGAGTTCGTGTTCGCCAACATCCTCGTCGGCACCCGCTACGAAACCCTGCAGGTCTACCTCAACAACATGCGTAACAGCAGCGGCCACTTCACCAGTGCGCTGGTGATTTCCTACTTCTTCTTCGTACTGGTTCTGACCTGGGCGGCCAATATCTTGAACAAGGACAAAAGCGAATGAGCTATGTCAGCGTCCAACATCTGCAGAAAAACTATGCAGGCACCACCGTATTCAGCGATATCAACTGCGAAATCCAGAAGGGCGAATTCGTCACCCTGCTCGGCCCGTCCGGTTGCGGCAAATCCACGCTGCTGCGCTGCATCGCCGGGCTGACCTCGGTAGATGGCGGCAAGATCTTGCTCGATGGTGTCGACATCGTGCCGCTGAGCCCGCAGAAACGCGGGATCGGCATGGTGTTTCAAAGCTATGCGCTGTTCCCGAACATGACCGTGGAGCAAAACGTCGCCTTTGGTTTGCGCATGCAGAAGGTCAACAGCGACGACAGCCAAAAGCGCGTTGCCGAAGTGCTGAAACTGGTGGAACTCAACGATTTCGCCGCCCGTTATCCGCACCAACTGTCCGGCGGTCAATGCCAGCGCGTCGCCCTCGCCCGCTCATTGGTGACCCGTCCACGCCTGTTGCTGCTGGACGAACCGCTGTCGGCCCTTGATGCGCGGATTCGCAAGCATTTGCGCGAACAGATCCGTCAGATCCAGCGCGAGCTCGGCCTGACTACGATCTTCGTCACACACGATCAGGAAGAAGCGCTGACCATGTCTGACCGGATTTTCCTGATGAATCAGGGAAAGATCGTACAGAGCGGCGACGCCGAAACCCTGTATACCGCGCCGGTGGATGTGTTCGCTGCCGGCTTTATCGGCAACTACAACCTGCTCGACGCCGACAACGCCTCGAAATTGCTGCAACGACCGATTACCCATCGCATCGCGATTCGCCCGGAAGCCATCGAACTGAGCCTGAACGGCGAACTTGACGCACAAGTGCGCAGCCACAGCCTGCTGGGCAACGTGATTCGCTACCGGATCGAGGCCAGGGGCGTGGAATTGGTAGTGGATGTGCTCAACCGCTCGGCGGCCGATCTGCACCCCGATGGTCAGCGTCTGGCGCTTTCCATCGATCCGACGGCCCTCTGTGAGGTAGCCTGATGACTTTGCTGATGTTGAAGAGAGAACTGCACTGATGGCCCTGGCAATTTTTGATCTGGACGAAACCCTGATCCACGGCGACTGCGCCACCCTCTGGAGCGAACAGATGGGCCGGCTGGGCTGGGTCGATCCCGAGTCGTTCATGCGTCAGAACAACGAACTGATGGACGCTTACAGCCACGGCAAGTTGCGCATGGAGGAGTACATGGCCTTCAGCCTCGAACCGATGATCGGGCGCACACCCGAAGAGGTCGATCACTTGGTCGGACCGTGGGTGGAAGACTTCATCGAACCGATCATCTTCAGCGACGCTACCAAAGCCATCGCCGCCCATCGCAAGGCCGGTGACCGGATACTGGTGATTTCGGCGTCGGGTACGCACCTGGTCAGGCCGATTGCCGACCGCTTGGGCATCGACGAGATTCTGGGCATCGAGCTGGAAGTGCTGCATGGGGTCTATAGCGGCAACACCGTCGGCACGCTGACCTACCGCGAAGGCAAGATCACCCGTTTGCTGGAATGGCTGGATGCGGAAGAGGAAAACCTGGAGGGCGCGAGTTTCTATTCCGACTCACGTAACGATTTGCCGCTGTTGCTGAAGGTAGATTTCCCACACGTGGTGAACCCTGATCCGGTATTGCGCGAGCACGCCGAAAAAGCCGGCTGGCCGATCCACCTCTGGAAATAACGCAAAACCCTGTAGGAGCTGGCTTGCCAGCGATGAACGATAACGCGGTGCCACTGTAGACCGCATCGTCTGAATCGCCGGCAAGCCAGCTCCTACAAGGGTGGCGCCGTACCAGATCTCAGGTCAGGCTTTCGTCAATCACCAACACCAACTTCCCCGCCACCTTGTTCGTCGCCAACTCGGCAAATGCCGCTTCGGCATCCTTGATCGGGAAGGTCTGCGCCAACTGCGGGCTCAATCGCCCTTCGGCAAACAACGGCCAGACATGCTGGCGTAAATCACTGAACAAATCCGCCTTGAACTGATCGTCACGGCTGCGCAAGGTCGAACCCAGCAACTGCACGCGTTTGGCCAGCACCTGCGCCAGATCCAGTTTTGCCTCACGGCCGCCCATCAGGCCAATCAGCACCCAACGGCCATCAAGAGCCAGCAGCTTCAGGTTCAACGCTGCGTAGTTACCGCCGACCGGGTCGAGAATCACATCGAACGGCCCCAGGTCGCTCAAGCTGTCCAGATCGTCGGTGCGCACCACGCCACCCTGTGCACCCAGCGCTTCGCAATAGGCCAGACGCTCGGCAGAACCGACGCTGACCCAGCATGGGTTGCCAAACGCCTTGCACAGCTGAATGGCAGCTGAACCGATTCCACTTGCTCCGGCGTGAAGAAGAACTTTCTCACCCGGTTTGAGCGCAGCCAATTGAAACAAATTCAGCCAGACGGTCGCATAGACTTCGGGTAGCGCTGCCGCCTCGACCAGGGACAATCCTTCGGGGACCGGCAGCACATGCCGTCCGTCGACAACCACCTCTTCGGCCATCCCGCCCCCGGCCAGCAAGGCGCAGACCCGATCACCGACCTGCCAGGACGAGCCCGGGCCGACCTCACTGATCACCCCGGAACACTCAAGACCCAGTACCTGACTGGCCCCCGGCGGTGGCGGATAAAGGCCCGCCTTCTGTAACAAATCGGCGCGATTGAGGCCCGCTGCCGCCACGCGAATGCGAACTTGCCCTACATCGCATGTAGGACCGGGCTCTTCAACCCACTCCACTTGACCGTCAACGCCTTGCAATGCTTTCACAGTGCCTCCATAGTGAGTCTGGACTGAGCCCGAAGCTGTAGCGCCGGGCTTTTTGCATTATGCGACCGGCCCTTGTGGTACCGGCGACTTCAAAGACGGCCTAATATGCGTTATCAATTGTCCCCGCGTCGAATCAGCATGAAGCATCTGTTCCCCAGCACCGCCCTCGCCCTATTTATTGGTATCGGCCTGATGCCGATGTCGAGCAATACGTTCGCAGCCAATAGCTGGGACAAGCTTCAGCCAGATCGTGACGAAGTGATCGCCAGTCTGAATGTCGTCGAGTTGCTCAAGCGTCACCACTACAGCAAGCCGCCGCTCGATGACGCGCGCTCCGTGATCATCTACGACAGCTACCTCAAGCTGCTGGATCCGTCGCGCAGCTACTTCATGGCCAGCGACATTGCCGAATTCGACAAGTGGAAAACCCAGTTCGACGACTTCCTCAAAAGCGGCGACCTCAACGCCGGGTTCACCATCTACAAGCGCTACCTGGACCGCGTAAAAGCGCGTCTGGACTTTGCCCTTGCGGAGCTGAACAAGGGCGTCGACAAGATCGACTTCACCGCCAAGGAAACCTTGCTGATCGATCGCAAGGACGCGCCTTGGCTCAAGTCCACCGCAGAGCTCGACGACCTTTGGCGCAAACGCGTCAAGGACGAAGTGCTGCGGCAGAAGATTGCGGGCAAGGACTCCAAGCAGATTCAGGAAACCCTGACCAAGCGCTACAAGAACCAGTTGGCGCGCCTGGACCAGACCCGTGCCGAAGACATCTTCCAGGCGTACATCAACACCTTCGCCATGTCCTACGACCCGCACACCAACTACCTGTCGCCGGATAACGCGGAAAACTTCGACATCAACATGAGCCTGTCCCTCGAAGGCATCGGCGCTGTGTTGCAGAGCGACAACGACCAGGTGAAAGTCGTGCGTCTGGTGCCGGCTGGCCCTGCCGACAAGACCAAGCAGGTCGCACCGGCCGACAAGATCATCGGCGTTGCCCAGGGCAACAAAGAGATGGTCGATGTGGTCGGCTGGCGCCTCGATGAAGTGGTCAAGCTGATCCGTGGTCCGAAAGGTACCGTGGTGCGCCTGGAAGTCATCCCGGCCAGCAATGCGCCGAACGACCAGACCTCCAAGATCGTGCCGATAACCCGCGAAGCGGTGAAGCTTGAAGACCAGGCGGTGAAAAAGTCGGTCCTCAACCTGAAACAGGATGGCAAGGACTACAAACTCGGCGTCATCGAGATTCCAGCCTTCTACCTCGACTTCAAGGCCTTCCGTGCTGGCGACCCGGACTACAAGAGCACCACGCGCGACGTCAAGAAACTGCTGACCGAGTTGCAGAAAGAGAAAGTCGACGGCGTGGTCATCGACCTGCGCAACAACGGCGGCGGCTCCTTGCAGGAAGCCACCGAGCTGACCAGCCTGTTCATCGACAAAGGCCCGACCGTGCTCGTGCGTAACGCCGATGGCCGGGTCGATGTACTCGAAGATGAAAACCCGGGCGCCTTCTACAAAGGCCCGATGGCGTTGCTGGTCAACCGCCTGTCCGCCTCGGCTTCGGAGATTTTCGCCGGCGCCATGCAGGACTACCACCGTGCACTGATCATTGGCGGCCAGACCTTCGGTAAAGGCACCGTGCAGACCATTCAGCCGCTGAACCATGGCGAACTGAAACTGACCCTGGCCAAGTTCTACCGGGTTTCCGGCCAGAGCACCCAGCATCAGGGCGTACTGCCGGACATCGATTACCCGTCGATCATCGACACCAAGGAAATCGGCGAGAGCGCCCTGCCGGAAGCCATGCCGTGGGACACCATCCGCGCGGCCATCAAGCCTGCTGTCGACCCGTTCAAGCCATACATTTCGCAGCTCAAATCCGAGCATGACGTACGTTCGGCCAAAGACGCGGAGTTCGTGTTCATCCGCGACAAACTGGCCCTGGCGCAGAAACTGATGACAGAAAAAACCGTCAGCCTCAATGAAGCCGAGCGTCGTGCCCAACACGCGGATATCGAAGCCAAGCAGCTTGCGATGGAAAACATCCGTCGCAAGGCCAAGGGCGAAGAGCCGCTCAAAGAGCTGAAGAAAGAAGACGAAGACGTTGCTGCGGCCGAGCCAGACAAGGTCAAACCAGAAGACGATGCCTACCTGAGCGAGACCGGTCGGATTCTGTTGGACTACCTGAAACTCAACACCGCGGTTGCCAAACACTAAGTTGTTACAAGCACGATGATGGCAATTTAATGCTGACGCCCCCTTAGCGTCATCAAACAGTCATCATTCTGTCGTGAAATACGGGACTGAGAGCTTTGGCTCCCAGTCCTTTTTTTTTCGCCAGAGACCGCCATGACCACTACCGAACAGCTGAGTGCGTTGAGTTCAATACTGACTCAAAGCGGTTTGCACAGCCTGTTCCAGCCAATCATTTCGCTCTCTGAACGACAGATCATCGGTTACGAAGCCCTCAGCCGTGGCCCCTCCAACAGCCCGCTGCACTCGCCCATCGCCTTGTTTGCCGTCGCCCGCCAGGCCGGTCGTTTGAACGAGCTGGAGATTGCCTGCCGCGAGAGCGCTTGCCGGCGCTTTAATGAGCAGCAACTGCCGGGCAAACTCTTTCTCAACGTGTCGCCGGAGTCGCTGCTCGAAGCGGCTCACCAACCGGGTCGGACCCTGCAACTGCTACAGGATTTCGGCATACCGCCCAGCCAGGTGGTCATCGAACTGACGGAACAGACGCCGACCGACGACTTCCAGCTGCTGCAAAACGCGCTGCATCACTATCGGGCGATGGGCTTTTCCATTGCGCTGGATGATTTGGGTGCCGGTTATTCGAGCCTGCGCCTGTGGTCCGAGCTGCGGCCGGACTATGTGAAGATCGATCGGCACTTCATCGACGGCATCCATCAGGATGCGCTCAAGCGTGAATTTGTCGGTTCCATCATGCAAATCGCCAAAGCCTCTCGGGCACAAGTGATTGCTGAAGGTATCGAGTTGCCGGAGGAGCTCGCGGTGTTGACCGATATGGGCGTCGATCTGGTCCAGGGTTACTTGCTCTGCCGCCCTCAAGAACACCCGCCAAGGGAAGCGCGAAACCTGATGCCCAAACAGGACAGCTCTGCGGTGGCGCTGAACGACGAAGGCAGTGACCTCAGTGCTCTTTTGATCGATCAGCCAGCGGTCGCGCGAGGTACGCCGACTGCCACGGTGCTGGAAGCCTTCCGCCGCCAGGCCAACCTGAACTCACTGGCGGTGCTCGATGAGCAAGGCCACCCCTGCGGCATCGTCCATCGGCATTCGCTGTCGGACGCCCTGCTCAAACCGTTTGCCACCGACCTCTTTGCCCGCAAGCCCATCAGCCGGTTGATGAACGACGACTTTCTCGCCGTCGAGATGAGCCAGTCGCTGCAACAAGTCAGCCGCCTGATCACCAGCCGCGCCCGGCAGCGCATCGAGGAAGACTTCATCATCACCCTCAACGGCGGCTATCTGGGACTGGGTCGGGTCATCGACGTATTGAAGCTGATTACTGAACTGAAGATCCAGCAAGCCCGTTACGCCAACCCGCTGACCTTGCTGCCGGGTAACGTGCCGATCCAGCAATGCCTGACGCGCCTGCTGCAACAGCAAAGGGAATCAGTGATCTGCTACGTGGACATCGACAGCTTCAAACCCTTCAACGACATCTACGGCTACGGTCGCGGGGACGAAGTCCTGCTGTGCCTGGCGCAATGCCTGAATGATCGCGTCGACCCGTCCCGCGACTTTGTCGGCCATATCGGCGGTGATGATTTCCTGCTGGTGCTCGGGCCGGAAGACTGGCGTAAACGTTTGAACCAGTTGCTCGACGACTTCCAGAGCCAATGTCGACGCTTCTACCGCAGCGAACACCTGGAAGCCGGCTGCTTCATTGCCCCGAATCGCCAGGGCGTGCGCCAGGAATTTCCGTTGTTATCGCTGTCGATCGGCGTGGTGCATTTGCATCCACAGGCCTGTGGACAACTCGATGCGAGCCAGTTGGCGGAGATGGCCTCGCAGGCTAAACACCACGCGAAGAATGTGCCGGGGTATAGCGTGCATGTGATTGATAGTCTGACGGTGCCTGGGCCAGAGGGTGAATTGCTGATGGGGCAGCGGTGATTGTTCTGACGCCTTCGCGGGCAAGCCTCGCTCCCACAGAAATCTATGCGCACTGAAGATTCCCCGTAGGAGCGAGCGGTGCGGCGGTCCGACTTGCCCGCGAAGGCGTCGGATCAGCCACTAATTATCCAAAGGACCGCGAGCAGCCAACTCTTTCAATTTGATCTCAGCCAACGGATGTCCGGCCTTGGCAGCCATCGCCCAAAACCGGGCAGCCTCATCCGGATCCGGTGCCTTGCTCGCCGTCCCGGCCAGACTGATCACCCCCACCTGATACGCCGCCTTGCCATCCCCCGCCAACGCCGCCAGGCGCAGCAAGCGGACACCTTCCTCACGAGCCCCGAGGCCCACGCCGCGAAAGGCCAGAATGTGGCCATAGAAGCTTTGAGCGTCGACATCGCCCAGGTTCGCCATGCGTGCAAGCTGGCCTTCAAGCCAACTCCAGCAGCGTGGCTGACGCACAAACCACGACCAGTGAAACAACCGGCGAGCCAGCCAGTAACCGGCCCGTGCCTTGAGCTTTAAAAACACTCAGGCTTCCGCCGATTCGGGGTACTCGTATTCGAACACCCGCACCACTTCCGAGGCATGCCACGAGGCGGCGGCGACACCATCGGACGGCCCGGAGAAACGCCCCAGGCGCTCGACACATTCGAAAAAACCGGTGCGCGGCAGGCGACTGGCGCCCTGGCTGATTACCAGCGAGCTGCGCAGTGGCTGCTCGGCCTTGGCGTCCAGTGCGGCCAGGTGTTCAAGGGCCGCGGTCAAGGTTTGCATGGCCGGCGTCGGCAATTGCAGGCGCTCAAGCAACGCGCGGTAGGTCAGCAAATGACGCTGGCGGCGCGCCTGATCCAGCTCGCCCAGCAATCCGTCCCAATGTTGACGACTGATGCGTACGCTCACGATTCTTCCCTCCACCCTGGCACCGTCAATTCCCAGGCCAGGCTTCGGCGAATCGCAGCGTCGGGTTGACGCTCGCCACTTTCGATCAAGGCCAGATATGACGGGCTGATGCCTACCGTGCGGGCCAGCGCCTCGATGGCGATGCCCTTTCCTTCGCGCAAACTGCGTAGCTGATCCAGACCCGGAAGAATCTGGTCTGGTGTTGCCACGCGTTGCACCGGAGCCTCGCGCGGCGGTTGTTGATCGATGCCTGCTGCTTTGAGTAGAGCCTGATACTGAGCCCACGGAACAACCGCATACTCGGGCTCGCCTTCGCGTGTGATTATCTGAATATCCATGACTTCCCCGTAGGACAACGACACTTAGCGAGTCGGCGCTTTTCCTTAGAAGTGTAATCCTAACAGCGGCCAAGGTCGCGGGGGTATGAATATAGGGATGATCCTGAATCGACTCAGGTTTTTTTCGGGCCCTGCAGTTGAAGTTGTTCCGGGGTATCGGGCAAACGCTCGACCACCGCGAGCTTCTCTGGCACCTGGCGATTGCGCCAGGCGCGGAAGGCGTTGAGCTCGTCGTCTAGAACCTTCATCAGCCAGGCGAGCACGGCGATGTCATCGAACATGCCGAACACCGGTATGAAATCCGGAATCGCATCCACCGGGCTCAGGAAATACATCAAGCCTGCCACCACCGAGATCAGCGCTTTAGGGCTGATGGCCCGGTATTCACCGCGCCAGTAAGCCAGGCACAACGCCTGCAACAAGCGCAGGTCGTCTTTGAGCTTGCCCAAACGGTTGCCCTGGCTGGCACCTTTGCTGGCTACCGCGAACAATAAGGTCGGCAAACGCCCACGAGCGAGCAGACGTCCGGCCAGTGGCAGGAAACGAGCGAAATTCCAGGGTGCTTTCATCATTCCTCCCGCTGAAATGTTATCCACACAAATTGTGGATAACCTTGTGAACAGAGCTGCATTTCACGGCTGAAAGCCCCGTTTCATAAGGGCTCAACTCAGATCGGGCGTTTTTTACTCACATAAAAAAACCCAAGATTTCATTGACTTGGCGCTCCGCCGCGGCTAGCGCAGGCGCTCTCAATGGCTATGACTCCAGCCTGAAACATCCGTTCGCTTTGTTTACCCTTGCCGGACGCCAGATGCAACAACGCCCCGCATAAGCGAGGCGTTGTTGTCAGGACAAACGCTAATTACTTGGCAGCGTCGTCTTGTTTTGCCGGATCCTTGATCGCCAGCAGTTCCAGGTCGAATACCAGCACCGAGTTGGCTGGAATCGCCGGGCTTGGGCTTTGGGCGCCGTAAGCCAGCTCGCTAGGGATGTACAGCTTGTACTTCTCGCCAACGTGCATCAGTTGCAGGCCTTCGACCCAACCCGGAATCACGCCGCTGACCGGCAGATCGATCGGGCTGCCACGCTCCACGGAGCTGTCGAACACGGTGCCGTTGGTCAGGGTGCCGGTGTAGTGAACAGTCACCACATCGGTCGGCTTAGGCTGTGCGCCATCAGCTTTCTTGACCACTTCGTACTGCAGACCCGAAGCAGTGGTAGTGACACCGGCTTTCTTGGCGTTGTCTTCGAGGAATTTCTTGCCGGCGGCTGCCGATTCTTCACTCATTTTGGCCATACGTTCTTCAGCACGCTTCTGCAGTGCTGCGAAGGCTTCGACCAACTCGTCATCCTTCAGTTTCTGTTCTTTCTTGCCGATGGCATCTTCAATGCCCTGGGCAACGGCTTTGGAGTCCAGATCATCCATGCCTTCCTGAGCCAGGCTCTTGCCCATGTTCAGGCCAATCCCGTAGGAAGCTTTTTGCGCCGGGGTTTTCAGCTCTACGCTGGTCTGCGAGTCGCAACCCGCAAGTACCAGGCTAACCAGGGCCACCGCCGCCGCCAACCGATGCTGTTTCATGCTATTTCCTTGTTCATGCGCCTAAAGGGCAATCGAGTAAAGCCGCGAGCTTATCAGGCGGCCACGACCAATGGCTACCGGCATGAGAGCAGGAAACTTCTGATAAGTTCAGGTGTTTTAACGCATTTCCGGAATCGGATGATGAAGCTTCTGTCATCTTCGCCCCACAGGGACGACGGCTTCGTCCCACAACAACTGACGTAATGGCCACTTGCCCCACGATTGCAGCTGAGGCATAAGAGAGCGACAACTCGACAAGGATGTTTAACTTGCGCCTCTTTTATCGCTTTCTGATTCTGATCGTTGCGCTGCTGGGCCTCGCCCTCGCCGTGATTCTGTATTACGTAGCCAACCCGAAACTGCCGAACTGGTCGCCAGCACAACAAGTGCATTACCTGGAGCAGTGGAGCGCGGCCGACCGCCAGACCTACTACTTCACGCCCCAGGGCACTCAGGTCAAAGGCTTGCGCTACGAGTGGTTCAATGCGCTCGAACTGCCCTTTTCGCAACAGCGATTCGCCAGTCCGGAGTACCTTGCGCGCTTCGGCTTCCTGGTCGATCCCGGCCAGAAAGCCACGCCAAACAACCCCGGCAACTTGCCCGTGGGTTTCGCCCGCCATCAAAACCCCGGCAGCCAGGAACAGTTTCTGGATATCACCTGCGCCGCCTGCCACACCGGCGAATTGCGCTTCAACGGTCAGGCCATCCGCATCGATGGTGGTGCGGCGCAACACGTCTTGCCGTCCAGCGTTCCGACACTGCGCGGTGGCAGTTTCGGACAAGCTCTGGTCGCCAGTCTGACGTCGACTTACTACAACCCATGGAAATTCGAACGTTTCGCTCGCAACGTGCTGGGCCAGGAATACGACGCCCGGCATCAACAGCTGCGCAAAGACTTCAAAACCTCTCTCGATACGTTCCTGAAAGTAGCCTGGAACGACACCCATCGAGGGCTCTACCCGACCGAGGAAGGCCCTGGCCGCACCGACGCGTTCGGGCGTATTGCCAACGCCAGCTTCGGCGACGCGATCTCACCGGCCAACTACCGGGTGGCCAATGCGCCGGTCGACTACCCGCAACTGTGGGACATGTGGACATTCGACTGGGTGCAGTGGAACGGTTCGGCGCAGCAGCCGATGGCCCGCAACATCGGTGAGGCGTTGGGCGTAGGCGCCACGCTGAATTTCTTCGACAGCAACGGGCAGCCACTCAAGGGCGACTACCGATATCCGTCCAGCGTGCGGGTGCGCGATTTGCACCTGATCGAAGAAACCCTGCAACGACTCAAACCACCTGCCTGGCCGGAAGAGCTGCTGGGCGCTGTCGACAAACCTTTGGCCGCCAAAGGTCGCGCACTGTTCACCGAGAACTGCGCCGGTTGCCACGTTCCGCGGACGATCCAGGACGGCGAGCGCTGGGTGCAGCAGTTGCACATGCTGCCCGTCGACGTCATCGGCACTGATCCGACAGCGGCGAGCAACATCGCCAACCACCGTTTCGACCTGACCGCGCTGCAATGGGACCCGACCGAACTGGCACAGATGGACGTGAAGCTGCACCCGACACCCGAGGAGCCGCTGGACCTGAGCCAGCTTTCGGTGGCCAAGGGACTGGCCTACGTCACCGCGTTCGTCGAGGACCGGGCTTACCGGGAGGCCAAGGTCACAGCCGCAGAAAAGCCTCGGCTCGATGGCTTCGGCCTGCCGATCGGCGTTCGTGAAAAAGTCGCCTACAAGGCTCGGCCGCTGCCAGGCGTCTGGGCGACAGCACCGTTCCTGCACAACGGCTCGGTACCCAGCATTTATCAATTGCTCTCGCCTCAGGACGAACGCGCGGCCACCTTCTATAAAGGCACGTTCGAGTACGACCCGAAACACCTGGGCTATCGCACCGAAGCCTTCACCAATGCATTCCTGTTCGACACGCGCATTACCGGCAACCACAACAGCGGCCATGAATTCCGCGCCGGTAAACGCGGCAACGGGGTGATTGGCCGGCTGCTGCAACCCGAGGAACGCTTTGCGTTGCTGGAGTACCTGAAAGTGCTGGGCGGCCCGCTGGAGGCGCAATTGCCATGATCATGACCACCTTCAAGAAGGATTTGCCGATGTTTGCCCGGTTCTGGTTGTGGCTGGGCCGCCTGCTCGGCAAAACCCTGCTGGTTTTGCTGTGCATCGGCTTGCTTGGCTGGGCGCTGGCCACCGCTTGGTTTGCCTGGCAGCACCGCGGACCGGTCTCGGCACTGGAGCAGATTCCGGATGGCGAAGCCGCCATGACCCAGGACGTGATCCAGACCGCCGTGCGGATTGTCGATCAACACCGTGAAAGCACCCGCTATCTGCGTGATGCCCATGCCAAGGCCCATGGTTGTGTAAAGGCCGAAGTGCAGGTGTTGCCGGATCTGGCGACAGAGTTGCGTCAAGGTGTGTTCAGTGAGCCGGGCAAGACCTGGCAAGCGACGATGCGCCTGTCCAACGGCAATGCCTACCCGCAATTCGACAGCATCCGCGATGCGCGGGGCATGGCGATCAAACTGCTCGATGTGCCGGGCAAACAATTGCTCAGCGATCAACAGCGTCGCGGCGAACAGGACTTCGTGATGTTCAGCCATCCGAACTTCTTTGTCAGCGATGTCGCAGAGTATCGTCAGAATGTCGCCGCCCAGGCGGACGGCAAGAAGGTGATGGCGTTCTTTCCGGGCTGGGACCCGCGCACCTGGCAGGTCCGTCATCTGTTTATTGCCTTAGCGACGCTTTCTCCGCCACCACCGAGCCCGACCCAGACGACGTATTTTTCGGTTTCGCCCTACAAATTCGGTGAGGCCAATGCCAAGTTTCGGGTCATGCCCGACCCAGCGAACTGCCCGACCTATGCCCTGCCCGCGCAAAACCAGAAGCTGCCGAACTTTCTGCGCAATGCGCTGAACCAGCAATTGTCGACCGATCGGGTGCCCGCCTGTTTTGTCCTGCAGATCCAGCGGCAAGATGCAGGCAAGTACATGCCGATCGAGGACACCAGCGTTGAATGGAAGGAAAGCGACGCGCCTTTCCAGACGGTGGCGCGGATCAACGTGCCCGCCCAGGACTTCGACACGCCAGCATTGAACCTGCAATGCGACAACCAGTCGTTCAATCCATGGTTTGGTGTTGAGGCCCATCGCCCGATTGGCGGCATCAACCGCTTGCGCAAAGCTGTTTACGAGGCGGTCAGCGATTACCGACACAGCCGAAACGCCGAACAGTAAGCAGGCACAAACGAAAAAAGCGACCCGAAGGTCGCTTTTTTAATGGAAGTCGGCATAAAGCCAAACTCCAGACAGCAAAAAGCCCGCTTAAAGCGGGCTTTTTCCGTGGTTACCTGGCGTTCAGTGTTCCAGGTTACCGAATATGGCGCAGCGGACGGGACTCGAACCCGCGACCCCCGGCGTGACAGGCCGGTATTCTAACCGACTGAACTACCGCTGCGCGTAGCGTTGAAAGTAAATGGTGGGTGATGACGGGATCGAACCGCCGACATTCTGCTTGTAAGGCAGACGCTCTCCCAGCTGAGCTAATCACCCTTTAACTTCGTTGCGGGGCGCATTGTGCCACAGATTTTCATAACGTGTTGATTTAATTGATAAATAATTCAAAAAAATCTGAAAACCGGCGAAACGACACATCCAGCAGGAACTTCAGGCAGAAAAAAACCCGCGTTAGCGGGCTTTTCCGTGGTGACCTGGCGTTCAGCGTTCCAGGTTACCGAATATGGCGCAGCGGACGGGACTCGAACCCGCGACCCCCGGCGTGACAGGCCGGTATTCTAACCGACTGAACTACCGCTGCGCGTAACACTTGAAGCGAATGGTGGGTGATGACGGGATCGAACCGCCGACATTCTGCTTGTAAGGCAGACGCTCTCCCAGCTGAGCTAATCACCCTTCACTTTCGGTGTGGCGCGCATTCTACGGAGCGACCTCACCTCTGGCAAGCACTTTTTTAAATAATTTTTTCAGGCCTTCCAAAGGCTTAGAGAAGGGTTGGCCTATGGCGCCACGAAGAGAATAATGCCCCACTTTGTATAAAGGAGAGACTCGCCCCATGTGGTTCAAAAACCTGCTTATCTATCGCCTGACCCAAGATCTGCCTTTTGATGCCGAGGCGTTGGAAACTGCACTGGCCACCAAACTGGCGCGTTCATGTGCAAGCCAGGAGTTGACCACCTACGGTTTCGTCGCGCCTTTCGGCAAGGGCGAAGATGCACCACTGGTGCACGTCAGCGGCGACTTCCTGCTGATCTCCGCCCGTAAGGAAGAACGCATCCTGCCGGGCAGCGTCGTGCGTGACGCCGTTAAGGAAAAGGTCGAAGAGATCGAAGCCGAACAAATGCGCAAGGTCTACAAAAAGGAACGCGATCAGATCAAGGATGAAATCATCCAGGCCTTCCTGCCGCGTGCCTTTATCCGTCGTTCGTCGACCTTCGCTGCGATCGCGCCGAAACAGGGCCTGATTCTGGTCAACTCGGCCAGCCCGAAACGCGCCGAGGACCTGCTGTCCACCCTGCGTGAAGTCATCGGTACCCTGCCGGTACGTCCGCTGACCGTGAAAATGTCCCCGACCGCCACCATGACTGAATGGGTCACCACCCAGAAAGCCGCGGATGACTTCTTTGTGCTGGACGAGTGCGAGCTGCGCGACACCCACGAAGACGGCGGCATCGTGCGCTGCAAGCGTCAGGACCTGACCAGCGAAGAAATCCAGTTGCACCTGAGCACCGGCAAAGTGGTCACTCAGCTGTCGCTGGCCTGGCAAGACAAACTGTCCTTCGTCCTCGACGACAAGATGGTGGTCAAGCGCCTGAAGTTCGAAGACCTGCTGCAGGATCAGGCGGAACAGGACGGCGGCGAAGAAGCCCTCGGCCAGTTGGACGCCAGTTTCACCCTGATGATGCTGACTTTCGGCGACTTCCTCCCGGCGCTGGTTGAAGCGTTGGGCGGTGAAGAGACGCCGCAGGGAATCTAAAGCCTGGTGATCCCTAATGTAGGAGCGAGCCGGCTCCGGGCGGCGTTCCGACGATGGAGTGTCAGTAGACACGTGTTGCCTGACACACCATCGCGAGCAGGCTCGCTCCTACAGGGGTTTTGTGGCGTTACTTATAAATAAGGATCAGGCCATGCGTGCATTGGCTGCATTGAGTCGCTTTGTCGGCAACACCTTCGCTTACTGGGTTCTGATTTTCGCCGTCGTGGCTTTCCTGCAACCGGCATGGTTCATCGGCCTGAAAGGCGCGATCGTGCCGCTCCTGGGCCTGGTGATGTTCGGCATGGGCCTGACCCTCAAGCTCGAAGACTTCGCCGAAGTCGCTCGCCATCCGTGGCGCGTGGCGCTGGGCGTGGTTGCACATTTCGTGATCATGCCCGGTGTGGCGTGGTTGCTCTGCCAGGTGTTCCATCTGCCGCCGGAAATCTCCGTGGGTGTCATCCTGGTCGGTTGCTGCCCAAGCGGCACCTCATCAAACGTCATGACCTGGCTGGCCCGTGGCGACCTGGCGCTGTCGGTGGCCATCGCCGCCGTCACCACCCTCCTCGCTCCACTGCTGACGCCCGCACTGATCTGGCTGCTCGCCTCGGCCTGGTTGCCGGTGTCCTTCATGGAGTTGTTCTGGTCGATCCTGCAAGTGGTGCTGCTGCCGATCGTGCTCGGCGTGGTCGCTCAGCGCGTGCTCGGGGATCGGGTTCGCCACGCGGTGGACGTATTGCCGCTGGTTTCTGTTGTCAGCATCGTGATCATCGTCACGGCTGTCGTCGCAGCCAGCCAGGCGAAGATCGCCGAGTCCGGCCTGCTGATCATGGCCGTGGTGATGCTGCACAACAGCTTCGGCTATCTGCTGGGGTACTTCACCGGACGGCTGTTCAAGTTGCCACTGGCCCAGCGTAAATCCCTGGCGCTGGAGGTCGGCATGCAAAACTCCGGCTTGGGCGCCGCGCTGGCCAGTGCGCACTTCTCGCCGCTGGCGGCGGTGCCGAGCGCGTTGTTCAGTGTGTGGCACAACATTTCCGGGGCGCTGCTCTCGACGTATTTCCGCCGGATGAGCGAGAAAGAAGACCGGGAAACCGCGGCTCGGCAAGTGACCGAGTAAGCGGAAAACTTGATCCCCGGGTTAATGATGGGCACCATACTGCGCAACGCGAGGACGACCTCGCGGCTCGATCGAGTCATTAATCTGGGGACGACCCCGTCAATCGATGGAGGTCTCTCATGTCCTGGATCATTCTGTTTTTCGCCGGCCTGTTCGAAGTGGGCTGGGCTGTCGGCCTGAAATACACCGACGGTTTCAGCCGTCCTCTCCCTACTGCGTTGACGATTGCCGCGATGGCCATCAGCCTTGGCCTGCTTGGGCTGGCGATGAAGGAATTGCCCCTGGGCACTGCCTATGCGATCTGGACCGGCGTGGGTGCCGTCGGCACGGTCATCGCCGGGATCATCCTGTTCGGTGAATCGATGGCGCTGTTCAGGCTGGCCAGCGTGACCTTGATCATTGCCGGGCTGATTGGACTGAAAGTCAGCGCCTGACGGCTTGCGGCCAATACGACAAAGCCCGCGCCCTCTATCGATAGAGGGCGCGGGCTTTTTCAATGGTGAGTCCAACCGATCAGCTTTCGGCCAATGCCATGCGCCCACGCGCGACCGGAGCCTTTTCCGCATGCTCAAGCTGGATGCACCGTTCCAGGAACAGGTACATGTAGTCGTAGCTTTTGCACACGGCCTCGCGCAATTGGGCCTGCAATGACTTGCTCGGGTTCAGCCCCGCCAGTGTGCAGATGATTTCCAGCGCTTCCCACGGATGGGCGTCATCGTACTGGGCATGCATCTTCAGCCACTTCATGGCTCGCTTGCGATCCTCTTCGGGGAACGATGCCGCGTAGACGCCATTGGAACAGACCAGCGCCGACCACTCGCCGGTCGCGCCTTCAATGGCGTAGTTGGTGGCGGCAATGGCAACGATCAGCGAGTCCGCCGAACTGGTGTGCCAGCACCAATGACTCAAGGCGTGAAGTTCAGGGGCCACCTTTTGCGCCTGCAGTTCTTCCAGGCTGACACCGTGAGCACGGCTCCAATGCACCCAGTAATCGGCATGGTTCAATTCCACACGAATGTTGCGCATCAACCATCGTCGCGCCATGTCCTCGCCGGGATGGCGGGCAAAGCGGGTCTTGGTGAGGTTCTGTGCCATATATAACGCGAATTGCTCAACCACGGGCCAACCACCGATAAGGTAGTTGCGCATGGTCTTTGCGCTGAGTTTGTTATCTCGCATGCGCCTGTACAATTCGTGTTCGACAACCCGGCGTTTACTCTCGCTGCAGTCCTGGATCAGTTGCTGAGCCCAGGCGGGATAACTTGCAGCTTCCATGAGGGGTCCGGTTCTGTTGAATGCGTCGATCACTGTCGGGTTCCTTTTGATTGTGATTGTAAGGATCAGCAAGAGATTTCAACGGAACGTGCCAGGCGCCTTGAACAACAACGGCTGAGGCCTGGCAGGACGACTTTGTAAACTATCGCAGGTAAACAAATGCGGGCGCTCAATCACATACCCTTGAGCGTAATCCACCCCGATTTCCAGCAATGCCTGTTCAATCTGGGGTGTTTCAACAAACTCGGCAATCGTACGCTTACCCATTACATGGCCGATGTGATTGATCACTTCGACCATGGCGCGGTTAATCGGGTCGTCCAGCATATCCTTTACGAAACTCCCGTCGATCTTCAGGAAGTCTACAGGCAAATGTTTCAAGTAGGCGAATGAGGACATACCGGCGCAAAAGTCATCCAACGAAAAGTGGCAACCTAACCCTTTGAGTTCATTAATAAATCTAATTGCACTTCCAAGATTGGAAATAGCACTGGTTTCAGTAATTTCAAAACAAATCATTTCAGGCGGTATGGAATAAGTAATGAACTGTTGACGCAGGAAGTCCAGGAACGCCTCATCTCCTATAGTTGTGCCTGACAGATTAATCGCACACATCGCCAACGGCCCTTTGTGTTTCTCCGATATACATTGGGCAATGATCTTGAAAACATTCTGCACAACCCAACGATCAAGCGAAGTCATCAGTCCATAACGTTCCGCCGCCGGAATAAAACTGTCGGGCAATATCATGCGTCCGGCTTCGTCATGCAGGCGCAACAGGATTTCGATATGCCCGCCGCCTGTTTCGACATGACCCAGGGCTGCGATTTCCTGGGCATACAGACAAAAGCGGTCCTCTTCCAGCGCCATGTGCAAGCGCTGCACCCAAGCCATTTCGCCAAAGCGCAGGGACAATTCCGAGTCATCGGCGTGATAGACCTGAACCCGGTTGCGGCCCTTTTCCTTGGCCATGTAACAGGCCATATCGGCGGCACGCAGCGATGTTTCGAGGGTAGTCGGGTGCTGATTGATGTGTACCAGGCCGATGCTCACGGTGGTCACGAACGGCCGGCCTTTCCAGACGAAGTGCAGGTTCTGCACAGTCTGGCGCAGGCCCTCGGCGATTTTCTCCGCGGCTTCCGGCGCGCAACTCTCCAGCAGGATGCCGAATTCGTCGCCGCCCAGGCGGGCCAGGGTATCGCCTTCGCGCAAGCCCGATTGCAGCAACGCACAGATGTGCCGCAACAACTCGTCCCCCGCCGCGTGGCCGCAGGTGTCGTTGACCAGCTTGAACTGGTCCAGATCGAGAAACATCAAGGCATGACGCCCCGGATGTCGCGTCAGGTTGTGCAGCACCTGTTCCAGGCGATATTCGAATTCGCGGCGATTGGCCAGCCCGGTCAAGGCGTCATGGGTCGCCTGCCAGGACAAATTGGCAATGTATTGCCGCTCCTGGGTCATGTCGTGCAACACCAGCACGGTGCCGCTGACCTTGCCGGCATTGCGGATCGGCGCACCGACCAGCGTGACCGAAACCGTGCTGCCATCCAGCCGTTGAATCAATTTGGAATGCTCGCTGCCGCCGCTGAGTTGACCGCTCAGGATGTGCTCGATCAGCGTAAAACCGTCGGCCTGGGCATTCTCGTCCAGCAGATTGAACAGCGCGGCCAAGGGCAAGCCTGTCGCCTGCTCGCCCTTCCAGTGCGTCAACGCTTCGGCGGCCGGGTTCATGTAGGCAATCGCGCCGTCGACATTGGTGGTGATCACGGCATCGCCAATCGATTGCAGGGTGATCTGCGCGCGCTCCTTCTCCAACTGCAAGGCGTCGGCGAACGCATGGCGCTGCTTGAGCAATTTGTGCGTGCGCATCAGGGCCAGGACAATCAAACCCAGGGCGGTGGCGAGGTTCGTCAACAGCAGCAGGCGCAGAATCACCCGCGAGCCTTCACCCAGGGCATCGCTGAAGGCCTTCGCCGCCGGCGTCACTTCATCGTTGATCGCAAATATTTGATCTTTCCAGCGCTGGATATCGCCATTGGTGGCCTGGCTGGCGGTGATGCGCTGATGCATTTCCCGTGCAACATCACCCAGGCGCAGCAGATACGCATCCCCTACCGTCCAGAGGTCGATGGCTTTCTCAAGGTAAGAGAAGTGGCGGAAATTGAGGTACAGCCAGATCAGGCTGGAGACGTCATCCGGATGGTTGCCCCCCTTGAGGATCGCCTGGCGTGCCGCTTCGATGTTCGGCGGCTGATGGTCCAGCGCCACACGTAACTCGTGGCCCCCTTGAGGCACGGCGATGGCGTTCTGGTATTTGAGGAATATCGTCTCGTCGCGACTGTCTGCGTAGAGATTCAGGTAATAGATGGCATCTTTCTGGCCCTTGGACCAGAGGCTTTCGCCGGCGACATAGCCGCGCACCGCCGACAGAACATACAGGCTGAAACCGCCCAACAGCGCCTGAAATAGCACGACAGCGATAAATGGCCAGACGATGCCCAGCAACCGTGGCGTTCCGAGAGTCCGCGTTTGATTCATGAGGTCCCTTGTTTTAGCACTGCCAGATCATCATCCAACGTGATCGCTACAGCTAGACTAGGGTGCGTTCTCGATCCCGGCAAGCGGGAAGCCCTTTCTATGGGCAAGTGCCGGTAAATAACGGTTTTCATTGAGTGGCGGACACCCCGCGCGACACAGTTCCTGGAGAAAAACCGCCATCACCTAACTATGTACCGCTCTCTCCTGTTTGTTTTCGCTTGAAATCGGCCAACGACGCCATCGCACCAGAGCGATGCGCAGATCAACCGACAACTTAGAGAAGCGATTACATGCAATCGAACATTTCAAACCCACCTTCACCCTCCGAGGCTGAGTTACATGCAGGCCAACTGGAGGACTACGAACTTCTGCTCGCGACCTTGCGCGAAACACCTGCAAATATTCTATGGCCCAATTTGCCACTAAAACCTTTTTCACCGCTCACCCAGGTGAGCGCAGATGGATTAACAGCGTTATGGCAAGTGCTACGCGATCGGGATTACATCGATGCGTGCACAAGGCTTGAAATAAAGCACGGTGATCTGTCCGTCGCGTTCAAGGAAGGCAAGTATGTCTACCGGGCCTGGAAAAACACAGGATATAAAGTCACGCTGGAGTTGACCGAACACGCCAAATGGCAGCCGCTGAAACTGCGGATTGAGCGGGCAGCAGCATTGCTGGGCGGAGTGTTGAATTCAAACCGCACCATTGGCTTCGAAAGAATGTGCGTCTTTTACGGCATTGCATTGACTTCGGGAGATCCGCAAAAAGTTCAGGCCACGATAAAGATCGTTCAAGACAGGATCGCCAGCCATCGTTTGAGACTGGAGGACGCGTTTGAAGCCCTTGATCTGAAGTCCCCTCCCACAGAAAAGGATCTGGAAACGTTCGCGACTATCCAACAAGAATTTCCTGACACTCCAGTCGATACGCAGTTACTCCATAGCGGCCAGGTCCGCGGTGAAATAGTTGATGCGGTTAATCAATTTCTACCGGAGAGCGTTACTTCGCCGCTGACTTACCTTGCCAAGGACATTCTTCCTACCGCAACGATTGAACAAGTGCGCGCAACGCCGAGTGTGTATCTCGAAAAAATCCTGCAGAGCGCAGAGGCTCAAGAACTAGGAAACACCTTACTGACGACAATGGATTGGTACGGCGGAAAAACCGGTGAAGAGACTTCGCCTTATATCCGCACCAGACTGATAGCCAACGCGCTGCAGCATTGGCTTTGTGCACAGACCCTGGATTCCAGCAACTTGATCGCCGGTTACGACTGGCAAACTCACGAGAATTGGGGAAAGAGCTACCAGGCTATCCGCGAGGCATTTGAAGCCCATTTACTCACGTCAAAACTGGCATCGTCGGACAAAGAGGCCGTGGTCATTTCGCGATTGTTTTTGTCCCGGTTCCCCTTTGAGTTTCGTGTCCGGGACATTCCGGCAGATCTCGCTTACCGGAGCACGGTTGTCTGGGTCAACTTCCTGAACGGAGTCAATTTCGTCAAATCCGTCTCCCCCGAATTGCTGGACAGACTGAGCTTCCAGCAGTTGGTCAACTTGCCCATGCACAGGGCCGAAGTGGCAACCACGGAAGAATTGAACCTCCTCAGTATCACCAGGCTGCTTCCGACCCTGGATTGGGCTGTCACCCAGGGTTTCGTTTCGCAAAAAGACCTCAAGGACTACACGCAAGCCGACATCGAACGAGCCTGCTCCGAACTGGAAAAACACTCGAACGAGGTCAATCAAGCGGTTATCCGAATCGATGAAGAGCCACCCAAACGACTGGCCATCGCCAAGGCTGAAATCCAAACGCTGTTCGGAAACGAAGCGTTCAATACCGACGGGCGAAAACTGGCCAGGCATGACGAGTTGGCTTCGATCGGCTTTCGCGACCCACCGCCATTCAGGGGTAAGGAATACAAGTATTACTCGTTCGCCGATGTCTTGGCGTCCGGCATGTTCGACGATCAGAAAATATGGTTTGTGACTGAGGCCGACGGCGAGACCTTGAGCAAACAATGGATCAGGATGGACAAGGATCGGTATGTAAAAACCGATGCGCCTTGGCCGGTGCCCGGTATCAACTGGGAAGGCCGCCTTCGGCCAGTCTTGTCTCCGCTGACCAAAATCCCCCATGTCCCTGCGCTGTTTGACGATGAGTTCAAGCGGCATCTGGAAACGATCACAACGGCCTATCAAACATTGATCAGAACGTTGTTAACCTCACTTCCATATGCCGACCGCCTGGCGCTGGAGTTGGGTGAAGTCAAGATTTACAGCCTGCGCAAAGAAACCCGCAAAATCGCCGCCAAAGACGAAACGCCCGAAATTACGTTGCCGCTCAGAACGCGCAACGGCGTGATCCTGCAAGCGACTCAAACAAACGCGCCCATCGGGGACGAAGCCGCCGTTTCCGTCAGCACTTTTTACGAACTCCTCCCGAAAGCCGGAGTCATACGCCGCCTCGAAAACTTTGATGCAACGTTGGTGACTCCCCGGATTGGGGCGATGGCAACCACCTCCAATGGGGACTATGTCGATGTTATCCGCGACCGGCATTTACCCTTCGACTGGGACGCACATTCGACCGGTACTCTGCCCAAGGCAACAGCCTTCTGCGAGGCCATCATCGATCAGCTGCCGCCGGCTCTAAGCGCCAGCTCCGAGATCACAGACCAACATCAGCGCGCCCCATTGACCCTGTCGTCCAGCCGCTCAATGGATATCAGCCGCCACATAGCAACCGAACTCCTGTTCGTTGACCCGAAAGAGTTGCGCACGTTTGCGAACGGTCAGACCAAGTTTGAACTCGAAGACGCTCAACGTAGAAAGACACTCCAGCTCGCAAAGATGTTTGTACCGTTCTGGGGCCCTGCCGAAGACCTGATGTCAGGCGACAAGAACCGCATCGCGCTGGGGATAGTCGGCCTGTTTTTTGACGTGATTTCATTCGCGATCCCCATTGGCAAATTCGCCTCGGGGTCGGTCAGACTGATCAGCAACGCAGGCCGGCTGGCCACGCGCGCAACGCTTCCTTCATTTTCAATGCTGACAAAAACGCTGCTGGTATCGACATTGCGAGCGCTGAACCCGCTGGAAATTGTTCCCGCGCTGCTCAAAGGTCTGGGAAAAGCACTGCGGTACATTTACAAAGCCGTCACGGTCAACTTCAACGAATTCATGGGAACAATCCGCTACTACGAGTACGTGCGCAGCTTGCCGCAGTTGAGTGATGCCGGACGCTGGAAGCCTGCAACGCTTGGAGATCAGTTAGCCAGCATCAAAGGCATAGACGATGTGCCAATACGCAACATCGGAGCCTCTGGCAAGACCGACTGGCGCCTGGTCGATCCATTGTCCTCCAAGCCCTTTGGTCCTCCGTTAACAACTCGCGCCAGTGACTTCTCACCCGGGCAATCGCACTACCGCACCCTGGAAAGCCGCAACCAGCAATCGGTTGTGGAGCTAGCCACGACTCGCCAGGTACGCGAAGTGCTTGAAGTGGACGGCCGAACCACACTGTTCATCGATGACGTACCGTACCGGCTGGAGGGTGACACGCTACGCCGCGCTGACTTGATTGACACGAGTGATTCGCTGAAGTCGATACCTTGCCGGCCACGGCGCGCACCGGGAGCAGACGTGTGCACGACCCGTTATGTGACGCGAGACCCGGCCCCGACACCCGCGGTCGGCACGTTCGATGAAACCAAGGGATGGGCCACCTGGTTTGGCGACAGCATTTACACACCAGGCGCTGCCGGCGCCCCCCTGACAAAGGTTTCGTTGGCCACTCACACAACACTCGGCGCGACGATGGAGTTCCGCAAAGGCATTTACGGGCGTGTCAAAGTCAACGTGACCGAAAAACGTGTGACCGATATCTTCCACTCCGGAGCCATCATCGTGGACTCCGTAGACGGTTCGAAACGGTATGTTTTCACACGTCTCGATGCGGGGGATTTTTACGTTGCCGAACTGGCAAAAGGGCAAAGCCTGCGTAACGCACTGACCTTCAAACAAGCGTCAACCTTGCCCGCCGAGCTGCGGCACGAGTTGATGGTGGTGTACACCGGCTCGTTGAATGCCAACAACATGGCGAGGATTTACGGTGTGACTCTCGTTGAGCGCGCCATGAGAGCGATGAACACCATCGCCATACCTATCGGCGGCCATGCCAATCCACCCGATACACTCAGGCTGATCAAGGTCGATACCAGCCCCGGCGAGGCCGTGCTGTTCGATCACTCGACCCGGATGATCGTCAGGCACTCCACCGATGGCGCAACGACCTGGTCAGCCTCCTTGAATGCTCCGGAAAGTGTCCGTGAAACGACAGCGCAAGTAATCAATACGCTGTTTCAGAAAAACGTCATCACCCTGGAATCGTCGGTTCGGGGTGGGCCCAAGGCGTTGAAAATCGATCGCGTCATGTTGGAGTTACAGCAACGCATCAGCACCATTCACAACAGTGAATTGGGCAAGCTGCGCAATGTTGCATTCGCTGAAATCAAGACAAGACAGGGTATTCGGGAGGTTTATGTCAGCGTTTCCGGCAGACAGGGTGACACCGCTTACCTGCCATTGTTTGAGAGAAACGGAGGATCGAAAGAGGTGGTCATAGACGGCACGAGTTACATCAACATCGATCACGGTGCCAACTTCCCACAGACATCGCTGAACGTCTCCGCTTCTGGCAAGTTGCGAGCGATTCCGCACACGATCAAAGACGTCGGCACATACACCCCCGAACTCACCCAACGCCCTACTTCACTGGACACCGAGAGCAAACTCATCAGCGTCATACGCCAGAAATATCCGGACTCTCAGGAGCTTGAGTCCATCACCATCGCCACCACCATGGCCCCCTGCGATTCGTGTTCAATCGTCATGAAGCAATTCGGTTATGACGGCAATCCCGAGGCGTTGAACGTGATCTGGAAGTAGCCGCGCAGCACTGATCAGTGCTGCTGCAAATGCCCATACAGCTTGGCGTACAAACCACCCTCGGCAATCAATTGCTGATGGTCGCCATCCTCGGCAATTTGCCCGCCGTCGAATACCAGCACCCGGTCGGCCTGCTTCACGGCGGACAATCGGTGCGCAATGATCAGCGTAGTGCGGTGGCTCAGGAACCGCGCCAGCGCCTGGTGCAGGTTGTATTCGGTGGCGGCATCCAGCGCTGAAGTGGCCTCGTCGAGGATCACCACTTTCGGTTCGGCCAGCACCATCCTTGCAATCGCCAGGCGTTGGCGCTGACCGCCGGACAAGCGCACGCCGGAACGTCCAACGATACTGTCCAGGCCGTTGGGCAATTCCCGAACCGTGTTGTGCAGCTGCGCAATTTCCAGCGCCTGCCAGCAGGCCTCGTCGCTGCGCTCGCGCCCCATGGTCAGGTTGGCGCGGATGGTGTCGTTGAACAGCGCCGGATGTTGCAGGACCACCGCTACGTTTTCACGCACCGTTTCCAGGCCTATTTCCTGCTGGGTCGAACCGCCGAAGCGGATCGTCCCGGCCAGTGGCGTATACAAGCCCAGCAGCAATTGCACCAACGTACTTTTGCCACCGCCACTGGCGCCGACAATTGCGACTTTTTCACCAGGAGCGATGGACAGGTTCATCTGGTTCAACACCAGTTCGTCGCCGTAACCGAAACTCAATCCCTGAACTTCGATACCCACGGTTTCGCGACCGTTGAACGGGTCGACCCCACCCGGGTACTCAGGCTCATCGGCCCTTGCCAACAACTCATTGATTCGGGACAGCGCACCACCGGCGGCGTAATAGGCGTATTGCAGATTCAGCAGCTGTTCCACCGGGCCGATCATGAACCACAGGTAGCTGAACACCGCGAGCATCTGGCCGATGGACAGGTCGGAAAACAACACCGTGAGCATCGCCGCAGCGCGGAAAATATCGATGCCGAACTGGAACAGCAAACCGCTGGCCCGGTTCGAGGCGTCGGTTTTCCACTGGGAATTCACCGCGTAATCGCGCACTTCCCGCGCACGTTGGCCGAGACGCCCGAGGAAAAAACCCTGACGGTTGCCGGCGCGCACTTCCTGGATGGCGTCGAGGGTCTCGGTCAACGCCTGGGTGAAACGCGAGGTGCTGTCGTTCTCGAGTTTCTTCAGGTGCTTGACCCGCTTGCCCAGCAGCACCGTGGCATAGATCACCAGCGGGTTGAACAGCATGATCAGCAGCGCCAGTTTCCAGTGCATCCAGATCAGGATGCTCGCGGTGCCGATCAGGGTCAGCATGGCGACGAGAAACCGGCTGAGGGTTTCGCCGACGAACTTGTCCACCGTGTCCAGGTCCGTGACCAAGTGCGTGGTCACCGTGCCGCTGCCCAGGCTTTCGTATTCGCCCAATGAGATGCGCTTGAGGCGCTCGATCAGCCGCAGGCGGATGCGGTACACGATGTCTTTGGCCAGTGCCGCGAACAACTTGGCCTGCACCACGTTGAACAGCAAGGCACCGCAGCGCAGCAACAAGGTCACCAGCAGCATCAGGCCGATGTACCCCGCCGCTTTCTGCCAGCCTTCGGGCAGTGCGTGGTTCATGACTTTTAGCGCGGCGTCGCCATGGCCCAGCAGCACTTCGTCCACCAGCAAGGGCAAGAGCAAGGGAATCGGCACGCTGCACAACGTCGCCAGCACGGCCACGCCGTTGGCGATCCACAGGGATTTCTTGTGATGCAGGGCCAGGCGGCGGATTTCCGCCCAGCTCAGACGGTCGACACGTGCAGCGGTGGGGGCGTCGTCAGGCAGATCATGCACAGGCAGCGCGCTCCAGCCAGCGGCCGAGCAGCGGTGACAGTACGCTGAGAGGCTGATAGCCATTGGTCAACAACGCCAATTGACCATCACGCTCTGCCAGCAAGGTGGGGAAACCGGCGATGCCGAGGTCCTGCACCCAAGTGAAATCGGCCGCGGTCGCGGCATGTTGATCGGCGCGGTCGAACGCGGCTGCGAACTCGATGCGCGGCAAACCGGCTTGCTCCGCCAGTTCCACCAGCACACTGGCGTGGGTGACATCGCGCCCTTCTGCGTAAAACGCATGCTGGATCAGACCAAGCAGTTTCCACGCACAATCCGGCGCCAGGCTGCGCGCCGTCACCAACGCCCGACAGGCCGGCTCGGTGTCGTACACAAAGCCGTCGGGCAATGCACCTTCGATCTTGAACGGTTGACCGGTGGCCTCGGTGACCGCCTGCCAATGTTCCAGAATGTAGCGCCGGGTGGTCGGCTCCAGCGCCGAACCACTGCCGGTGCGCAAACCGCCCACAATCAAATGAACGTCCACACCCGCCGCCTGCGCCTGCTCGACCAGCGCATTGGCCACCGGCGCAAAGCCCCAGCACCAGGAACACATCGGGTCCATCACATAGAGCAGGCGGCGTGCAGACATGGTTCAAGCCTCGGAAGGGGTTTGCTTGTAGTTGTAGCCGATCGGGTGCGGCATGTTGCGAGCCTTGGCCAGTTCGATCTGCTTCTGCCGATCGATGGCACTGCGACGGGTCTTCTCGCTCAGCTTATCCCAGCAATGCGGGCAGCTGATGCCGGCCACATAGTGCTCGGACGCGCGGTCTTCAACACTAACCGGTGTACGACAGGCGTGACATTGATCGTAGTCACCTTCACTGAGGTCATGACGAACGGTCACGCGGTTATCGAACACGAAGCAGTCGCCCTGCCATTTGGTTTCTTCCTGCGGCACCTCTTCGAGGTACTTCAGAATGCCGCCCTTGAGGTGGTAGACCTCATCGAAACCCTGGCTGAGCATGTAGCTCGAAGCCTTTTCACAACGAATGCCGCCGGTGCAGAACATCGCGACTTTCTTGTGCACGGCCGGGTCGAAGTTGGCTTTGATGTAGTCGGGGAATTCGCGAAAACTGGTGGTTTTCGGATCGATGGCGCCTTCGAAGGTGCCAATCGAGACTTCGTAATCGTTGCGGGTGTCGATCAACAGTACTTCCGGATCGCTGATCAGCGCGTTCCAGTTCTCTGGATCAACGTAGGTGCCGACCTTTTTGTTCGGGTCCACGCCTTCGACGCCGAGGGTGACGATTTCTTTCTTGAGTTTGACTTTGGTGCGATAGAACGGCTGCTCGTCGCAGTACGACTCTTTGTGGTCGATGTCGTCCATGCGCGGGTCGTTCTTGAGCCACGCCATCAGCCCGTCGATGCCTTCGCGGCTGCCGGACACGGTGCCGTTGATGCCTTCTTCGGCGATCAGCAGCGTGCCTTTGATGCCGTTGTCGACCATGGCCTGCAGCAGCGGCTCGCGCAGGTCGACGTAGTTTTCCAGGGTGACGAACTTATACAGTGCCGCCACGACAATCTGTTGTGTCATGGGTGATTCTCCAGGTGGCTACCCTCGTAAGGGGTGAACCGGATGCGAAAAAAAACGCGCCGGGTAAGCGGCGCGTTGCGGATTCTAGCAAAAATTGTGGGAGCCGGCTTAATGTCGACTATCCACACCTCTTTGTAGGAGCCGGCTTGCTGCGGGCGGCGTTCCGACAATAGCGTCCGAACAGCCAGCAAAGATGTCGACTGATCCACCGTCATCGCCAGCAAGCCGGCTCCTACAAAAGGCAGCGCCGAAGATGGCGCATTTGATTAGTGCGAGCCGCCGGCACAGGTCGGCGAGGCCGGAGCCGTGTCGATCTGTGCCCATTCCTCAGGCGTGTAGGTATGCAGCGCCAACGCATGGAACTCGCCCATCAGCTCGCCGAGCGTGCCGTAGACTTTCTGGTGACGCTTGACGCGGTTGAGCCCTTCGAACTGCTGGCTGACCACCACGGCCTTGTAATGGGTCTGCAACCCACGACTGTGCATATGGCTTTCATCCAGCACTTGCAGGTGCTCGGGCTGTAACAGGCCCAGCGTCGATTCGATGCGTTGTTGCATGGTCATACCGAACTCCGCTTAAGGCTTTTTCTTGGCAGCAGGTGCAGCGGCGTTAGCCTTAGGGTCCAGCTCGTTGGTCATGTCAGCCAACAGCTTGTTGACCACTGGCACGGCGCTTTCGAGCTTGGCCTGGGTCATCTGGGCCGATTGCTGGGTCAGCTGCGGCATTTTTTCCAGGACTTTCTTGCCCAGTGGCGACTGGTAGAACGCGACCAGGTCCTTGAGCTCGGATTCGCTGAAGTTGGAGGTGTACAGCTTGACCATGTCCGGCTTCAGCTTGTTCCAGCCAATGGCTTGATCCAGAGCGGCGTTGGCTTTGGCCTGGTAGGTTTCCAGCAAGGCTTTTTTCGATTCAGGGGCTTTGGTCTGTTCAAAGCGCTGAGCGAACATTTGCTGCACTTGCATGTACACCGGAGTGCCCAATTTGTCAGCGTGCGCCAGGGTCAGGAAAGCTTCGGCACTGGCGTTGTGGCTGGCGGTATCGGCAAAAACAGGGCCGCTGGCGCAAACCAGTGCAACCGCGGTACAGATGGCACGAAGACGAGTCATCGAGTTTCCTTTTCTAGCAGGCGAGGTAAAACCCCAAGGGCGTCCATTCTGCGCCTAAAAAAGTGTGTCGCTCAACCCCAAGCCTTGTCGTGCCTGAATTAGAGGGGTTGAATGGTCAAAATACTGACCGATGGAACCACGGCCGGCGATCACGGCCTAAACTGCGCTATCAGACTGACAGGAGTGTGCATGATGAGCCGTATCGAAACCGACAGCCTTGGCCAGGTGGAAGTGCCGGATGAGGCCTACTGGGGCGCTCAGACGCAACGCTCGCTGATTAACTTCGCCATCGGCAACGAGCGCATGCCGCTGGCGGTGCTGCATGGGCTGGCGCTGATCAAGAAAGCCGCGGCGCGGGTCAATGACCGCAACGGCGACCTGCCCGCCGACATCGCCCGGCTGATCGAACAGGCCGCCGACGAAGTGCTCGACGGCAAACACGACGACCAGTTCCCGCTGGTGGTCTGGCAGACCGGCAGCGGCACCCAGAGCAACATGAACGTCAACGAAGTGATCGCCGGGCGCGCCAACGAATTGGCTGGCAACCCGCGCGGCGGCAAGGTGCCGGTGCACCCCAACGATCACGTCAACCGCTCGCAGAGCTCCAACGACTGCTTCCCCACCGCGATGCACATCGCCGCCGCGCAGGCGGTGCAGAACCATTTGCTGCCGGCGATCAGCGAACTGTCGGGCGGTCTGGCCGAGCTGTCCGCGCGGTACATGAAGCTGGTAAAGACCGGCCGCACCCACATGATGGATGCGACGCCAATCACCTTCGGCCAGGAACTCTCGGCTTACATCGCGCAACTGGATTACGCCGAACGGGCGATCCGCAGCGCCCTGCCCGATGTGTGTGAACTGGCCCAGGGCGGCACCGCCGTCGGCACCGGGCTGAATTCGCCGCACGGTTTTGGCGAAGCGATTGCCTCCGAGCTGGCTGCGCTCTCCGGCCTGCCGTTTGTCACCGCTCCGAATAAATTCGCCGCATTGGCAGGGCATGAACCGCTGACCACGCTGTCCGGCGCGCTGAAAACCCTCGCCGTGACCCTGATGAAAATCGCCAACGACCTGCGCTTGTTGGGTTCCGGGCCACGTGCCGGTTTCGCTGAAGTGAAATTGCCGGCCAACGAACCCGGCAGTTCGATCATGCCCGGCAAGGTCAACCCGACTCAGTGCGAAGCCCTGTCGATGCTCGCATGCCAGGTGTTGGGCAACGACGTGGCCATCGGTTTCGCCGCAAGCCAGGGGCATCTGCAACTGAACGTGTTCAAACCGGTGATCATCCACAACCTGCTGCAATCGATCCGCTTGCTGGGCGATGGCTGCAGCAACTTCCAACAGCATTGCATCGCCGGCCTGGAGCCGGATGCCGAGAAAATGGCCGAGCATCTGGAGCGTGGGTTGATGCTGGTGACGGCGCTGAACCCGCATATCGGTTACGACAAGTCGGCGGAAATTGCCAAGAAGGCCTATGCCGAAGGGCTGACGTTGCGGGAGGCGGCGTTGCAGTTGGGGTATCTGACCGATGAACAGTTTGATGCGTGGGTGCGGCCGGAGAATATGCTGGAGGCTGGGGCCAAGGGCTAATTTTTTCAGCGCCTGACAGTCCGTCATCGCGAGCAAGCTTGCTCCTACAAGTTATGTGTCGGTCGCAGATTTTGTGATCGACACAACCCCTGTAGGAGCAAGCTTGCTCGCGATGAACGATAACGCGGTCTAACTGGCCGCCATCCGAACCTTCCGCGCCTTGAGCCCCGCAATCAACGAAGGCCCCAACGCCACCAGCGCCGACCCCAGCACCACCAGCACCGCCCCGCCATACCCCAGGCCATTGATCGTTTCGGCATGCACATACTCCGGCCATAACCAGGCCGCCATGGCCACCGCCGCGAACGTCACCAACGGCGTGATTGCCAGCGTCGCACTCACCCGCGAGGCTTCCCAGTGCGCCAGCGCTTCGGCAAATGCGCCATACGCAATCAGGGTGTTCATGCAGCAGGCCAGCAACAGCCAGCCTTGCAGCGGATTCAGTTGCAGCGCTTCCAGCGGGTGTACCCACGGGGTCAGCAACAACCCGCAGAACAGGTAAATCACCATCATCACCTGCAACGAATTCCACACCGTCAGCAACTGCTTCTGCCCCAGGGCATAGAACGTCCAGACCGTGGACGCCAACAACACCAGCAGCACACCCGCCGTGTAGTCGCTCAGCGAGGTGAACAACTCAACCAGACGCTGGTTGAAAAACAGTCCGAAACCGATCAGCAATACCAGCAGGCCAATCCCCTGCCCCACGCTGAAGCGTTCCTTGAACACAAACAGACTGGCGATCAGCAACATGATCGGGCCCATCTGCACCACCAATTGCGCCGTGCCAGGGCTGAGCAGGTTCAAGCCCATCAAGTACAGGACGTAGTTGCCCACCAGACCGAGCACCGCCATCACCACCAGCCAGCCACCGCGCGGGCCGAGCACTTTGCGGCTCGGCAGGCGTCGGGTCGCTGCCAGGTAAATGAACAGGCAGCCGCCGGACACCATCAGGCGAAACCAGGTCACCGTGACCGGGTCCATCACCAGCAGCACTTGCTTGAGTTTGATCGGCAGGATTCCCCACAAAAACGCAGTCAACAAGGCCAGGAACAGACCATAAACCCAGCGCCCCGATGAAATGTGCATGCGTACCTCAAAGCCAGATGGCAAGAGCCGTCATTCTAGGCCCAGCGGTGCCTGGTACACAGGGACAGTTGGCTGCCGGACGCAAATGAAACTGTGCGGGTCGCAGCAATAAATTGGCGATGTGCCGCTGATCGGCTGGCCAGGCGTTGCAAGTGGTTCATGCATAAGCTCATTGGATCCGCCAACAGCAACCCCCTTCAGGAGACCGCCATGTACGGCATGCGCGCCCAGGACAACGCCCCCGCCGTGCACTTTCGCAGTGACCGGATGTGTCGGGTGAACGGAGAGTTGTATTTCAGTACCCGGGAAAACACCCTGGAGGGGCCGTTTGAAAACCCGGAGGCGGCGGCGCGGGAGATTGAGGCTTATATCGAGCGGATGCGGAATTTGAGTGCCAGTCGTTAAACCGCGGCGCTCCCATCGCCGGCAAGCCGGTCTCGCTCCCACATTGGAATGCAATCCACTGTGGGAGCGAGACCGGCTTGCCGGCGATGGCGATGTAATAATCACCACAAACTTTAAGGCTTAACGCACCGCTTCAAACAACCCAGTCGCGCCCATCCCGCCACCCACGCACATGGTGACGATGCCGTAGCGCAATTTACGTCGCTGCAATTCCCGCACAAGATGCCCGACCTGACGCGACCCGGTCATGCCGAACGGGTGACCGATGGAAATCGAGCCGCCATTGACGTTGTACTTCTCGTTATCGATCCCCAGCCGGTTGCGGCTGTACAGGCATTGCGAGGCGAACGCTTCGTTGAGTTCCCACAGGTCAATGTCGGCCACCTGCAAACCCTTGGCCTTGAGCAGCTTCGGCACCGAAAACACCGGGCCGATGCCCATTTCATCCGGTTCGCAGCCCGCCACGGTGAAACCACGGAAGAACGCCTTCGGCTTCAACCCCAGTTCCAGCGCTTTTTCCAGGCTCATCACCAGGGTCATGGACGCACCGTCGGACAGCTGCGACGAGTTGCCCGCCGTCACCGAACCGTCTTCGGCAAATACCGGCTTCAACCCGGCCAGACTTTCCAGGGTCGTGTCCGGACGGTTGCAGTCGTCGCGGTCAACGACACCATCGAGGATCTGCACCTGCCCGGTGGCCTTGTCTTCAACCCGATACTTCACCGCCATTGGCACGATTTCGTCGTCGAACAACCCGGCGGCCTGCGCCTGAGCGGTGCGCTGCTGACTTTGCAGGGCGTACAGATCCTGTTCTTCGCGGCTGACGTTGTAACGACGCGCAACGATTTCGGCGGTCTGGCCCATGGGGAAGTAGATACCCGGCACCTGTTCTTTCAGCAGCGGGTTGATCAGGTTGTCGGTGTTGACGCTTTTCATGGTCAGGCTGATGGATTCGACGCCACCGGCGACGATGATATCGCTGCAGCCCGAAGCGATCTGGTTGGCAGCGATGGCAATCGCCTGCAAGCCCGATGAGCAGAAACGGTTGAGGGTCATGCCGGCGGTGCCGGTGCCCAGGCGCGACAGCACCGCGACGTTGCGACCGATGTTGTAGCCCTGGGCGCCTTCGTTGGAGCCGGCGCCGACGATGCAATCCTCGACGCTGGCCGGGTCGATGCCCGAGCGCGCCAGCAGTGCATTGACGCAGTGAGCCGCCATGTCGTCCGGACGGGTCTGGTTGAACTTGCCGCGAAAGGACTTGGCCAGGCCGGTCCGCACGCTGTCGACGATCACCACTTCACGCATGGCATACCTCATTATTGTTGTCGGTTGAGAGTGGATCGAGCATAAGTCCAGCCGTGACCGGTCGCGACAATCATTCACCCCGCGTATGCGTCACCATCGGTTCAAGTCTTGGGCTTTTTCAGTTTCTTTTCATGCTTGTCGGACTTTTCGAACGCCGCTTCCAGCGCCTGGTTGAGCGTGCGCAAAACCTTGACCCGCGCCCAGCGCTTGTCGTTGGCTTCCACCAGCGTCCAGGGGGAAATTTCGGTGCTGGTACGGTCGACCATGTCGCCGACCGCGGCGCGATAGGCCTCCCACTTATCCCGATTGCGCCAGTCGTCTTCGGTGATTTTGAAGCGCTTGAAGGGGATCTGTTCGCGCTCTTCGAAGCGCTCAAGTTGCGTCTGTTTGTCGATGGCCAGCCAGAACTTGACCACGATCACTCCGGCATCGGCGACCTGCTCTTCGAAGTCGTTGATCTCACCGTAGGCGCGCAGCCAGTCGGCCGGGCTGCAAAAGCCTTCGATACGCTCCACCAGCACCCGGCCATACCAGGAACGGTCGAACACGGTGAATTTGGCCCGTGCCGGAATATGTCGCCAGAAACGCCACAAATACGGATGCGCCCGCTCCTCTTCGGTGGGCGCAGCAATCGGCACGATGCTGTATTGCCGAGGATCGAGCGCGGCGGCCACCCGGCGGATCGCCCCGCCCTTGCCGGCCGCGTCGTTGCCTTCGAACACGGCGATCAAGGCGTGGCGGCGCATGCGTTTGTCACGCATCAAACCGGAAAAACGCGCCTGCTCGGTGATCAGTTGCTCTTCGTAGTCTTCCTTTTCCAGGTGCTGGTTCAGGTCGAGGCTGTCGAGCAGGTTCACCAGATCGACACTGCTGGCCAATGGTGCGGCGCTGACTTTATCCGGGTGGATCTTCGGCCTTTTCAAGGCGCCTTGCAGACCTTCAAGCAGAATCTTGCCGACCGCCAGGCTCCGATAGCGCGGGTCCATCCCGGCGATCACATGCCACGGCGCATAGTCGCGGCTGGTGCGGCGCAGAATGCGTTCGCCATACTTGACGAACTTGTCGTAAGTCTCCGATTGCTGCCAGTCCAGCGGGCTGATGCGCCAGCTGTGCAGCGGGTCGTCGGCCAGGGCCTTGAGGCGGTCCTTCATTTGCTTCTTGGACAGGTGAAACCAGAACTTGAAGATCAGCGCGCCTTCGTCGCACAACATCTTTTCCAGGCGTTCGGCACCGTTGATGCTCTGATCGAACCGGGGTTCCTTGATCACGCCATGAACCCGGGCCTGCAACATCTGGCTGTACCAGTTACCAAAGAAGATGCCCATGCGGCCCTTGGCCGGAAGCATCCGCCAGTAGCGCCAGGCCGGTGGTCGCGCCAGTTCTTCGTCGGTCTGCTGATCGAACGTGCGGACCTCGATCAGGCGCGGGTCCATCCACTCGTTGAGCAGCTTCACGGTCTCGCCCTTGCCGGCGCCTTCGATGCCGTTGATCAAAATGATCACCGGAAAGCGTTTTTGCTGCTGAAGTTCGAACTGCGCCTCGAGCAACGCTTCACGCAGCGCCGGCACTTCGGCTTCATAGGTTTCTTTGTCGATGACGTGACCGATTTCAGCAGATTCGAACATGGGACGGCTCCTTCCAGGATTGAACAAGACTAGCGGATTGACCTCTCCTGCGTGGGAGAAATCCCATTTTCACTGCCTGGCCAGATCCGGACGTTGCCATGGATCAAGCAGCGACTCGGCGATCGGCTAGAATGGTCGCCTTGCCGTTGCCGAGCCTGCCATGAAACCTGTACTGCCCCACGCCCAGCTCGACTGGGACGACCAAGGTCTCCCGCGCTCGCGGGTGTTCGATGATGTGTATTTTTCCAACCTGTCCGGGCTGGACGAAACCCGTTACGTCTTCCTCGAACAGAACGCGTTGCGTGAGCGTTTCGCGGCGTTGCCGGTGGGCGGGAAACTGGTGATCGGCGAAACCGGTTTTGGTACCGGGTTGAATTTCCTGTGCGCCTGGCAGTTGTTCGAGCAGCACGCTGTGGCCGGTGCGCGGTTGCATTTTGTCAGTGTCGAAAAGTACCCGCTGAGCCTGCCCGATCTGCAGCGGGCGCTGGCCTTGTGGCCGGAGCTCAAACCGTTTGCCGATCAACTGTTGGCGCAATACGTGGCGATCCATCAAGGTTTCCAGCGCCTGATTCTCGACCACGGACGCATCACCCTGACGCTGCTGATCGGCGATGTACTGGAACAGTTGCCACAGCTGGACGCGCAGATCGATGCCTGGTTTCTCGACGGTTTCGCCCCGGCGAAAAACCCCGACATGTGGACGGCCGAACTGTTTGTCGAGCTGGCCCGACTCGCGGCGCCCGGCTCGACCATCAGCACCTTCACCAGCACCGGTTGGGTGCGTCGACTGTTGAATGCCGCAGGCTTCAAGATGAAACGCACGCCCGGCATCGGCCACAAATGGGAAATCCTGCGCGGGGTGTTTCTCGGTTGGCCTGAGGAGGTCACGAAACCCGTCATGGTAAAACCGTGGTTTGCGCGTCCGGCCCCCCTGACCGGCGAACGTCGTGCCCTGGTGATTGGCGCCGGCCTCGCCGGTTGCGCGACAGCCGCCAGCCTCGCGGCGCGGGGTTGGCAAGTCAGTCTGCTGGAGCGTCACGGCGCACTGGCGCAGGAAGCCTCGGGCAATCCTCAAGGGGTTTTGTACCTCAAGCTTTCCGCCCATGGCACCGCGTTGTCACAATTGATCGTCAGCGGGTTCGGCCACACCCGTCGCTTGCTTGAGCAGTTGCATCGAGGTCTCGACTGGGACGACTGCGGCGTGCTGCAACTGGCCTTCAATGCCAAGGAAGCGGAGCGTCAGGCGCAATTGGCCGCAGCGTTTCCCGAAGACTTGCTGCACACGCTCGATCAAGCGCAGGCCGAAATCCGCGCCGGCATCGCGCTGCAATCGGGTGGCCTGTTCTACCCCGAAGGCGGCTGGGTGCACCCGCCCGCCCTGTGCCAATGGCAAGCGGCGCACCCGAACATACAGATCCTGACCCATCGCGAGGTGCTGGAGTTGCGCCGAGCGCACGGACACTGGCAAGCCCTGGATGGCGAAACCGTGCTGGCCGATGCCCCGGTGGTGGTACTGGCTGGCGCCGCCGAGATCAAGCGTTTCACTTACAGCAGCGAGTTGCCGCTCAAACGCATTCGTGGACAAATCACTCGCCTGCCACAGACGACTGAAAGCCAGGCACTGGGCACCGTCGTCTGCGCCGAAGGTTATGTCGCGCCAGCTCGTTTGGGTGAACACACCCTGGGCGCCAGTTTCGATTTCAACTCCGATGACCTGACCCCGACCGCTGCCGAACATGCAGGCAATCTGCAAATGCTCGAAGAAATCTCGGTAGACCTGGTCGCTCGGCTCGGCGCAAATGCATTGCAACCTGAAGCACTTGAAGGCCGCGCAGCGTTTCGTTGCACCAGCCCGGACTACTTGCCGATTGTCGGCCCACTGGCCGACGGTCAGGCGTTCGCCGACGCCTACAGCGCCTTGAGCAAGGATGCCCGGCAAACACCGGACATCCCTTGCCCATGGCTGGACGGCTTGTATGTCAACAGCGGCCACGGCTCCCGGGGTTTGATCACCGCGCCGTTGTCAGGCGAATTGCTCGCCGCGTGGCTGGATGACGAACCGCTGCCATTGCCCAGAGCCGTGGCCGAGGCGTGCCATCCGAACCGTTTCGCCTTGCGCCGATTGATTCGAGGCAAATGAGGCACCTGGCTGCCGGGCATACGAGGTTTTGTACTTAAAGCCTTGGCACGCACCCAGCACCCTTATTACTTATCGATCTAAAACTCCCACGATCCCACCGGGTCAGTTTCTGGGTACCTGCCCTTTGGGCGCGGTATCGATTGACCCTCCCCAACGGAAAAACCGGTAAGGACTTTATGTGCGGATTAGCTGGCGAGTTACGCTTTGATCATCAACCTGCAGACCTTGCAGCCGTTGAACGAATCACCCATCACCTGGCGCCTCGCGGCCCTGACGCGTGGGGTTTTTACAGCCAGGGGCCGATTGCCCTTGGTCATCGTCGCCTGAAAATCATGGACCTGTCGGACGGCTCGGCGCAGCCGATGGTCGACCATCAACTGGGCCTGTCCCTGGCCTTCAACGGCGCGATCTACAACTTCCCCGAACTGCGCACCGAACTTGAATCCCTCGGTTACGCCTTCTATTCCGGCGGCGACACCGAAGTGCTGCTCAAGGGCTACCACGCCTGGGGCGAAGCGCTGTTGCCCAAGCTCAACGGCATGTTTGCCTTCACTATCTGGGAGCGCGACGCCAAGCGCCTGTTCATCGCCCGTGACCGTCTCGGCGTGAAGCCGCTGTACCTGTCGCGCACCGGCCAGCGCCTGCGCTTTGCTTCTGCGCTGCCGGCGTTGCTCAAGGGCGGCGATATCAATCCGATCCTCGATCCGGTGGCGCTCAATCATTACCTGAACTTCCACGCGGTGGTCCCGGCGCCGCGCACCTTGCTCGCCGGCATCGAAAAGCTGCCGCCCGCCACCTGGATGCGCATCGAAGCGGACGGCACCACCGAGCAGAAAACCTGGTGGACCCTGCCCTACGGCCCACACGAGGATGAGAAGAATCTGACCCTCGAAGACTGGCGCGACCGCGTACTCGACAGCACCCGCGATGCGGTGGCGATTCGTCAACGGGCAGCGGTGGACGTCGGCGTGTTGCTGTCCGGTGGCGTCGATTCGAGCATGCTCGTCGGGCTGTTGCGGGAGGTCGGCGTGGAGAACCTGTCGACCTTCTCCATCGGTTTCCAGGATGCCGGCGGCGAGCGCGGTGACGAGTTCCAGTATTCGGACCTGATCGCCCGGCATTACGGCACCCAACACCATCAACTGCGCATCGACGAAAAAGAAATCATCGAGCAACTGCCCGCCGCCTTCCGCGCGATGAGCGAACCGATGGTCAGCCATGACTGCATCGCGTTCTATCTGTTGTCCCGCGAAGTGGCCAAGCATTGCAAAGTGGTACAAAGCGGCCAGGGGGCGGACGAATTGTTCGCCGGTTATCACTGGTATCCGCAGGTCGATGGCGCGGCCGATCCGTACGCGGCGTATCGCGATGCGTTCTTCGACCGCAGCTACGAGGATTACGCCGCCACCGTACAGCCGAAATGGCTGACCGCGAATGACGCCGCCGGCGACTTAGTGAAGGAACATTTCGCACAGCCCGGTGCCGATGCGGCGGTGGACAAAGCCTTGCGTCTGGACAGCACGGTGATGCTGGTGGACGACCCGGTCAAACGCGTCGACAACATGACCATGGCCTGGGGCCTGGAGGCACGCACGCCGTTTCTCGACTATCGCCTGGTGGAATTGTCAGCCAGGGTGCCGGGCAAATTCAAACTGCCGGACGGCGGCAAGCAAGTGCTGAAAGAAGCGGCGCGACTGGTGATTCCGAGTGAAGTCATCGACCGTAAAAAGGGTTACTTCCCGGTGCCGGGCCTCAAGCATTTGCAGGGCGACACGCTGAACTGGGTGCGCGAATTGCTGCTGGACCCGAGCCAGGATCGCGGCCTGTTCAACCCGGCGATGCTCGACCGTTTGCTGACCGATCCACAAGGCCAGTTGACCCCGTTGCGCGGCTCGAAGCTGTGGCAATTGGCGGCGCTGAACCTGTGGCTCAGTGAACAAGGAATCTGATCGATGAAACCTCACGCCACGGCGTACAGCCAACGCTTGTTGCGCGGTCAGGCGCCCTCCTACGAACGCTTGCAGGCGCGTCTCGCTGAAGACGGCAGTGAACTCGCTACCGCGCCGATTGCCGTGCATTGCGGCTGGGGCCGGTTGTTGATCGGCCATACGTTCCCCGACCCGGCGAGCCTCGCCCAAGAGTTGCTCAATGAGCAACCGGGCGAACGCGACATCGCCCTCTATGTCGCCGCGCCCCAGCAAGTGCTGGGGCTGGAGCCGGCCCAGTTGTTTCTCGATCCGTCGGACACCTTGCGCTTGTGGTTCAGCGATTACCGACAGGCGACCCGTGTGTTTCGCGGCTTTCGCATTCGTCGTGCGCAAGGTGATGCCGACTGGCAGGCGATCAATCAGTTGTATCAGGCGCGTGGCATGTTGCCGATCGACGCCCGTCTGCTGACCCCGCGTCATCTGGGCGGCCCGGTGTACTGGCTGGCCGAGGACGAGGACAGCGGCGCGGTCATCGGCAGTGTCATGGGCCTCAATCATCACAAGGCGTTCAACGATCCGGAAAACGGCAGCAGCCTCTGGTGCCTGGCGGTCGATCCGCACTGTTCGCGGCCCGGCGTCGGTGAAGTGCTGGTACGGCATTTGATCGAACACTTCATGAGCCGTGGCCTGAGTTACCTGGACCTGTCCGTGCTGCACGACAATCGCCAGGCGAAAAGTCTTTACGCCAAGCTCGGTTTTCGCAACCTGTCGACCTTTGCGATCAAGCGCAAGAACGGCATTAACCAACCGTTGTTTCTCGGCCCCGGTCCTGAAGCCGAGTTCAACCCCTACGCGCGAATCATCGTCGAGGAAGCCCATCGGCGCGGCATTGATGTGCAGGTCGATGATGCCGAGACCGGGATGTTTACCCTCAGCCACGGCGGACGGCGGGTACGTTGCCGCGAGTCGCTGAGTGACCTGACCAGCGCCATCAGCATGAGCCTGTGCCAGGACAAAAGCCTGACGCACAAAGTGTTGAAGGCGGCCGGTCTGAATCTGCCGAGCCAGCAACTGGCGGGCAACGCCGATGACAACCTGGCGTTTCTCGACGAGCACGAGCGGGTGGTGGTCAAGCCGCTGGATGGCGAACAGGGTCAAGGGGTAGCGGTGGATCTGCGGACCATCGAAGACGTCCAGCAAGCCATCGAAGCAGCCCGTCAGTTCGACAGCCGCGTGCTGCTGGAAAGCTTTCACGAAGGCCTCGACCTGCGGATTCTGGTGATCGGGTTTGAGGTGGTGGCGGCGGCGATTCGCCGACCGGCCGAAGTGGTGGGCGACGGGCAGCATTCCATCGGTGCGCTGATTGACGCCCAGAGCCGGCGTCGGCAAGCGGCCACCAGTGGTGAAAGCAAAATCCCGCTGGACCACGAGACTGAACGCACGTTGCAGGCAGCGGGTTACGACTACAGCAGCATTCTGCCGGCGGGTGAACACTTGTTCGTACGGCGTACGGCGAATCTTCATACCGGCGGTGTTCTTGAAGATGTCACGACGATCCTGCATCCGACGCTGGCGGAGGCCGCCGTGCGCGCGGCGCGGGCGCTGGACATTCCGATGGTCGGGCTCGACCTGATGGTGCCGGCGGCGGATCAGGCGCATTACGTGTTTATCGAAGCCAATGAACGCGCCGGCCTGGCCAACCATGAGCCGCAGCCGACAGCCGAGCGGTTTGTGGATCTGTTGTTTCCGCATAGTCAGCCGGCGGTCTCATAAGTATGTATTCCTGGGCTGACGCCATCGCTGGCAAGCCAGCTCCTGTAGGAGCCGGCTTGCTGGCGATGACGGCCTCACAGACACCACAAATTCCCCTCATCGAAACCATCGATGCGCTCAACTCATCAGGAGTTTCCATGACCCATAAAATCCCGGAACCCGACCTCAACTACCTGCAAAAAGTCCTCCTGGAAATGCTCGCCATTCCGAGCCCGACCGGTTTCACCGACACCATCGTGCGATACGTCGCCGAGCGGCTTGAAGAGCTGGGCATTCCTTTCGAGATGACTCGCCGCGGCACCATCCGCGCCACGCTCAAGGGCAAGAAAAACAGCCCCGACCGCGCCGTTTCCGCCCACCTCGACACCATCGGCGCCGCCGTTCGCGCAGTGAAAGACAACGGTCGCCTGACCCTGGCGCCAGTCGGCTGCTGGTCCAGCCGTTTCGCCGAGGGCAGCCGCGTCAGCCTGTTTACCGACAACGGTGTTATCCGTGGCAGCGTGTTGCCGTTGATGGCGTCCGGGCATGCGTTCAACACGGCGGTGGACGAGATGCCGATCAGCTGGGATCACATCGAACTGCGCCTCGACGCGTACTGCGCGACCCGCGCCGATTGCGATTCACTGGGGATCAGCGTCGGCGATTTCGTCGCGTTCGACCCGTTGCCGGAGTTCACCGAAAGCGGCCACATCAGCGCCCGTCACCTCGACGACAAGGCCGGCGTTGCCGCGCTGCTGGCGGCACTTAAAGCGATCGTCGACAGTGGCGAAGAGCTGATGATCGACTGTCATCCGCTGTTCACCATCACCGAGGAAACCGGCAGCGGTGCAGCGGCGGCGTTACCGTGGGACGTCAGCGAATTCGTCGGCATCGACATCGCACCGGTCGCGCCCGGCCAGCATTCCAGTGAACATGCGGTCAGCGTGGCGATGCAGGATTCCGGCGGGCCTTATGACTATCACTTGTCACGGCACCTGCTGCGACTGGCCAGCGACAACGAGTTGCCGGTGCGCCGCGACCTGTTTCGCTACTATTTCAGCGATGCTCATTCGGCGGTCACCGCCGGCCATGACATTCGCACCGCCCTGCTCGCCTTCGGATGCGACGCGACTCACGGCTACGAACGCACCCACATCGACAGCCTCGCGGCGCTCAGTCGCCTGCTCGGCGCCTACATCCTCAGCCCGCCGGTGTTCGCCAGCGATGCGCAACCGGCCAAGGGTTCGCTGGACCGGTTCAGTCATCAGATCGAACATGACACGCAGATGGAAAGCGATACGCGGGTGCCTTCGGTGGATAGTCTGGTGGGGCAGCGCTCCGATAGTTGATCCGGCATTTTCGTTGACTGATCGATCGCTATCGCCAGCAAGCCGGCTCCTACAGGGTTTGAGTTGTTCTCCAATCCTGAACGACGCAGACCTGTAGGAGCCGGCTTGCTGGCGATGGCGATCTGACAGACACCCCATCAGACGCAGACTAGCCGCCACCCATCATTCGCCGTAGCATCGCGCCATTGTTTAGCCGAGGTGCCTATGCTGATTCCCCACGACCAACTTGAAGTCGACACCCTGACCCGCCTGATCGAGGATTTCGTGACCCGTGACGGCACCGATAACGGCGATGACACGCCGCTGGAAACCCGCGTATTGCGTGTTCGCCAGGCCCTGACCAAAGGTCAGGCGCTGATTGTCTTCGACCCGGAAAGCGAGCAATGCCAGTTGATGCTCAAGCACGACGTGCCCAAGCATCTGTTCGACTGACGCCTTCATCGCCCTTTGGTTTTTGCCAGTTTGACCTGGATGCGCTTGTAGACTTCGGCACGGTGCACATTGACGCTTTGCGGCGCGTCGACGCCGAAGCGCACCGTGTTGCCGTTGACGGCGACAATACGCACCGAAATGTCGTCACCGATGGAAATCATTTCGCCCACAACGCGGCTGAGTACAAGCATGGCATTCGTCCTTCAGGGTTATCGAACCCTGAAGATGCCCGGCACACGGCGGGCCTTCAATGCGACGAGGGCAAAACAGTCCCGCCCTACAGCGCCAGGCGAACACCTCTTAAGGAAACGTCTTACAAACCGTGGCTTTGCTTCAGGCAGCGGAAAAACGCGGGCCGAACAGGATGACGCTTGCGCCGATCACACACAGCGCCACGCCGATCCAGTCAGAACCGAGCGGGCGAATCCGTTCGACCACTGCCAGCCAGCCAATCGACGCAATGATGTAGATGCCACCGTAGGCGGCATAAGCCCGCCCCGCGTAGCTCGTCTCGACACGGGTCAGCAGTAGCGCGAACAAGGTCAGGCTGAGCAGCGCCGGCACCACCCACCAGACGCTTTTGCCTTGGCGCAACCACATCCAGAAGGCAAAGCAGCCGGCGATTTCAAACAGCGCGGCAAGAAAAAACCACAGGTAATTGAGCATGCGAACGTCTCGCGAGGATGACCGATGGCGGCCACCCTAACGGCGACGTTGTATGCGGGCAAGTTCAGCCTGCGGTCTGTTTGGCCTTGGCGCGCATTTTATCGGCCATGAGGGTCATTTCGTCGTAAAGCAGTTGCGGGTTCTTCTGCTTCAGCGCCCAGGCCATACGGCCCTGTTCGTGGGGCAGGATCATGAATTCGCCGGCGGCGACGTGCTGATAGATGTAGTCGGCAATGTCAGCCGCACTAATCGGCGAACTTTCCAGCAACTTGCCAACCTGCGCTTTCATGGCGGGTGTCGGACCACGGAAAGAGTCCAGCAGGTTGGTCTGGAAGAACGACGGGCACACCACATGCACGCCAACTTCCTGATGCGCCAGTTCTATCAGCAGGCTTTCGGACAAAGCAACTACACCGGCCTTGGCCACGTTGTAGTTACTCATCGCCGGGCCTTGCATCAGGGCGGCCATCGACGCGATGTTGATGATCTTGCCTTTGCTTTTTTCCAGCAGCGGCAAGAACGCCTTGCAACCCTTGACCACGCCCATCAGGTTGATCGCGATCTGCCAGTCCCAGTCTTCCAGGGACAGTTCGCTGAAGAACCCACCCGAGGCGACACCGGCGTTGTTGACGATGACATCGATGCCGCCGAGCTTGACTTCACAGGCTTGGGCGAACGCGGTCAGTTGACTGTAATCGCGCACATCGCAACGCTGGATAAAGCCATCGCCGCCGGCTTCGCGAACCAGCTTCAGGGTTTCCTGCAGACCGGGTTCGCTGACATCCGACAAAGCCAGTTGCCAGCCTTCACGTGCCCAGCGCAGCGCGATTTCGCGACCCAGGCCCGAGCCCGCACCAGTGATCATCATGCGATTTTGCATAGCAAACAGCCTTGTTGTTCCGGGGAAGATGCGTCGAGTGTAGCGAAGGACCTTGCCCGACCCACGCTCCATCAGATTGCTGAATGGCGCGAGCAAACCACGAGCGCGCCTGTATCAACCAGGCCCCTGAAAACGAAATAAGCCTTTCTTCGAAAAACATTAAAAAAACTTGGAATTTTCTTTCAAGTGCACCGGTCGGATTTTGTAAGCAGCTCGGGTTTATTGCAGTCCAGCTGACAATTAACACCAGGCAATTTCAGAACACTTCCGACAAGGAAATAGACATGGGCACAATACTAATCATTATTCTGATCCTCCTGCTGGTAGGTGGTCTGCCGGTCTTCCCTCATTCCAGAAGTTGGGGTTATGGCCCGTCGGGTATCATCGGCGTGGTGTTGGTGGTGCTGTTGATTTTGCTGTTACTCGGCAAGATATAAAGATCTGACAGTGTCTAGTCCTGAAATAGGTTTACACCTGTTTCATCCCAGCGCCCGATGCATCGCATCGGGCGTTTTGTATTTCAAAGACTGGTGCGGACGCTCGTGGTTGTAGATCGATATTGATTCACTCAC
>NZ_JACVBM010000016.1:0-166904 GCF_014852385.1 Pseudomonas sp. PDM03 | reverse complement strand
CGGTGGGTCAGTCGATGAATATGTTGACTGATACACCGCTATCGTCGGAACGCCGCCCGCAGCAAGCCGGCTCCTACAGGTCGGTGTACGTCGTTAGCTGTTAATGCGCTCGATCCGAAACCCGAACCGCGGAAAGTGCACATGCACCACCCCGCCACGTTCGTCTTCACGGCGCAGGATCAATTCCTCACGCCCGGCAAACAGCAACTCCCCGGCCACCGGATCAACACCGTAATCGGTCGCCGTGATAACCACCTGCTGACCCGCCTCAAACCCGTTAGGCTCTTCGAACTGCTCATCCGGCAACGCGGCAGGCGTGGCATTGCGCGCCACCGCCAGCGCCTCCTCGGATGTCATCTCGCTGAACGCACCATGCCCGAAACCCAAGACCCGTGCATGCCACGCGGCAACCGCCGGGTACGCATCGACCAGCGGCGCAGTCACCGGTGTCGCTTTCAGGAACCACAGCGAGTGAGCCAGGGCGAAGTCGGCAATCGACGGTTCACCGAACAGGAAGTCGCCCTGCTCGCGCTGCAGCTGTTGCTCCAGGCGTGTCATGATCGTCGGCCATTGATGCCGCGCCTGTTCGGCCGACAACTTTGTCGCACTGCCACCGCTGAAAAAACTGGCGCGATCGGCGAGGAACGCCTTGATTGCTTCCGGCGGCAAATGGCCGAAACGCACCGCGACCGACGCAGGCTGAAACACCAGGCTCACGGCATGCTGGAACACCACCGAATCCGCCCACGCGGCGAAGCTCGCGGTGATCATTTCCTGACCTTCCGGGAAGAACGCCGGCAAGGCTTTTTCCTGCTCCAGTCGACGGGCGATCAGCGACGTGTCGCAATAAATATCCGCACCAATCTGCAACACCGGCGTCTTGCGATAGCCACCGGTCAAAGCCGTCAGATCGGGTTTTGGCATCACCGGCGAGATCTTCACCGAGCGCCAGGACAGGCCCTTGAAGCCCAGCAGCAGGCGGGCCTTTTCGGCGAAAGGGGACGTCGGGTAATGGTGAAGAATCAACTCGGACATGCTCGGCTCCGCCGCACGAATCAGGAATCTGCAGCTTAGCGCGCAATCCGCGAGCAGCCTACAGATCTGCCTGATGGGAACTGATCAATCAGATTGATAAGCCCGCAGCAAAGGTCGCCACCAGACATTCCTTGGCGCTTTTCTTGAGTTTTTTGATCAGCCGTTCCTGGCGCAGCGCTTCGCTTTTGTCGCGGCAGACTTCGGTGTAGACCAATGCCACCGCCGGGCTGGAAAGGAAGAACCGTGCGCCTTTGCCGCTCTGGTGAGTGGCGAAGCGGCGGACGGGATCGTCGCTGATCCCGCAATAGAGCGAACCGTTGGCCGCACGAACGAGGTAGACGAACCAGGGTTTGCTGGCGGGCAGCGTCGGTTCGGCGGCAATGGCGGCGGGTTCGCTCGGCGTGTTCACGTGACGATCAGGGCTTGAAAGAAAACAAGCCGCGATCTTATCAGCGACTGGCCTGAAATGCCTTCAGCCCCTTCAAGGCCTGAGCACGAACGGCGTTTCTCACCAGCGGTGTCCAGCCCAGCAGCAGGCCCTTGAACCCCAGCGCCTGACGCGACCAGGTCCACAGATCAAAACGGTCGTGATGCTCGCAGATCTTGCCGTCGCGAAACACAAAACGCGCCTGAATATCGTTGACCACGGTATTGCCGGTCTGGCTGAACAGGTACGTCGCCACCCAATGCGCGCCGCCGCTGCGATCATCGCTGCGCACGTTATCGAAAGTCAGGGAAAAATCCTTGGCCCGGGTCGTGAGCATGCGCCACATGTCGCCCGCGTCGCGCCCGCGCAATTCGCCGAATGCCGGATCACTGAACACCACGTCGTCGGTGTAGCAGGCGCTCATGGCTTCGGCATCCAGGCGCTGGAAGGCCTCATAGAATCGGGTGATCAAGGCGTTGTGGGCATCACTCATGGGCAAGCTCCCTGGTTTGAAAACTGGATTCGTAGAATTGCCTGCACGATAGTCAACTAATGTTCGAAACACTACCGGCATTCGTGGCGGGAATACCCTCAGGTGTGCCGAAGCCTAATGCACCATGCCACTCTCACGGGCATACGCAAACAGGTCCACATCCGTGGAAATGCCCAGCCGCTGCATGGCCATGTTTTTCTGTTTGCTGATGGTCGAAACGCTGCGTTTGAAGTGGCCGGCGATTTCACTGACGGTCATTCCGCTGGCGAGCATTCGGACCACCTCGTGCTCTTTTGCCGACAGTGCAGCGCAACTCGACCGGGCCCGGGCGTCGGCCTGAAGCAGCGCCGTGCGCAGTGACTCGCTGATATAACGTCGCCCTTCAGACACGGACTTGATCGCCAGGGGAAGTTCCTTCGCCGACGCGCCTTTGGCGATGATCGCCACCACGCCTTGTGCGAACGCCGCCCTCAGGGTAGTGACGTTGGCAAACATCGTGACCAGAATGATCGGCATCGTCGGGTAGCCACGTCGCACCCGGCTCAGCATCTTCAGTCCGTCGGCCTGCAAGTTGCCCGGCATGCAAAAGTCGGTGATCAACAGATCACAAGGCGTCGTGCACAGCAGGCTCAACAGGCTGTCGGGACCATCGGCCTCCCCCACCACCACACATGTCCGGTTCAGATCGACGAGCATCCGCAAGCCGATACGAACGACCGGATGGTCGTCAGCAATGATTACGCGCATTGTCGGATTTATCCTGTTTGGTGACTGGAATGCGCGAAAAATAGCGCCGTCCTGTTCCCATCACAACGTCCGTTCCCGACCGTAAAACCACTTCGTCCAATGTAATCGGGGGGGTGTTCTTTCTCCTATAAAACAAAAAGAACCGCCCTACGTTTGCAAGCTACATCGGCCACACAGAAGGACTACAGACAACGCGATGCAGGAGGGCGATTTGTATCCCGCAACACGTTTTCATACAGCGAGCCGTTCGTTTTCGTATTAGTTGCATTCCGCCTGGCTACTTCGATCGATAGATTGCGCCCTGTCCATAACAGGGCAACTCCCAACAATCGTTCATCAAGGAAGAGCCAACACATGAACAAGCGTTTATCCCTTCTGACTGCTGCTTTGCTGCTGACCGGCGCCTCATCCGCTTTTGCCGCCTCCAGTACTGATCTGACTGTGACGGGCATCATCACTCCTGTTGCGTGCACACCAAGCCTGGCCAATGGTGGTGTCGTCGATTACGGAAAGAAATCCGCGAAAGACCTGAATCCGACCGCCCACACTCCACTTGGAGTGGAGACCATTCAACTGACTGTGAACTGCGATGCCTCCACACAATTTGCGCTCAAAACATCTGATAACCGGGAGGGGACCGCAAGCTTGGGTGGTTCCGTTAATGGGAACTTCGGCCTGGGTTTGATTAACGCGAATGAGAAACTGGGCTACTACAACATGGTTTTCATGAACCCAGTTGCCGATGCCCCAGTGACAGCGGTGTATTCAAGAGACAAGGGTGATACCTGGAATCGGCTTTGGGATGACGAACCACTTACGCCGGCCTATTGGATGGCGTTTGGCAACCAGAGCGGTAGCACCTGGACACCTGACTTCCTTCAGAACGTTACGGTCGATATTGCGGTGCATACCCAGATCGCCCCCGCCAACAGTCTGACCCTGACCGACGAAGTCACACTCGACGGTTCCGCAACGCTCCAGATCGAGTACCTGTAACCCTCCGTCATCAACGAGCAACGCCAGCCCCACGGCGTTGCCCGCTCACTCAAAGGACGACCCATCATGGAAAGATGCTCCCTCGCTCTATTGACGCCCCTGTTGATCGCCTGCGCTCCGGTGGCCTTCGCCGCCAGCAGCGCGGACCTGAGCGTCACTGGCCTGATCACCCCCAGCGCCTGCACACCCAGCCTTTCCGGTGGCGGCATCGTCGACCACGGCAAATTGACAGTAAAAGACCTGAAACCAGACCAGCCGACTGCCTTGCAAGACGGCACGCTGTACCTGGAGGTGAACTGCGATGGCGCCACGCCATTTACCCTGACGACGATCGACAACCGCGAAGGCTCTTCCGCCTTTCACCCCAATAGTCACGGGCTGGGCGTCATCAACGACGACCAGAACCTGGGCAGTGTTGCGTTCGGCCTGTTCGATGCGGTGGCCGATGGGGCGACGGTGAGAACCATCATCTCTCTCAACGACGGTGCCACCTGGCGAGTGTCTTCCTACCTGGGGCACGCCGGCCAGACCGCGTTCGCGGCATTGAGCGACCTGAGCACACCGATCGCCATCAAGGATCTGCGTGCGCGGCTCACGACGTTTACCACCATCGTGCGCGCGAACGACCTGACGCTGACCGACGAAATCCCCATCGACGGGCATGTAACTGTGCAACTGAACTATTGATAGGCCGGCGTTGCCGGTTCCATTTTTTCGAGTATCCAACGAGACACGTCATGACGATGTTTTCCAGAGTCACCCGTCATCTGTTCCATTCCGGCCTCGGCGCATTTGCCCTGCTGCTGAGCGCACAGGCTCAGGCCGACGGCATGGTGCCGAACACTTCCGTGGTCATCGTCAACGAGGCCGACGGCGAAGCGTCCGTGTCCGTGACCAACACCGATACCAACCTGGCGTTGATGCACGTCACCCTCGAAGACATTGCCGAGGACAGCGAATCGCTGGTGTTCGTGACGCCGCCTCTGGCGCGCGTCGAAGCGGGCAAAACCCAATTGGTGCGGTTCATTCTGCAATCGGAAAAGCCCCTGCTCACCCAGCGTTTGAAGCGGGTGATCTTTGAAGGCATCCCCCAGGGCAAAGCCCCCGCGGAAGCCGGGCAGGCCCGGGTCGGCGTGACGGTGCGCCAGAACTTGCCGGTGATCCTGCACCCCAAAGGCCTGGCGCCCAATCGCACGCCGTGGACCGACCTGCAATGGTCGCTGAAGGACGGTCAACTGACCGTGCGCAACGACACGCCTTATGTGGTCCGTCTGGGCCAGGAGGTGCAATTGTTGCCGACGGCGGGCAACGCGATGTTGCCGAAAACCTACGTGCTGCCCGGTGAGCACATCAGCATCAAGGTGCCCGAAGGCGCCGCCACGCAGGTGCGCTTTCAACCGGCAACGGTCTACGGTTTTGCGGTGCCGCATTACGAGGCGCCCATCCAGTCCTGAACCACCCTGACGGCGTCATCACGGACGGATGAGCGCCCATGTTTCAAGGCGACGGCCATCTGGTCGTTGCCACAGGCGTGCCGGTAGCCGCACGCCGCAATAACCCAAGTGAACCCGATGAACACAGTATCGATATACCGTGATGGCGAAGCCGTGCCCGTTATTCGGGGCGCCGCTCGCCCTTATCCATGGCGGCGGCGAACCACAACGGCATTGTTGCTGAGCAACGCGCTGATGATGCTCGACGCCCACGGAGAGGCGTCGTTCGACAAGGACACGTTGCTGCAGCGCGGCATCGATCCGGCGCTGGCGACGTTGCTGATGCAGGCGCCGCAGTTCACGGCCGGCCGGCACCCAGTCACGCTCACGGTCAACGGCCAGCGCCATGGCCGGGTCGACGTCACGTTCAATCGCGACGGGGCGTTGTGCTTCGATCGGGCGCTGCTCGATGCCGCGAACCTTACGGTGCCCGCGCTTACGCTGGAGGATGGTCAGTGCCACGATTTTCTTGGCAGCGCGCCGCAGGCCGTCATCGAACCGGACCCCGCGAACCTCGCCCTGTCGTTGATCGTACCGACTGACGCGATACGCCCCACGGCCCGGGATTTTTCCGGTTATCAAACCGGCGGTATTGCCGGTTTGATCAACTACGACGTCACCGGTTTGCATAGCCGTTCAGGCGACAGTTCGAGCCGCTACGCCTCGGCCAACACTGTACTCGGTTTCAATGCCGGCGACTGGATCGTGCGCAGCCGTCAGGTACAGACCTGGCAGGACGACATTTCCCGCACCACACACATTGCGGCCTACGCCCAGCGCACCTTCGCCAGTCAGGAAGCGGTGCTGCAGGCGGGTCAGATCAACCTCTACAACCCGGTGCTGGCCGGTGCGCAGATCACCGGCGTGCAAGTGCTGAACGAGCAGGCGCTGCAGGTCGAAGGGCAAAGCGCGGTCATTGAAGGGATCGCCAACAGTCAGGCGCAGATCGAGGTCCGCCAGAACGGCTCGCTGATCCATTCCACGGTGGTGCCCGCCGGCCCGTTCGCGCTCACCAATGTGCGGCGGCTCAACACGCGTTCCGACGTGGAAGTCACGATCAAGGAGGCCGATGGCAGCGAGCGCAGTTTTACCGTGCAGGCCGCGATGCTGGGGGTCAGTTTGCCAGCGCCCGGTTATTCGCTGGGGGCCGGTCAGGTGCGCAGTGTCGGTGATGCGCAGGCGGGCGATCCCTGGGTAATCAGCGGCGGCTGGAGCGGTGCGCTCACCCCGCAAGTGTTGCTCAGCGCCGGCCTGACCGGCGCCGCCGACTACCGCGCGGCGGGTGCCAGTGTCGGCCTGTTGCCCTCGCCCGTCACCCAGGTGCAAGCCACGCTGACCGGCGCGCACGCCAGCGGCAAGCAAGCCAGTCAGGGACTTCAGGCTGACCTGAGCGTCTCGCACCGTTTGAGCGAACAGTGGGCGCTCAATGCCGGCAGCTCTTACCGAACCCTCGGCTACCGGGAACTGGAAGAGGCGGTGTTCGACAACACGTCCGACAACACGTCCGACAACAGCAACTCCCGTTACCGCGATCAGCAGAGCGCGGCCCTGTCGTGGTCGCATCCATGGCTCGGCGCGTTCAGCAGCGGCTTCAGCCGATCCAGTTCGTTCGACGGCCAAAGCAGCAGCCGCGCCCTCGCCTCCTGGGGCACCAGTTTCGGTGGCGTGTCGGTCTCGGCGACCGCCGAATGGCAGGTCAGCGGCGCCAACCGTAACGACGACAGCGTTTACCTGAACCTCAGCATTCCACTGGGCGAGAACCGCCGGGCGCGCACCTGGGTGCGCAGTTCCGCCGGTGATTACCGCAGCGGCGTCGGCTTGAGTGAACGGGTCAACGATCAGCTGGGTTACCGGGTCGGCGTCGAACACGACACACGCAACAAACAGGTGCAATCCACGGCCGGCGTTTCGCTGCTGCCGCGCTACACCCAGCTCGATCTCAACTACACCCGCGCCGATGACGAACGCTCCAGCTATCAGGCCGGCGCTCGCGGCGGCGCAGTGTTGCATGGCGGCGGCTTGACGCTGTCGCCATACCCGGTGAGCGACACCTTTGCCCTGCTGTCGGTGGGCGACATGGGTTCGATCAAAGTGTCGACGCCCAGCGGTCCGGTCTGGACCGACTGGCAAGGTCAGGCGGTGATCCCGCAAGTGGCGGCGTACGGCCGCAGCCCGGTGGAAGTCGACACCAAAACCCTACCGCGCAACGCCGACATTCACAACGGGCTGGCAGTGATTTCGGCCGGTCGCGGCGCCGTCGACAACGTTGAATTCGGCATCACGATGACCCGTCGAGCTTTGCTCAAGGCCACCACCGCCAACGGCGCGCCCCTGCCACGCGGGGCCGCCGTGAACACCGAGGACGGCGAGTTCGTGACCCTGGTGCAGGACGGCGGCCTGGTGTTTTTGCCCAACGTCCTCGACCGCCGTGCGCTGTGGATCAGCGCACCGGGGCTGGAGCGCTGCGAACTGCGCTTCGAACTGCCCGCCGACGCGGACACCAACGCGTACTACGAAACCGCCCCCGCCAAGTGCCGAGCCCTCTGAGGATGACTTCATGAACCTGTCGCGCTATTTGCTGCTGACCCTCGCGCCCCTGGCACTGAGCGGATTCACGCCACTGGCCTCGGCGTCCACCGACGACTGTCAGTTCAACCTGAGCCAGCCGGTGCTCGATTACGGGCTGATGAACCGGGCGATACGCCCCGATGCGGCACCGGAACGACACCTCGGCGAGCGTCCGCTCAGCCTGACCGTGAGCTGTGCGCAGCCCATCGACATGAGCCTGTTCTACCAGGCGATGGCCGCGACCGCCGAACGCTTTCACTTTGCCGAACGCGGCAGCTATCAGGTACGCATTCGCGACGCCGTGCTCGACGGCCAGTCGGTGGAGATCGGCTTGATTGCCGGGGCCGGTCAGCCACCGTCCAAAACGGCATCGAACCTGATCTGGAGACCGGAACACGGGGTCGTGCCGGTGCAGGCTGGCGTGCCGGTACAGGGCCGCAGTTTCTCGGCGCAACTTGAGCTGACCGCCTGGGTTCAAGAGCAAGGCACGCAGGTGCGTGACGCGGTGACCTGGGAAGCCTTCGGGGTGTTCGACGCCATCGGCGCCGGACGCACCCGCGAGGCGACCTTGCGCGCCCGCTTCGCCCCGGCGGCCTGCGAGCCGGTGCTGTCCAACGGCGGCGTGGTCGACTTTGGCACCCTGTCGAAAAAAGACCTCAACGCGGACAAGGACACGCGCCTGCCACCCAGGTCGTTGACGCTGATGGTCGGCTGCGACGCGCCGGCCTCCTTCGCCCTGATCATGCATGACAACCGCTCAGGCTCGGCGACGCTCGACAGCGAGTTTTACTACGGCCTGGGCAAGGACAGTCGCGGCAACAAGATTGGCCAGTATTCACTGAACGTGGACCCGGCTGGCGCTAATGCCGACGGCTTCGCCCGCCTCTATCAAACCGACTCCAGCACCGCCGGCACCGTCTGGAGCACCGGCAGCGCCAAGCCGATCCCCATCGGCCAGACCCGTTACCTGGCGTTCACCGACAACGCCGGCAGCAGCGCCGGCCCGGTGCTGATCCAGAACCTCAGCACCACGGTGACCGTCGACGCCGTCATCGCCCCCACCAACAGCCTGGATCTGAGCACCGCCATCGAGCTCGATGGCGCGGGGACGATCGAGATTATTTACCTGTAACACCCAACCCGATCCTGCTGGATCCGGGGCGCACTTGAGCGGCTCGGGGCAGTCAGGACAATAACCATAGAAGTGAGTAAGAAATGTTTAAAAAGTACTTTGCAGCACTTTCCGCCACCGCACTGATTGGTGTTGCGCCTTATGCGCTGGCGGCTTCGAGCACTGATTTGACGGTGACTGGCATTATTACCCCGAACGCTTGTACCCCGACGCTTTCCGGTGGCGGGATCGTCGATCATGGCAAGTTTTCAGCCAAAGACTTGAAGCCGGACCAAGCCACGGCACTGCCCGCGGTGACATTGCAGCTCTCCGTGAACTGTGACGCAGCGACTGCGTTCAGGTTGTTGCCGACCGATAACAAGTCCGGCACGAGTCATGATGGCGGCGATTTCGGCCTGGGTTATATCAATGGTGATCAGAAGCTTGGTCTTTTCTATGTAAGAATCAGGACCCCCATTGCAGATGGTGTTGCCGTACAACCGTTGGGTTCCAATAACAATGGAAATACTTGGTTCGCCAGCCCTGTTGTGGAGCCTAACCTGCTCTCCGCATTCGGCGCTGTAGGGGGACCGGCCACGCCGATTGCCATCAAGGATCTGCAGACAGACCTTAGGGTAACGACTCAAATCGCCCGCGCCGACTCACTGGACCTGACCAACGAAGTCGCTCTCGACGGCTCGGCCACCATCACCATCGCCTACCCATAACACCGTAGCTCGACCTTGCCCGAGGTCCTGCTTCGGGCAAGGACTGATTCCGCTCACCCGACACAGCGAAACCGGTTCCATGAAAAAAATCTCACACTCTCTGACGATGGCGTTCATCGTCCTGACGTCCCCACTCACCTTCGCCGCCTCGTCGACGGACCTGACGGTGACAGGCCTCATCACGCCGAATGCTTGCACACCGACATTGGCCGACGGCGGCAACATCGACATCGGCAAAGTCCCGGTAAAGAACCTCAATCCAACCTTAAACACGGAAGTAGGCAAGCACTACATGTCGTTCAACGTGAACTGCGATGCACCGGTCGTGTTCGCCGTGAAGTCGATCGACAATAGACCCGACACGAACATAGCTTCACCTCTTTTTTTCGGCTTGGGACTGACCCCCGCGGACGAAAAGCTGGGGTATTTCTGGCCATACGTCGGCAACCTGCTAGCAGACGGTCAGCGCGTAGACGCGATTCGCTCAAGGGATGGCGGAGGAAGCTGGACCCGCGCCACCACCATCAACTCGAATGAACTTCTGGCAACAAGCACTATCGGCAACACCGCCCCCATTGCAGTAAAAGATCTCTCAATGCTTCTGTGGATCAGTACCTACATTGCTCGCACCGATAGCCTGACTCTGACTGAGGAAGTGCCCATCGATGGCTCCATGACGCTTGAAATCAAGTACCTCCCCTGAGTCAACGCGTTGAGCCGATCGAATGGCAGTTTCGGTAAAGAGACCGGTTCAGCGCCGACGGGTGCCTTTGGCTCCGCAGATTCCCGGCACCGGCAGATTGAAATCAACGAAAAGGACTTTCACAAATGAATCATTACTTCGCTGTCCTTGCGGCAACCTTGCTCATCAGCACCACCCAACACAGCTTCGCGGCGTCCACCGTTGACCTGACCGTCAAAGGCACCCTCACCCCACTCGCCTGCACACCGATGCTGTCCAACAACGGCCTGGTCGACTACGGAAAAATCTCCCGGCAGGACCTCAGCGTCGACAAACGCACACGACTGCGCGACCAGACCCTCGACCTCACTATTCAGTGCAATGCACCCGCGCGTTTTGCCCTGCTGATGCGCGACAACCGCGACGGCTCGGCGATCGTCAACAGCGAGATTTACTACGGCCTGAACCACGACCACAGCCACAATAAAATCGGCTTGTATTCACTGAACTTCGATCCGGCCAGCACCGTGGTGGACGACCTGACGCAGGTCTATCGAACCGATTCCACCACGGGCGGCAAGGCCTGGAGCTCGTCGAACAGCCAGGCCATTCCGATTGGCGCCAGAAGTTATCTCGGATTCACTGACATTGCCGGGAGCAGCGCCGGCCCGATTGCCATCCGCACGTTGACCAGCCGGGTGACGGTGGAAACGGTCATCGCGCCCACCTCCGAGCTGGACCTCAGCGCTGAGGTACAACTCGACGGTTCGGCAACGCTGGACGTTGTTTACCTGTAGTCAGACCTTTTCGCTGACCACTTGCACGTACAGCGAACGCCCGGCACCGAGGCCGGCAAGGATGGCGCCGAGACCGATCACAGCGAAGATCCAGCCCACGGCGTTCCAGCCGCCGGTCCAGTCATGCACGATGCCGACCGCGAATGGCCCCATCGACGCCAGGGTGTAACCGAAGCCCTGGGCCATGCTCGACAGGTTGGCGGCCACGTGCGAGTCCCGCGAGCGCAAGACGATCAGGGTCAACGCCAAGCTGAACGTACCGCCCTGCCCCAGGCCGAGCAGGATCGCCCAGCCCCACAGGCCGTCGATCGGTGCATAGAGGCAACCGAACAGACCGCCAAGGGTCAGCGCCATGACGATGACGATCGCCAGGCGCTGATCCTTGCCGCGCGTCGCCAACCACGGTGCGGCCAGCGAACTGGCGAGTTGAACGATCACCGACCCCGACAGCACCAGGCCCGCCTGGGTTGGCGTCAGGCCACGACCGATCAGGATCGATGGCAACCAGCCGAACACGATGTACGCCAAGGACGATTGCAGGCCCATGTACAAGGTCACTTGCCAGGCCAACGGGTCACGCAACAGACCGCGTACCCGGTAAGCTACGTTGTGTGCGCCGTGTTTCTGACCGACTTGCGGCAACCAGAAGATTGCTGCCACCAGCGCCGGAATTACCCAGAAGCCAAGCCCCAACGCCCAGCTCTTGTCGAAGTGTTCGCTCAACGGCACGGTCGCGCCGGCCGCCATCGCAGCCCCCAGACACAGGGCCATGGTGTAGACGCCGGTCATGGTTCCGGCATGTTTGGCGAAGTCGCGCTTGACGATGCCTGGCAGCAGAACGCCGATCACGCCGATGCTCGCGCCGGCCAGCACGCTGCCGCCAAACAGGCCGATTTCACCGAACGAACTGCGCAGAATGATCCCGCCAGCCAATGTCAGAAGGATGCCCAACACCACGCGCTCAGCGCCGAACCGTCGCGCCAGAATCGGCGCCAACGGCGCAAAAAGACCGAGGCACAGCACTGGCAACGTCGTCAGCAAACCAGCCTGCGCCGCCGACAATCCCAGGCTTTTCGAGACCTCGCTGAGCATCGGCGCCATGCTCGACAGCGCCGGACGCAAGTTCAGCGCGACCAGAATCAGCCCCAGCAGCAACAGCCACGGGCGGCGCAGGATTGGCTGACTTTGCTGGACCTGCTCGTCATCGGCCTCGGCGTCGATCAGCAGCTCTTCGAGCTCCGCCGTGCGTTTGGCTTCGGTGATCGTGCTGTGGCTGCTGGACATGGCGTTCTCGGTTTCAAGGTTCATTGATCAACTGCCTCGACAAGGCTTTCGCGCGTTCCGGGTCGCGTTGCTCGACGGCATCGAGCAGTTCGATATGCAGGTCGAACACTTCCTGGCGGCGTGGCGTGATGCTCAAGGTCTGGCGCAGCTGTGCGCCGACGACGCTGGAGAAATAGCGATACAACTCGCTGAGGGTGGGGTTGTGCGCGGCGTCTACCAGACGACGGTGAAACACCAGGTCGCAGGCAATGTAGCTGTCGAGATCGCCGTGGTAGTGATCGCCGCTGACGTTGAGCGCTTCGCGCAAGGCCACGAGGTCTTCGTCGGTCCTGCGCAGCGCGGCAAGACCGATGGCCTCGACTTCAAGGATGTGCCGGGTTTCCCTGGCCTGCTCAAGCGAGCAGCGCGACAACGCTTTCAGGGTGTCCAGCGGATCGATCACCGCCCGCAGATAGCTGCCGTCACCCTGGCGGATTTCGATCAAACCGGAAAACGCCAACACGCGCATGGCTTCGCGGACAGTGTTGCGGCTGATGCCCAATTCGGCAGACAGCTCAGGCTCGGTGGGCAGGCGCTGACCGACGGACCAGACGCCTTCGGTAATACGCAGGCGCAACTGGTCCAGAGCCTGATCAACCAGGGAACGTTTAATGAGTGGAGACATGTCTAACATAAGATTCGCCCTTTCATCCAATCATAGGATGAATTTTCTGACATCTTAGTCAGCATCGCCCCACAGGGCAAACGGTTTACACCAACCCTGTAGGAGCCGGCTTGCCGGCGATTCGGCCCGACATCCCACATGGATGTCGCCTGACCCACCGCCATCGCCAGCAAGCCGGCTCCTACAATTCCGCGCCCGGCTCGCCATCTCGTGCATGACACAAGCCGGCTTGCTGGCGATTCGGTCCGACATCCCACATGGATGTCGCCTGCCCCATCGCTATCGCCAGCAAGCCGGCTCCTACAATTCCGCGCCCGGCTCGCCATTTCGCACATGACACAAGCCGGCTTGCTGGCGATTCGGTCCGACATCCCACATGGATGTCGCCTGACCCACCGCCATCGCCGGCAAGCCGGCTCCTACAATTCCGCGCCCGGCTCGCCATCTCGTACACGACACAACCCCTGTAGGAGCCGGCTTGCTGGCGATTCGGTCCGACATCCCACATGGATGTCGCCTGACCCACCGCTATCGCCAGCAAGCCGGCTCCTACAATTCCGCGCCCGGCTCGTCATTTCGCACATGACACAAGCCGGCTTGCTGGCGATACGGTCTGACATCCCACATGGATGTCGCCTGACCCACCGCCATCGCCGGCAAGCCGGCTCCTACAATTCCGCGCCCGGCTCGCCATTTCGCACACGACACAACCCCTGTAGGAGCCGGCTTGCTGGCGATTCGGTCCGACATCCCACATGGATGTCGCCTGACCCACCGCTATCGCCAGCAAGCCGGCTCCTACAATTCCGCGCCCGGCTCGTCATTTCGCACATGACACAAGCCGGCTTGCTGGCGATTCGGTCCGACATCCCACATGGATGTCGCCTGACCCACCGCCATCGCCAGCAAGCCGGCTCCTACAGGGATCGAGGTGCGTTTCTTCGGGCAAAAAAACCCGGAACAGCGTCCGGGTTTTTTTCACGGCCTGGCTTCGATCAATGCAGGATCTGGCTCAGGAACAGTTTGGTGCGTTCGTTCTGCGGATTGTCGAAGAAGTCGTTTGGCGCGGCCTGTTCAACGATTTCGCCCTTGTCCATGAAGATCACGCGGTTGGCCACGGTGCGGGCGAAGCCCATTTCGTGGGTCACGCAGAGCATGGTCATGCCGTCTTCGGCCAGACCGATCATGGTGTCCAGCACCTCTTTCACCATTTCCGGGTCAAGGGCCGAAGTCGGTTCGTCGAACAGCATGATTTTCGGTTTCATGCACAAGGCACGGGCAATCGCCACACGCTGCTGTTGACCACCGGACAGTTGCCCCGGGAATTTATGCGCCTGCTCCGGAATGCGTACGCGTTCCAGGTAATGCATGGCGATTTCTTCGGCCTGGCGCTTGGGCATCTTGCGCACCCACATCGGCGCCAGGGTGCAGTTCTGCAGGATGGTCAGGTGCGGGAACAGGTTGAAGTGCTGGAACACCATGCCGACTTCACGACGGATCGCTTCGATCTGCTTGAGGTCGTTGGTCAGCTCCACGCCATCGACCACGATGCGACCCTGCTGGTGTTCTTCCAGGCGGTTGAGGCAGCGAATGGTCGTCGACTTACCGGAACCCGACGGGCCGCACAGGACGATACGCTCGCCCTGTTTAACGTTGAGGTTGATGTCTTTCAATACGTGGAACTGGCCGTACCACTTGTTCACGCCCTGCATCTGAATAATGCCTTCAGGGCTCACAGGCTTTTTGATTGCTTCGCTCATTACAGAACTCCTAACGCTTGTGGCCAGTGTCGAGCTTGCGTTCCAGATGCATGGAATAGCGCGACATACCAAAACAGAAAATCCAGAACACCAGGGCCGCGAACACATAGCCTTCAGTGGCCATGCCCAACCATTTCGGGTCGGCGGCGGCTTGTTTGACGCTGTTGAGCAAGTCGAACAGGCCGATGATGATCACCAGGCTCGTGTCCTTGAACAGCGCAATGAAGGTGTTGACGATGCCAGGGATTACCAGCTTCAGGGCTTGCGGCAGAATCACCAGGCCCATGCTGCGCCAGTAACCGAGGCCCATCGCCGCAGCCGCTTCGTACTGACCTTTTGGAATCGCTTGCAGACCGCCGCGCACCACCTCAGCCACATAGGCCGACTGGAACAGGATCACGCCGATCAGCGCCCGCAGCAGTTTGTCGAAGTTCATGCCTTCAGGCAGGAACAACGGCAGCATCACCGAGGACATGAACAGCACCGTGATCAACGGCACGCCGCGCCAGAATTCGATGAAGGTCACACAGACCACACGAATCGCCGGCATGTTCGAACGACGGCCCAGCGCCAACACAATGCCCAGCGGCAACGCACCGGCAATACCGACAGTGGCGATCACCAGGGTCAGCATCAGGCCGCCCCATTGGCTGGTCGCCACCTGGGTCAGACCGAAAACGCCACCATGCAACAGGCACCAGGCAATGATCGGGTACAGCACCAGGAAGCTCAGGCCATACACGGCTTTACGGTGAAAGCGCGAGATGAACAATGGCGCCACGCCGATCACCGCCAGCCACACGGTCAGGTCCACGCGCCAGCGCAGGTCCATCGGGTAGTAGCCGTACATGAACTGGCCAAAACGCTGCTGAATGAACACCCAGCAGGCGCCTTCCTTGGTGCAGTCGGCGCGGGTGGTGCCGACCCAGTTGGCGTCGATGATTGCCCATTCCAGGATCGGCGGGACAATCAGGTAAATCAGATAGAACGCAAACAGGGTCAGCAGGGTGTTGAGCCAGCTGGAGAACATGTTTGCGCGCATCCATGCAACCACACCGATGCTGCTGCTCGGTGGAGGCATGTCAGGCTTGAAAGTATGAGTACTCATGCGCTTTTCCTTACCGCTCGATCAGCGCAATGCGCTTGTTGTACCAGTTCATCAGCAGGGAAATGCTGATACTGATCGCCAGGTACACGCTCATGGTGATGGCAATTACCTCGATCGCCTGCCCGGTCTGGTTCAGCACCGTACCGGCAAACAACGAAACCATCTCCGGATAACCGATACCGGCCGCCAGCGAAGAGTTCTTCGCCAGGTTCAGGTATTGGCTGGTCAGCGGTGGAATGATCACGCGCAGTGCTTGCGGGATGATCACTTTGCGCAGGGTCGGACCGTTACGCAGACCCAGCGAGTGTGCCGCTTCGGTCTGGCCGTGGCTGACCGACTTGATGCCCGAACGCACGATCTCGGCGATGAACGCCGCGGTGTACACGGTCAGGGCCAGGGTCAATGCCAGCAGTTCCGGGATCAGCACCCAGCCACCGACAAAGTTGAAGCCTTGCAGCTTGGGCATTTCCCAGTGCACGGGTGCACCGAAGATCAACGCGCACAGCGCCGGGATCGCAAAGAACAGCGCCAGGCCAACCCAGAACTTGTGGAACGGCACACCGGTCGCTTCGAAGCGTTTGGTGGCCCAGCGGCTCATCAGCACGATCGCGACAATGGCCACGACGATGCTGATCACAAACGGCCAGAAACCGTCCGCCATCAACGCGGCCGGCATGTTCAGGCCGCGGCTGCTGACGAAGAAGGTGTCGCCGAAGTTATGGCTGTTGCGTGGCCCCGGCATGGTCAGGAACACCGCGAAGTACCAGAACAGGATTTGCAGCAGCGGCGGAATGTTGCGGAAGACTTCCACATAAACAGTCGCCAGCTTGCTGATGATCCAGTTCTTCGACAGCCGTGACACGCCGACGATGAACCCGAGGATTGTCGCCAGGATCACGCCGATGAAGGTCACCAGCAGCGTGTTGAGCAGGCCGATGACAAACACCCGGGCATAACTGTCCGATTCGGTGTAGTCGATCAAGTGTTGAGCGATGCCGAAACCGGCACTGCGCTCCAGAAAGTCGAAACCGGAGGTAATGCCCCGGTGTTGAAGGTTGGTCTGCGTGTTGTCGAACAGGTACCAGCCCATCGAGACCACCGCCACAATGGTGATGATCTGAAATAGCCACGCACGCACTTTGGGATCGCTGAGGCTGAGCCTCTGCTTTGGTGCGCCGATTGAATTTTGCATGAAGTGCCCCGGATGTAATGGAACAGAACATCACCCGGCGGTTGGCCCACCGGGTGATAGAACCATCAGCGCACTGGTGGTGCGTATTGAATGCCGCCGTTGTTCCACAGAGCGTTCAGCCCGCGGTCGATGGCCAGCGGAGTGTCCTTGCCGAGGTTTTTCTCGAACACTTCACCGTAGTTACCGACTTGCTTGACGATCTGCACGACCCAGTCTTTCTTCACTTTCAGGTCTTTGCCGTATTCACCGTCGGTACCCAGCAGACGAGCGACGTCCGGGTTCTTGGTGCCTTTGGCTTCAGCTTCGACGTTTTTCGAAGTGATGCCGGCTTCTTCAGCGTTGAGCATGGCGTAGCCAGTCCAGCGCACGATGGCCAGCCACTCGTCGTCGCCATTACGTACGACCGGGCCCAGAGGCTCCTTGGAGATGGTTTCCGGCAGAACGGTGTAGTCGTTCGGGGTCGCCAGCTTGCTGCGTTGTGCGTAGAGCTGGGATTTGTCGGAGGTCAGCACGTCGCAACGACCGGATTCCAGCGACTTGGCGCTTTCATCGGAGGTGTCGAAAGTGATTGGGGTGTATTTCAGACCGTTGCCGCGGAAGTAGTCGGAAACGTTCAGCTCGGTGGTGGTACCGGCTTGAATGCAGATGGTGGCGCCGTCGAGCTCTTTGGCGCTTTTCACGCCCAGCGTCTTGCTGTTTACCAGGAAACCGATGCCGTCGTAGTAAGTGATGAAACCAGGGAATTTCAGACCCATGCCCGAATCACGGGAGCTGGTCATGGTGGTGTTGCGCGACAGGATGTCGATTTCGCCAGACTGCAGCGCGGTGAAGCGCTCCTTGGCGTTCAACTGACTGAACTTGACCTTGGTCGCGTCGCCGAAGACGGCAGCGGCCACAGCGCGGCAGTAGTCAGCATCGATACCGACGATCTTGCCATTGGCGTCCGGAACCGAGAAACCAGGCAGGCCATCGCTGACGCCGCACTGTACGAAACCTTTCTTCTGCACTGCATCCAGGGTTGCACCCGCCTGAGCGAACCCGCTGACACCGAGTACTGCGGCTGCAGACACGATAGCCAGGGTGGATTTCAACATCTTCATTCAAACCTCCAGTTTTGCTCTTGTTGTGTCGGAGCTTGAGTCCAGTCGCACCCTTATGAGGCGTAGTCGACCCGTGTTGGTTTTTTTTGGGGTCAACCGACGTAGGACCTGCGCTATGAGTCTAGTAGGAGAAAATCCAAATCATGGACCACTCACTTCTCACCAATCGGCCGAACGGGCTGTAGCCCTTTCACGTTCGCGAAGCCCGTAGCGGCCACTGGCGAACATCCATCACCGGATTTTTTGCTATCCCACCACGAACAATGGCCTGATAGTGTTACCGACAGGCGTGGGATTTTTCGTACAGGCTTCCTATAGCAAAGCCCGTACCAGACCGCTCGCCAAAGCATTTAAGGGACAGGTCAATAGCAAAACTTGTAGCCTTGCGACATCTTCTTAACGGATCAACCAGACGCGCACTCATCTCTCGCACTCAATGAGAGCGCACGCACACAATTGGAGCAGCCATGACCGAGCCCTTGATTCTTGAACCCGTCAAGCCCGCAGACGCCTGCGTTATCTGGCTGCACGGGCTGGGCGCCGACCGTTACGACTTCCTGCCGGTGGCCGAAGCGTTACAGGAAACCCTGCTGAGCACTCGCTTCGTTCTCCCTCAGGCACCGACCCGCGCCGTCACCATCAACGGTGGCTACGAGATGCCGAGCTGGTACGACATATTGGCCATGAGCCCTGCACGTGCGATCAACCGCGAGCAGCTGGAAGCGTCGTCGGACCGGATCATTGAATTGATCGAAGTGCAGCGAGCCGGCGGAATAGACGCCTCGCGAATTTTCCTGGCAGGTTTTTCCCAGGGCGGCGCCGTGGTGTTCCACACCGCATTCCTGAAATGGCAGGGGCCGCTGGGTGGCGTAGTTGCCCTCTCTACTTATGCACCGACCTTCAGCGAAGGACTGGAGCTTTCGGCCAGCCAACAGCGGATTCCGGTGTTGTCGTTGCACGGTCAGTACGATGACGTGGTGCAAAACTCGATGGGACGGACCGCCTACGAGTATTTAAAGCAGCATGGTGTCACCGTGACATGGCAGGAATACCCAATGGGTCACGAAGTGTTACCCGAGGAGATTCGCGACATCGGCACCTGGCTCGGCGAGCGCTTGCGTTAACGGCTCAGCTGAAAAACAGCCCATTGATCCATCCCCCTACGCCGCGCCCGATTCTTGCATTACACTGGCCGCCGTATATTCCTTAACCAATTGATGAGATGACCGTGCTCAAAGCACTCAAGAAAATGTTCGGTAAAAGCGAGACTGAGCAGCTCGCGCCAGTCTCCAGCGCTCCGTCTCACAGTCCCAGCCACCGCACCGACGGTAATCAGCCTGGCCGGACCGCCCCCGTAGCGGCACCGAAACAAGAGCCTGTGGCGACACCGGCCGTCCAGCCTGTTGAAGCGGCGGCTGCCGAGCAACCACACAGCGAAGCGCCGAAGCCCGCCAAACCGCGTCGTGAACCCAAGCCAAAAGCGCCGGTCATCCCCTGGAAACTCGAAGACTTCGTCGTCGAACCCCAGGAAGGCAAAACCCGATTCCACGATTTCAAACTTGCCCCGGAACTGATGCACGCCATCCAGGACCTCGGCTTTCCGTATTGCACGCCGATCCAGGCTCAGGTGCTGGGCTTCACCCTCGCGGGCAAAGACGCCATCGGCCGCGCCCAGACCGGCACCGGCAAAACCGCCGCGTTCCTGATTTCGATCATCACCCAGTTGCTGCAAACCCCGCCGCCGAAAGAGCGCTACATGGGTGAGCCACGGGCGCTGATCATCGCGCCGACCCGTGAACTGGTGGTGCAGATCGCCAAGGACGCCGCCGACCTGACCAAGTACACCGGCCTCAACGTCATGACGTTTGTCGGCGGCATGGACTTCGACAAGCAGCTCAAGCACCTCGAAGCGCGTCATTGCGACATCCTCGTCGCCACCCCGGGCCGCCTGCTCGACTTCAACCAGCGCGGCGACGTGCACCTGGACATGGTCGAAGTGATGGTCCTGGACGAAGCCGACCGCATGCTCGACATGGGCTTCATCCCGCAGGTGCGTCAGATCATTCGCCAGACGCCGCCGAAGAACGAGCGCCAGACGTTGCTGTTCTCCGCGACCTTCACCGATGACGTGATGAACCTCGCCAAGCAATGGACCACCGACCCGTCGATCGTCGAGATCGAGTCGCAGAACGTGGCCAGCGAAAACGTCGAGCAGCACATCTACGCGGTGGCCGGTGCCGACAAATACAAACTGCTCTACAACCTGGTCAACGACAACGGTTGGGAGCGGGTGATGGTCTTCGCCAACCGCAAGGATGAAGTGCGACGCATCGAAGAACGCCTGGTACGTGACGGCGTCAACGCCGCGCAATTGTCTGGCGACGTGCCGCAGCACAAGCGCATCAAGACCCTGGAAGGCTTCCGCGAAGGCAAGATCCGCGTGTTGGTAGCCACCGACGTGGCCGGTCGTGGCATTCACATCGACGGCATCAGCCACGTGATCAACTTCACCCTGCCGGAAGTCCCGGACGACTACGTGCACCGTATCGGTCGTACGGGCCGTGCCGGTGCCGATGGCGTGTCCATCAGTTTTGCCGGTGAAGACGACTCCTACCAGCTACCGTCCATCGAGGCACTGCTGGGTCGCAAAATCAGCTGCGAAACCCCTCCTACGCATCTATTGCGGGCGGTTGAGCGCAAGCGTCCGTAACAGCGGGTCGCAATAAAAGAAGCGCAGCCGGCAACGGACTGCGCTTTTTTTTCGTTCGTCGTTTTTTTTCAACAGGAGCTTGCCGAGCAGAACCAAAAGTCCATAATGGACAAATTAGTTTACTTTCCGCTCCCGGAGCCGACCATGTCCAGCACGCCCTATGTGATCACCCAACCCCAGGCCCGCGAACTGCTGGCACAGGTCGACGTTCCGCAGATCCTGCGCAAGCTGTTCCGCGACCTGGCCGCCGGGCAGGCGGTACAACCGGCGCAACAACTGGTGGAGTTTCCCAAGGGCGCCGGCGATTTCATCAACTATCTGGGCGTGCTCGCCGAAGACGGGGTCTACGGGGTCAAGACCTCGCCTTACATCGTCCGCGAACAAGGCCCACTGGTGACCGCATGGACGTTGCTGATGTCGATGCAGACCGGCGAGCCGCTGCTGTTGTGCGACGCCAGCGAACTGACCACCGCGCGCACCGCCGCGACAACCGCCGTTGCTGTCGACGCCCTGGCTCCGTTGAATGCGCAGCGTCTGGCGATCATCGGCAGTGGCAAGGTTGCGCTGGCACACCTGCATTACGTCAAAGGCCTGCGCGACTGGCAGAGCATCAACCTCTACTCGCCGGGCTTGAGCGAACTGGGTGCTGAAGCGCTGGCGCAACTCAGAGCTCTCGACCCACGGCTGAACCTCGTCGATACACGCGAAGTCGCGGTTCAGGACGCTGACGTGATAATGCTGTGCACGTCGTCCGCCGGCCCGGTGATCGACCCATCGAGCCTGAGCAAGCCGGCGCTGATCACCTCCATCAGCACCAATGCCCCACGCGCCCATGAAGTGCCGCCACAGAGCCTCAATGACATGCAGGTGTTCTGCGACTATCGTCTGACCACGCCGGGCTCGGCGGGTGAAATGCTGATTGCCGGTGAGCAACATGGCTGGGACAAGAGCGCAATTGTCGGTGATCTGCCGGACTTGATCAGCGAAAAAGTCCAGCGCCCCGGTTATGACCGTCACGTGTTCTTCCGCTCCATCGGCCTGGGCCTGGAAGACATCGCACTGGCCAATGCCATCTACCAACTCCAGCACTAACACATACCTGTAGGAGCCGGCTTGCTGGCGATGCAGGCGCCGCGGTCGGTCAGACAAACCGCGGCGTCTGCATCGCCAGCAAGCCGGCTCCTACAGGAGATCTATATTGCGGCTTACAGGAGACATTCATGAGCCAGGCAGACTTCATCATCATCGGCGGCGGGATCGCCGGCGCTTCCACCGGTTTCTGGCTGTCGCAGCACGCCCGAGTGATCGTGCTCGAACGCGAATCCCATCCGGCCTACCACTCCACCGGACGCTCGGCGGCGCTGTTCACCGCCGCTTATGGCACACCGCAGGTCCGGGCGCTGACCCAGGCCAGCCGCGATTTCTTCGACGCCCCGCCTGCCGGTTTCTGCGAACACCCGCTGCTGACCCCGCGCGGCGAAATGACCGTGGACTTCACCGGCGACCCGGCCGAACTGAACAACCAATACCTGAGCGCCAAAGCCACGGTGCCAGAGATGCAACTGCTCAGCGCCGACGATGCCTGCGCGCGCCTGCCGATCCTGCGCCGGGAAAAAGTCCACGGCGCGATCTACGATCCGACCGCCAGCGATATCGACACCGACGCCTTGCACCAGGGTTACCTGCGTGGCATCCGACGCAATAAAAGTGAAGTGCATACCGACACTGAAGTCCTGAGCCTGACCCGCGACGGCGAAGGTGTGTGGCAGGTTCAAACCAACGGCCAGACCTTCAGCGCCCCGGTCATCATCAACGCTGCCGGCGCCTGGGCCGACAAGATCGGCGAACTGGCCGGCGCGAAGCCGCTGGGCCTGCAACCGAAGCGCCGTGCAGCATTCATCTTCGCCGGGCCGGAAGGCGTGGACATCCACCATTGGCCGATGCTGGTCAGCCTCGACGAGTCGTTCTACATGAAGCCGGACGCGGGCATGTTCCTTGGCTCGCCGGCCAACGCCGACCCGGTTGAACCACACGACGTGCAGCCCGAAGAACTGGACATCGCCATGGGCATCTACCAGATCGAAGAAGCCACCACCCTGACCATCCGCCGCCCGACCCGCACTTGGGCCGGCCTGCGCAGCTTCGTGGCTGACGGCGATTTGCTGTCCGGTTTCGATCTGCAGGTGCCGGGACTGTTCTGGGTTGCGGCGCAAGGCGGTTACGGCATCCAGACCTCGCCCGCCATGGGCCAGGCCAGCGCCGCGCTGGTACGCGGCGAAGCACTGCCCGAGCAACTCAAGCGTTTTGGCCTGGACGCCAGGATGCTGTCCCCTGCTCGCCTGGGCTGACCGGCGTCCTCAGGTGACGTGTCGACACGATTACGGCAAACTTCCAGCGCCCTTTTTGCAGGGCGCTGACGCTGCCTGGAGCTCCATTGTATGAACGCACCTGTAAAAGACCCGGCCCTGGACAACTTCCGCGCGATCGCCGATGCCATCGCCACGTTGTTCTTCCCCCACGCCGAGGTGGTGCTGCACGATCTGCGCACACAGAAAGTCGACTACATCGCCAACAACCTGTCGAAACGGGAAGTGGGTGACGACTCGGCGCTGGAAGACATGCTCAGCGATGACATCAGCGAACGAAACATCGGGCCGTACGAAAAGTTGAATTGGGATGGTCAGAAAATTCGCAGCCTGAGCAGCGTGCTGCGCGACAGCGACGGTCATCCGCTGGCGGTGCTGTGCATCAACCTGAATATTTCGCTGTTCGAAAATGCCAAGGCCGCGCTGGACCTGTTCCTGTCGCCGAGCAAGCTGATTCCACAACCGGATTCACTGTTCCGCGATGACTGGCAGGAGCGCATCAATACCTTCCTTCACGGCTGGCTGCGCGAACGTCAACTGAGCCTGAACCTGCTGACCCGCGACCACAAACGCGAACTGGTACTGGCCCTGCACGCCGAAGGCGCCTTCAAAGGCAAAAGCGCCTCGAACTATGTGGCCAACGTGCTGAACATGGGACGGGCGACGGTGTACAAACACCTGAAAGAATTGAAAGGCTGAAACACCCCGGATTGCCAGCGACACACGCCCCCGTAGGAGCACGGCTTGCCGGCGAAGGCGCCCTCAAGATCGCCATCGCCAGCAAGCCGGCTCCTACAGGTTCTGCGTAAGTCACACGATGTTGATGCACCCCGAATCTGTAGGAGCCGGCTTGCTGGCGATGCAATTCCAAAGACGCCTTCGCAGGCAAGCCGTGCTCCTACGGGTTTGGTGTTTATTCCAGCGCCGAAGCCGGGCCGAAGAACTCGTAGCGGCTTTGCTTCTCCGGTACACCCAAGGCTTTCAGGTGACGCTTCACCGCCGCCATGAAGCCTTTAGGCCCCAGGAAGTACGCATCCAGATCACGCTGCTGTGGCAACCACTCGCCCAGTTGTTCCTGACTCAACAACCCGACCTTGTGCGCCGCCGGGCTCACGCCGTCATCTTCGTCGTAGCAGTAAAAACGCTTGAGTTGCGGGTGGCGTTCGGCCAATCCATCAATCCAGTCACGGAACGCGTGAACGCTGCCATTGCGTGCGCAGTGGATGAAGTGCACCGGCCGCTTGGTTTCCAGCGCCGCTTCCAGCATGGCCAGGGTCGGGGTGATGCCGACGCCGCCGCTGATCAACACCAACGGTTTATCGCTGTCGGTCAGGGTGAATTCGCCCGATGGCGGGAACAGCTGAATGCTGGCGCCTACCTGCAGTTGATCATGCAAATGGTTCGAGGCGCGGCCACCGTGTTCACGCTTGACGCTGATGCGGTACTGGCCTTTGTTCGCCAGGGCCGACAGCGAATAGTTACGACGAATCTCTTCACCATCGAGGATCAGTTTCATGCCGATGTACTGGCCGGGTTCTGCCGCGAGGATCGGACCTTTGTCTGCCGGTTCGAAGTAGAACGAGATGATTTCAGCGCTTTCCTCGACCTTGGCCGCGACAATGAACTCCCGCGCACCGCGCCAGCCGCCCGGGGCCTGTTCTTTCTGGTCGTAGATGCTGGTTTCAGCGCCGATCAGGATCTCGGCCAGTTGACCGTACGCCGCGCCCCAGGCGCTCATCACTTCCGGCGTGGCAATCTCGTCACCCAACACTTCGGAAATCGCACGCAACAAGCAGGTGCCGACAATCGGGTAGTGCTCCGGGAGGATTTGCAGCGCCACGTGCTTGTTGATGATCTTGGCCACCAGGTCGCCCAATTGGTCGAGCTGATCGATGTGGCGCGCATACATCAACACACCGTTGGCCAGGGCGCGGGGTTGATCACCGGAGGCCTGGTGCGCCTGGTTGAACAGCGGGCGGACTTCCGGGTATTCGGAGAGCATCATGCGGTAAAAATGCGTGATCAATGCTTCACCGCCGCTTTCCAGCAACGGCACAGTGGATTTGACGATTGCACGGTCTTGAACGCTAAGCATAAGGTGACTCCTGAACGACTTGGTTTTCTAACTGACTGCCCTATGCTTATCAGTTTCCGTGCCAGTTATTTAATCGTTATAAATCAGCAAGTTAAAAACATTCTAGTCATAACGACACCCCCTACCTTATAGTCATACCGACTACACGGAGTCACTATGACTGCAAAATCCTTGCTCACCACACTGCTTCCCCTGGTCTCGGACCTGTCCCGCGAACTCCCCGAGGGCGAGCGCTATCGGCGCCTGCTCGAAGCCATGCGCGCCTTGCTCCCCTGCGACGCCGCCGCGCTACTGCGCCTCGATGGCGAGTGGCTGGTGCCGCTGGCCGTCGACGGCTTGAGCACCGACACCCTCGGCCGACGCTTCAAGGTCAGCGAACACCCGCGTTTCGAAGCCCTGCTCAGCAGCCCCGGCCCGACCCGCTTCGCCGCTGACAGCGACATGCCCGATCCTTATGACGGACTGATCGATGGCCTCGACGATCACCTTGAAGTCCATGACTGCATGGGTTGCCCGCTGTTTATCGACGAACGTCCGTGGGGTTTGCTGACCCTCGACGCCCTCGACCCGGAACGCTTGGAACCGATTGAACTGGACGCCCTGCAAGCCTTCGCCAGCCTTGCCGCCGCCACGGTCAATGCCGCCGAGCGCATCGAACGGCTGGCCAATCGTGTCGAAGACGAGCATCAACGCGCCGAGGTGTACCGACAGGCCAGCGGCCAGCAGAACCGCGAGATGATCGGCCAGAGCAAGGCCCACAAACGCTTGGTGGAAGAGATCAGCCTGGTCGGCGGCAGTGACCTGACCGTGTTGATCACCGGTGAAACCGGAGTCGGCAAGGAACTGGTGGCACAGGCGATTCACGCCGCCTCGCCCCGGGCCGACAAGCCGATCATCAGCCTCAACTGCGCCGCGCTGCCGGACACACTGGTGGAAAGCGAATTGTTCGGCCATGTGCGCGGCGCCTTCACCGGGGCAACCAGCGACCGTCGCGGCAAATTCGAACTGGCCAATGGCGGCACGCTGTTTCTCGATGAAGTCGGCGAACTGTCGCTGACGGTGCAGGCCAAATTGCTGCGCGTACTGCAAAGCGGTCAATTGCAGCGGCTGGGTTCGGATAAAGAACATCAAGTCGATGTGCGGCTCATCGCCGCGACTAACCGTGACTTGGCCGAAGAAGTGCGCAGTGGCCGTTATCGTGCCGACTTCTACCACCGTTTGAGCGTTTACCCGCTATTGGTGCCGGCCCTGCGGGATCGCGGGCGGGATGTGTTGCTGCTCAGCGGTTTCTTCCTGGAGCAGAACCGTTCGCGCATGGGCCTCAACAGCCTGCGCCTGAACAGCGATGCCCAGGCGGCGTTGCTGGCGTATGACTGGCCAGGTAACGTGCGAGAGCTGGAGCACTTGATTGGGCGCAGCGCGTTGAAAGCGCTGGGTAACTGCAGGGAACGCCCGAAGATTCTCAGCTTGAGTGCGGCGGATCTGGATTTGCCCAGCGGCAGCGTTGAGGTAACGCCCGAGTCGCCGACCGCGACTCCAGTGACGTTGGTGTCTGGGGATTTGCGCGAGGCGACTGAAAGTTATCAGCGGCAATTGATCAGCGCTTGCCTGGATCGGCACCACAATAACTGGGCGAGCGCGGCGCGTGAGCTAGGCTTGGATCGGGCGAATCTTGGGCGGATGGCCAAAAGACTGGGCATGAAATGAACGCTTTTGTAGGAGCCGGCTTGCTGGCGATGGCGCCCTTGAGTACGCCATCGCCAGCAAGCCGGCTCCTACAGGTTCGGGACAGCATTTCGCCGTACATCGGCATTTAGCCTAAAGCCTGCCCCCATCAAGTCGATAACCCGGCATCGATAGCTTTTGGCGACTTCCATTCGCCCATCACCTTTTTCCACAGAAGGTTTTTATGTCCTCCACCAAAGCCCGCGCAGACTCACTTTCGCTTCTGCTCTTTACCTTGCGCAGCGGCAAGTTGATGGCGATCAACCTGCTCAAGGTCAGTGAAATCATTCCCTGCCCGCCGCTGACCAAGCTGCCGGAGTCGCATCCTCACGTCAAAGGCATCGCCACCCTGCGCGGCGCGTCGTTGTCGGTGATCGACCTGAGCCGTGCGATCGGCGAGCGGCCGCTGGAAGACCCGAACGGCGGCTGCCTGATCGTCACCGACGTCAGCCGCTCCAAACAGGGCCTGCATGTTCAGGCGGTGAGCAAGATCGTCCACTGCCTGACCACCGACATCCGTCCTCCGCCCTTCGGCTCCGGCGGTGTGCGCTCGTACATCACTGGCGTGACCTCGGTCGACGGCACGCTAGTGCAGGTGCTGGACATCGAAAAGGTCATCCACGGCATCGCCCCGGCGCAGATCGAAACGGCCCCGACCGAACTGAGCATGGAAGACGCGGAAGTACTCGGCAACGCACGCATTCTGGTGGTCGACGACAGCCAGGTGGCCCTGCAGCAATCGGTGCACACCCTGCGCAACCTCGGCCTGCAATGCCATACCGCGCGCAGCGCCAAGGAAGCCATCGATTGCCTGCTGGACCTGCAAGGCACCGCCCAGCAGATCAACCTGATTGTTTCAGACATCGAAATGTCAGAGATGGACGGCTACGCCTTCACCCGCACCCTGCGCGAAACCCCGGATTTTGCGCACCTGTATGTGTTGCTGCACACCTCGCTGGACAGCGCGATGAACAGCGAAAAAGCGCGCCTGGCCGGCGCCAACGCGGTGCTGACCAAGTTCTCTTCGCCGGACCTGACCAAGTGCCTGATCGAAGCGGCCAAGGCGGTCGCCGAACAAGGTCACTGAGTTGGCCGAGGCTTTTTGTTTTCTGATGCGGCGCAACCTGGCGGAGGTTGTGCCCACAATCACCTGGCCTCAGGGCATTGTCCTGCACGAATATCGTCCAGAACTGGCAGAAGCCGTTCATCGTTTGATGGAGCTGGGTTACCTGGACGGTGGCGGTCGCGTGCCGGCATTGGATATCTGGCAACAGCGGTTTGAGACTGACCCTGAATACGATCCCTCCCTGTGTTTCATTGCGCAGGATGCCGACGGTATCGTGGGTGTATGCCAGTGCTGGACCAGCGCCTACATCAAGAATCTGGTCGTGCACCCGCGAGCCCAGGGTCTGGGTTTGGGCCGGGCGTTGTTGTTGAATGCATTCAACGTGTTTCAGCAGCGTCGCGAAGGTTTTGTGGATTTGAAGGTATTGGAAGATAACCTTCGGGCGCAGCGGTTGTATGAAAGCGCCGGGATGATTGTGGTCCGCCGGGAGCCGGTTCCGGCCTGATACACCGCCTTCGCGGGCAAGCCTCGCTCCTACATTGTGATCACCGTACCTGTAGGAGCGAGGCTTGCCCGCGAAAGGGCCGACACATTCAACCTCATCCCATCAGGCATACTCGGCCCACCCATGCCCAAGGATGCCTGACCCATGAAAGCCACCACCCTCACCTTCCTCTGCCTCACCGCCCTCGCCACCCAAACCCACGCCTCCAGCCCAGACGCCTGGGCCGCCTTCGACAAAGCCACGCTCGCCAGTTGCATCAAGGCCAGCGGCCTGACGGACGCTTCCCCCGTCGGCAAAGCCGCACAGTTCGATGACCGTGTCGACTACACCGCCGTGCTCCTGCAAGGCCGCTACCCGCAAAAACACATGAAAGGCCAGCAAGGCACCGAGCTGTGCCTCTACAACAAAAAAAGCAAAACCGCCTACGTGACCGAATGGGACTCCATCCGCCTACCCGCCAAATCCCGGTAAATGGCGCATAACTTGCTTCGTCGCTGACTTCTGCGGTGGCATTCTGTCGCCATTTCGGGCCCTGACAAGCGACTGATCCTTCGATGAATACAACGTTTTCCTGCGTAGGTTGCGGCAAATGCTGCAATGACCATCACGTCCCCCTGACCCTGGCCGAAGCCCGGATGTGGGCGGCCGACGGCGGTCAGGTGATCGTGCTGGTGGAAGGCTTCCTCGGTAATGGCCTTGGCCTGCCGGTGCAGCAACGCGAACATGCCGAGCGCCGTTCGGTGGTGGTTCAAAGCGGCGACTGCGAGGCCTACGTGGCCATCACGTTTGCGGCGTACAACGTCGGTCCCTGCCGGAATCTTGACGAAGACAACCTCTGCCGCATCTACGAACGCCGGCCGCTGGTGTGCCGCATCTATCCGATGGAAATCAATCCGCACATCCCCCTCAACCCGGCGATCAAGGAATGCCCGCCCGAATCGTGGGAAAAAGGCCCGGATCTGATCATTGGCGGTGAATTGGTCGATCACGAACTCGCCGGACTCATCCAGCGTTCCCGCCAGGCAGATCGCGACGATATCCGCACCAAAGATGCGATTTGCGCCTCACTGGGTATTCGGACCACGGCCCTGAAGGGCGATGGATTCACCGCGTATCTGCCGGACATGAGCGCGTTCGCCACAGTCATCGATCAGGTGGCGCAACAGCCGCTGACAGGATCGGACAGTGACTGGCAGTTCCACGTATCGGGTGACGACATCGCCGGGCAAGTGTTGGCGGCGGGTGCGCACGTGGCCACCGAGACGCCGCTCAACTATGCCTTCATTTCGTTGCGCGCGGCTTAACGGCGGGCTCGCCAAAACTCTTGCGCCAACAACCGCAAATCCCCCGCCAGCCCCGCCACATCGGTGGAATTCGCCTGGCTTTGCTGCCCCTCGCTGACCGTGACCTCGCAGGCTGAGCGAATGCTGATGATGTTGCGGTTGATGTCTTCGCTGACGCTGCTCTGCTCTTCCACCGCCGAAGCGATTTGCAGGCTCATTTGCGTGATCTGATTGACCCGCCGACTGATCGCGTCCAGCGAATCGGCGGCGCGCCGGGCCTGTTCGACGCTGTTGTCCACCTGTTCGCTGCTTTGTTGCATCACCACCACCGCGTCCCGTGTGCCGTTTTGCAGGGTGCTGATCATGTGCTGAATCTCGTTGGTCGATTGCTGGGTACGCTGGGCCAAGCCACGGACTTCATCGGCCACCACCGCGAAACCGCGCCCGGCATCCCCGGCACGCGCCGCTTCGATGGCCGCGTTGAGGGCCAGCAAATTGGTTTGCTCGGCGATGCTGCGGATCACATCCAGTACGCCGGTAATCTCGCTGCTGTGCCCCTCCAGTTGATGAATCACCTCGGTGGCGCGCGCCAGCTCCTCGGCCAGACGCAGCACCGCATGGCGACTTTCACTCACCAATTGATGACCTTCACGGGTTTCGTTGCCGGCCAGGTCGGCCGCCTGGGACGCTTGCTGCGCATGACCGGCAACCTCGGCCACGCTGGCAGACATCTGGTGAATCGCCGCCGCCACCTGATCGGTTTCAGCCTGCTGGGCCAGCGTGCTGTTATGACTGCCTTGCAGGTGTTCGACCAGTTCCGCCGCGTGCCCGGCCAGGCGCTGCGACGCATCGCCGATGCGCCCCACCACCGCGCCGATCTGCGCTTCGAGCATCTGCAAGGCAAACTCGATCTGGCCGAACTGATCGCGGCGACCGGTGTAAACAGCCTGGCTCAACGGGTTGTCGGCAATCTGCCGGGCGCGCTCGGTCAACGCTTTCAGCGGACGCAACATTAATCCGGTTCCGACCGCTGCCAAACCACTGCCCACGACAAACGCCAATACGCCGAAAACGGCTGACGAAGGGTTCAGCCACGCTTCGATGCCCACTACGCAGGCCAATGTCGCGCTGAACAGCGCCGTCACCTTGAGACCCGGACCGAGCACGGGCAACCGCTGCCACAGAGATGTACGACCACTGCGAAGCTGTGTGTAGGCTTTTTCCGCGGCTTCGATCTGCCGCACCGAGGGTTTGGTCCGGACCGACTGATACTCCACGGCGTTACCGTTCTGCGTCACCGGCGTGGCATACGCGCTCACCCAATAGTGATCGCCATTCTTGCAGCGATTTTTCACCAGCCCCATCCATGAGCGGCCGCTTTTAAGGGTCTGCCACATATGCGCGAAAGCCGCCGCCGGCATGTCCGGGTGGCGCAGCAAGTTGTGCGTCGAGCCCAGCAACTCCTCACGGCTGTAGCCGCAGATGTTGATGAAGTCGTCGTTGGCGTAGGTGATCGCGCTGGTCAGATCAGTGGTCGAGAGGATATTCGCATCAGCCGCAACGTCGACATTACGGCCGGTCACCGGGAGGTTGATCTTCATGGAAAGCGCGCTCGTTGGATGGAAAGAGTCGGCAGGGCTGCTGACTCTAAGCGCACTGATTCCACAAACGTTGATCTGGCTCAGGATATGAGCACTTAGCCATCACCGCGATTGAAAACCGCGGCCGATGGCCAATGGCGGAGGGGCGTTAAAACTCAGCGTTTGCCCATCGAACGACGGGTGCCAGGAGGCGCTGCGCCGGGGGTCTTGGTGTGGCCGTTCTTGGCGCCGTTCTTGTACCAGGGCTGGCTGGCGGTTTTCGCGGCGGCCAGTTCACCCGGTTTGAACGGGAACTTGAACGCCGGGATCGCGGCTTTGGTTTCGCTGTCTGCGCTGGAGTCGACGCTGTCTGGCAGGTCAGCCTGGTCGTCGCTCAAAGCGTCGGCAACCGGCGGTTGTGTCGGGGAAGTCATGAAAGCTCCGGGTGATGCAAAAGAGTCGGGCCCGGTCAGCGAGCCGCGAAAGGCGGCAGTATACCTGTGTCGGGGGCGACAGGCTTCACGTGGCGAGTGAGTCCGTCGGGTTTTGTGGTGCCCCGCCTGCCGCCATCGCCAGCAAGCCGGCTCCTACAGGGGTTCGCGGTGTACTTTGTAGGAGCCGGCTTGCTGGCGATGAGGCCAGAACAGACAACACAAACTCCAAACTGACAGCGCCGTCAGTTAGCAGTCACCTTCCTGACCGGCGAACAGGTTTATAAAGGAAGGTATAACCCTGACAAAATTCCGTCCTCCCAGCCCCGGCGCCCCACTCGCATGCGAATTCAGAAAAAACCCGCCCTGCTCGCCGCCCTCCTGATTGTCCTGGCAGCGCTGGGCGTGTGGTACGCCAACAAACCGGCCACGGCCAGACTCGCCGCGCCCACGGCGATCCCGGTTCGAGTGGTCAACGTCGCCGAAAAAGACGTTCCTCGTTATGTCAGCGGCATCGGCTCGGTGCTGTCCCTGCACAGCGTCGTGGTACGTCCACAGATCGACGGCATCCTCACCAGAATCCTGGTCAAGGAAGGTCAATTGGTGAACAAGGGGGACTTGCTCGCCACCATCGATGATCGCTCGATCCGCGCCAGCCTGGATCAGGCCCGCGCACAGCTCGGCGAAAGCCAGGCGCAGCTGCAAGTGGCGCTGGTCAACCTCAAGCGTTACAAACTGCTGAGCGTCGACGACGGCGTATCCAAACAGACTTACGACCAGCAACAAGCGCTGGTCAACCAGCTCAAAGCCACCGCCCAAGGCAATCAGGCGTCGATTGACGCCGCTCAGGTGCAGCTTTCCTACACACAGATTCGCTCCCCGGTCAGCGGTCGCGTGGGGATTCGTACGGTGGACGAAGGCAACTTCCTGCGCATGACCGACACCCAAGGCTTGTTCACGGTGACGCAGATCGACCCGATTGCCGTGGAGTTTTCCCTGCCACAGCAAATGCTGCCGACCCTGCAAGGCCTGATCAACGATCCGGAACACGCCCAGGTGAAGGCCTACATCGGTGCCGACACCGACGGCGAAACCGGCAACCTGCTGGGCGAAGGCCACCTGACCCTGATCGACAACCAGATCAACGCCAACACCGGGACCATCCGTGCCAAGGCCGAATTCAACAACCCTGGGCAGAAGCTGTGGCCGGGCCTGCTGGTAACGGTAAAAATTCAGACAGCGTTGGAAAAGGATGCGCTGGTGGTGCCGCCCACCGTCGTACAACGAGGCCTCGATCAACACTTCGTGTACCGGGTCAAAGGTGACAAGGTTGAAACCGTCCAGGTGCAGATGGTCTATCAAGGCAGCGGCCAGGACATCATCAAAGGCGTGAAACCGGGCGACGTGCTGGTCAGCGACGGTCAGTCGCGCCTCAAGCCCGGTTCCACGGTCCAGGTGCTGACTGACCCCGCGCAAATGGTGCAAACGGAGTCGAAACCATGAAGGGCCACGGCTCGGTTTCCGCGTGGTGTATCGATCATCCGGTAGCGACGATCCTGCTGACGTTTGCCCTGGTATTGCTCGGTGTCATTGCGTTCCCACGGTTGCCCATCGCGCCGCTGCCGGAAGCCGAATTCCCGACCATCCAGGTGGCCGCGCAACTGCCCGGCGCCAGCCCGGAAACCATGGCCTCCTCGGTGGCCACGCCGCTTGAAGTGCAATTCAGCGCCATTCCCGGCGTGACCCAGATGACCTCGAGCAGCGCCCTCGGCTCGACCAACCTGACCCTGCAATTCACCCTCGACAAAAGCATCGACACCGCCGCGCAGGAAGTGCAGGCCGCGATCAACACCGCCGCCGGCAAACTGCCCAAGGACATGCCGAACCTTCCGACCTGGCGCAAGGTCAACCCGGCCGACAGCCCGGTGCTGATTCTCAGCATCAACTCGACCCTGATGCCCGGCCCCGAACTCAGCGATCTGGTGGAAACCCTGCTGTCCCGTCAGATCAGTCAGATCGACGGTGTAGGCCAGATCAACATCACCGGCCAGCAACGTCCAGCGATTCGCGTTCAAGCCTCGGCAGACAAACTGGCCGCCATCGGCCTGACGCTGGCGGACATTCGCCTGGCAATCCAAAACACCAGCCTCAACCTGGCCAAAGGTGCGTTGTATGGCGAGTCGAGCATCTCGACGCTGTCGACCAACGATCAGTTGTTCCACCCCGAGGAATACAGCCAACTCATCGTTTCCTACAAGGACGGTGCACCGGTTCACCTGAAAGATGTCGCCAAAGTCGTCAACGGTTCGGAAGATGCCTACGTGCAAGCCTGGGCCGGTGACAAGCCCGGGGTGAACCTGGTGATTTCCCGGCAACCGGGGGCCAACATCGTCGAGACCGTGGATCGCATTCAGGCCGCCCTGCCCGCTCTCGAAGCGATGCTGCCGGCGTCGGTGCAGGTCAAAGTGCTGGTTGACCGGACCCAGACCATCCGCGCCTCGTTGCATGAGGTGGAAGTCACCCTGCTGATCGCGATCATGCTGGTGGTGGCGGTGATGGCGCTGTTCCTGCGTCAGTGGTCGGCGACGCTGATCGTGTCGGCGGTGCTGGGTGTTTCGCTGGTCGCCAGTTTTGCCCTGATGTACATCATGGGTTTCAGCCTGAACAACCTGACGCTGGTGGCGATCGTGGTGGCCGTGGGGTTTGTGGTCGACGATGCGATTGTCGTGGTGGAGAACATTCACCGACACCTGGAGGCCGGCGACGGCATGCGCGAAGCGGCGATCAAAGGCGCCGGCGAGATTGGTTTTACCGTGGTCTCGATCAGTTTTTCGCTGGTGGCGGCGTTCATTCCGCTGCTGTTCATGGGCGGCGTGGTCGGGCGGCTGTTCAAGGAATTCGCCCTGACGGCGACCTCTACGATCATGATTTCAGTGGTGGTGTCGCTGACTTTGGCGCCGACGCTTGCCGCGTTGTTCATGCGTGCGCCGGTGCATCACGCCCACAGCAAAAAAACCTTTGGCGAACGCTTGCTGGCCGGCTACGAAAAGCTCCTGCGCCGCGCCCTCGCCCATCAGAAATTGATGATCGGGGTGTTCGGCATGTCCCTGGCCCTGGTCATCGCCGGCTACATCTTCATTCCGAAGGGTTTCTTCCCGGTGCAGGACACCGGTTTTGTCCTCGGCACCACCGAAGCCGCCGCCGATATTTCCTACGGCGACATGGTGAAAAAACACCTGGCGATGGCAGAAATCGTCGCGGCAGATCCGGCGGTCGCGGCGTTTTCCCACTCCGTCGGTGTCTCCGGTAGCAACCAGACCATCGCCAACGGCCGCTTCTGGATTTCCCTGAAAAAACGCAGCGAGCGCGACGTCTCGGCCAGCCAGTTCATCGACCGGATCCGTCCGCAACTGATGAAAGTCCCGGGCATCGTGCTGTACCTGCGCGCCGGCCAGGACATCAACCTCAGCTCCGGCCCGAGCCGCGCGCAGTACCAATACGTGCTCAAGAGCAACGACGGCGCAACCCTCAGCACCTGGACCCAGCGCCTCACGGAAAAACTGCGCGCCAACCCGGCGTTCCGCGACATTTCCAACGACCTGCAACTGGGCGGCAGCATCACCCACATCAGCATCGACCGCAGCGCCGCCGCGCGTTTCGGCCTGACCGCCAGCGATGTCGATGAAGCGCTGTACGATGCGTTCGGTCAGCGGCAGATCAACGAATTCCAGACCCAGATCAACCAGTACAACGTGATCCTGGAACTGGACACCAGGCAACGCGGCAAAGCTGAAAGCCTCAATTATTTCTACCTGCGCTCGCCGCTCAGTGGGGAAATGGTGCCGCTGTCGGCGCTGGCGAAATTCGATGCGCCGACGGTTGGCCCGTTGTCGATCGCCCATGACGGGATGTTCCCGGCCGCCAACCTGTCGTTCAACCTGGCGCCCGGCGTGGCGCTTGGCGATGCGGTGATCATGCTCAATCAGGCCAAGGCCGAGATCGGCATGCCGGCCGCCATGAGCGGCAACTTCCAGGGCGCGGCCCAGGCGTTCCAGAGTTCGCTGGCCAGCCAGCCGTGGCTGATTCTGGCGGCGCTGGTGGCGGTGTACATCATTCTCGGCGTGCTCTACGAGAGCTTCGTCCACCCGTTGACCATCATCTCGACGCTGCCCTCGGCGGGGCTCGGGGCGGTGATCATGCTGTGGATTTGCGGCCAGGATTTTTCGATCATGGCGCTGATCGGGCTGGTGCTGCTGATCGGCATCGTGAAGAAAAACGGCATCCTGATGATCGACTTCGCCCTCGACGCCCAGCGTAACCGTGGCCTGCCACCGGAAGAGGCGATTTTCCAGGCCTGCATCACGCGGTTCCGGCCAATCATCATGACCACCCTCGCCGCCCTGCTCGGCGCGCTGCCGCTGATGCTCGGCTACGGCACCGGCGCCGAGTTGCGCCAGCCATTGGGGATTGCGGTGGTCGGCGGCTTGCTGGTGAGCCAGGCGCTGACGCTGTTCACCACTCCGGTCATATACTTGTGGCTGGAGCGACTATTTCATCGGCCCAAAAAACCAGCGCCCGTACCGGTGCTGGCGACCACAGACTGAGGCGGGGTCATGCGCGTTCTGATTATCGAAGACGAGGAAAAAACCGCGGACTATCTGCACCGCGGCCTGACGGAACAGGGTTACACCGTGGACCTGGCGCGGGACGGCGTTGAAGGCCTGCACCTGGCGCTGGAAAGCGACTACGCGGTGATCGTCCTCGACGTGATGTTGCCGGGCCTCGACGGCTTCGGCGTACTGCGCGCCTTGCGTGCGCGCAAGCAAACCCCGGTGATCATGCTCACCGCCCGCGAGCGTGTCGAAGACCGGATCAAAGGCCTGCGCGACGGCGCCGACGATTACCTCGGCAAACCGTTTTCCTTCCTCGAACTGGTGGCGCGCCTGCAAGCACTGACCCGGCGCAGCGGCGGTCATGAACCGGTGCAAGTGAGCATCGCCGACCTGTGGATAGATTTGATCAGCCGCAAGGCGACCCGCGCCGGCACGCGTCTGGACCTGACCGCCAAGGAGTTCTCGCTGCTCAGCGTGCTGGCCCGCCGGCAAGGGGAAATCCTCTCGAAAACCGCGATTGCGGAAATGGTCTGGGACATCAATTTCGACAGTGACGCCAACGTCGTCGAAGTCGCGATCAAACGCCTGCGCGCCAAACTCGACGGGCCGTTTGACGAGAAACTGCTGCACACGATCCGTGGCATGGGTTATGTGCTGGAGAGCCGTGGTGTCCAGTAATTCGATTGCCCTGCGCCTCAGTGGAATGTTCACGCTGGTGGCGCTTTTGGTGTTTCTGCTGATCGGCTGGGCGCTCTATCAGCAGGTCGACAAAGGCCTGGGTTTGCTGCCCGAAGCCGAGCTGGACGCACGTTACAGCGTGCTCGAATCCACCGTCGGCCGTTACGGCACGCCCGAGCATTGGGTGAAGATCAACAACAAGCTCAAGCTGCTCGGCGAAGAAGACAAACGCATCAGTTTCTGGATCACCAGCGGCGATCCGCACTACGAATATGGCAACCCGACGCCGCAGATCCGCGCCTTCGCCGAAGGCCCGCTGGGCATGCGCGATTTGCAGTTGCCGGGCCAGCCTTATCCAATGAAAGTGCTGGTCAGCCAGTTCCCGGCCAAGGATCAACGCCCGCCGCTGCGCTTCATGATCGGCATCGACACCGAGACGTTTTTTCAAACCCAACATCATCTGCTGATTGCGCTGATCAGTCTGGCGATTGTCGGCGTGCTGCTGGCTTCGGCTCTCGGTTATTGGGTGGCGCGGATCGGCCTCAAGCCGTTGATCAAGTTGTCTCAGGAGGCTCAGCGCCTGGCGCCGCCGCTGCGTTCCGGGCGTTTGCGCTTATCGTCGTTGCCGCCGGAGCTCAATCAGTTCGTCAACTCGTTCAACTCCACGCTGGAGCGGGTCGAACAGGCTTACTCGCGGCTTGAGTCGTTCAATGCCGACGTCGCTCATGAGCTGCGCTCACCGCTGACCAATCTGATTGGTCAGACTCAGGTTGCGCTGACGCGCGGGCGTTCGGCGGAACACTATTTCGAAGTGCTGCAATCGAATCTCGAGGAGCTTGAGCGACTGCGTTCGATCATCAATGACATGCTGTTCCTCGCCAGTGCGGATCAGGGCAGCAAGGCCACCAAACTGACGTCCACCTCCCTGGCGGATGAAGTGGCGACGACGCTGGAGTATCTGGATTTCATTCTTGAAGACGCACAGGTTCAAGTGCAGGTCCGTGGCGATGCGCAGGTACGGATCGAGATCGCACATCTGCGTCGGGCGTTGATCAACTTGCTCAGCAACGCGGTGCAACACACCGAGCCCGGGCAGGTGATTCAGGTGCAGATCGACGTCGAGGACCATCAAGTCAGCATCGGCGTGGCAAACCCCGGTGCACCGATTGCCAACGAACATCTGCCGCGATTGTTCGAGCGCTTCTACCGGGTCGATGCGTCGCGCAGCAACAGTGGCAACAACCACGGCCTGGGTCTGGCGATCGTCAAGGCGATTGCGTTGATGCACGGCGGGGATGTGTTTGTGCGCAGTGACCACGGCATGAATACCTTCGGTATTCACCTTCCCGTCTGATCTTTCGTAGATCTGTAGGAACCGGCTTGCTGGCGATGGCGTCCCTGAGATCGGTGACAGGTTTGAGATCGATCGCCAGCAAGCCGGCTCCTACAGGGTTGTGATCTTTGCTTATCCCGCAACAGTCCTTTATTGAATTGGCTCTGTTTCCCATCGGCCAGGATCCTTATCTTTGCGCCACCAAACAGCACTTGCCAAGCAAGAAGGTTTTAAAGATGTCCAACACTATGGGTATTGCCAGCGCTTTCGTTTTGTCCTCTTTGTTCCTCTCACCATTCGCCATGGCTGAAGAGTCGCAGTCCTTCGTCGCACACAATGCAGCGCGCGCTGCAGCGTTTGAAGAACATCAGAGCGAAATGACGGCCAAGGCGCAGGACGCTGCGCAAACCCCTCAAGCGTCGACCATTCAGGCCCAGCCACGGGTCGAGAAAGATAGCTGATCGCTCACATCGCTCTATTTCCCTCGACACTTTTCATCGGCTCTTCCTGTTGAAAAGTTGTCTTCAAAGCCGCTGCTATCAGCGGCTTTTTTTTGTTGTGGTTCAAACGCTGTCCGGTTCGTCTTCCCTGACAAGAAACATCCCGCACTTCAAAACAATGAAGTGTTCAGTAGACCCAAGGAGCTGTACCGCTAGTGCGTGTCCCTCAAAGATTCAACCCGCTGTTCATTGCAATCGCCGTAACGATGCCGATCAACGCCAAGGCAGCCGATCAAGAAGGTTTTGTCGAAGGTTCGAGCCTCAACCTCAATGCCCGCAACTACTACATGAACCGCAACCGCCTGCAGCAGGCGGACGACAACATTGAATGGGGCCAGGGTTTCCTGGGGGTCTTCGAATCAGGTTTTACCGAAGGCACCGTCGGTTTCGGTCTGGATGCCCACGCCATGCTCGGGCTCAAGCTCGACGGCGGAGGCGGCACCGATAACTCGAGCATCCTGCCGCTCGGCGATGGCAACGGCAAAGCGCCGGGATCGTTTTCAACGGCGGGTGGCACGCTGAAAATGCGCGCCTTCGATACCGAGCTGAAGGCCGGTGACCTGTTTCTCGCCAACCCGGTGATCGCCGGCGGCGAGACGCGCATGCTGCCGCAGACCTTTCGCGGCGTCAGCCTGACCAATCACAGCTTCGACGGTTTTCTGATCGAAGGTGGCCAGGCGAGTTTCACCAAGCCCTACAACCAAAGCGGTCATACGCGGATCGGCACTTCCTATGGCAGCCTCGCCGAGGGCGACGAAAGCCAGCACCTGAACTGGGCCGGCGTGGCCTGGAGCGGCCTGCCGGGGTTGACCAGCAGCCTTTACGCCGCCGAACTCAAGGACATCTGGAACCAGTACTACTACGACCTGGATTACACCTACGCGCTGAACGAACTGATCAGCCTCAATCCGGGCCTGCACGTTTATCACACGCAGGACACCGGCGATGCGCTGCTGGGCAACATCGACAACAACACTTACAGCCTGCATTTCACCGTCGGCGTGGGCAATCACAGCGTCACCGCCGCTTACCAGCGGGTCAACGGCAACACGCCGTTCGACTACATCAGCCAGGGCGACAGCATTTTTCTCGACAACTCCCAGCAGTATTCCGACTTCAATGGCCCGAATGAACGCTCATGGAAACTCAAGTACGCCTACGACTTTATCGGACTCGGCCTACCCGGCCTGACCTCGGCAGTGTCTTACTCCCGGGGCGAGCTGGACCTGACCAAGGTTGACCCGCAGAGTCGCGGTTATGCGTCGTGGTACAGCGCCGACGGTAAAAATGCCAAGCACTGGGAGCGTGACATTGATCTGAAGTACGTGGTCCAGGGCGGCAAGGCCAGGGATCTGTCGGTACGCATGCAATGGGCCACCAACCGTGGCGGCAAGGGCTACGGCGCGCTGGATCAAGACACCGACGAATACCGACTGATCGTCGACTACCCGCTGAATGTCTTCTAAGCTTCGCTAAGCAAAAGGCCAGCATATTTTGCTGGCCTTTTTTTTATCCGGCCTTTATACAAGCCCTCTGGACGCTACCGGTTGCTGGGACTCTGCCCGACTCTTGTAAAAAACTTTCATAACACCTTATTTGCAGAAGCCAGAACCATGAGTGTGAGCAGTGTGAAATCTCAAGATCCGATCGGGTCGACACGATCGGAGCGACTTCTGATTCTCGGCAGTGTGCTGTTGGTGATTGCGATACTCAGCATCGTGACGTTTCTGCTGATCCGTGAGCGCGCCAACGCCGAATTGTCCGCCGCTCGCGCCGCCAACAACATCGTGCAATTGATCGACGCCGACGTGCTGCGCAATGTCGAACTCTATGATATTTCCCTGCAGGGCTTGATCGCCGCCTCCCAGCGAGAGGATCTCAAGAGCGTATCTCCAGCCATTCGCCATATGGCCTATTTCGACCGCGCCACTGCCGCGCCGTACAAGGGCAATATTTTGTTGCTCGACAACAAGGGCGACGTGATCGCCGACTCGGCTTCGGTGGAGCTCAGGCAAGGCAACTACGCCGATCGCGAATACTTTCAATCTCACGTGAACAACCCGGACCCGGGCATGTTCATCAGCCCCCCCTTTAGAGCCAGGTCGCCGGAACAGGATTGGCGTATCAGTTTCAGTCGACGGCTGAGCGGCTCCCAGGGCGAGTTTCTGGGAGTAGCCGAAGCCGCCATGCGCTTGAGTTACTTCGATCAGTTGTTCAACAGTTTGAGCATCGGCCGCGATAGCACGGTCAATCTGATCAGCAAGAATGGGATTCTCCTGGCCCAGCAACCACGCCTGGCCGAAGAGCTGATTGGCAAGGATTTCAGTAATCGCCCCAATTTCCAGCGCATCGTCAAAGAAGGCAATGGCAGCTTTACCAGCATGTCCGATCGATACCGTGACAAGCGTCTGTACACCTTTTCCAAGGTCGGAAATTTGCCGCTGATCGTCATCGTTGCGCTGTCCAGTGATGAAGTTTTTGCGGCCTGGAAGCGCACGGCAGTGGTGGTCAGCTCTGCAACCGTAGCCTTGTGCGTAAGCCTGCTGTGGCTGACGTGGTTGCTACGCCGTGAATTGCGCCGGCGTCACAACGCCGAACACGAGCTGGCACAACTGGCCGCCACCGATGCCTTGACCGGCGTAGCCAACCGCCGAACGCTCGATCAAACCCTGCGCCATGAGTGGTTTCGCGCGCAACGCTCCGGCAAACCGCTGTCGGTGTTGATGATCGATGCCGACCACTTCAAGGCGTTCAACGATCAACATGGCCATCAGGCGGGTGACAATGCGCTACGCGCACTGGCCAAGGTGATCGCCGAGAACGTGCGGCGACCGACGGATCTGGTCGCCCGCTACGGGGGGGAGGAGTTCTCGGTGGTCCTGGCGGAAACGGACAGCGCAGGCGCGAGGCAAATTGCTGAACACATTCGGTCTGCGGTGGAACAACTGCCGTTTGTGGCGGGCGTGGAATCGCCGATTACTGTCAGTATCGGCATCAGCACCTGGACTTCGACCACCGATAGCAGCCTTGAGCAGTTGCTGTTTGCGGCGGACAAAGCGCTGTATCAGGCCAAGGAAAGTGGGCGCAATCGGGTGGTGGCTACGCAGTGAGATCGGTGGTGATTCGGCTGGCCTCATCGCGAGCAGGCTCGCTCCCACCTTTGAATGCATTCCCCTGTGGGAGCGAGCCTGCTCGCGATGGGGCCGGTCCTGACACCGTTAAAATCGGGGCATAAAAAAAGGCCACCCGAAGGCAGCCTTTAAAAACTAGAGAGGTTTTTACTTACACCGCCGCAACCGGACGCATGTAAGAGATCGGTGCAGTGCTGGCGTCTTCGAAAGTCACGACTTCCCAAGCATCTGGCTGCTCAATCAACTTGCGCAGCAGCTGGTTGTTCAATGCATGTCCGGACTTGAAGCCCTTGAACTCACCAATCAGGCTATTGCCCAGCAGGTAGAGGTCACCAATTGCATCGAGGATCTTGTGCTTCACGAATTCGTCTTCATAGCGAAGGCCGTCTTCGTTCAGTACACCATCCGCGTCGACCACAATAGCGTTTTCAACGCTGCCGCCGAGTGCGAGGTTGTGCTTGCGCAGGTACTCGATGTCACTCATGAAACCAAAGGTACGGGCGCGGCTGACTTCTTTTACGAACGAAGTGCTGGAAAAATCCACGCTTGCACTTTGTGTGCGGTTACGGAAAACAGGGTGATCGAAATCGATCTCGAAACTCACCTTGAAGCCTTCGAAAGGGACGAAAGTGGCGCGTTTGTCGCCGTCTTCCACTGTCACTTCCCGCAGGATCCGGATGAACTTCTTGGCTGCGTCCTGTTCTTCCAGGCCGGCCGATTGAATCAGGAAAACGAAAGGTCCAGCGCTACCATCCATGATCGGGACTTCGGACGCGGAGAGCTCGACGTAGGCGTTATCGATGCCCAGGCCGGCCATGGCCGAGAGCAAGTGCTCAACCGTGTCCACTTTCACGTCACCGTTAACCAGCGTCGTCGACATAGTTGTCTCGCCGACGTTGGCAGCACGAGCCGGGATCTCGACCACTGGATCGAGGTCGGCACGGCGAAAGACGATTCCGGTGTCGATCGGTGCAGGCTTGAGGGTCAGGTATACCTTCTCCCCGGAGTGCAGACCTACACCGGTGGCACGGATAATATTTTTCAGTGTGCGTTGTTTAATCATGGCTTGGGCCGCTTCAGCGCAAATTGCGAACTGGTATCAACAAAGGCTGGCGATGATAGCAGACCAGACCTTTGCTGAACACCAATCACCTTCATAGCCCTGATACATTCCATTAATCGGCCTGACGACGCAGGAAAGCCGGGATGTCCAGGTAGTCCAGATCATCTTGCGGATTCATCTTCGCGGCAGTCGCAGCACCGGCCTGAGCCTGGTTGCGCATGACGGTCGGACGGTCCAGATCACGGTAGTTCACCGCCGGAGCTTCCTGACGAGCGGGAGCCGATTGTTGCGGTTGCGGCGCCATGGAAGTGTGAACGGTATTGTCGATGACCTTCACAGGCTTCTCGATTTTCGCGCCCAGACCGGTGGCAACGACAGTCACGTGCAGCTCGTCGCGCATGTCCGGATCGATAACGGTACCGACCTTGACCATCGCGTGCTCGGAAGCGAAGGCTTCGATGATGCTACCCACGTCGGAGTACTCACCCAGGGACAGGTCAGGACCGGCGGTGATGTTCACCAGGATGCCGCGTGCACCTTGCAGGTTCACGTCTTCCAGCAGCGGGTTGCGAATGGCCGCTTCGGTGGCTTCACGTGCACGGTTCGGACCGCTGGCGCAGCCAGTGCCCATCATCGCCATGCCCATTTCGCTCATCACGGTACGGACGTCGGCAAAGTCGACGTTGATCATGCCCGGACGCTTGATGATGTCGGAGATACCGCGAACGGCACCGGCCAGTACATCGTCTGCCTTGGCGAAAGCCGACAGCAGGCTGGCGTCTTTACCGAGGATGGTCAGCAGCTTCTCGTTGGGAATGGTGATCAACGAGTCGACGCTTTCCGACAGCAGGCGGATGCCTTCGTCGGCCAGTTGCATACGCTTGCGACCTTCGAACGGGAACGGACGGGTCACCACCGCAACGGTGAGGATCCCCATTTCCTTGGCCACTTCAGCAATGATCGGCGCAGCACCGGTACCGGTACCGCCGCCCATGCCGGTGGTGATGAACACCATGTTGGTGCCCTGCAGGACTTCGGCAATGCGCTCGCGATCTTCGAGAGCGGCCTGACGACCTACTTCAGGGTTGGCGCCGGCGCCGAGACCTTTGGTCACGCTGGTGCCCAGTTGCAGGATGGTCCGCGCGCTGATGCTCTTCAGCGCCTGGGCATCAGTGTTGGCGCAGATGAATTCAACGCCTTCAATGTTGCTCTTGACCATGTGATTGACAGCGTTGCCGCCGCCTCCGCCAACACCGATAACCTTAATGACCGGGCTTGCGGGGATGTTGTCTACGAGTTCGAACATTTTCCCTCTCCTTTGATTCTCTAGTTTTTTCGCCTACTGCCTGTATCTACAACGGTGCTGCGGTAATTCTTCAGAAGTTGCCTTGTACCCAGCTCTTGATGCGATCGAGCAAGGCGGCTTTCGGTTCGTCATTGCTGTAGCTGTCGCGGCTGCTGATGCCCGAGAACGAAATCCCGTCGGACTGCTTCTGCAGGCCGTACATCAACAGGCCGACGCCGGTGGAATAAATCGGGTTGCGCACCACGTCGTCGAGACCCTTCACGCCATGCGGCACGCCCAGGCGGACCGGCATGTGGAAAATCTCTTCGGCCAGTTCGACCGCGCCTTCCATCTTCGACGTACCACCGGTCAGCACGATGCCGGCCGGGATCAGGTCTTCGTAGCCGCTGCGACGCAGTTCGGCCTGGATCAGCGTGAACAGCTCGTCGTAACGCGGCTCGACCACTTCGGCCAGGGCCTGGCGGGACAGCTCGCGCGGTGGACGGTCGCCAACGCTCGGAACCTTGATGGTTTCACCGGCACCGGCCAGTTTGGCCAGGGCGCAGGCGTAGCGAATCTTGATTTCTTCGGCGTACTGGGTCGGGGTGCGCAACGCCATGGCGATGTCGTTGGTCACCTGATCGCCCGCAATCGGGATCACCGCGGTGTGACGGATCGCGCCTTCGGTGAAGATCGCGATGTCGGTGGTGCCGCCGCCGATGTCCACCAGGCACACGCCCAGCTCTTTCTCGTCGTCGGTCAGTACCGAGTACGCGGACGCCAGTTGCTCGAGAATGATGTCGTCGATTTCCAGACCGCAACGGCGCACGCATTTTTCAATGTTCTGTGCGGCGTTGACGGCGCAGGTGACCACGTGGACCTTGGCTTCCAGACGTACGCCGGACATGCCCAGAGGCTCACGCACGCCTTCCTGGTTATCGATCACGTAATCCTGCGGCAGGGTGTGCAGCACGCGCTGGTCAGCCGGGATTGCCACAGCCTGTGCAGCGTCGAGAACGCGTTCAAGGTCGGCGGAGCTGACTTCGCGATCACGAATCGCCACGATGCCGTGGGAGTTCAGGCTGCGGATGTGATTGCCGGCCACGCCGACGAACGCCGAGTGGATCCGGCAACCAGCCATCAGCTGCGCTTCTTCGATGGCGCGCTGGATCGATTGCACGGTGGACTCGATGTTCACCACCACGCCTTTCTTCAGGCCGCGGGACGGATGAGTGCCGATCCCGACGATTTCCAGCGTGCCGTCGTCCGAGACCTCGCCTACCAGCGCCACCACCTTGGAGGTGCCGATATCGAGACCGACGATCATTTTGCCGCTTTGCACGTTTGCCATGGGTCCTGCCTCTCTTAATTCTTCGCGACAGCGGGTTGGGCTGTCGTAGGCGCTACAGGTTCCCGCCAGCCAACAGCGAGGCCGTTGGCGTAGCGCAGATCGATGCGCGCAATGTTCGTAATCTGTTCTTTAAGCGTCTTGTCGTAGATGGCAATGAAGCGGCGCATCTTTTCCACCAGGTTGCCGCGGCCCAGCAGCAGTTCGATCCCCGGGCCCGAACTGCCGGCGCCGGTGGTCAGGAACCAGCTGCCTCGTTCACGCAACTCCAGGCGTGCAATCGAGAAGCCCAACGGCCTGAGCATCTGGCTCAGTACCTGGTATTGCTGCATCACTTGCTGCTGAGCCCGTTGTGGGCCGAACAGCTGTGGCAAGTGTTCGTAGTTCGCCAGTTCACGCGGGGTGAACGCCTGCCCCTGGTTGTTCAACAGCGATTCGTCGCCCCAACGGGCCACCGGCAGTTGTTCTTCCAGGCGGATCACCACTTGATCCGGCCACACCCGACGCACTTCGGCGTGGGCAATCCATGGCATCTGTTCCAGCTCGGTGCGCATGCTCGCCAGGTCGATGGTGAAGAAGCTCGACGCCACGTACGGGGCGATTCGCTGCTGCACCGCTTGCTGGCTGATGTAACTCAGGTCGCCCTGCACCGCGATCTTGGTGATTGGCCGGTCGGCGTACGGCAGCAAACGCTGTGCGCCTTCGTAAGTGCCAAACCCCAGTGCGACCAGCAGCACTGGCCAGAACAGGCTTTTCAGAAAACCAAAATTGGCTTTCGGCAGGCGCGCAGACATCGGCTCTTTGGCCACCATTCGGCTGGCACCCCGCGGCACCGGCTTGCGGCCGGGTGCTGGAGGGGGCTGATGTCTGAGCTGTGCGCCTTGCATGGTCTTACCCTCGAACCTCAACACTGGCGGCCAGGATCGCCAGGACCAATTGCTGGAAATCCAGACCGGCGGCACGGGCCGCCATCGGGACCAAACTGTGATCGGTCATGCCCGGTGCGGTGTTGACTTCGAGGAACCAGAACTGCCCGTCGGCGTCCTGCATCACGTCAGCCCTGCCCCAACCGGCGATACCCAGCGCCTCACAGGCTTTCGCCGTGAGGTCCATCAGTTCTTTTTCCTTGTTGCTGTCGAGGCCGCACGGGATCCGGTACTGGGTATCGGAGGCCACGTACTTGGCGTCGTAGTCGTAGAAACTGTGTGTCGTGCCCAGGGCAATCGGTGGCAACACCTGGTCACGCAGGGTGGCGATGGTGAACTCCGGACCTTGAATCCATTGCTCGACCAACACTTGCGAATCGTAGGTACTGGCCGCTTTCCACGCGTCGATCAACTCCGGCGCGGAAGTCACTTTGGCCATCCCGATACTTGAACCTTCATGGGCCGGTTTGACGATCAAAGGGAAGCCCAGTTCCGTCGCCGCCGAAATACAATCGGCCTCGGAACTCAGTACCGCGTGGCGTGGCGTCGGAATACCGAGGCTGTGCCACACCTGCTTGGTGCGCAGCTTGTCCATGGCCAGTGCCGACGCCAGAATGCCGCTGCCGGTGTACGGAATGCCCAGGCATTCCAGCAGGCCTTGCATGCTGCCGTCTTCACCGCCACGACCGTGGAGAATGATGAACGCACGGTCGATTTTCTCGTTGAGCAAACGCTGCAACAGGTCATCACCGACATCGAGACCGAACGCGTCCACACCGGCGCTTTGCAGCGCTGCGAGAACCGCGTTGCCCGACTTCAGGGAAACTTCACGCTCCGCACTCTTGCCGCCGAACAGCACGGCAACGCGGCCGAAATCTTTCGGCGCGACAGTGGAGACGAGGTTGGCGTAAGCAGCAGTCATTTCAACTTCCCCACGCTTGGCGCGGCAACGGCGCCAGCGAACAACGGACTCTTCAACAGTTTCGGTGCGAGACCGCCAATATCACCGGCGCCCTGGCACAGCAGGATGTCGCCGGCACGCAGCAGCGGCTTGACGACAGGCGCGAGGTCGACACCGCGCTCGATGTAGATCGGGTCGAGCTGACCGCGCTGACGGATGCTGTTGCACAGCTTGCGGCTGTCGGCACCCGGGATCGGCTCTTCGCCGGCCGGATAGACTTCCATCAGCAACAGCACGTTGGCGTCGGCCAGTACATTGACGAAATCGTCGTACAGGTCGCGGGTGCGGCTGTAACGGTGCGGCTGGTAGACCATCACCAGGCGGCGCTCCGGCCAGCCACCACGCACGGCCTTGATCACGGCCGCGACTTCGGTCGGGTGGTGACCGTAGTCGTCGACCAGCATCACGCTGCCGTCTTCGACCGGCAGTTCGCCATAGACCTGGAAGCGTCGGCCGACACCCTGGAACCCGGACAGGCCCTGGACGATGGCTTCATCGCTGACGCCTTCGTCAGTGGCGATGCAGATGGTGGCCAGCGCGTTCAACACGTTGTGGTTACCCGGCATGTTCACCGAGACGTCCAGCGGCTCGCGGTCAGGACGCAGCACGGTGAAGAAAGTCTGCATGCCCTGCTGACGCACATTGATCGCGCGCACATCGCAGTCATCGCCGAAGCCGTAAGTGACGACCGGACGTTTGACCTGCGGCAGAATTTCACGCACCACCGGATCGTCCAGGCACACCACCGCCAGACCGTAGAACGGCAGGTTGTGCAGGAACTCGACGAAGGTTTTCTTCAGTTTGTTGAAGTCACCGTCGTAGGTCGCCATGTGGTCGGCGTCGATGTTGGTGACCACGGCCACCAGCGGCTGCAAGTGCAGGAAACTGGCGTCGCTTTCGTCGGCTTCGGCGATCAGGTAGCGGCTGGTGCCGAGCTGGGCATTGGTGCCCGCGGCATTCAGACGACCACCGATGACAAACGTCGGATCGAGGCCACCGGCAGCAAATACCGAAGCGATCAGGCTGGTAGTGGTGGTTTTGCCGTGTGTACCGGCGACGGCGATGCCGTGGCGATAGCGCATCAGCTCGGCCAGCATCTCGGCACGCGGCACCACCGGAATACGGCGTTCAAGCGCAGTGGCGACTTCCGGGTTGGAGGTGTTCACCGCACTCGATACCACCAGCACGTCGGCGGCAGCGGCGTTCTCGGCACGGTGGCCGATAAAGATCTGGGCGCCGAATGATTCGAGACGCTCGGTAACCGGCGAAGCTTTCAGGTCGGAACCGGACACTTCATAGCCCAGGTTCAGCAACACTTCGGCGATCCCGCACATGCCCACGCCGCCGATACCGACGAAGTGGATGCGACGGATGCGGCGCATTTCCGGGTGCGGCATGGCTTTCTGATTCTCAACCATGGGCCACCTCCAGGCAGGTATCGACCACGTTACGGGTCGCATCGGGTTTGGCCAGGCGGCGTGCCGCAGTGGCCATGTCGGTGAGTCGTTGTGGTTGCATCAGGACCTCTGTCAGGCGTGCGGCTAGATCCGCTGCGCCAGTCGTTCTTTGCGGCATCAGGAAGGCAGCGCCTTCACGGGCCAAATAATCGGCGTTGCGGGTCTGGTGATCGTCGATCGCGTGGGGCAAAGGCACCAGCATCGAGGGCAGACCGGCGGCAGCCAGTTCACTGATGGTCAGCGCGCCTGCACGGCACACCACCAGGTCGGCCCAGCCATAGGCGTGGGCCATGTCTTTGATGAAAGGCTGCACTTGCGCCTCGACGCCAGCCGCGCGATAGCGCTCTGCAGTCACTTCATCGTGGTTTTTGCCAGCCTGATGGAACACGTCCGGGCGCAGGTCGGGGGCGACGTGCGACAGGGCTTCAGGCAGTAATTTGTTCAACGGTTCTGCGCCCAGGCTTCCGCCGAGGATCAGCAAACGCGCCTTGCGACCGGCCAGGGCAGGTCGCGGTGTGTCGAGGAACAGCTCAGTGCGCACCGGGTTACCGGTGGTCCGTCGGCTGTCCGACAGGGTAAAGGTGTCGGGGAACGCTTCACAGACTCGGGCGGCCAACGGCACCAGCAACCGATTGGCGGTACCGGCCACGGCGTTCTGTTCGTGAACGATCACCGGCACGCCGGCCAGTTTGGCTGCAACGCCGCCAGGACCGGTCACATAACCACCAAAACCGACCACGCACACCGGCCGCAACTGGCGAATGATCGCCCGCGCCTGCCAGACGGATTTGAGCAACATCAACGGCGCCTTGAGCAGGGACAACTTGCCCTTGCCGCGCAGACCGCTGGCGTTGATCCGGTGCAGCTCGATGCCGGCCATCGGTACTAGGTCGTTTTCGATGCCACGCGGCGTGCCAAGCCAATGCACGGTGTAACCGCGGGCCTGGAACTCGCGAGCGCAAGCCAGCGCCGGGAACACGTGTCCGCCGGTGCCGCCCGCCATGATCAATACGTTAGCGCCCATGGGTCGGCTCCTCGGCGAAGTCGCTCTCATGGAACTCCATCTCCTCACTGCCCAGGTGGGTTCGACTCTCCCACTCAATGCGCAGCAACAAACCGAGACAGGCACAGCAGATCACCAACGAACTGCCGCCATAACTGAGGAACGGCAAGGTCAGGCCTTTGGTAGGCAGCAGGCCGACGTTCACCCCGATATTGATCAGGAACTGACCAATCCACAGAAACGACAGACCGTACGCAATATAGGCAGCAAAGAACTGCTTGGCCTTCTCGGCCCAATAACCGATATACATGCCGCGAATACAGACAAAGACGAACAGCGCGACGGTGCACAGGGAACCCACGGCGCCCAGCTCTTCGGCCAGAACCGAGAACACGAAGTCAGTGTGGGCTTCCGGCAGGTAGAACTGTTTCTGCACGCTGTTGCCCAGGCCTACGCCCAGCCACTCGCCACGACCGAACGCGATCAATGCTTGCGACAACTGATAACCGGCGCCGAACTGGTCGGCCCACGGGTCGGCAAAGTTGGTCAGACGCGCCATCCGGTATGGCTGCACCTGAATCAACAACACCACCGCCGCAACCGCCAGGACCACCATCAACGAGAACCGGAACAGCCCGACTCCGCCAAGGAACAGCATCGCCGCAGCCGCGCCCATCATCACGACGGTGGCACCGAAGTCCGGCTCCATCAGCAACAGGCCCGCCATCGGCAGCAGCACGATGAACGGCTTGAAGAAACCCATCCAGCTTTCACGCACTTCTTTCTGGCGACGCACCAGATAACCGGCGAGGTAGATCACCACGAACACCTTGGCAATCTCGGAAGGCTGAACGTTGAAGAAACTGAAACCGATCCAGCGCATCGAACCGTTCACTTCACGGCCGATCCCCGGAATGATCACCATCACCAGCAAGCCGAACGCACCGATCAGCATCAGCCAGCCCAGGCGTTGCCAGGTAGCAATCGGAATCATCATGGTAACGATGCAGGCAGACAGGCCCAGCACCACGTAGATCAAGTGGCGAGTCATGTAGTACAGGGCACTGCCCGACTGCACGGCGCCCACTTCGGTCGAAGCCGAGGCGATCATGACCAGTCCGAGGCCGAGCAAGGCCAGGCAACCGGCAAGCATCGGAAAATCGAGGTCGATGCCGCGCCCGGTGATGAGCGGCGAAGGAAACGGCTTGATGATGTTGAGCAGGCTCATGCCAGATCCTCCACTGCCTGGACGAACTGGTGACCGCGGTCTTCGTAATTCTTGAACATGTCGAAGCTGGCGCAGGCCGGCGACAACAGCACCACGTCGCCCGGTTGCGCAGCGGCGCGGCATTGCTCCACCGCTTCGACCAGAGAAGCGGCGCGGATCAGCGGCACGGCGTCGCCAATGGCCTCACCGATCTTGTCGGAGTCGCGGCCCATCAGGATCACTGCGCGGCAGTTGGCCGCCACGGGATCACGCAGATCATTGAACTCGGCACCCTTGCCGTCGCCACCGGCGATCAGCACGACCTTGCCGTCGATGTCCGCGCCCAGGCCTTCGATGGCAGCCAGTGCGGCGCCGACGTTGGTGGCTTTGGAATCGTTGTAGTAGCTCACGCCGTCCAGGTCACGAACCCACTGGCAGCGATGTTCGAGACCGGCGAACGTGCGCAGGCTCGACAGCATGGCGTCGAACGGCAGGCCGGCCGCGTGGCCCAGGGCCAGCGCTGCCAGGGCATTCGACTGATTGTGGGCGCCGCGAATTTTCAGCTCGCGCACCGGCATCAGGTTCTGGAATTCGAAGGCGAGGTATTTCTCGCCGTCTTCTTCGCGGATACCAAACGCCTTGAAATCGGGTTTGCTCAAACCGAAGGTCCAGCAGGGCTGACCTTCGCCCATCAACGGACGGCTCAGGGCGTCCTGACGGTTGACCACGAACTGCCTGGCACCACGGAAAATCCGGTGCTTGGCCAGGTGATAGGCCGGCAGACCGCTGTAGCGGTCCATGTGGTCTTCGCTGACGTTGAGCACGGTCGCCACTTCGGCGTTGAGCTGGTCGGTGGTTTCGAGCTGGAAGCTCGACAGTTCCATCACGTACAACTCGATGTCATCGCGAAGCAGGTCCAGCGCCGGCGTACCGAGGTTGCCGCCGACAGCGACGCGCTTGCCGGCCGCAGCCGCCATCTCGCCCACCAGCGTGGTCACGGTGCTTTTCGCATTGGAGCCGCTGATGGCGACAATCGGCGCCTTCGCGTTACGCGCGAACAGCTCGATGTCGCCGGACAACTTCACGCCACGAGCGGCGGCGGCCTGCAGGGCCGGGGTCGCCAGCGCCAGGCCGGGGCTCACGTAGAGCTCATCGGCGCGGCACAGGAATTCGACGTCCAGCTCGCCACAACGCACTTCCACGTGCGGATAGTCACGCTTGAGCGTGGCCAGTTCCGGTGGATTTTCCCGCGTATCGGCCACGGCAAACGACGTGCCCCGGTTCGCCAGGAAGCGAACCAGGGACATGCCGCTCTTGCCGAGGCCGACAACGATGCGGAAGTGGTCAGAAGCGATCAGAGACACGAGTTTCTACCTCAGCTTCAGGGTGGCAAGGCCGATCAGCACGAGAATCACGGTGATGATCCAGAAACGGACGATCACACGCGGCTCGGGCCAGCCCTTGAGTTCAAAGTGGTGGTGAATCGGTGCCATGCGGAACACACGGCGACCGGTCAGTTTAAAGGAGGCAACCTGAATGACGACTGACAGGGTCTCCATCACGAACACGCCGCCCATGATGAACAGGACGATTTCCTGACGGACGATCACCGCGATGGTGCCCAGGGCCGCGCCCAGCGCCAGCGCGCCAACGTCGCCCATGAAGACTTGTGCCGGGTAGGTGTTGAACCAGAGGAAGCCGAGGCCCGCACCGATCAACGCACCGCAGAACACGATCAGCTCACCGGCGCCGGGTACGTACGGGATCAGCAGGTATTCGGCGAATTTCACGTTACCCGACAGGTAGCAGAAGATCCCCAGGCCACCACCGACCATCACGGTCGGCATGATCGCCAGGCCGTCGAGGCCGTCGGTCAGGTTGACCGCGTTGCTCGAACCGACGATCACGAAGTAAGTCAGCACGATGAAACCTGCGCCCAGCGGAATGCTGTAGTCCTTGAGCATTGGCAGGATCAGGGTGGTTTCAACCGGCGTCGCGGCGGTCATATAGAGGAAGATCGCCGCGCCGAGGCCAAACACCGACTGCCAGAAATACTTCCAGCGGCTCGGCAGGCCTTTGGAGTTTTTCTCGATGACCTTGCGATAGTCATCGACCCAGCCGATGGCACCGAACAGCAACGTCACCAGCAACACGGTCCACACATAGCGGTTGCTCAGGTCAGCCCAGAGCAAGGTGCTGACGCCGATGGACGACAGGATCAGCGCCCCGCCCATGGTCGGCGTGCCGGATTTGGACAGGTGCGATTGCGGGCCGTCGTTACGAACGGATTGACCGATCTGACGGTTCTGCAACGTGCGGATCATCCACGGGCCATAGCACAGCGACAAAACCAGCGCGGTCAGCACACCGAGAATCCCGCGCAGGGTCAGGTACTGAAAGACCGCGAAGCCTTTGTAGAACTGTTGCAGATACTCCGCTAGCAGCAGCAGCATTAATGTTTCTCCAGACTGGACCCGCACAAAGCGGCAACGATGTTTTCCATCGCAGCGCTGCGCGAGCCCTTGATCAAAATGGTGGTGTTTGTGTCTTGCTCGGCGCCGAGGGCCTTGATCAGTTCAGCCTGAGTGGTGAAGTGATAAGCCTGCTCGCCGAAAGCGTTTACGGCGTGAGTCATCAATGGCCCGACCGCGTAAAGCGCAGAAACCTTGCCACGGGCATATTCGCCCACGTCGCGGTGCCCCTGCTCCGCCCAATCGCCCAACTCGCCGATATCACCGAGCACCAGAACGGTGCGGCCGGAAAAGCCGGCGAGTATATCAACGGCCGCGCACATCGAGGTGGGGTTCGCGTTGTAAGTGTCATCGATCACGCGCATGCCATTGCTGGCCAGTTGCGCGACGGTGCGGCCCTTGACCGGCTGCACCGCGCCGAGGCCGGTGGCGATGCCAAACAGCGACACGCCCAAGGCGTGCGCGGCAGCGGCGGCGGCCATGGCATTGGCGACGTTATGGGTGCCGAGCAGGTTCAGTTGAACGCGCTCCACACCGTCAGGACTGTGCAGATTGAACGCCGGGCAGCCGCGAGCGTCGCGGTCCAGATCGCTGGCGTAGAAGTCGGCGCTGACGTTGCTCAGGGCAAAGGTCAGCACTTTGCGACCGGCGGCGCGGGTCTTCCAGATGTCGAAGGCCTTGTCGTCGAGATTGAGCACGGCGATGCCATCGGCCGCCAGCCCTTCAATTATCTCGCCCTTGGCTTCCACGATTTTTTCCGGCCCGCCGAACTCGCCAACGTGGGCGGTTCCGGCGTTGTTGAGCACAGCCACGTGGGGCTTGGTCATGCCGACGGTGTAGGCAATTTCGCCGAGCCGCGAAGCACCCAGCTCGATCACGGCGGCGGTATGTTCCGGCGCGAGTTCAAGCAAGGTCAGCGGCACGCCGAGGTCATTGTTCAGGTTGCCACGGGTCGCCAACACCGGACCGCGAGTGCGCAGGATGCTCGCGAGCATTTCCTTGACCGTGGTCTTGCCGCTGGAGCCGGTGATGGCGGCGACCGGGTGAGTAAACGCAGCACGGTTCATCGCACCCAGTTGCCCAAGGGCCTGACGGGCGTCCTTGACCAGCAATTGCGGCAGCCCACTGTCGGGCACTTCGCGCTCGACCAGGGCAGCCACCGCGCCTTTGTTCGCCACGTCGTTCAGGTAGTCATGGCCGTCGAAACGCGGGCCGGTCAAGGCAATAAACAGTTGGCCCGGCTTGATCGCACGGCTGTCGATGCTGACGCCATCGAACGTGGCATCGGCGATGATCATGCGGCCATTCAGCGCGCTGGTCAGTTCGCTCAGTTTCAAGTGTTTAAGCATGAGCCACCTCCCACGCGGTCAGTGCGTGATCAGCCTCGACCAGATCAGAGAAGTCATGACGCTGGCCGTTGATTTCCTGATAGTCCTCGTGACCTTTACCGGCCAGGACAATCACGTCATGCACCGAAGCACTGGCGATCAATTGCGCAATGGCCTGACCACGACCGGCGACGAACGTCACCTTATCCACGTTGGTGAAACCGGCGCGGATGTCATCGAAAATTACTGCAGGGTCTTCGGTGCGCGGATTGTCATCGGTGACCAGCACGCCGTCGGCAAGACGCTCGACCACTTCGGCCATCAGCGGGCGCTTGCCGCGATCGCGATCACCGCCGCAGCCGAACAGGCACAACAAGCGGCCTTTGGCATGCGGACGCAGGGCCATCAATACTTTTTCCAGCGCATCCGGGGTGTGGGCGTAATCGACCACTACCAGCGGCTGATTACCGCCGCCCAGGCGCTGCATGCGGCCCGCCGGGCCTTCGAGTTTCGGCAGGACGTTGAGGATTTCGTCCAGCGCGTAGTCGAGACCGAGCAAGGCGCCGACCGCTGCCAGGACGTTGCTCAGGTTGAAGCGACCGAGCAAGGTGCTGCGCAAATGATGCTCGCCTTGCGGCGTGACCAACGTGGCGCGCACGCCTTCGTCATCGAACTGCGCTTCGCGGCAAAACAGGTAGGCGCTGCTGTCGAGCAAGCTATAGGTGATCAAGCGCGACTCACGTTTTTCAGCAGCCAGTTGCCGGCCGAAATCGTCGTCGAGGTTCACCACCCGGCATTTCAGATCGTTCCAGTCGAACAGCTTGGCCTTGGCTTCGCCGTAGGCCTGCATGGTGCCGTGGTAATCCAGATGATCGCGGGACAGATTGGTCATCACCGCCACATCAAACGCCAATGCCGTTACGCGGCCCTGATCCAGACCATGGGAAGACACTTCCATGGCCACGGCTTTGGCGCCGGCCTTTTTCAGGTCAGCGAGGGTCGCTTGCACGGCGATCGGGTTCGGCGTGGTGTGCAGGCCGCTTTCCAGCGCGCCGTAGAAACCAGTGCCCAGGGTCCCGACAATGCCGCAATGCTGGCCGAGCAAATCCAGTGCTTGCGCAACCAATTGGGTCACGCTGGTTTTGCCGTTGGTGCCGGTCACGCCGACCAGGTTCAGGTGGCGGCTCGGTTCACCGTAGAAACGCCCGGCGATATCGGACAGCTGCGCCGCCAGACCTTTGACCGGAATCAGCGGCACGTCGGTGATCGGCAGCACGGTGGCGCCTTCGACTTCATACGCCACGGCTGCAGCACCGCGCTGCAAGGCGTCGGCAATGTGCGCGCGACCGTCGAACTTGCCGCCAGGAACGGCAAGAAACAGATCGCCAGCCCGCACATTGCGGCTGTCCAGTGTCAGTTCGCGGATCAACAGATCGCGGCCAGCGTGGGCGAAAATCTTGTTCAGGCTCAGAGACATCAGCCGCGCCCTCCATTGGCTTTCAGCGGAACGACCGGTGTTGCGTTGGCTTGTTGCACCGGCGGCAGGTTGTCCGGCGTGACGTTCATCAGGCGCAGGGTCCCGGACATCACTTTGCTGAACACCGGCGCCGATACCAGGCCACCGAAATAGCCAGCTTTGGTCGGTTCATCGATCACCACTACGATGGCGTATCGCGGATCGCTCATCGGGCCGAAGCCTGCGAACAGCGAGCGGTAGGAATTCTCGGCATAGCCTTTAGTGCCGACCGACGTTTTACGCGCCGTACCGGACTTGCCGCCGACGTGATACGCCGGCACTTGCGCACGGAATACACCGCGCGGTGCTTCGATCACTTGTTGCAGCATGGTTTGCATGGTCTTGGCGACAGCTTCCGGCAGCACTTGCGTGGTTTGCGGCGCCTTGTCGGTCTTGATCAGGGTCAGTGGCGCGAGGCGACCGTTGTTGGCCAGTGCCGAGAAGGCGTGGACCAACTGGATCGCGGTCACGGAAATACCGTAGCCATAGGACAGCGTGGCGGTTTCCGCCTTGCGCCATTCGCGGTAGTTCGGCAGGTTGCCCACGCGCTCGCCCGGGAAACCGAGGCCGGTGTCCTGGCCGAGGCCGACTTTCTGCGCCAGCCGGAAAATGGTTTCGCCGCCGATATCGAACGCGACCTTGCTCATGCCGACGTTACTGGAGTTGATCAGAATGCCGGTCAGGTCAAGTACCGGACCTTCAGTCTTGGATACGTCCTTGATGGTGTACTTGCCAATCTGCAAGCTGCCCGGGTAAACCTCGACGGTGTCGGTCGGTTTCCAGCGGCCGGTTTCGATCGCGGCACTCATGGAGATCGCTTTCATGGTCGAACCCGGTTCGAACACGTCGATCATTGCGCGGTTACGCATCATCGCCGGTTGCAGGTTGCGACGGTTGTTCGGGTTGTAGGTCGGCTGGTTGACCATGGCGAGGATCTCGCCGGTCTTCACGTCCATGATCACCAGGCTGCCGGCTTTCGCGCCGTTCTCGATGATCGCGTTGCGCAGCTCGCGGTTGGCCAGGTATTGCAGACGCAGGTCAATGGACAACGCCAAGGGCTTACCGGCCTTGGCGTTTTTGGTCACCTGAACATCTTTGATAAGTCGACCGCGCCGATCCTTGATGACCTGCCGCTTGCCAGGGACACCGGCGAGCCATTCATCATAGGCCAGCTCGACACCTTCACGACCGTGGTCATCAATGTCGGTAAAGCCGACCATATGAGCAGTCACTTCACCGGCCGGGTAGAAACGGCGGAATTCCTCGATGCCGTAGACGCCCGGCACTTTCAGGTCGAGCACGGACTGGCCTTGCTCAGGCGTCAGCCCGCGCACCAGATAGATAAATTCTTTATTGGCCTGAGCTTCGAGACGTTCGGCGAGGGCTTTCGGATCCTGACCCAACGCGGCCGCCAATGCCGGCCACTTCTCTTTGGCCGTTTGCATTTCCTTGGCGTTGGCCCACAGCGTGGTGACCGGGGTACTGACAGCCAAAGGCTCGCCGTTACGGTCGGTGATCAGACCACGGTGAGCCGGAATCGGAATGTGACGAACGCTGCGCGCGTCGCCCTGGCCTTTCAGGAAGGCACGGTCGACCACTTGCAGGTCAATGATGCGCCAGCAAATTGCCGCGACCATGACGCCGAGCAAACCCACCACCAGGCGAAACCGCCATGGAAAGAGTGCGCCTTCGAGTTTCATCATGGCGCCACCATCTGCACGTCAGCGGCGCCAGGAATGTGCATCTTCAGTTGCTCGGTGGCCAGGACTTCGATGCGGCTGTGCGCCGTCCAGGTGCTCTGCTCGAGAATCAACCGGCCCCATTCCGCCTGCGCCTTGTCGCGCACGCTCAACTCGTTGTACAGCGAGTTCAACAGCTGACGGTTCCAGTGGGCGCTGTACGACACGCCGATGGCCGACACGAGCACGCCAACAAACAGCAGCAGCATGAAAAAGCTTCCGCCGGGAAGTGGCTTGGCGAAAAGCTTGCTCACCGCAGCTTCTCCGCCACGCGCATGACGGCGCTACGGGAACGTGGGTTGGCTTTGAGTTCGGCCTCGGAGGCGGACTGCGCTTTGCCATGGATTTTGATTTTCGGTTCGAACGCGACGTGACGTACCGGCAGGTTGCGCGGCAGGTTGTCGGCTTCGCCTTTCACCAGCTTGCGCATGAACAGTTTGACGATGCGGTCTTCCAGCGAGTGAAAACTGATGACCACCAGGCGGCCACCGATTTCCAGGGATTCCAGCGCAGCTTCAAGGCCGGCTTCCAGATCGCCCAGTTCGTTGTTGACGTGAATACGCAGGCCCTGGAATGCACGGGTCGCAGGGTTCTTGCCCTTTTCCCATGCCGGGTTGGCGACTTTCAGGACTTCAGCCAGATCGCCGGTGCGTTCAAACGGCTTGATGTCACGACGCTCGGCCACGGCACGGGCCATGCGGCCGGAGAAACGTTCTTCGCCGTATTCCTTGAACACACGGGCGATTTCTTCCACCGGCGCGGTGTTGACGAACTCGGCAGCGCTGATCCCGCGGGACGGGTCCATGCGCATGTCCAGCGGGCCATCATTGAGGAAACTGAAACCGCGCTCAGGGTCGTCGAGCTGTGGCGAAGACACGCCCAGGTCAAGCAGAACGCCGCTGACCTTGCCGACCAGACCGCGTTCGGCGACTTCCGAACCGAGTTCGGCAAAGCTGCGCTGCACAACGACAAAGCGGCCGTCTTCGGCCGCTAGCGTCTGCCCGGTGGCAATCGCTTGAGGATCCTTGTCGAATCCCAGCAACCGACCCTCGGGACCAAGCTGGCTGAGGATCAACCGGCTGTGTCCGCCGCGCCCGAACGTGCCGTCCAGATAGCAGCCATCAGGACGTACGGCGAGAGCCTCGACGGCTTCGTCAAGCAGTACGGTGATGTGGTTAAAGCCGCTATCAATAGTCACAGGATCAAATCACGCAGTTCATCAGGCATGGCGCCCGGTTGTTGAATAGCAGCCAGGTCAGCGGCAGAAACCGCATCCCAGGCATCCTCGTCCCACAATTGGAACTTGTTCAGTTGGCCTACCAGCATCGCGCGCTTATCCAGCCGGGCATATTCACGAAGACGCGGCGGAACCAGGAAACGACCACTGCCATCGAGCTCGAGGTCGACGGCATTACCAATCAGTAAACGTTGCAGGCGGCGGTTCTCTTCGCGAAGCGAAGGCAGTGCGCGCAGTTTGGTTTCAATAATTTCCCACTCATCGAGGGGGTAAACACACAAACACGGATCAACGGCATCAATTGTGACGATCAGCTGACCGGAACTACGCGAAACGAGCTCGTCACGGTACCGGCTCGGCATGGCGAGACGGCCCTTTGCGTCGAGACTGATAGCGTTAGCTCCGCGAAACACGTCAGCGTTTCTCCAAATATTAGCGTTTTGCGTTCAAAAAACCCACTTCATGCCACTTTCCACCACTTGCGCACACTATAGGAATGCGGCCACCGCACCGTCAAGGCGCGGATTAAAGGAAAACCCTTACAGAACTGAGATTTAGGAGCGTATTGGGAGGGGTAACGGCAATCTGGCGGATGAATTTGCTCGATAACTTGAATCAGCACAGAAGGCTGCGTTCAGAAGTTAAAGTAGTTTGTTAAGAGTAAGATTTTTTCGGTATTACAAAAGAGGTTATGCGATTGATTGTGCAGGAGGGAAATTGCCATTACGAGCGCCCTGCTCAACGATTCAAACAGGGAGGGAAAAAGGTGGAGAGTCGATCTGTAAGCCGGGTTCTGTCTTGAACAGTCATTCGTCTACGATGGCCATCACTGGACATCTTTAGCAACCTACCCGGTCCCAGCGCGGGCCACGCCTTGGGACCCTATTTGGTCTTGCTCCAAGTGGGGTTTACCTAGCCACGAACTGTTGCCAGACGTGCGGTGCGCTCTTACCGCACCTTTTCACCCTTACCGGCGCCGAAGCGCTTAGGCGGTTATTTTCTGTGGCACTTTCCGTAGGCTCACGCCTCCCAGGCATTACCTGGCACTTCGCCCTATGGAGCCCGGACTTTCCTCCCCCCCCTAATTTTCATAGAGGGCAGCGACTGTCCGATCGACTCTCCGCCGCGAAGGTTAACGGCAGAGCGGCCGAAGAACAAGCGTTAAACGCCATCAGCCGCGCCTGCACGTCGGGTTTTACTCGCCCTTCTGCTTATCCAGCGCGACCTGATACAGGACATTCTTGCGTTCGCCGGTAATTTGCGCGGCCAATGCTGCGGCCCGCTTGAGTGGCATTTCTTCGAGCAACAGATTGAGGATGCGCATGGCTTCACTGCTGACGGCATCTTCCGTCTCGGGGGCGGACCAGCCCGCCACCAACACCACACACTCACCGCGCTGCTGATTGCTGTCCGACTCGACAAACTCACGCAGCTCGGCCAATGGCAGGCCTTTCAGGGTTTCGAAGGTTTTGGTCAGTTCGCGCGCCAGCAACGCCAGACGCTCGCCACCGAAGACCAGCTCCATGTCTTGCAGGCATTCCAGGATCCGGTGCGGGGCCTCGTAGAAAATCAGCGTGCGCGGCTCTTCCTTTACCAGCTCCAGGCGAGCCCGACGACCAACCGCCTTGGCCGGCAGGAAGCCTTCGAAGATAAAACGGTCCGACGGCAAACCCGCCGCCGACAGCGCCGCAATCAATGCACAAGCCCCCGGGACCGGCACGACATTGATTCCGGCCGCACGGGCCTGACGCACCAGGTGATAACCCGGATCGGAGATCAGCGGCGTCCCGGCGTCGGAGATCAGCGCCACATCGTCACCGGCGAGCAGGCGGGTAATAAAGCGGCTACCTTCATCCCGCTCGTTGTGTTCGTGGCAAGCCGCCAGCGGCGTGGGGATGCCGAAATGCTGCATCAAACGCTGGGAGTGACGGGTGTCTTCGGCAGCGATCAATGCCACTTCGCGCAGGATCTTCAGCGCGCGCGCACTGATGTCGTCCAGGTTGCCGATGGGCGTCGCCACCACATAAAGCGAGCCAGCAGCGGAATTCAAAGCACCTGGAGCAGTCAAAGCGCACACCTCATGATCGGTAAAAGCCGCCATTGTAGCGCGTAGCGACGATTGCGATACGCGCAAGCAACCCCGGGTTTTTCAGGCTACGGTGCAGTGCTGCAACATTTGTACGAGCTAAATTGATCGATTCACGCCAGTAGCATCGCGCCCCGGCCAGTGCTTGGGTACAATTCCACGCTTATTTGATCGAGTATCAGGAACACTACATGATCGCTTGCCTGCGGCTGTTCACTGCCCTCTGCCTCGCTGCCTTGCTGGCGGCTTGCGCCAGCTCGCCCTCTTCCAGCCTTGGCGAACTTCCACGGACCCCGGATGCCAGTATCGAGCAACTGCTCGATCAGGCCGCCAAAAGCAAAACGCCGGAACAAGCCGCGCTGTTTCGCCTGAGCGCGGCCGACCTCGCTTATCGCCAGGGCAATGCCGGCCAGTCCGCGCAAATCCTGCAACAAGTGCCGGTCGAGCAACTCAAGCCAGGCCAACAGGTCTTCGCCAACACGCTGGCGGCTGAACTGGCCATGACCCGCAATCAGCCGAAAGCGGCGCTGACCGCTTTGAGCCATCCAAGCCTGCAACGCCTGGGTGAATTGCCGGAGGAACAACAGGTTCGCACCGGCACCGTGCACGCTCGCGCCCTTGAGGCCGATGGCCAGACCCTCGCCGCCGCACGGGAGCGTATTTTCATCGCGCCGATGTTGAGCGGTGAAGCGGCAGGCAAAAACCACGAAGCGATCTGGACCCTGATCGCTTCACTGCCAACCGACCAATTGCAGCCAACCACCAAGGACGACCTCGGTGGCTGGATGGGCCTGGCGCTGGCGGTTAAAACGGCCGGCACGCTTGAGCAGCAACAAGCTGCGATCGACAACTGGCGTGCCCAGAACCCTAAACACCCGGCCGCCATTCAGTTGCCGCTGTCACTGACCAAACTCAAGGAACTGGCTAGCCAGCCTCTGAGCAAGATCGCCCTGCTGCTGCCGCAAGACGGCCCGCTGGCATCGGTCGGCAAAGCGCTTCGCGAAGGTTTCATGGCAGCGCACTACCAGGCTCAACAGGCCGGCCAGAAGCCGCCTGCCATCGAGTTCTATGACAGCTCGCGCCTGACTTCCCTTGACGAGTTCTATCGCAAGGCTCAGGCCGATGGCGTGCAACTGGTCGTCGGTCCGCTGGAAAAACCACTGGTCAAACAGCTCAGCACTCGCCCACAGCTGCCGATCACGACCCTGGCGCTGAACTACAGCGAAGGCGAACAAGGCCCGGCCCAGTTGTTCCAGTTCGGTCTTGCCGCTGAAGACGAAGCCCGCGAAGTGTCCCGTCGCGCTCGCGCCGATGGCCTGCATCGCGCCGCGATCATGGTGCCGAAAGGTGAATGGGGCGACCGCGTACTCCGAGCGTTCAGCCAGGACTGGCAGGCAAACGGCGGCAGCATCGTTGCCACCGAGCGCGTTGATCAGCCGGTGCAACTGGCCCAGCAGATTGCCGACATGTTCCAGCTGCGCCAGAGCGAAGGCCGCGCCAAGAGCCTGCAAAGCACCGTCGGTTCGCAGGTTGCCGCCCAGCCTTCGCGTCGCCAGGACATCGAGTTCATCTTCCTGGCCGCCACACCTCAGCAAGCCCAGCAGATCAAACCGACCCTGAACTTCCAATACGCAGGCGATGTGCCGGTTTACGCCACCTCCCACGTATTCAGCGCCAGCGGCGACGTGAACCAGTACAACGACATGAACGGCATTCGCTTCTGCGAAACCCCATGGTTGCTGGACGCCAATGACCCGCTGCGCAAGCAAGTGACCACACAATGGCCACAAGCCGCCGGCAGCCTGGGTCGCTTGTATGCGATGGGCGTCGACGCCTACCGCCTGGCTCCGCGCCTGGGGCAACTCAAGGCGCTGCCGGACAGCCGCATCGAAGGTCAATCGGGTAGCCTGGGCATGACTCAGAACCAGCGCGTCGTGCGCCAGTTGCCGTGGGCACAGTTCGCCAACGGCCAGGTTCAACGCCTGCCGGACACCCCGCGCTGATGCCTGACCGGTCACGCCAGCAAAGCGGTAAAGATGCCGAGCGCCATGCGCTCGAGCATCTGCAACAACAGGGTCTGCGCCTGCTGGCGCAGAACTGGTTGTGTAAACGCGGCGAGCTTGATCTGGTCATGCTTGATGGCGATACAGTAGTATTCGTTGAAGTTCGCTACAGAAAAAACACTCAATGGGGTGGCGCGCTCGATAGCATCGATGAGCGCAAACGGCAGAAACTGATTTTTGCCGCGCAGTATTTTCTTCAGCGCGAGTCGTGTTGGGCCAATTCCCCTTGCCGTTTCGACGTGGTTGCCATCGACAGCAGCCTCGATCAGTTGAACTGGCTGCAGAATGCCTTCGACAGCTGATCGCGTGCGTCCCGAACCGGACACTTTCACCCGACAATTTTGCTCTTTGCTTTGCGGGCTGCACATTCATGTGCCGAGTAGCCGCGCTAATTAAGGTCACACAGATGGACATGCAATCCCGAATTCGCCAGCTTTTTCAGGCCAGTATCGACACCAAGCAAATGGCGATGGACGTACTTGCACCGCACATCGAGCAAGCCAGCCAAGTGATGGTCAACGCCCTGCTCAACGAGGGCAAAATGCTCTCCTGCGGCAACGGCGGTTCCGCGGGCGATGCCCAGCATTTCTCGTCCGAGCTGCTCAACCGCTTTGAACGTGAGCGTCCGAGCCTGCCGGCCATCGCATTGACCACCGACAGCTCGACGATCACCTCGATCGCCAACGACTACAGCTACAACGAAATCTTCTCCAAGCAGATCCGCGCACTCGGCCAGCCGGGCGACGTACTGCTGGCGATTTCCACCAGCGGCAACTCGGCGAACATTATTCAAGCGATCCAGGCCGCACATGATCGCGAAATGATTGTCGTAGCATTGACGGGCCGCGATGGCGGCGGCATGGCGTCGCTGCTATTGCCCGAGGACGTCGAGATTCGCGTACCGGCCAACGTCACCGCACGTATTCAGGAAGTCCACCTGCTGGCGATCCATTGCCTTTGCGATTTGATCGACAGCCAACTGTTCGGGAGTGAAGAATGACCCCTAATCGCCTAGGCCTTCTGGCCTTGACCCTGTGCCTCGGCATCAGCGGCTGCACCTCGGTGGTGAATGCCAGCCGTGAAGCGCCGATCGATGATGATCGCGGCACACGCACCTTAGGCAGCAAGATCGACGACTCTCTGATCGACACAAAAGTCGGCGTGAACATCGCCAAGGCCGATCCAGCCCTGGACAACGATTCGCACATCGTCGTCACCAGCTTCAACGGCGTCGTACTGCTCGCCGGGCAAACGCCACGCGCCGACCTCAAGGCCAAGGCCGAACAGGCCGCTGCCGCCGTGCAGCGCGTGAAAACGGTGCACAACGAACTGCAGGTGCTGCCGCCCTCCGGTTTCCTCGCCCGCCAGAACGACACCTGGCTGACCTCCAAGATCAAGACCCAGATGCTCACCGATCCGAACATCCCGGGATCGCGCATCAAGGTTGTCACTGAAAACGGCATCGTCTATTTGCTGGGTCTGCTGACCAAGCAGGAAGCCGCACAGGCGACCAATCTGGTGCAGGGCGTTTCCGGCGTGCAGAAGATTGTGAAGCTGTTTGAGTACATTGACTGATACTAGCGGCGATCTAGAGACCGCCCTCGACCTGTAGGAGCACGGCTTGCCGGCGAAGGCGATTTCGAGGACGCCTTCGCCGGCAAGCCTGGCTCCTACAAGTAATAAAAAAGGCGATCCATTCGGATCGCCTTTTTTATTACTTCACCACTTTCAAACTTGGCCGACCGCTTGGGCGCGGCGGCTCACTGTCCGGCGGCGGAAGATCATCATCCGGCTCGATCTCTTCCTCGTCTTCCATAGGCGATTCCAGATCGAACACCATGCCCTGACCGTTCTCCCGGGCGTAAATGCCCAGGATCGATGCGATAGGCACGTACAGGGTGTGCGGCACGCCACCGAAGCGCCCCTCGAAGCTGACCGCTTCGTTGTCCATGTGCAGATGACGCACGGCGGCCGGCGATACGTTCAGGACAATCTGTCCGTCACTGGCAAAACCCTGAGGCACCTGCACCGACGGATACTCGGAATTGACCAGCATGTGCGGGGTGCAATCGTTGTCCACAATCCACTCGTAGAGCGCGCGGACCAGATAAGGTCGACTGGAGTTCATAGCGGCTCCTTAAGCCTTAGCGCATATCGCGTTCGACGCCAGACAGACTTGCCTGGAAAGCCTCACGCGCAAACGAGCGCTCCATATAATCAAGCAACGGCTTGGCGGGCCGTGGCAGTTCAATACCCAAAATCGGCAAGCGCCAGAGTATTGGCAGTAGGCAGCAATCCACCAGACTTTGTTCCTCGCTAAGGAAAAACGGCTTGTCGGCGAACAACGGCGACACGCCAGTCAGGCTTTCGCGCAGCTCTTTACGAGCGACGACACGGGCAGCTTCCTTGGTCCGCGAATCCAGGATCAGATCCACCAGACCACACCAGTCACGCTGAATACGATGAATCAGCAAACGGCTGTTGGCACGCGCCACTGGATAAACCGGCAGCAAAGGCGGATGCGGGTAACGCTCATCCAGATATTCCATCACCACGGTCGACTCCCACAACGCCAGGTCACGATCGACCAGGGTGGGCAGGCTTCCGTAAGGGTTCACCTCAATCAGTTTAGGCGGCTGGCGGCCAGCTTCCACGTAAATGATCTCGGCGCTGACACCCTTCTCTGCAAGTACGATGCGCACTCGGTGGGAATAGTGGTCGGCGGGGTCGGAGTAACAGGCCAACCGATTGGTCACGCCCATGGCGGTCCTCCTCGCTTGTTGAAATTATCGGAAGCGGAAAAACGAGCGCGCCCAGAGGGCGTCTCCCGTAACGCCTGGATAAACCAGACTCGTTACACCTTCAGAGACGCCCTTGGGCGCGCGCGATTAACAGCAATTGCTTGAAACTTTATCAGTGCACATCTTTCCAGTATTCGCGCTTGAGCAAGTAGGCGAATACGAAGAAGAACGCCAGGTACAGCAAGACGTAGGTACCAATGCGCTGATGCTGCAGCTTAACCGGGTTAGCCGAGTAAGCGAGGAAGGTTACCAGATTCTTGACCTTCTCATCGAACTGCTCTTCGGTCAGAGCACCGCTCTTCGGCACGATGGTCAACTGATCGCACGCTTCATGAGTCAGCGCGGTACCGGTCAGCGGATCATATTGCTTCTTGCCGCCTTCGACGACCTGGACCTGTTTGCAACCGACGACCTGACGACCTTGCAGGCCCACCAGGACGTTCGGCATGCCCACGTTCGGGAAGACCTTGTTGTTCACGCCCCAAGGACGCGACGGATCTTCGTAGAACGACTTCAGGTAGCCGTAGAGCCAGTCCGTACCGCGAACACGAGCTACCAGGGTCAGGTCAGGCGGTGCAGCACCGAACCAGGTCTTGGCGTCAGCCGGCTGCATGCCGATGCTCATGTGGTCGCCGATCTTGGCGCCAGTGAACACCAGCTTCGACAGCATCAGATCGTGAGGAATGCCCAGATCGTCGGCAACACGCTCGTAGCGCTGGAACTTGGCGCTGTGGCAGCCCATGCAGTAGTTGGCAAATGTACGCGCGCCATCTTGCATGGCGGCCTTGTCGGAAACGTCGATGTCGACCTTTTCCAACTCAGGACCACCGTGCTCGGCAGCGAAGGACAGTACAGGCAAAGCAGCAAGAATCAGTACAGCAAATAGCTTTTTCATCAGCCAGTCACCCTTTCCGGAACCGGTTTGGTCTTCTCGAGCCTGGTGTAGAAAGGCATCAGAATGAAGTAGGCGAAGTACAGGAAAGTACACACCTGCGACAGCAACGTACGGCCTGGAGTCGGCGCCAGAACACCCAGCACGCCCAGAATCACGAACGAGATGCAGAACACCCAGAGCCAGATTTTGCTCAACCAGCCTTTGTAGCGCATCGACTTGACCGGGCTACGGTCCAGCCATGGCAGGACGAACAGTACAGCGATGGCCGCACCCATGGCGATAACGCCCAGGAGCTTGTCCGGAACCGCCCGCAGAATCGCGTAGAACGGTGTGAAGTACCAGACCGGAGCAATGTGCTCTGGGGTCTTGAACGCGTTCGCCACTTCAAAGTTCGGCTTCTCGAGGAAGTAGCCGCCCATTTCCGGGAAGAAGAACACGATCGAGCAGAAGATGAACAGGAACACCACCACGCCGACGATATCTTTCACGGTGTAGTACGGGTGGAAGGCAATGCCGTCCAGCGGTACGCCGTTTTCGTCTTTGTATTTCTTGATGTCCACGCCGTCCGGGTTGTTCGAGCCGACTTCGTGCAGCGCCAGAACGTGCAGCACCACCAGACCGAGAATCACGATCGGCAGGGCAACAACGTGCAGGGCAAAGAAGCGGTTCAGCGTGATACCGGAAATCAGGTAGTCACCACGGATCCACTGAGTCAGGTCGTTACCGATGACCGGGATCGCACCGAACAGCGAGATGATCACCTGGGCACCCCAGTAGGACATCTGGCCCCACGGCAGCAGGTAACCCATGAAGGCTTCCGCCATCAGCGCCAGGTAGATCAGCATGCCGAAGACCCACACCAGCTCACGCGGCTTCTGGTACGAACCGTAGAGCAAGCCACGGAACATATGCAGATAAACCACGATGAAGAACGCCGAAGCGCCGGTGGAGTGCAGCAGACGCAGGATCGAGCCGTACTCGACGTCGCGCATGATGTATTCGACGGAAGCAAACGCTTCTTCCGCCGACGGGGTGTAGCTCATGGTCAGCCAGACACCGGTAACGATCTGGTTGACCAGAACGAGCAGCGCCAGGGAACCAAAGAAGTAGAAGAAGTTGAAGTTCTTCGGGGCGTAGTACTTGCTGAGATGGTCTTCCCACATTTTGGTCGCGGGAAAGCGCGCATCAACCCAATCCATGAACTTGCTCATCACGCTTTCTCCGTATCGACGCCAATGACAATAATCTCATTGGTCTCATAGGAATGCGGGGGAACTGGCAGGTTCAAAGGCGCAGGTTGCGACTTGTAGACGCGGCCAGCCAGATCGTAGTGGGAACCGTGGCACGGGCAGAAATAGCCACCTACCCAGTCCTTGCCCAGATCAGCAGGCGCCACTTCGGGACGGAAGGTCGGCGAGCAACCCAGGTGCGTACAGATACCGATCAGCAGCAGAACCTCTGGCTTGATCGAACGCGTTACCGGGTCGACATAGGTCGGTTGTGTCGAGTTCTTGGAGGTCGGGTCAGCCAGCTGGCCCTCGATCTTTTTCAGATTCCCCAGGATTTCCTCGGTACGGCGGACAATGAACACCGGCTGACCGCGCCACTCAGCAATCATCTGCTGGCCTGGCTCGATTTTGCTGACATTCACTTTCACCGGTGCACCTGCGGCTTTCGCCTTGGCACTGGGAAACCATGACCCCACGAACGGGACCGCAGCCCCCACCGCTCCTGCAGCACCCACCACGGATGTGGCTGCTACCAAGAAGCGACGCCGGCCTGCATTCACGCCGTCATTGCTCATTCAGTCCTCTCCCATCAGCTTTGTGGCCTGTTAAATCAGGCATCTACTAAGTAAAACTATGTACTTATAAAAATTTTGCCGAATGGTAATGAAAAGCCCCAATTCTGACAAGGTAATTACCGAAGGGCTCCACTGCCAAGCCTTGTAGTATAGGGGCTCTGCGGATGTGGCAAGTTGTCACAGAGCAATTCTTTAATAAATCGCACCCATAAAAAAACGCCCAGCTCCGTGAGGAAACTGGGCGTTCTTTTTGAACGAGAAAGCGAATTAACGCTTCGAGTACTGCGGACGCTTACGCGCTTTACGCAGACCGACTTTCTTACGTTCAACTTCACGGGCGTCGCGGGTAACGAAGCCAGCTTTGCGCAGAGCGCCACGCAGGGTTTCGTCGTAGTCCATCAGAGCGCGAGTGATGCCGTGGCGGATTGCGCCAGCTTGACCACTTACACCACCGCCGATCACGGTGACGTAGATGTCGAACTTCTCGACAGTCTCAGTCAATTCCAGCGGCTGACGAACTACCATGCGGGCAGTTTCGCGGCCGAAGAAATTATCCAGCGAACGGTTGTTGATGGAGATGTTACCAGTACCCGGACGCAGGAAAACGCGTGCGGTTGCGGTCTTGCGACGGCCAGTGCCGTAATTTTGAGTCGCCGACATAATGAACTATTCCGTTAAAACTTCAGTTCTTGGGGCTGCTGAGCAGTATGAGGGTGTACAGCGCCCGCATAGACTTTCAGCTTACGATACATGTCGCGACCCAGCGGGTTCTTAGGCAGCATGCCTTTGACCGCGGTCTCGATCACGCGCTCAGGGGCTTTAGCGATCAGCTTTTCGAAGTTGATCGACTTGATGCCGCCCGGGAAACCGGAGTGGGAGTAGTAGATTTTGTCGGTGGTTTTAGCACCGGTTACACGAATCTGCTCGGCATTGATAACGACGATGTAATCGCCGGTGTCAACGTGAGGAGTGTACTCAGCTTTATGCTTGCCACGCAGACGGCTCGCGATTTCGGTGGCCAGACGACCCAGGGTCTGACCTGCAGCGTCGACGACAAACCAGTCGCGCTGTACTGTTTCCGGTTTAGCAGTAAAAGTTTTCATTCTTTATAGCCTCAGGGGCCGCCCTGTAAATTAGACGGCGGATCTTACTGAATAGTGCGTACTTTGACAAGTCAAAGGCAGCCGGATACAGACGCTTTCGGGGGCTCGGGTCGGCGCGTCCGTTCAACGGCAAGATTCTTCGGCGGCGGCGCATCACTTCCACTGCAGAAAGAGGTGCGCAATTATGCAGATTGCGAAAAATATTTCAACCTGCTTTTATGATTGTTTTGCCCAAGGAGCACCTGATGGATTATCGACAGCTAGGCCGAACCAATCTGAACGTGAGCGCCATCTGCCTCGGAACCATGACCTGGGGCGAGCAAAACAGTGAAGCTGAAGCCTTCGCACAGATTGAACGGGCCAAAAGCGCCGGGATCAATTTCATCGACACCGCCGAGATGTACCCGGTACCGCCCAAAGCCGAAACCTACGCCACCACCGAGCGCTACATCGGCAATTACTTCAAAAGCCGCGGTGATCGCGCCGACTGGATCCTGGCCAGCAAGATCGCCGGCCCCGGCAACACCATCGACTACATCCGCGACAAAAACCTGCGCCACAACCGCCAGCACATCACCGAAGCCGTGGATGCGAGCCTCAAGCGCCTGCAGACCGACTACATCGACCTCTATCAATTGCACTGGCCGGAGCGCAGCACCAATTTCTTCGGTCAACTGGGCTACAAACACAAGAGCGAAGCGAACCTGACCCCGCTGGAGGACACCCTCGAAGCGCTGGACGAACAGGTCAAGGCCGGCAAGATCCGTCACATCGGCCTGTCCAACGAAACACCGTGGGGCACCATGCGTTTCCTGGCGCTGGCCGAAGCCCGTGGCTGGCCGCGTGCAGTGTCGATCCAGAACCCGTACAACCTGCTCAACCGCAGCTTCGAAGTCGGCCTGGCGGAAATCGCCATCCGCGAACAGTGCGGCCTGCTGGCCTATTCGCCGCTGGCGTTCGGTTTTCTGTCGGGCAAGTACGAAGGTGGCGCGCGTCCGCCGAAAGGTCGCCTGAGCCTCTACAGCCGCTTCAGCCGCTATTTCAATCCACAGTCGGAAGCCGCCTGCAGCCGTTATGTGGCGCTGGCCCGCGAGCACGGTCTGGACCCGGCGCAAATGGCCTTGGCGTTTGTGACGCAGCAGCCGTTCGTGACCAGCAACATCATCGGCGCGACGACGCTGGAACAACTGGACAGCAACATTGCCAGCTTCGAGCTGAAACTTTCCGATGAAGTGCTGGCGGGGATCGAGGCGATCCACAAGGATCACCCGAATCCTGCTCCGTAACCCGCACATGTAGGAGCCGGCTTGCTGGCGATTGGGACAACGCGGTTACAGCCAAAACCGCGTCGCTTCAATCGCCGGCAAGCCGGCTCCTACAATGATCTGGCGATAATCTCCTTCATGATTTCGTTGGTGCCGGCATAAATCCGCTGCACCCGCGCATCCGCCCACGCCCGGGCGATCGGGTATTCCCACATGAACCCGTAGCCGCCATGCAACTGCACGCACTCGTCGAGCACCTTGCATTGCAGGTCCGTGCCCCAATACTTGGCCATCGCCGCCGTCGGTACATCGAGCTTGCCTTGCAGGTGCAACTCCAGGCAGCGATCGACGAAGACCCGGCCAATCTGGATCTCGGTCGCCATCTCCGCCAGCTTGAAACGGGTGTTCTGGAAGTCGGCAATCGCCTTGCCGAACGCCTTGCGCTCGCGGGTGTATTCCAGTGTCCATTGCAGCGCAGCCTCAGCCGATGCCAGTCCGCCAACAGCAACCGTCAGACGCTCTTGCGGCAATTCCTGCATCAGATACGCGAAGCCCATCCCGGCCTGGCCCAGCAGGTTTTCTTTCGGCACGCGAACATCCTGGAAGAACAGCTCCGAGGTGTCCTGCGCTTTCATGCCGACTTTTTCCAGGCGCTTGCCCTTGGCAAAACCCGGTGTGTCGGCCTCGACCAGAAACAGGCTGGTGCCCTTCGCGCCCGCCTTCGGATCGGTCTTGGCCACGACAATCACCAGGTCCGCGAGATAGCCGTTGGTGATGAACGTCTTCGAACCGTTGATCACATATTCATCGCCATCGAGCACCGCCGTGGTTTTCACCCCTTGCAGGTCGGAACCGGCACCCGGCTCGGTCATGGCAATCGCGGTGACCATCTCGCCGGACACCAGTTTTGGCAGGTATTTGTGTTTCAGCGCTTCGCTGCCGTAATGCAGGATGTACGGCGCGACGATGTCGGAATGCAGGGAAAAACCGATCCCGGTCAGCCCCAGACGCCCCACCTCTTCGATCACCACCGCACTGTAGAGAAAATCCGCTCCCAGCCCGCCGTACTCTTCCGGCAGGTGCGAACAAAGCATCCCCGCTTCCCCTGCCTTGTTCCAGAGTTGGCGATCGATATAGCCTTGTTTTTCCCATTGCCCATGAAACGGCACGGCCTCTTTTTCGAGGAAAGTTCGCACGCTGTCGCGAAAAAGTTCGTGCTCGGAACTGAACAAGGTTCTGGGGATCATGCGGCACCTGTCGTTATTGTTAGAAGGAATAGACCTTCAGAGACTAAGCCTCGCTTCCGATACAGGACACTGGACACATCCGACAAAAAATAAGACGATCCAGCCGTCTGGTGACCACTTTCCCCTATAAGAATAAAGTTGAATTATGTCTAACCAAGTCTCCACGCCCTTGCGGCGCGTCAGCATCCTGGCTATCGACCGGGTTTTCGCTTCCACCCTCATGCAAGCCAAGGATTTCTTCCACCTGGCCAGCCTGCGTTACGGCAAACAACTGGGCCAGGGCCTGACACCGGCGTTCGAAACGCGCCTGGTCAGCCCCGACGGCAAACCGGTCAACAGCTTCAGCGACGTGATCATGCCGGTGGACGGCGGCCTGGAAAACGCTGACGTCATCATCCTCCCGGCGTTCTGGGACGATTTCGAAACCCTTTGCCAACGTTATCCACAGATCCTGCCGTGGTTGCGCCAGCAGCATGCGCGCGGCGCGGTACTGTGCGGCGAGGCCACCGGGGTGTTCTGGCTCGCCGAAGCCGGGTTGCTCGATGGCAAGGAAGCGACCACTTACTGGCGCTTCTTCAACGCGTTTGCCGAGCGTTTCCCGAGGGTTTACCTCAATCAGGACAAGCACCTGACCGACGCCGACAACCTCTATTGCGCCGGCGGCACCACGTCCGCGTGCGACCTCTATATCTACCTGATCGAGCGCTTCTGCGGCGCCAACGTGGCCCAGGCCGTGGCCCGCGACATTCTCTATGAAGTGCAGCGCAGCTACTCGCCGGGACGCATCGGCTTCGGCGGCCAGAAGCTGCACCAGGACGTGATCATCCTGCAGATCCAGCACTGGCTCGAAGAGCACTTCGCCGACAAGTTCCGCTTCGAGGACGTTGCACGCGAGCACGGCATGAGCATCCGCAACTTCATGCGCCGCTTCCAGACCGCCACCGGCGACAAGCCGCTGCATTACCTGCAACGCCTGCGCATTGAAACGGCAAAGGGCTTGCTGTCCGGAAGTCGCAAGAGCATCAAGACCATCAGTTATGAAGTCGGTTACGACGATGCGAGCTTCTTCGCGCGGCTGTTCCGCCAGCACACCGAGTTGTCGCCGAACCAGTATCGCCAGCAGTTTCAGCAAGCGGCTTAAGGGCTAGGCACACAATTCCAATGTGGGAGCGAGCAGGCTCGCTCCCACAGGGTTTCTTCGGCACAGGCAAAAAAGTCCGCAATCCTGGCCTTTTTCCCACGCGACAAAGGGAATTCAGCGCAGCTCCGCGCCCCACTTTGCTCATATTCCCGAATAGCTCAATGCATCAACATCTTCCCCTGCAAACATCATCAGTGCTGACAGGGAAGATCAACAGTGACTATCGGATCAAGCTACAACTACCCCTCATACGTTGCCAAAGAGACTCGGACAAAGCGATCAGCCAAAAGCAAATGGATTGCCCGCTTTCCGAACCCGCCGGACCTGTGCTTCGACTATCGAACGTTGGTCGAGCAGGAAAACGGAATAGCCAAAGCAACCGACCCCACTCATAGAATCTGCATTATCGGTGCCGGCGTAACCGGACTGACTGCCGCCAGAGAACTCTATCGCTGCGGCTTTACCCATATCACCCTCATAGAGCAATCCAGGCGCGTTGGTGGCAGGCACCTGACCATTCCTGGAAGCCGGAGCTCCACGCAAAGTCATACACCCTTTGAAATGGGGGCCATGCGCATGCCCTTTTTCAACCGGGCAGACGAGCCGCCGACAGAGGGCAGGTCCCTGATGGCTTACTACGCGAAGGCGTTTGACCTGTCCATTTCAGACTTCGCCAACCCCGGAAGCCAGTGGGTCACCTCGACCGGGATCTATCTCAGAGAGGGAAACATGGGCGCCGGACCGGCACCTGAAATGTTGATCTGGAAAAACGAAGACGGTCTGACACCCCCACCGGGCACAGAACTGCAAAAGGTCTATGCCAAGTGGAAAGCCTTTGCCGATCGCATGACCCGGCACGTTGCAGAGGTGTATGCCAGTCAGGAATGGGAAGCCATGTGGGCCGCCATCGTCGAAAAATACGAGAGCGTTTCGTTCCGAGATCTGGTCCGCATGCCAGCACTGGAAATCTGGAGCGAAGGCTCGCCAGGGGACTTTGGTGGAATGGGAATGTCCGCAGACGAGTCTGCGGTTTTCTATGCGATCGGCATCGGTGACGGTAGCTGGGGAGCCTTTTACGATGTCTGCTGCCTTTATCCGCTACGCACTGCCATCTTCGGATTCAGCAGCCAGTTGCAATTGATCCATGGCCGGGTGGACACGAATGGCGATCCCCTGGCATCTCCCTACCTGCACAGCGAAGCTGTTCATGATTCGATGGGGCTGAGCTTCGACAGACCTCGCTACATCGGCCTCGCCGCTCTGGACGAATGCCTGTTGTTCATGAAAATCGATGAAACCGGAAAATCCGTCCATGAGCACAGCCTCGAAAGAAGCAATGGCTTCCTCACGGACTCATCCGTTACGAAACTTGAAAAACTGACGAACCAGAAAACACGCGTCTACTTCAACTGGAAACACAGTCGCCCCGAGCAAACCCGGGAACATTACGACGACTTTGATTCGGTCATCATGACCTTACCGTCCTGGCTGATCGAAACTCGAATCACACTTGAAAATTTCGCTCAGGAAATGCTGCCTTTCGAGACGATCAATGCCTATAAAACAGCGCACTGGGAGACCAGTTGCAAAGTCTTTGCACCGCTGAAAAAAACATTTCTTTCAAAAAACCACAAAATCCCGCAAGCCATCGTCACCGACAGTTTTATCCACGATGTCTACACCTACCGCTACAACGACAACTACAGCTATGACTGCATCCTCCTGAGTTACACATGGGAGGATGACGCCACCAAGCTCGCCTCGTTCGCCGACAAAGAACTGGTGACCAAGTGCGTCAAGGAGCTGGATCGCATCCTCATGAACTCAGCCAACATTCAGGAGAAAATTTCTCCTTACATCGGTATTGATCAAGCCGTGGTCCAACGCTGGGTTACCGATAAAAACGCCCTGGGTTGCGCCAAGCTATACCGACCCGGCACTTACTATGAGGCGGTGGGCCTGATGAAGTACAACCGGGACTATGCTCATGTCTCAGGTCTGTATTTTTCTGGAGAGTCGTTTTCCGTCGACGCGGGATGGACGGAGCCCTGCTTTCGAGGGGCTGTCGATGCGGTCATTCACATTTGCAACAAAACCGCCGCGACCTTCAATGGTGGTTTCTCCATGAATGACTATCCGCATTACCGACTGAAAGGCTGATCGCCCCGTTCCAGAGCCATGCACTACGTGCATGGCTCTCCCTCCCTGCCCCACCTGGCACACCTGGCACACCGATTCAACCCTCCTTCAATCAACTTCGGAAACGGCCTACAGCCTTACCGGAAGCCGCCGACTTACGCCCCTTTGCCGTTACAACACTTAATAAAGACGCAATTAAACCGCGTGAATAACAATAAAAAAGAGGTCATCGGCAATGAGCGATCCAACAAGCCCTGTTCGTGTAGCAGTCGTGCAATTCGACCCTCAGGTCGGCACCGAGAAATGTGCAGACAACCTGCGTTGCAGCCTGGAGTTAGCCCTGGAAGCAGTCAACGGCGGAGCGAATCTCATCGTCCTGCCCGAGCTTTCCAATACCGGCTATTTCTTCGGCAATCGCCAGGATGCCTTTGCCCATGCAGAGTCCGTACCCGACGGGCCGAGCGTGCAACACTGGATGGACTTCGCCCAGCAACACAAGGTTTACCTGGTGGCCGGTCTGGCCGAGCGCGACGGTATGCGCCTTTTCAACACCGGCGTGCTGGTAGGGCCTGACGGCTTTATCGGCAAGTACCGAAAAGCGCATCTGTGGAACCTGGAAAAACTCTGGTTTACCCCCGGCGACTTGGGCTTCCCGGTTTTCGATACTCCAATCGGGCGTATCGGTTTGTTGATCTGCTGGGATATCTGGTTTCCGGAAGTGCCACGAATTCTCGCCCAGCAAGGCGCTGACATCATCTGCAGCCTGAACAACTGGGTGTGGACACCACCACCGCTGTTCGACGAGGCCGGCAAGTGCATGGCGTCGTACCTGACGATGACGGCCGCGCATGTAAACAATGTGTTTATCGCTGCCGCCAGCCGAATCGGCGAGGAACGCGGCGCGCGTTACCTGGGTTGCTCGTTGATTGCCGGCACCAACGGCTGGCCGATCGGAGCAGTGGCTTCAGCGGACCAACAGGAAATCCTCTTCGCCGACATCGACCTGACCAGCTCTCGCAGTGCACCGATCTGGAACGACCTGAACGATCTGCATCGCGATCGTCGAGCCGATCTCTACGATCAGATGCTCGGGTACACCCAGCACCCTTGCCTGCCACGCTGACAAGGGGCAATGACCGATGGAATCCACCACTGAAAAAAAACCGTCTGATCGTCTCGCTACGAGATCATCACTGGACACTGCGATCCTCTTCCTGGTGCTCGGCACGGCAGCCCTGATCGTCTGGTTGTCATTCACCCACCGTTCTGACTGGGCCGCCCATTGGCCCGACTATCGTCATTTGCTCTCGAACCTCCCCGAACCCAGCGCATGGTTGCGCTGGGTGCTGGGGGACATCAGCGAAGTGGCGTTCTACAAACACGAGTTCGCCTCAATCGGGTTGTTGGCGGGCGCCTACCTGGCCTATTGGGCCAACCGCACCGGAAAATCCTGGCAAGGCTTCGCCATCTCCTACGGCAGCGGACTGTGGCCGTGGCTGGTGACCAGTTCGTTGCTTGGGCTGGTGTTGAGCAACCTGCTGTGGGGCTGGACGGTGACGGCCGATAGCTGGCAACCGACGTTTGCCGCCTTCGTTTCACTGCCGGCAGCGATGGTGTTGATGTTCGGCAGCGGCTGGAAGGTCACGATCAACGGCGCCATCCTGGGGGCGGTACTCGTTACGCCGATGTGCTTGCTGATGGTCAATTACGTGTGCAACCCGCTGGCGTTGCCTGTGGTCATTGGCAATGTCTCGGGCATGGCGATCGCGAGCGTATTGGCCTTCCTGCTGTGCCGCTACGTACCGAGTCTGGTGAAGTCTGCCTCGTCCAGCCAACCGCCCGAGCCTGCAGCCGAAACCGCCCCCGCCAAAACGCCTGACTACGGCGTCACCTGGAGCCTGCGCCGGGTGCTGGCGGACTTTTCGGAAGCGCCGTTCTATGGCAACGAATGGGCCAGCCTCGGCCTGATTCTTGGCGCACTATTGGCGTTTACACTGAACCCGCTGAGCCCGGTTTATGGTTCAGCACTGCTGCCACAACTGATCGGCGCACAGGCCCTGACATCAGCGGTGGGGGTTGTGATCTGGCGGCGACAATGGATGTCACTCGGTTGGTATCCGACCTACGTCCCGCTGGTGTCGGTGGTGCCGGCAGCAGTTCTGACGTATGGCGGCACCTGGCCGGTCATCGTCATGAGCGCACTGCTCGGCGCCTTGATTGCACCGCCTCTGGCGTGCGCGATCGCCAAACGGCTGCCGGCCGACATGCATGGCTTCATTGGTAATGTACTGTCCATGGCCATCAGCACGCTGCTGATCATTCCGTTTATCGGCTTCCTGATCGCCAACTGACCCGCGTCGCCATTCGGCGGCACCGCGAATGCGGTGCCGCCGATCTCTTCACACTCAAGCGAGGTATCAAATGGACTTGCCCAAACTGGCCATCGCCGCACTTGGCGGTACCGTGAGCATGCAAGCCAGACACGCCAGTGAAGGCGTGATTCCGACCGTCAGTGGTGAAACGCTGCTGGCATCCATTCCGGAATTGACGTTGCTGGCTGAGGTATCGATTGAAACGCTGGGACTACTGCCCAGTGCTTCACTGGATTTCGGGTTTCTGCTGAACGTATTGTCCTGGGCGAACTTTCAGATCAAGCAAGGCGCCATAGGCGTGGTCATCACTCAGGGCACCGACACCCTGGAAGAAACCGCCACCTTCTTCGATTACCTGTGGGACCACGACGCACCGTTGATCCTGACGGGCGCAATGCGCTCCGCGGTTCAGGCCGGAGCGGATGGGCCGGCAAACCTTCTGGATGCCTGTCGGGTGGCATTGGCATCAAGCAGCCGTCAGCGCGGTGTCCAGGTGGTCATGAACGGTCAGATTCATTCGGCATCCGCGGTGCGCAAAACCGACTCATTGGCCTTGCAGGCGTTTTCTTCTCCGATCGTGGGGCCCGTGGGTCTGTTGGTGGAAGACAGCGTTCGTTATCTTCGCCCACCGGTCCCACGCAATGTCCTGCCTTTACCGGTCCAGACCACACAACGGATTGCCTTGCTGGAAGCGTCGCTGTCCGCCGACAGTCTGTTACTGGAGAACATCGTGGGGCTGGGCTACGCCGGGCTGGTGATCGCGGGGTTCGGCGCGGGGCATGTTTCGGTGAATTGGGCGGAACGGATCGAAACAATCGCGCAGAAGATTCCAGTCATCGTTGCCACCCGGACCGGCTCCGGCGCTACGGCTCGCTCGACCTATGGCTTTGACGGCGGCGAGATCGACCTGACGCGCAAGGGCGCTCTGATGGCGGGGTTTCTCTGTCCGCGCAAAGCCAGAATCCTGTTGTGGCTGCTGGTCGGTTGCCATCGGCAAGATGAACTGGCAAAACATGTTTCACACACCTGACAAGCGCCCCTTGTAGGAGCGAGCCGGCTCCGGGCGGCGTTCCGACGATGGTCGTCAACGATGACGCGTAAAATCTGGCGCCCCGCGGCGACCTCGGGTTCATCGCGATCAAGCTCACTCCTACATGGGATCTTGGGCGCACAAAAAAGGCCTGCAATTGCAGGCCTTTTTCATTTTCCGAAATTTCCTACGGCTTGTGAGCCCGGGACAGGAATTCGTGGGATTGCATTTCCAGCAGACGGCTGAGGGTGCGCTGGAATTCGAAATTCAGGCGACCGCCGGTGTAGAGGTCTTTGAGCTCGACTTCGGCGGAAATGATCAGCTTCACGTTACGGTCGTAGAACTCGTCGACCATGTTGATAAAGCGTCGGGCGATGTCGTCGGTGGTGACGCTCATCTGCTCGACACCGCTGAGCAGCACGGCGTGGAAGATCTTGCCCAGTTCGATGTAATCGTTCTGGCTGCGCGGGCCGTCGCAGAGTTCGCGGAAGTCAAACCAGGCCACGTCATCGCAGGTGCGCAAGGCACGGATTTCGCGGTTCTCGATGATCAGCACATCGTTCTCGATGGCCGCCGTGCATTCCGGCGTCAGCGCACGGAAGCTCTTGCGCAGGCTTTCGTGAGACGCCTCATCGAGCGGGAAGTGGAACAGCTCCGCTTGCTCGAGGTGACGCAGACGATAATCGACGCCGCTGTCGACGTTGACGATCTCGGTGTTCTGCTTGATCAGCGCGATGGCCGGCAGGAAGCGCGCACGCTGCAAGCCGTCCTTGTACAAACCGTCCGGGACGATGTTCGAAGTGGCGACCAGGGTCACGCCGTTCTTGAACAGCTCTTCCATCAGTGTGCCGAGGATCATCGCGTCGGTGATGTCGGAAACGAAGAATTCATCGAAACAGATCACTCGCGACTCGTCGGAGAAGCGCTTGGCGATGATGGTCAGCGGGTTTTTCTCGCCGCCGAGGGTCTTCATCTCTTCATGCACACGCTTCATGAAGCGGTGGAAGTGAGTCCGGGTCTTTTCCTTGAACGGCAGCGCTTCGAAGAAGGTGTCGACCAGGTAAGTCTTGCCCCGGCCTACGCCGCCCCAGAAATACAGGCCCTTGACCGGCGCCTGTTCTTTCTTGCCAAACAGCTTGCCGAGCAGGCCCGGTTTGTTCTGCGAGGCCGCGACCAGATCGTCGTACAGGCGCTGCAAATGGCGCACGGCGGTTTCCTGCGCGGCGTCATGGAAGAATTCCGGGCGTTTCAGATCAGCTTGATATCGTTCTAGGGGCGTCATAATTCGTTAGCAAGGCAACAAAAACGGGCCGTCACTGTAGCGATGGCCCGTGGGAATGGCAATCGGCCCTTGGTCGGACCGAGCCGTTGATTATTCCTGAACCGGCGTCAGCGCAATCCGCAGAGCGTCGATGGCAACGTCACGGGCCGCCGTGTCGGCGAACGCCGGGCTATCGGCCACGCACTCGCCTTCCAGCCAGACGCTGAAGCTCAGGTCTTCATTGCGCACGTCCAGAGGCTGGCCCGCTTGCAGTTGTTTGGTCACCTGACCAGCGGTTTTACCGTCGGCGAAGTTGCGCGACAGCAGCAGTTGCTCGCCATCGGCCGCCAGCAGACGGAAGCGGAAACTGCCGTCGTCTTCACGGAAGCTGACAAAACGCGCAGCTTTCGCGGCTTTCTTCTTGGTGGTCGCCGCGACTTGCGTCTGGGCCACGAAAGAACGCAAGCCGACCGCTTCGCGCAATTCGTTAAGGAAAGGCGTCGCTACGGCACGGGCCTTTTTCGCACCGATTTGCAGGATGTCTTCCAGATCAGCCGGGCGTTCGATCAGTTGGTGATAACGCTCGCGGGACTCGCCCAGTTCGCTGTCGAGCAGTTGGAACAGACGATTCTTCGCCTCGCCCCAACCCAGGCCCTGCAACAATTCGCTGCGGAATTCGTCGGCCTGCGCCGGGGTGGCAAAGGCCTGGAACAGCGTGAACAGGTGCGAATTGTCTGGATCTTTGGCTTCGCCCGGCGCGCGGGAGTCAGTGACGATCCGCGAGATCGCGTCTTTCATCTCTTTGGCGCTGCTGAACAACGGAATGGTGTTGTCGTAGCTCTTCGACATCTTGCGACCGTCGAGGCCGGGCAGCGTCGCGACGCTTTCTTCGATCAGCGCCTCGGGCATGGTGAAGAATTCTTTGCCCTGGCCAAACAGATGGTTGAAACGCTGACCGATGTCCCGGGCCATTTCCACGTGCTGGATCTGGTCACGACCGACCGGCACCTTGTGCGCATTGAACATCAGGATGTCCGCGGCCATCAGCACCGGATAGCTGTACAGGCCCATGGTGATACCGGCATCCGGGTCTTCGCCGGTTTCGACGTTCTTGTCCACCGAAGCTTTGTAGGCGTGGGCGCGGTTGAGCAGCCCCTTGGCGGCAACGCAGGTCAACAGCCAGGTCAGTTCCGGGATTTCCGGGATGTCGGACTGGCGATAGAACGTCACGCGGTCCACATCCAGGCCACCGGCCAGCCAGGTCGCGGCGATTTCCAGACGCGAGCGCTGGATGCGCAGCGGGTCATCGCATTTGATCAGGGCGTGGTAGTCGGCCAGGAAGTAGAACGAATCGGCATTGCTGTCGCGGCTGGCAAGGATCGCCGGGCGGATGGCACCGGCGTAGTTGCCCAGGTGCGGCGTGCCGGTGGTGGTGATGCCGGTGAGGATACGGGTACGAGTCGTCATGGGTAATCGCTTGTCAGACTGCAATCAATTCGAAAGACGCGGCAGGATCAGATCCTTGAGATCGGTCAGCTTGCCATGAAAAAAGTGTCCGCATTCTGCCACTTTCAGCAGCTCATGGGGACGATCGAGTTTCTCGGACCAGTCGTAGACAGCTTGCGGGTCAATGACTTCATCGGTTTCCGGCTGGATCAGGGTCAGCTCGCCCTGCTGCGGCAGTGGGTCTTGATCGCCGAGGCGCATCACCGCTGGCGCGACCATGAACAAATGCTTGAGCTGTTCACCCTGCGCTTCCAGGCGTCCGCCGAGACTTGCTGCAACAAAACCGCCGAAGGAGAAACCGAACAACGTCAGCGGCAAATCAGGGTGTTTGGCACGCAGCCATGCGGCCGCTGCCTGGGCATCGTCGACTTCTCCGGTCCCCATGTCGTGCGTGCCTTCGCTGGCACCGACGCCACGGTAGTTGAAACGCAAGGTAATCAAACCGGCATCGCGCGCGGTGCGCTGCAGGGTCGAGACCACTTTGTTGAGCATGGTGCCGCCCTGCACCGGGTTCGGGTGGCAGATCAGCGCGATGCCGCGCGGCGCTTCATTGTTCAGGTAAAGAGCTTCCAGTTGACCGACCGGGCCGTCAATCACTACAGGGGTTTCGCGCATAAGCAAGGAAGGAACTCCGTGACCTCGAATCGGGTCGACTCGTCTAGCAAATTGTCTGTGCCGATGTATTGCGAGTGAATCGCGGTATACAGCGCAGGTTCGAGCCGTTAACGTAAAGCAAAGCCGTTTATAGAGGAAGGACTCGTGGAACACTCGCTCTTAGTTTGGTTGTTGCCGACTCTTGCCCTGGTTGTGGGTGTCGCCATTGGATTCCTGATCGCTCGCCTGGTGCCGAACGCCGCGCCGAGCAGCACACAACGTCAGCTGGATGACATTCAGGAACGTTTTGACAGTTATCAGAACGAGGTGGTTACCCACTTCAACAGCACTGCAAACCTGGTCAAGAAACTGACTCAGAGCTATCAGGAAGTGCAGGATCACCTCGCCGAGGGTGCCAACCGCCTGGCCCTGGACGAGCAAACCCGCCAACGCCTGCTGGCTTCGCTGCACGCCGACGCGGCAGCGGCCCCACGGGAACGCCTGACGCCACCGCGCAATCAGGAGCCGCCTCGCGACTACGCCCCCAAAGCCCCGAACGCGCCGGGCATGCTTGATGAGCATTACGGCCTGAAGAAGTAATCAGGTTTCGCGCGATACACAAAAGCCCTCGGACGAGTGATTGTCCGGGGGCTTTTTTGTTGCTGATCCAATACCTTTGGTGCCGACTCGGCCCCTTCGCGAGCATGCCCGCTCCCACAGGGGATCGCGTACCTATCAAGCGACTCGGTCACTGTGGGAGCGGGCTTGCCCGCGAAGGGGCCAGAACTTTCGACACAAAAAAACCGCCCGATCTGTTTAGGATCGGGCGGTTTTTTTTACGCCTGGGGTTCAGTCAGGTGGGTAAAGGGGCTGCGTTTACTGCTGTGGGTACTCCTGACCCGGAATCGCCTTGAGGTTGACCTCGACGCGACGGTTCTGTGCCCGGCCATTGACGTCGCCGTTGCTGGCAATCGGGTTATCCGGCCCGGCGCCACGCGCCGACAGGTTGGCACCACTGACACCTTGGGACGTCAGGTAAGTCGCCACGCTCTGCGCACGACGCTGGGACAGGTCCATGTTGTGCTGACGGCTGCCGGTGCTGTCGGTGTAACCAACGATTTCGATCTGGTTCTGGTTGAACTCTTTGAGCGAACCGGCCAGGTTGTTCAGTGGCTGATAGAAGCTGGAAGCGATGTTCGCCGAATCGGTGGCGAACGTGATGTTGCCCGGCATGATCAGCTTGATCTGATCGCCCTGACGCTGCACTTCAACACCGGTGTTGGCCATGCTGGCGCGCAGCTTTTTCTCTTGCTGGTCGGCGTAGTAACCGTAACCGGCAGCCGAAGCACCCACTACGGCGGCGCCGATCAGCGCACCCTTGCCACGGTTATCGTGGTTGATGGCGGCACCGGCCAACGCACCCGCCAGAGCGCCGAGGCCGCCGTACTTGGCGGTTTTGCTCATGCCCGTGGAACCACCGTCGGCCTGCCCCTGGCTGCTGTCATATGGGTTGGGCGAGGCGCAGCCTGACAGCAAGGCCACAGCCGTAGCGACAATAATCAAACGCTGCTTGGTGAACATGAAGAGCTCCTACTTTTTGCATTCTGGGATGCAACGGGTCTTAGGCATTGGTTCTTTGCGGGCGTTGGATCATTTCGGGCGCAGAAAATTCCGTCGATCCCCTTAAGCCCGCACAAAAGGGTTGTCGCGCATTTCATCACCCAGACGCGTATCCGGACCATGACCGGTCACCACCGTTGCGTCTTCATCAAGGGTGTACAGGCGCTGTTTGATCGACCGCACGATGGTCGCCTGATCGCCACCCCACAAATCCGTGCGCCCTACCCCGCGACGAAACAACGTGTCACCGGCAATCAGCAGCTTAGCCTCTGAAAACCAAAAGCTCATGGAACCTGGCGTATGACCTGGCGTGTGCAACGCCACGCCGCAACCGCAGGCGAGTTCTTCATCGTCGGCCAACCAGCGATCCGGCGATGGAACCGGCGTGTAAGGCACACCGAACATCTGGCATTGCATCTCCAGATTGTCCCAGAGGAACTGATCCTCTTTGTGCAAGTGCAGGGTCGCGCCGGTTTTCTCCTTCAACTGACCGGAGGCCAGGAAGTGATCGAGGTGCGCATGGGTATGGATGATGCTGACAACCTTCAGGCCCAGGGCATCGAGCCGTGCGAGGATCAATTCGTGATTGCCGCCCGGATCGACCACGATGGCCTTCTTCGTCACCGGATCGCCGATGATCGTGCAGTTGCACTGCAACGGGCCTACGGGGAAGGTTTCGCGGATGAGGGTCGGTTGTTGGGACATCGGGGCATGCTCGATAAAAACGGGGACGAGGGATTTTCGCACACAATTGCGTCCAGCCATTGACCGCCTGTGTATCGTCACACTACGTCAGCCCAACACTCCCAATGCCTTGGCCCTCGCCACCGCCTGCGTGCGCCGTTCAACCCCGAGCTTGCTGTTGATGTGGCTGGCGTGGGTTTTCACCGTGTGCAGGGAAATGAACAGCTGATCGCTGATTTCCTGGTTCGAGCAGCCTTGGGCAATGAGTTTCAGAACCGACAGTTCGCGGGAACTGAGTTGCTCGCAGGTTTGTGAGGGCTCCGGAGCAAGGCGTGCAGCGATAACGGGGAGTCGCTCCGACAGGCTCTGCGATACCGTCGCTTTCGCGCAGTTCTGCAGTTGCTCGCGAAGCCAGTCAGGGCATTTGGTCAACAAGCCATCAAAAGGCTGAAGCGCGCCGCCACTGGCCGCTTCAAGGGCCTGAGCGAAGGCCTGCCGGGCTTCAGGCTCGCGGTTGTGCGCAAGGAGCAGTTCGGTTTTTTGTGTCAGCGCCATCACACTGAGCAACTGCCGACCGGTTTGCTGACCATGCTCGAGTAACGCATTCAATCGCCCTTCGGCCAACATCGGCTGCGCCTGAATGACCTCAAGCAAGGCCTGCTGCAACTCGATATGCAGCGGCAGTTGCGGATGGAATTCCGGCGGTGCCGCAGGCGTTTCGCCGTTGTAGGTCTGGCCCAGTCGTGCGAGCCAGGCTTCGGCCAGATCGGTGCGTCCCTGGGCCAGCCAGAGTTCGCATTTGACCAGGGTAATCATCGCCAGGTAGTAAATCGGCGGGACGTCCCAGATGTGCATCAACCGTTCGGCTTCGGCGAGTTCGGCAAAGGCCTTGGCGAACTCGCCGCTGCTGCCTTCGAGCCGGGCGATCACGCAGTGGCCGATCAGGACACTGATGTCGCGACAGGCGCGGGCCTCAGTCAAACCGGCCTGCAAACGCAGCCGCGCGGTCTGTGGTTGCAGGCGCAGGGCCAGCAGAAATCCTTCGTACAAGGTCAATCGAGCGCGCACGGCATACAGCCGTTGCGGCGACAACCCTTGCAGGCGTTGCAGCCCCTGACGGACTTCGTCCAGCGAGCGCAGGATTTCCCCTCGCGCCTGCAACACGCGCGCCCGGTCGTAATGGGCCAGCGCTTCGAACAACGGATTACCCACCCGTTGCGCCAGTTCAAGCGAGTCGCGGTTCAAGCCACGGGCGCGCCACAAGTCGCCGTCGGCAATGGCCAGGTTGGAAAGGGTCGAGAGGCACATCAGGCGCTGGCCGTAGCGTTTCGATGGCAGGCTTTCCAGCGCTTCGGTGCAATACAGCAGCGTCAATTCGCGGTTGCCGCGCCCGCGGGCAATGATCCCGCTCAATGCCAGCCATTGCGCCAGCATGGATTTCTGCGCAGTGGCCGAGGGGGCCGGCAGGAAACGGCTCAGATGATTGGCCAACTCTTCGGCGGCGTCGAGCTGACAGGCCAGCCCCAAGGCCCAGCTGTAAAGCACGATCAAGCGTGGCGTGCTGATCAGCAGGCTGTCGGGCAAGTCCATTTTCCAGCGCAGCAACATGCCGACATTCTGTTCCGCCAGCAATTGCTCTTCCGAAAGGTTCTGCACCAGGTTGGCCGCGACATCCAGATGCCCGGCGCGCAACGCCTGCTCCACCGCCTCATCGAGCAGGCCCTGGGCATTGAACCAGCGACACGCGCGCAGATGCAGACTGGCCGCCGGCACCATCGCCTGTGAGGTTGGCCGGGTACGCAGCAGGTCGGAAAACAGATGGTGATAGCGGTACCAGTGGCCATGTTCGTCCAGTGGTACGAGGAACACTTGGTGCGCAAGCAGAAAACGCAGGATCTCGGCGCTGTCATGCGCTTCGCGAACGGCATCGCACAGCTCGCTGCAAAAACGCTCTTGAGGGGCCGTGTCATAAAGGAACGACTGCACCTCGGCGGGCAGGCAATCGATGACTTCTTCGAGCAGGTAATCGCGAATCAGCCCTTCCCCACCGTGCAAGGACTGGGGTAATGCACCGTCGGAACCGGCTTCGGAGGCCGCCAGCAACCAGAAACGCAAGCCGGCAACCCAGCCTTCACTGCGCTGGATCAGGTTTTCCAGTGCTTCGCCACGCAACGAACTGCTGTGCCGATCGAGCAGGGTCAAGGCTTCGTCGTGCGTCAGGCGCAGATCCTGCTCATGCAACTCAAGCAATTGTCGCGACAACCGCAGCCGCGCCAGATGCCAGTCCGGACGTTGGCGACTGGTGACCATCACCAGCAAGCCGTCGGGAAGGTGATTGAGGAAAAACTGCAGGCAACGATCGAGCACCGGCCCCTGGGCCAGATGATAGTCATCGAGGACCAGCAGCAATGGCGCTGTCGGCAACAGGTGCACGGCCAACTCGTCGAGCAAGCCGTCCAGCCATTCTTCAAAAGCAAACGGCTGATGCCGCTGACGCATTTTCAGCAGCCCCAGAGACTGGCGGCCCAACTGCGGAAAAAAGTCCTGAAGGCCTTCGAGCAATCGCTCCAGAAAACGGCCTGGATCGTTGTCCCGCGGACTCAACCCCAGCCAGAGACTTTGCCAATGCGCCGGCAGCCCCTGGCAGAACTCCACAGCCAATGAACTCTTGCCAAACCCCGCCGGCGCGCTGACCAGCAGCAGCCGGCCACCGAGACCGGCACTGAGGCGCTCGCATAAACGAGGCCGCAGCACATGGCCGTCGGGCAGCGGAGGCCGATAAAAACGCCCGTCCAATGTTGCGACGGTAACGCTTGCATGGCCCGGGAGTGGGGACAGATCAGTCATGGCCGGCTCTTGTTTGAAATGCTGTTGGCGGCGTTGCAGATGTCCGCAGACTAGCGGTAAACGAAGAGGTAATGAAGGTTATTGCTACAAATGGCTACAAAAAGTCTACGAACAAAAAAAAGCCCCGAACCAGTCGGGGCTTCTTTCGAGGATGCGGCCTCTGTTCAGTTCAGGTTAACGAACCCCGGTCTGACGCAATGCCGCCGGCGTGAAGTCGCTGGTGGTGGCAGTGAAACCGAAGTTGTATGCCGACTTCTCTTCGTTCTTCATGCCCAGTGCCAGGTAACGGCCGGACTGCAGGTCGTAGAGGGCTTCCAGGGTGTACCAAGGCACTTGAACGTTGTAGTAGTTCTGGGAGTGAGCTTCCGCTACACGCCAGAGCTGGTTACGACCGTCGTAGTGATCGATCACCGCTGCCTGCCAGGTATCTTCGTCGATGTAGAAGTCACGCTTGGCGTAGATGTGACGCTGACCTTCCTTCAGGGTTGCAACCACATGCCAGACCCGGCGCAGCTCGTAACGAGCCAGGTCCTGGTTGATGTGACCGGCCTTGATGATGTCGGCGTACTTCAGCTTCGGATCGTCGAGCTTGTAGCTGTCGGAAGCGATGTACATCTCTTTCTTGCCTTCGAGCTTCCAGTCGTAACGATCCGGTGCACCGTTGTACATGTCCAGGTTGTCGGAGGTACGCAGGCCGTCCGCCGCGGTACCCGGCCCGTCATAAGACACTTGCGGAGCACGACGCACACGACGCTGACCGGCGTTGTAGACCCACGCCGAACGTGGTTCCGCCACCTGATCGAGGGTTTCGTGCACCAGCAGCACACCACCGGCCAGACGTGCAGGCGCGGTCACTTCCTGTTTGAAGTAGAACAGGATGTTGCCCGGGTTCGCCGGATCGTAATCCTTCATCTTGTCGCGGAATACGAACTGATCCTGGAAGTACACCAAGCTGTATGAGCCGTTCGGCTGCGGGGTAGCCTGGGTCACCAGACGGGTCACGCTGCCACCGCGATAACGGGTGATGTGGTTCCAGATAACCTCAACGCCGCTCTTTGGAATCGGGAACGGTACGGCTGTCTCGAAGTTTTTCAGCCCGTTGCCGCCGGACACCAGCTCCGTGGCGGTAGCGTTTCTCTTGATGGCAGCGAACACGTCATCCGGCACGGTCGCGCCGCGATGGGACGGGTAAACCGGCATCTTGAAGGTTTCCGGGTAACGCTTGAACATCGCGTACTGGCCTGGAGCAAGCTTGTCCTTGTACTGATCGACGTTCTGCGCCGTGATGGTGAACAGCGGTTTTTCACTGGCGAACGGGTCGGACAGGAAACCTTTGGCATCGGCGGTGCCGGCGTTCTTCGCCATCGGCTTCCAGGCTGGAATCGAACCGTCAGCATTGCCCGCCATCTCGGCGCCCATTGGCGTCAGGCTCTTGCCCAGCTTGTCCGCTTCGGCCGCAGGGACCGCTGCCATCACACTGGTCGCCAGCAGCGTTAGCCCCAGAACTCCAGCGTTGAACAGACTCTTTGTTGTTTTCATAGGTGTGTTCGTCCTGAAAATGCAGTGCTTAGAAGTTCACGCCGAAGCTGAGCGCAACGAAGTCGCGGTCATCCACGGTGGTGTACTTGCCGTCAAAGAAGTTGGTGTAGGCCAGGGACGCGGTGTAGGTGTTCTGGTACTCGGCATCGAGACCCAGGCTGACCGCTTTGCGACCTTCCTCGAAGTTGCCGCCAGGGCCAGGCGAGTAACCGTCGACGTCATGGGACCAGGCGATGTTCGGCTTGAAGTTCACACCGGCGATCACGTCGTTGTATTCCCAGATCGCACGAGCGCGATAGCCCCAGGAGTCAGTCGTGGTGAAGCCATCGTTTTCGCAGTAGCGGTTGACGTTGTTTTGCGGACCGCCTGCCAGGGTCGAAGCGTTCAATGCCTGGCACTGACCGTTTGGCAATGGACCTGGGCCGTAGCTCGGGTCACGCCCGTAACGGGCTTTCGAAGTGCTTTCCAGGCCGCCGACGTGAGTCCAGCCAACCTCGCCCACCAACGTCAGTCGCTCGGCACCCATCACCTGATCGAAGAAGTGGGTGAAGGTTGTCTGCAGTTGAGACACTTCCTTGCGACGATAGCCATGCTGATCCGCACCAGGCTGCCCTTGCAGCACGGAAACGCTAGGGTTCAGTGGCGTCAGGCCGGAAAAGAGGATGTCGGTGGTGTTGAGCTGTACCGGTGCGTTCGGACGGTAGCTGAACTCACCACTCCAGGCGGTGCCGGTAGGCAACGTGGTGGAGAAGCTCAGGCCATAAAGCCGAATATCTTCCGGGTATTCGATGAAGTAGCTGGAGTTACCCGCCACCACCAATGGCAGGGTTTGCGCCGCCAGTCCGTTCGCGCCACCCACGATACCAGCTGCGGTTCCCAGCGGAATGCCAGTGCCAACCAGTGCGCCAGTCAGAGCGCCACCCAGTGCCTGTGCGTTATAGGCGCTCGCCGGAGCCCCCTTGCCGCTGAAAATCGGCGCACGGCTGTGGTAGTTCATCATGTAGGCACCGAATTCGGTGTCCAGCGGCTCGAACATGTACTTGAAGGACACGCCGAACTGGCCACTGTCACGCGCATCGCGATCCGGACCGCGACGAACGATCGCGCCTTCGTCCGGGTTACCCCAGTTCACGCCCCTGGCAGCCAGCGTGTTGAGGACCGCGTTGCGCGAGGCGGCTGGCAAACGAGCGGCCGCCAACGAGTTGTTGAGCCCGTTACGGGTCCGCAGTACGGCCAGGTTGTTATCGCAACCATCGGAAATCACGTCCGGTTGCGAGAAGAACGTACCGCAGTTGTCGGTAACGGTCTGGTCCCATTCCAGTTGATAGAACGCTTCCGTGGAAAGGTTCTCGGTCAGGCTCTGGGACACGTAGAACATGTTGACCGGGATCAGGCCTTCCTTGATCTCGGCACCTGGACGGCGGAACGCGGAAACGTCGATCGGGTTGATCGAGTTGATGCCGCCGCCGATGAACGTACTCTCGCCCCAGCTGACCACTTGTTTGCCCAGACGCACGGAACCCGGCTGATCGGCAACCGAGTAGTTGTGGTAGACGAAGGCGTCGAGAATTTGCCCGCCGGAGGACTTGGCGCCTTCCTTGCGGTTGTTGTCGCTGATGTCCTTGAACGGACGGTCTTCGTCTTTGAGTTCGAAGTCATACCAGTATTTGCCCCGGACGAAGATGCCGGTGTCGCCGTACTTCAATTCAAGGTCATGGATGCCTTTGAAGATCTTCGAGAAGGTTTCCCCGCTCTTGAAGTTCAAGTGGCCGTCATCGGAGGTCTGGGACAGGCCACGGCCACCGTTGTTGACGCCGATGAGGTTCTTGTTGGCACTCTCGGTAGACCAACTGGCACCAATCGACAGGGATGAGTCGAACTGACCTTCGATTTCACCAACGTTGAAACTGACGCCGAATGCGGGCCCGGCGAGCGAAGAGGCAAGACTGACAGCCAGAGGCAGTTTTGCCCGGCGCCAGAACTGGTTTACTGATGTCATCGACGCTACTCCATGTGCATTATTGTTATGGCATTGAGTACTTTTAAAAACGCTGTGGTTGACCGGAAGCCAAGGCATTCCGAATTCACTCCAAAGTTGCATCGCCCCGTTTTGTGCGTGTGCCCCGTTCTTAAAAATCCTTGAGCGGACTATAGCCAGCAGGTAGTACTGCTTGATCCCTCTAAAGTGTGATTTGCAGCTGCCGGCCACTCTGGAACAGTCCTTTCGCCAAGCCGACACCTGTCGGCACGGGAATGATGGCTGAAAATTCTGATTTCACAAGCCAAGCGCTTGCTTGGTGGGGCTGGCGTGCCATTTCGGGCACGCCGGAAGACGCTTAAAGCGTCGAGAGGAAGGTGCTGTTGTTGGCTTGCCATTCAGTGATGTCGAGGCGAATCCGCTTCTTGTCGAGTTTGCCGACACTGGTCTTGGGAATTTCAGTAACAAGGGCGATCTGGCTCGGGATGGCCCACTTGCTCAGGTGCCCCAGTTCCACAAATGGCTTGAGGTGTTCCTTGAGTTCCTTCGCCCCGATTACATGGCCTTCGCGGATCACCAGCAAGGCAAACGGACGCTCGCCCCACTGCGGATCGGCGATGCCCACCACTGCTACTTCGCGTACCGCTGCATGACGGCTGATCAGGTCTTCGAGGTCCAGGGAGGAGATCCACTCGCCGCCGGTCTTGATCACGTCCTTGATGCGGTCGCGAATGTCGATCACGCCCATGCTGTCCAGCGTCGCCACGTCCCCGGTGTGCAGCCAGCCACCGGCCCAGAGCTCGGCGCCCTTCTGCGGCTCATTGAAATAGCCTTCGGTGAGCCACGGCGCACGCAGCACCAATTCACCCTGGGTCTCGCCATCGGCGGGCAGGAAGTTACCGTCGGTGTCGACAATGGCCGCTTCCACCAAAGGCCCCGGCACGCCGGCCTTGATCCGGTACGTGGTGCGCTCGTCTTCGGTGCCTGCCATCAGCTCATCGTTGAGGTGCGCACAGGAAACCAGCGGGCCGGTTTCCGACATGCCGTACGCGGCGGTCAACTGAATGCCTTTGGCTTTGGCGGCTTCGTACAACGCACGATTCAATGCACTGCCGCCGATCACGATTTTCCAGCCGCCGAAGTCGGTGCCTTGCGCCGCCTTGGCGTTGAGAACCATCTGCAGGATGGTCGGTACGCAATGCGAGAAGGTGACCTTTTCCTTGCGCCACAGCTCCACCAGGTATTCGGGATCGTAGCGCCCCGGATAAACCTGCTTGAGCCCGAGCATGGTCGCCACATACGGCAAGCCCCAGGCGTGCACATGGAACATCGGGGTGATCGGCATGTACACGTCGTTGGTGCCCAACAGCCGCACGCTGTCGATGGCGCCCATGATGGTCGACACGCCCATGGTGTGCAGCACCAGTTGCCGATGGGTGAAGTACACGCCTTTGGGATTGCCGGTGGTGCCGGTGGTATAGAAGGTGGTCGCGACCGAATTTTCGTCGAAATCCTGGAAGTCGTACTGCGTGCTTGCGGCCGCCAGCAACTGCTCGTATTCACCGACAAGGCTCGGCAGGTCGGCGGTTTTTTCCGGCAGGTCGGTCAGCAGCAGGGTTTTCTCGACGGTGGTCAGGTGCCCGGCAATCGCGTTGTACAGCCCGACGAATTCGCTGTTGACCAGCACGAAGCGGTCCTCGGCGTGATTCATGGTGTAGAGGATCTGTTCCGGCGACAGGCGCACGTTGATGGTGTGGATCACCGCGCCGATCATCGGAATGGCAAACATGCATTCCAGATAACGATGGCTGTCCCAATCCATCACCGCCACGGTATCGCCGGCCTTGACGCCGGCCGCCGTCAGCACGTTGGCCAGGCGTGCGACCCGTTCGATCAGGGTCGGATAGCTGTAGCGCAATTGATCGCGGTAAATGATCTCGCGGGTTTTCTCATAGCGCGCGCCGGACATCAGCAGCCGTTTGATCAGCAGCGGATACTGGTAAGCGCCTTCGGCTGGGGGGATAACGCGAGTCTGCAACATAAGAATCCCTTTTCTGACTGCACGGTCGTGGCTGAAAGTAAGCACTCTAGTGCCCTTCCATGACAACCAAATCAGCCGAAGGAATGATTTGCAACATTCAGCAAATGCTAGCGTTGCGCCAGCATTTAACAGCTATCCAGACCTGTAGGAGCCGGCTTGCTGGCGATGGACTTACAGGCACCGCGTCCTTCCAAGAACAGATGCGTCATCGTTAAAGACCATCGCCAGCAAGCCGGCTCCTACACAGGGTGGTGTTCGTCGATCAATGCATCTCGGTAAACGCGAGTTTCACGCCGATGGCGATCAGCACGGCGCCCATGGTCCGGTCGAACCAGTGGCCCATGCGGGCGAAACCGGCACGTACGCGTTGCTGGCTGAACAGCATCGCCACCAGGCAGAACCAGAAAGCCGTCGCCGCCGCCAGGTAAACCCCGTAACCGGCCTGCACCGCCAATGGCGTATGTGGATTGATCACCACGGTGAACAACGACAGGAAGAACAGCGTGGCTTTCGGGTTCAGACCGTTGGTCACGAAACCCGAGGTGAAGGCGCCGCGAGCGGTGCGCTCACCCGCTTCCTTGTGCAGATCGTCAGTCACCGGCTTGGCCGGTTGCGCGCGCAGGGCCTTGAAACCGATGTACAGCAGATACGCGGCAGCCGCCCATTTCAAGGCGTTGAACAGCACGATCGACTGGGACACGATCAGACCGATACCGAGCAGCGAATAACCGACGTGCAGGAAAATCGCCGTACCGACACCCATCGCCGTCCAGGTGCCGGCGCGACGACCGTGGGTCACGCTCTCACGCACCACCACGGCGAAATCCGGGCCGGGGCTGGCGACGGCCAGCAGGTGAATCAGGGCAACGGTCAAGAACTCTGTCCAGTACATGCGGGCTCCTCAAAAGGCAGATCGATAAAAGTACGCTCAAGGTGTCCGCAATCCCTGTGGGAGCGAGCCCTGCTCGCGATGAGGGAGTGTCAGTCACAAAACTCTTGTCTGACACACCGTCTTCGCCGGCAAGCCGGTCCCGCTCCCACAGGGGTCAGCGTGCTATCCGATGATGCGTAACGATTTGTTTCATCTGGTAGGCTCGGCAGATTACGCCTTCAGTTCAATGCACAAAAGGTACAGTTGATGACGAACTCTCGCCGCGCCGTTTTCCTCGACCATCCCTCGCTGGACCTCGGCGATCTCGACCTCAGCCCATTGCGCGCCTGCTTCGATGATTTGCAACTGTTTGCGCAGACCACGCAGGATCAAGTGATCGAACGCCTCAAGGGCGCCACCGTCGCCATCAGCAACAAAATCCTGATCGACGCCGCCGCCATCGCCGCCAGCCCCGAACTGAAGCTGATCCTGATCACCGCCACCGGCACCAATAACGTTGATCTCGCCGCCGCCCGCGCCCATGGCGTGACCGTCTGCAACTGCCAGGGTTACGGCACGCCATCGGTGGCGCAGCACACGATCATGCTGCTGCTGAACCTGGCGACGCGCCTCGCCGATTATCAGAAAGCCGTCGGTGAAGGTCGCTGGCAACAGGCGAAACAGTTCTGCCTGCTGGACTATCCGATCGTCGAACTGGAAGGCAAAACCCTCGGCTTGCTCGGTCATGGCGAACTGGGCGGCGCGGTCGCACGACTGGCCGAAGCCTTCGGCATGCGCGTGCTGCTCGGGCAGATTCCGGGGCGCCCCGCCCGACCGGACCGTTTGCCCCTGGATGAACTGCTGCCGCAAATCGACGCGCTGACGTTGCACTGCCCGCTCAACGAACATACTCGCCACTTCATCGGTGCCCGCGAACTGGCCTCGATGAAACCCGGCGCTTTTGTGGTGAACACCGCCCGTGGCGGCCTGATTGATGAACAGGCGCTGGCCGACGCCTTGCGTAACGGCCACCTCGGCGGCGCGGCCACCGACGTGTTGAGCGTCGAACCGCCGAGCGCCGGCAACCCGTTGCTCGCCGCCGACATTCCACGCCTGATCGTTACACCGCACAACGCCTGGGGCAGTCGCGAGGCGCGGCAGCGGATCGTTGGCCAATTAACCGAAAACGCGCAGGGATACTTCAGCGGTAAGGCGCTGCGGGTCGTCAGTTGATAAACTGCGGCACTTTTTTTCAAGGAGCAGAGTATGGATCCGCGCAGTGAAGTACTGCTTCGTCAGGCCGAGTTATTCCAGGGTTCGGTGTTGCTGGCCGGTTTGCCCGCCGATGATTTGCTCGGGCGCCTGCCCGACGCCCACGGCTGGTGCTGGCACGCCGGCGATCAGGCCGCGCTGGATGCCCGTTTCACCGAGCGCAGCCATTTTGGCGTGACCGCGCCCGAGCGCGAATTCGACACCGCCGTGGTGTTTCTGCCCAAATCCAAGGACCTCACCGATTACATCCTCAACGCCCTCGCCTCGCGCCTGGCCGGACGTGAGTTGTACCTGGTGGGTGAAAAACGCAGTGGCATCGAAGGCGCGGCCAAGCAACTGAACCCGTTTGGCAAACCGCGCAAGCTCGACAGTGCGCGTCATTGCCAGCTGTGGCTGGTCACCGTGGCCGATGCGCCGCAAGCCAAATCCCTGGAAAGCCTGGCCCAGACCTACGAGTTGCCGCTGGCCGAAGGTCCACTGAAAGTCATCAGCCTGCCGGGGGTTTTCAGCCACGGCCGGCTGGATCGCGGCAGTGCGTTGTTGCTGGAACATCTGGATAAACTGCCAAGCGGCCACTTGCTGGACTTCGGTTGCGGCGCCGGTGTTTTGGGCGCGGCGGTCAAACGTCGTTATCCGCACAATCAGGTCACGCTGCTCGACGTGGATGCGTTTGCCGCCGCCAGCAGTCGCTTGACCCTGGCTGCCAATGGTCTGGAAGCAGACGTGATTACCGGTGACGGTATCGATGCCGCACCGATGGGTTTGAGTGCAATTCTCAGCAACCCGCCGTTCCATGTCGGCGTGCACACCGATTACTTCGCCACCGAGAACTTGTTGCGAAAAGCCGCCAAACATCTGAAAAACGGTGGCGAACTTCGCTTGGTTGCGAACAGCTTCCTGAAGTACCAACCGCTGATCGAAGAGCACCTCGGCGTGTGTGCGATCAAGGCCGAAGGTCAGGGTTTCCGAATCTACCGGGCCAAACGCGGCTAGCAATTTGTACTTGCCCTATCGGATTTGCCTAGGCAGAATCCGCTCCGTCCTAGGGGAGTAGTCTCCCACGAGCGCCATGCTCGTCCGGCATACGTCAACATACTTGGTCCTCAGACCATGGCGTATGCGACCCAAGCGTCCGCATCAGACGGATCGCCAGGGTTTGACAAGACCTATGACACGAACACCTTACCCGGGGCGGGAAGGCTGTACGTGTCATAGCCGTGTCGACCCGCCCCTTAGGAAAACCCTGATGCTGGATTCACTTCTCGTTCCCACCGCAATCGTTGCCTTGGCCGAAATCGGCGACAAGACGCAACTGCTCGCGCTCATCCTTGCTGCCCGCTTTCGCAAACCGTGGCCAATCATCGCCGGCATCGTCGCCGCCACCCTGGCCAACCACGCGGCAGCCGGTGCGGTAGGTGCCTGGGTCGGCAGTTTCTTCTCGGATGCGGTGTTGCACTGGATCCTCGCCGCAAGCTTCGCTGCGACGGCATTGTGGACACTGGTGCCGGACAAGATGGATGACGATGAAGCCAGCACCGCCCGCAAATTCGGGCCGTTCCTGACGACATTGATCGCGTTCTTCCTCGCGGAAATCGGTGACAAGACCCAGATCGCGACCGTGATGCTGGCCGCGCAATACCCGGAACTGTGGCTGGTGATTATCGGCACCACCCTGGGCATGTTGATTGCCAACGTGCCGGTGGTTTTGGCGGGTAACTTTGCGGCGGACAAATTGCCATTGACCCTGATTCGTCGACTGGCGGCGTCGGCGTTCTTCGTCCTGGCGATTGTCGCGGTGTACAAGGCGATGCAGAGCAGTGGGTGGCTGTAACGTCGTAGGTCGTTAGACCGCGTTATCGTTCATCGCGAGCAGGCTCGCTCCCACAGGTTTTTTGGCGATCACATAATTTGTGTACGGCACAAAACCTGTAGGAGCGAGCGGTGCGGCGATCCGACTTGCCCGCGAATGCGTCAGCAGCTACGCCGCAGAACCATCAGGACTTCCGCGCGTTCTCGTACAACGGCATCACCTTCGGAATCGCCGCCTGCAACGAAGCAATCCGACTGGACGACGCCGGGTGAGTGCTCATGAACTCCGGTGGAGAACCTTCCGAAGCCTTGCTCATCTTGTTCCACAGGGTGATCGCGGCGTTCGGGTTGTAACCGGCGCGGGCCGCCAGTTCCAGGCCAATCAGGTCCGCTTCGTTTTCGTTGGCGCGACTGTTGGGCAGCGTCATGCCGTAGTTGGCCACGGTGTCCGCCAGAGCCAGGCTGTCCTGGCCCAGACCGAGCAAGGCGCCCGCGCCCTGCTTGGCCATTTCGATGCCGTACGCCTTGGACATCGCTTCACGACCGTGCTCACGCAGGGCGTGGGCGATTTCATGGCCCATGATCGCGGCGATTTCATCATCGGTCAGTTGCAGGCTGTCGATCAGCCCGGTGTAGAAAATGATCTTGCCGCCAGGCCCGCAGTTGGCGTTGAGCTCGTCACTCTTGATCAGGTTGACTTCCCATTTCCACTGGGCCGAATCCGGACGGAAAATCGGCGCCTGGGCGATCAGCCGATCAGCGATCACCTGGATGCGCTTGGCATCGTTGCTGGTCTTGTCCAGCACACCTTTGTTGGTCGCCTCGCCAACGGTCTTTTGATAAGACTGGGCGTACATCTGGTTGACCTCGGCCGAGGACAACATGCTGAACATGTACTGCTTGCGCTCCACGCCCACGGCACCACCGCTGGTGGTGTTGACCGACTGACAACCCGCGAGCAGCAGACCCGCGCTCAGAGCACACAAAACCAATCGCTTGTTCATCACAAAACTCCCTCGAAACATGCCGCGTATCCTAGGCGTCGATTTGTATCGGCGCCAGATACAACAGACATACAGACGTGGATTTCGGACAAAGCTCTCATCAATAGTAGGAAAAAATTCACATAACCGTCCCCGCCACGGCCAGTCACGGCCGGCAATGATTCATTTGCGACATCGACGGCTCCAAAACAGCCATTTCGTCGCACCTCACTCATGGCCCTCGAGCCCCCTGCCGATACAGCACCGCAGAAGTCCTCTTGCGTGCGGAGCACCCATGAAATTCAAGTCCATCCAGTTTTCCGTGGCGGCCCTCGCTGGCGCCATCGTATTAAGTGTCGTGGCAGCCCTGGTGCTGTACGCGCTGTTTTCCGGCGCACGGACGCAAGACATGGTTCAGGATCGGACCCAGGCGCAATTCGAGCAAGTCATCGAGCAGCGCCTGACGTCCCTGGCGCAAACCCAGGTCAGCCAGATCCAGCGTGAACTCGAAGCGCCGCTGCTGATTGCCGGCGGACTGGTGCGGGTCAACGCCCTAATCGGCACACCAGGCGCCGATGGCCAGCCGCAACTGAACCTGAGCCGCGAGCAATTGATCAGCCTGATCAAGGAAAACGTCGCCAAAAACCCGAAGATTCTCGGCACCTACATCGGTTGGGAAAAAAACGCCCTCGACCACAACGACGCAGCCTACGTCGACACCAAGGTCGTCGGTATCGACGCCAGCAACGGGCGCTTCCTGCCGTGGTGGTTCCGCAATGAAGACGGCAGCCTGGGCCTGGACAAACTGGTGGACGTCGACGACCAGAAAACCCTGTCTACCGGCGTGCGCGCCAGTGAGTACTACCTGTGCTCGAAAGAAACCAAAAAATCCTGCGTGATCGATCCGGCGCCCTACAAGGTCGGCGACAAAATCGTCATGCTCGCGTCCTTTATTGAACCGATCATGCTCAACGGTGCGTTCCAGGGCATCGTCGGCGCCGACCTCTCGGTGAACTTCATCCAGGATATGCTCCTGGGCGCGAACCAGAAGTTGTACAACGGCTCGGGCGTCATGGCGCTGATCGGCGGTAATGGCCGGATCGTTGCCTACACCAAGGACCCGAGCAAATTCGGCGAGAAGGTCAGTGACATCCTCGACAGCCAGCAGATCGCCAACATGGCCAATCTGAAGCGCGGCGAAGTCACCTACACCGTCGACAAGGCCCAGGGCCGGATCGAGTTGTACCTGCCGTTCGGCATCGGCCAGACCGACGCTCGCTGGACGCTGATGCTGCAACTGCCGCTGAACGCGGTGATGGCCGACCTGCAAAAACTCCAGGCCGACCTGAACACCCAGCGCAAATCCGACACCTTCGGCATGGCCATGGTCGGTCTGCTGATCGCCGGCGTCGGTTTGCTGGTGATCTGGCTGGTGGGCCACGGCATTGCTCGCCCGCTGAAACAAATGGTGGCCATGCTCGATGACATTGCCAAAGGTGAAGGCGACCTGACGCGCCGCCTGACCAGTGATCGCGCCGACGAACTGGGCTCGATCGCCAAAGGCTTCAACACTTTCCTCGCCAAGTTGCAGGCGATGATCACCCAAGTGGTGACGTCGGTGCAGAGCGTCAGCGATTCGTCGGAACACACCGCTGATATCGCCATCCGCACCAATATTGGTGTGCAGAAACAAATGGTCGAGATCGATCAGGTCGCCACGGCGGTGCATGAAATGACCGCTACCGCCCAAGACGTGGCGCGCAACGCGACCCAGGCGGCGCAAGCGGCCAGCCATGCCGATCAGGCGGCCTCTCAAGGCAAACAGATCGTGCGGGATACGTCGAACTCGATTGGCGTGCTGGCCGTGGAAATCGGCAAGGCTGTCGGCGTGGTGCAAAACCTGGCCAAGGACAGCGAGAACATCAACGCGATCCTCACCGCCATTCGCGGCATCGCCGAGCAGACCAACCTGCTGGCCTTGAACGCCGCCATTGAAGCGGCACGCGCCGGCGAGCAGGGCCGTGGCTTTGCGGTGGTGGCCGATGAGGTGCGCAACCTGGCGCAGAAAACCCAGAAGGCCACCGAAGAAATCCAGACCATGATCCAGCAGCTGCAACAAGGCACGCGCGATGTGGTGCGGGTGATGGAAGACAGCCAGAACCGCACCGACGAAAGCGTGCAGCATGCGGCGAAAGCGGCCGAAGCGCTGGATGCGATCACTCAGGCGGTGTCGGTGATCAACGACATGAACACGCAGATTGCCAGCGCGGCCGAGGAACAGAGTGCGGTGGCGGATGACATCAACCGGAACGTGATCAACATTGGGCAAGTGGCCAATGAAGTGGCGGGCGGTGCGGATGAATCAAGCGCGGCGAGTGCGGGTTTGACCAAGCTGGCCGAGCAGCAGCGCCGTTTGATCAATCAGTTCAAGGTTTAAGGATCGCCGGAAGGTCCTGCGGACCTTATCGTCGGAACGCCGCCCGGAGCCGGCTCGCTCCCACAGGGGATCTGTGTAGCACACAAATTTTGTGTTCACTGAAGATCAACTGTGGGAGCGAGCCTGCTCGCGATGGGGCCAGCCCGGACACCCCATCAGCCGGGGGTCAAACACTCCGGCCCATTCAACTTCGGATCATTCACCAGATTCGCCAACACCCGCTCGCGCAACGCCGCGGGTTCACTGGCCAGTAAGCCCTGCAACACATGCAACGGCGTCTCGGGATCGAGCCACGCCTCCTGCCCCGCCGCATCCAGGATCAACGGCCGACGCTGACTCGCCGCCGGTTGCGTGATCACGGCCGTGCTCAGCCACACCTGTTCCTGCACCGGATACGCCTCCCAGATCGCCGCGAAAAATAGCGTCGAGCCCTCCCCCGGCGTCAGCCAATACGGGCGCTTGCGCGTCGTGCCGCGCCATTCGTAAAAACCGTTGGCCGGCAACAGGCAGCGGCGCTCGCGCAGGGCCTGGCGAAACATCGGTTGCTCGGCCACGGTTTCGGCGCGGGCATGGGCCGGCGTGCGGGACAGATCGGTGAGCCACGGTGGCGTCAAACCCCAGCGGGCGCGGGCCAATTCACGCTCGCCGTCGGCGCCGGCACGCAGCATCAACACCGAATCATTGGGGGAAATATTCCACTGGGCCTGCTGATCGGCGGGGAAGCCAGGCAGGGCCGCGAAGGCGGGATTCCAGCGAAACAGGGCATAACGTCCACACATGGGGCAACACGACTCTTGATAAAACGAACGTCAGCCTAACAGACCAGCGTGCCGGGAAAGCTTTCAGGTTCATCGCCGGGCATCGGCAGCGCGGCATTGTACGCGGTGATCAACTCCCGGGCGTATTCAGCCTGGTCGTTATCCACCGACAAGCCCAGCAGGCCGAAGATCGGCAATTCGCCGGTGCCGCCGAGCAAATCGCGGCCGACCAGATGCGCCTCCACGCCCTCGCTGGCCAACATGCTTTGCAACAACTCGCCTTCCATCAGGTTTTCCGGTTCGTAGATTCGCTGCATGGATGCCCTCACTCGTTCTCGCTGAACACTTCGAGATGCCATTCCTCTTCATGAACCTGCAACACAAACGTTATCGGCCGACAACACACCTGACAGTCCTCGATATAGGTCTGATCGCCCGCCGACAAATCCACAGTCGTCTCGACCTCTTCACCACAATACGGACATTCATACACTGCAGCTTCCAGCATCGCGGTCTCCCAAGTGACTTGTGCGTATAATCGCCGGTCTATTTGCAGGGCTATTTTTGTCTGGCTAACTTTTCAGACCGTGCCCCGTTGGTTTTCGATCAAAACCTTTACTTACCCTAGCCGTTTCTAACAAGAGAGCATGATGGGCGAATTCGATGCCATCCGACCTTACGACGACAGCGAAGTCCCAGCGGTGCTGGCACGCTTGCTCGGCGACAAGGCGTTTCTAGATATCCTCACCCACTTCCGCTTCCCGCGTTTTGCCGGTGCCTTCGGCTGGATGCTCAAACCTCTTATAGCTCATCGGCTGCGCCGTGAGTTCGCCGGCATCGATTCGGTGGCCACGCTGCAGGACAAAGTCGAGTATTACGTCGACCACACCATCGAGCGCGCCACGGACGGTGTCACGTACACCGGCGTCGAGCAATTCAAATCCGGCAGCGCCTACCTGTTCATCGCCAACCACCGCGACATCGTGATGGACCCGGCCTTCGTCAACTATGCCGTGTACCACGCAGGCCTGCCGACGCCGCGCATCGCGATTGGCGACAACCTGCTGCAAAAGCCCTTCGTCAGCGACCTGATGCGCCTGAACAAGAGCTTCATCGTGCACCGTTCGATCACCGGTCGCCGGGAAAAAATGGCGGCGTACCAGCTGCTGTCGGCCTACATCAACCACTCGATCCGCAACGATTGCGCCTCGATCTGGATCGCGCAGGCCGAAGGTCGGGCCAAGGACGGGGATGATCGCACCGAGTCGGCGATCCTCAAGATGTTCCACATGAGCCGCAAGGACGAGCCATTCGGCGAAGTCATCCGCTCGTTGAACGTCACCCCGGTGTCGATCAGCTACGAATACGACCCGTGCGACCAGGCCAAGGCCCGCGAACTCTACATCCGCGCCACCACCGGCACCTACACCAAGGCGCCTGGCGAGGACGACGTGAGCATCGCCAAGGGAATCACTGGATACAAGGGGCGAGTGCACGTGAACTTCGCCGCGCCGATCACCGAGCTGTTCGAAGACACCAAGCAATTGGCGATCGAGATGGACAAGCAGATTCTCGGCGGCTACCGCTTGTTCCCGGTGCACTACCTGGCTTACGCGCAATGGAAGGATGCCGACCCGCAGTTGCAGGTGCCGAAAGCGTCTGATGTGTTTGCTGCCGACGAACTGGCAAAAGCCCAGGAAGAATGGCAACAGCGCCTGGGCGCTTGCCCGGAAGAACATCGTCCGTTCCTGGTGCTGCAATACGCTACGCCGGTGCGTAATCAGTACCGTGTGAAGGCCGGGTTGGCGCTCTAGCAGTGGCCTGGGCACGCATTCTGTAGGAGCGAGCCTGCTCGCGAAAAACGTTCAGACACCGCGTTTATTCAGACTGCACGCGTTATCGTTGACGTCCATCGCGAGCAGGCTCACTCCTACAGGGGGTTACGGTGTGTTCAGACGCGCGTGCTGATCCATGACACCAGCAGCGCCAACCCCAGGCAGGCAAAACCGAAGCGATAGAAAAACCGGTTCATGCGCAAGGTCGCACCATCCAGCATCAACATCGGCTCATCGATGCGACGGCTCTGGCTCTGCGCTTCGAGGCTGGCCAACGCGCGTTGTTCGCGACGACGCGTGGCGTGCAACAGCCAGCTGCCCGGAAAGGCCAGCAGCAAGGCGAGCAGGTTGATCAATTTGGCGGGATGGGCAGTAAACAGCGTCATCAAATGCAGCGACATCACGAACCTCGGACAAAACAGGTGTGGCGGAAGCCAGATCGACGGCCGCGGCGCGGATTCTACCGAAAGCCGTCCCTCCTGCCCGCCGCTATACGACAAATAACTCACCATTTGGCAGATTCCTGCCCTGCGTCACGGCTTCGTCATCTGGATGCGCCAATCTCTCGGCCCACCGAAACCGACATGGATACCGTCATGCTGCACGCTGAAAACCAGGATCGCCTCTACCTCATTGCTCAAAGCGACGAACAACAAACCTTGGTCGGCAGCCTTGCCTTCAACGTTCAGGATCGCCATTGGCTGGTGTATTGCGCGCTGGGGGGGCATCAACATGCGGATCTGCCGGAGGCTGATTTGCTGACAGGGGTGAGTGTTCTGGAGTTTTACTCGCAAGCCGCCTGACACCAACGCCCCCCTGTAGGAGCGAGTGGTGCGGCAGTCCGACTTGCCCGCGAAGGCGGCCTCTCATTCAACATTGATGTCGCCTGACACACCGTCTTCGCGGGCAAGTCGGACTGCCGCACCACTCGCTCCTACAAAGTGGCGGCGCAGGCACAAAAAAGCCCGGCGCCATCACTGGCACCGGGCTTTTTTTTGATTTCAGCGAAAATTTATTCGCCGAGAATCTGACCCACGGTCGGGTCCTTGAACAGACGCGTCAACGCATCGCTCAACACATCGCTGACCAGCTTGGTGTTGGTTTCCTGGTTCGGCGCCATGCCGAAACGCTGATCCAGGGATGCACCGTAACGACCGCTGTAGCGGCGGTTGGCGTTCTGCACGTCAGAGCGGAAGGTCGCGCCGATGGTCGCCTCGGTCACGTACATGCCTTCTTTAGGCGACTGATACTTCAGCTCGGCCAGGGTCACGGTCAGTTGCGGAGCATTCGGCGCATTGGTGGTCGGGGTAAAGCCGAGCAAGCGCACGGCCGCTTCGGCCTGGGCCTGCAGCTTCGGCAGAATCTGCGCGCCCTGCACCGTGATCGCGCTGGTCTCCGGATACAGACCGCCACGGGTGCCCAGGGTTGGCGACGGACGACCGTCTACCACACGCACCACGACTGGCTGGCCATGGCCGACCGGTGCCAGCTGAGTGGTCAGCTTCGGCTCCGGACTCAGTTGTTGCGGGCTGTGGGCGCAGCCAACCAGGGTCAAACTGGTCACAGTGATCAAACCGAACAACAGGCGTTGCAACATGCTCTTCTCTCCAGAATCAGGCACAAACAGGCCGGCAGTATAGCGGTGCGCCACTGCGGGTAACTAGCGTCATGCAACGAATACCAGAATCTCAGACAAACCCCGTGGACCGCGGTTCCTGTCACACATCGTTCACCCTCCTTTCACCGGCGCGTCACGACTTGCTGACAACGTATGCGGTAAATCCCACGAGGTATTTCCCATGCGCCTTCTCGTCTCCCTGTTCACACCGCGCCCGTTGCATCGCTGCTTCGCCCTGCTCGACCGCAATGGCCATTGCCAGGCATTCAAGCAGTGCAGCCTCCAGCCGATGGGCGATGGCTGGGTCGAAATCGAAGAAATCCGCCTCAACTGGCTGCACCATCCCCTGCCCGCCAGCGCCCGTGTCAACCAGCGCCAACCCCGTGCTCGCGCTCAACAACTGCTGGCGACCTGACCAGACGCCTAATAAAAGTCATTAAACACGTCCATTTCCCCGCGTTTCTTAGATACAATCTCCCCCCGATTATAAGGACGTCTCCTGATCGGGCCTCGCAGCAATCGTCAATGCTTCGGTATTGGCACCCCGCACCGCCCACAGAGAGCCGCCCACACAGATCGAGTGAAGCTGGCGCGCTTGCTGTTCCTTGAGCAAAAACCCCACTTTTCGCGAATCTGCAGAGCTGTCATTACGCTCGGTCACTGAGCTGTTTGCCCGTTTTGCCTGTCATGTATTCCATGGCGGCGATCCATCCGGGCACGGTGCCAGGCTGGGACAGCCCTTTTTTGAGGTTCACGTCTTCAAAAGAGCGTGAAAAAAACGGGTTTTCACAACTTCACAAGAGTGTGGCGAGCAAATGAATAGTTTTGCGTCTGAACATGCACCATTAGCGTCTGAAACAGCCCAACGACACAGGACCGAGTATTCCTCGAACACCGGAGCCTGAAGCCTGTCCGCTACGGATTTGGTTGCACAAACGGATGTCTCGACCATAAGTCGAATTGCCAGTCGCGCGTTGAAATGAGTTCATTGACCTCATAAACCCGGCCGGTAGCGTCCGTCGAAGTTGCGATAAATTGCGAAGATTCGGACATGGCGACACTGCCATGAGTACCTGGGGCATCACTGACACGCCCCGGAACGCCTGGCAGCCATGCCGACAATTTGGTGCTGCAGATTTTGGAGACGCGTTAAATGGCGCATAACGAAGCAGTCGACGTAGTACTGGTTGGGGCCGGCATCATGAGTGCCACCCTCGCTGTACTGCTCAAAGAGCTCGACCCCGCGATCAAGCTGGAAGTCGTCGAGCTGATGGATTCCGGTGCCGCGGAGAGTTCCAACCCGTGGAACAACGCCGGTACCGGTCACGCCGGGCTGTGTGAGCTCAATTACACGCCGCAGGCCGCCGACGGCACCGTCGACATCAAGAAAGCCGTGCACATCAACACTCAGTTTGAAGTGTCGAAGCAGTTCTGGTCCTACCTGACCAAAAAAGGCACCTTCGGCTCGTGCAAGACCTTCATCAGCCCGGTGCCGCACCTGAGCTTCGTCCAGGGCGACAGCGGCGTGTCCTTCCTCAAGGAACGCTTCAAGGTGCTGAGCAAGCACCACGCCTTCGCGGACATGGAATACACCGAAGACAAGGCAAAAATGGCCGACTGGATGCCATTGATGATGCCGGGGCGTGACGCTGGCGAAACCCTCGCCGCCACCCGTGTGATCAATGGCACCGACGTCAACTTCGGCGCGCTGACCAACCAGTTGCTCAAGCACCTGACCAGCGCACCCGATGCCCAGGTCAAGTACTGCAAGCGCGTGACCGGCCTGAAGCGCAACAACGGCGGCTGGACCGTCAGCATCAAGGACGTCAACAGCGGCAATACCCGCGAAGTCGACGCCAAATTCGTGTTCCTCGGCGCGGGCGGCGCGGCATTGCCGCTGTTGCAGGCCTCGGGCATCGAAGAAAGCAAAGGCTTCGGCGGCTTCCCGATCAGCGGCCAGTGGCTGCGTTGCGACAACCCGGAAGTGGTCAAGCATCACCAGGCCAAGGTGTACAGCCAGGCCGCCGTGGGTTCGCCACCGATGTCGGTGCCGCACCTGGACACTCGCGTGGTCGATGGCAAGAAGTCCCTGCTGTTCGGACCTTACGCCGGTTTCACCACCAAGTTCCTCAAGCACGGCTCCTTCATGGACCTGCCGATGTCGGTTCGCGCCGGCAACATCGGCCCGATGCTGGCCGTGGCGAAAAACAACATGGACCTGACCAAGTACCTGGTCAGCGAAGTGATGCAGTCGATGGAGCAGCGTCTGGATTCCCTGCGTCGCTTCTACCCTGAAGCGAAAGCCGAAGACTGGCGCCTGGAAGTGGCCGGCCAACGGGTGCAGATCATCAAGAAAGACCCGAAAAAGGGCGGCGTTCTGCAGTTCGGTACCGAACTGGTCGCGGCCAAGGACGGTTCCCTTGCTGCCCTGCTGGGTGCTTCGCCAGGCGCGTCGGTGACCGTTTCGATCATGCTGGAACTGATCGAAAAATGCTTCCCGGCCCAAGCGTCCGGCGAGTGGGCAGCCAAACTGGCGGAAATCTTCCCGGCCCGGGAAAAGGTTCTGGAAACCGATGCTGCGCTGTATCGCAAGATCAACGCGCAGAACAACATCGCGCTGGAACTGGTTGAAGAAAGCAGCGAGACACCAAGCTTCGCTTGATTCGGCCCCATAAAAAACGCCCCGTTCTCATTGAGAGCGGGGCGTTTTTTTATGCCTGTTTCACGACGAACCTGATGCTGTACGCCGGTTCCTTGGCAAATCTGACCCTGTAGGAGCCGGCTTGCTGGCGATGGCATCACCTCGGTGCATCTGACAGACCGAGGTGATGCCATCGCCAGCAAGCCGGCTCCTACAAGAGCGATGTTGTGTTAGCCGCGGGCTTTTTCGATCAATTCGATGTAATCCGGGGCATTGCGCTGATCCTTGATCACAGCGACGAAGTCATTGCCGTGCTCATCCTTGCCATTCACGTCATATCCCGCCTCGACGAAGAACGTCAGAAAACGCTCGAAGTCGTCGATACGCAGGCCACGGTAGGCCTTGATCAGTTTGTGCAGGGACGGCGAAGTGGCGTCGACCGGTTCGAAATCGAGAAACAACTTGATCTGCTCGTCGCCGATCTCGTCACCAATCACTTGTTTCTTATCTTTACGCATTGCCGACTCCAGCTCGCAGACATTTCACGGGGCGGGCAGTTTACCCCTCACTGGCCGCCGGGCTCAACGCGGACGAACGGTCCCGGTGTGCAAGTCGGCCCAGACGTGACCGTTGGCGTAGCTGAGGAACTGGCAATACACAGTGTCATTGCGCAGCAAGTCAATCACCACGCGGTATTGCGCCATCGGGTAAAACAGCGTCAGGGTTTTGCTCTTGTCGTCGTAGATCGGCTTTTTCAGGCTTTTGCTTTCGCCATCGAAGTTGACCAGCACCTGATTGATGGTCGCACCCTTGTTCAAGGATTTGCCCTTGAGGCGGATCAACAGCGGAGACGTTACCGGGATTGGCTGTTGGGTGGACTGCCGTTGGCTGCCGACCACCACCGAATACTCGGTGACCTGCAGCAATTGTTGCTGCTCCGGTTCGGCATCACGCAGCGTCAGGTCGTCAGGCGGCAGAAACTGCCCGTGCATCAGCGCCGGCGCGGCGGCCAGCGGCAGGCTGAGGGTCAGCAACAGGGCGGCGCAGCTGCGGATCAAAAGGCTCATGACGGGCTCCGAAAGGCGGGGTCGGGCACTCTATCATGGCTGTACACCGTCCCTGTAGGAGCGAGGCTTGCCCGCGAAGGCGGTGTGTCAGTCAATAACTAAGGGACTGACACACCGCCTTCGCGGGCAAGCCACGCTCCTACAAGGGCCAGGGATCAATCGAACTGTGCGCGCATCCAGGCCTGATACTCGGCCACGCCCGGCTCGCCTTCACGCGGCGCCCAATCAGCCAGCTCACCTTCGCCCACAGGACGATAAGGACCAGCCTTGCACTCAAACATCAGGCTGTCGGCTTCCAGCACCACCAGGCCATGGAACACGCCGGTTGGCAGGTCCACGCCGACGCAGTCGCCACCGGCCTGCAGCACTTGCTTGCGCATCACCGCGCCGGACTCGTCGAAGATCAACACGCCAAGCCGTCCCTTGAGGACCAGCAATGTTTCAGCCTTGTTCTCCCCAAGATGCCGATGAGGCGGGATGTACGTGCCCGGCTGCAAGCCCACCGCCATGCGATGGCAAGCGTCTTCCATCTGATGAAAGTTGTGGTGCTGGCGTCCACGCGGATTGGCCGCTGCTTTCTCGGCCAACTCAGTGAACAGGGTTTGATCAAGAAAGCTCGGCGCGGCCATGTGCTTACATCCCTTTAACGGCAAAAATCCCGTTGGCGTTACGCCAGTAGCCTTTGTAGTCCATGCCGTAACCGAAGATGTAGCGGTCGATGCACGGCAAACCGACGAAATCGGCTTTCAGGTCCGGACGAGCCTTGCGGTCGTGGTCCTTGTCGATCAGCACGGCGGTGTGCACTTTGCGCGCGCCGGCGTGTTTGCAGAAGTCGATGATCGCGCCCAGGGTGTGACCTTCGTCGAGGATGTCGTCGATGATCAGCACGTCACGGTCGATAAACGACACTTCAGGCTTGGCTTTCCAGAACAGGTCGCCGCCGCTGGTTTCGTTGCGATAACGGGTGGCGTGCAGGTAGGACGCTTCCAGCGGGAATTGCAGATGGGTGAGCAGCTTGCCGGCGAAGATCAGGCCGCCGTTCATCACGCAGAACACCACCGGGTTAGTGTCAGCCATTTGTTCGTTGATATGTGCACCAACGCGGGCGATGGCCGCCTCGACTTCAGCTTCGGTGTACAGGCAGTCAGCCTCTCGCATGATTTGACGGATATGCTCGAGATCAGCGGACATGGCGCTCTCCAAGGGATGGCATTCAGGAAAAGCGGGCAAAGGTACGCATCCCGCACGGCCAGATCAAGCGTTTGTGGACTAACGTACTCTATTGTCTATAGGACAACACCCTCGGATAGATTAATCTAGGCCGGTTTTTTTGCCCGCCGCCGGAGCCTTTCCCATGCCCATCCTCGAGATCCGCCATCCGCTGATCCGTCACAAACTCGGCCTGATGCGCCGCGCAGACATCAGCACCAAGAATTTCCGCGAGCTCGCTCAGGAAGTCGGTGCCCTTTTGACCTATGAAGCCACCAAAGACCTGCCGCTGGAATCCTACGACATCGAAGGCTGGTGCGGCACCGTGTCGGTCGAGAAAATCGCCGGCAAGAAAATCACCGTGGTGCCGATCCTGCGCGCCGGCATCGGCATGCTCGAAGGCGTGCTGAGCCTGATCCCGGGCGCCAAAGTCAGCGCTGTGGGCGTGGCCCGCAATGAACAGACGCTGCAAGCCCACACGTATCTGGAAAAACTGGTTCCGGAAATCAACGAACGCCTGGCAATGATCATCGACCCGATGCTCGCCACCGGCAGTTCCATGGTTGCCACCATCGACCTGCTGAAAAAAGCCGGTTGCCGCGACATCCGCGCCATGGTGCTGGTCGCCGCGCCGGAAGGCATCGCCGCTGTGGAGAAGGCTCACCCGGACGTGACCATCTACACCGCTTCCATTGACGAGAAACTCAACGAACACGGTTACATCATCCCGGGCCTGGGCGATGCCGGCGACAAGATCTTCGGCACCAAGCAGAAGGACGCTTGAGCATGCAGCAAGAGTTCAACGATCCGCTCTGGCGCACGGTGCTGTCGGGTGCGCAGATGCTGTTCGTGGCCTTTGGCGCGCTGGTATTGATGCCGCTGATTACCGGCCTCGACCCGAACGTGGCGCTGTTCACCGCCGGTTTGGGGACGATTCTGTTCCAGATCGTCACCGGGCGTCAGGTGCCGGTGTTCCTGGCATCGAGCTTCGCCTTCATCACCCCGATCATTCTCGCCAAAGGCCAGTTCGGTCTCGCGGCGACCATGGGCGGCGTGATGGCGGCGGGTTTTGTCTACACCTTCCTCGGCCTCGCCGTGAAGATCAAAGGCACCGGTTTCATCGACCGTTTGCTGCCACCGGTGGTGATTGGCCCGGTGATCATTTCCATCGGCCTGGCCATGGCGCCAATCGCCGCCAACATGGCGATGGGCAAGGCTGGCGACGGTAGCGAGCTGATTCATTACCAGACAGCCATGCTGATCTCGATGCCGGCGCTGCTGACCACGCTGATCGTTGCGGTGTTCGGCAAAGGCATTTTCCGCCTGGTACCGATCATCTCCGGCGTGCTGGTCGGTTTTGCGATGGCGTTCTATTTCGGCGTGGTTGATACCGCGAAGATTGCCGCTGCACCGTGGTTCGCGATCCCGAATTTCACTGCGCCGGAATTCAACTGGCAGGCGATTCTGTTCATCGTTCCGGTGGCATTGGCCCCGGCCATCGAGCACATCGGCGGCGTGATCGCCGTGGGTAGCGTGACCGGTCGCGACTACCTGAAGAAACCGGGCCTGCACCGCACGCTGCTCGGTGATGGCATCGCCACCACCGCCGCCGGTTTGTTTGGCGGTCCGCCGAACACCACGTACGCCGAAGTGACGGGCGCGGTGATGCTGACCAAGAACTACAACCCGAAAATCATGACCTGGGCGGCGATTTTCGCCATCAGCCTGGCGTTCATCGGCAAGTTCGGCGCGTTGCTGCAAAGCATTCCGGTGCCGGTGATGGGCGGGATTCTGTGCCTGTTGTTCGGTTCGATTGCGGCGGTGGGGATGAACACGCTGATTCGCCACAAGATCGACCTGGGCGAGGCGCGCAACCTGGTGATCGTTTCGGTCACGCTGGTGTTCGGGATTGGCGGCGTGCTGGTCGGCACCGGCACCGGCCCGGACGACTTCGGCCTCAAAGGCATCGCGCTGTGCGCGGTGGTGGCGATTGCGCTGAACCTGTTGCTGCCGGGGAATGACAGCTGGAAGCACAAGAAGGCGGATGAGCCTTTGTTGTAAACCGTAGATCTTTGTCGCGGCTTATGGCGCTATCGCCAGCAAGCCGGCTCCTACAGGTTTTGTGTCGATCACATCAACGTGGAACGACTAAATCCTGTAGGAGCCGGCTTGCTGGCGATGCTTTTAAAGCGCCAACGGCGCTCTTTCGCACAAGGCGTTCAACGCCTTCGCCCACTGCGGATCATCGTTGAGGCACGGCACCAGCACCAACTCCTCCCCTCCTGCTTCGCGGAACTGTTCTTTCCCGCGATCACCGATTTCTTCCAGCGTCTCGATGCAATCGGCAACGAACGCCGGGCACATCACCAGCACCTTTCTCACGCCCATTCCCGCCAACTCATCAAGGCGCGCTTCGGTGTAGGGTTCGATCCATTTCGCCCGCCCCAGCCGCGACTGAAACGACACCGACCATTTGCCGTCCGGCAGGCCCATGCGCTTGGCAAATTCCTTTGCGGTGCGCAGGCACTGGCCGCGATAACAGGTCGCGACGACTTCCGGTGGCGCACCGGCGCAGCAATCGCCGCCACCTTCAAAACTGTGCCCCGGGTTGAGCTTCTTCAGATGCCGCTCCGGCAATCCATGGAAGCTCAGCAACAGATGATCGAAATCCTGCTCCAGATGCGGCTTGGCGCTGGCCACCAGGGCATCGATGTATTCCGGCTGATCGTAGAACGGCTCGAGTATCGAGAACTGCACATTGAGTTTGTGCTCGCTCACCACCCGCTTGGCTTCCTCGATCACCGTGGTCACGGTGCTGTCGGCAAACTGGGGATAAAGCGGCGCGAGGGTAATTCGCTTGTGGCCCTGGGCGGCGAGTTGCAGCAGTTTCGACTCAATCGACGGCTCGCCATAACGCATCGCCAGTTCCACTGGCCCGTGGCTCCACTGTGCGCTCATGGCCTGTTGCAAGCGGCGGCTGAGCACAACCAGTGGCGAGCCCTCCTCCCACCAGATCGAGGCGTAGGCGTGGGCCGACTGCTCCGGACGCCTGATCAGAATCAGCGAGACCAGCAAACGGCGCACTGGCCATGGCAGGTCGATCACATACGGGTCCATCAGAAATTGATTGAGGTAGCTGCGCACATCCGCCACCGAGGTGGAGGCAGGTGAACCCAGGTTGACCAGAAGCAACGCGTGATCGGTCATGCAACGTCCTATTTCAGAGGCGGCTGGACAAGTCGTCCAGAGCCGCACGCAGGTCAGTGAACTGGAAGGTGAAGCCCGCTTCCAGCAAGCGCGCCGGAACAGCCTTCTGGCCGCCCAGCAACAGCAATGACAACTCGCCCAGGCCCACCTTCAATGCCAGGGCCGGCATGGGCATGAACGCCGGGCGATGCAGCACGCTGCCCAGCGTCTTGGCAAATTCGCGATTGCGCACCGGTTTGGGCGCGCAGGCATTATAAGGACCGCTGGCGTTTTTCTGATGCAGAAGAAAATCAATCAGGGCGATTTGATCCTTGATATGGATCCACGGCATCCACTGCCGACCAGTGCCCAAAGGCCCGCCCAGCCCCAGTTTGAACGGCAGCAACAGCCGCGACAAAAAGCCGCCCTCGGCCGACAGCACCAAGCCGGTGCGAACGAAGATCACGCGGATGCCCAAGGCTTCGGCACGCTGGGCGGTTTCTTCCCAGGCAATGCACAACTGACTGGCAAAATCATCGATCACCGGAGGGGAATGTTCAGTCAACTCCCGCTCGCCCCCGTCGCCATACCAGCCAATGGCAGAGCCCGAAATCAACACCTGCGGTTTCTGCTCGCGGCTTTCGAGCCACGCCAGCAAGGTTTCCGTCAGAGTGATGCGGCTGCTCCACAGCAAGGCTTTACGTCGGTGAGTCCAGAGCCGGTCGGCAATCGGCGCACCCGCGAGGTTGATAATCGCATCCACCGGTTCCTGACCGAGGTCCTCGAGTCGGGCCACCGCGCGCACTTGGGCGCCACAGACTTTCGCGACTTTGGCCGGCGTCCGGCTCCAGACGGTCAGACGATGTCCCTGACTCAACCAGTGGCGGCAGAGCTGACGTCCTATCAAACCAGTACCGCCGGTCAGCAATATGTGCATGACTACTTCCTCGCGTGGCGTTTTACCCTGATCACTAGTCTATTTTTATAAGCAGGGATCTTTGATATCGGGCAGGGTCTGTGTTTAACAATAGGCCAAGCTGTCAGAACGAGAACGCTAAAAGTTATACCAAAAAACAATATTGTACAGGTTTCAACCACGGCGTAGTCTGTACAGAAAGGTAAACGAGGCCCCTATGACTGTACCTATCGCAATCATCGGCACCGGCATTGCCGGACTCTCAGCCGCCCAGGCCCTTACGGACGCAGGGCATGTCGTTCAACTTTTCGATAAAAGCCGCGGCAGTGGCGGACGCATGTCGAGCAAGCGCAGCGATGCGGGTGCGCTGGACATGGGCGCGCAATATTTCACTGCGCGTGATCGCCGCTTTGTCACTGAAGTCCAGCGCTGGCAAGCCAAAGGCTGGGTCGCCGAATGGGCGCCGCAGCTTTATACCTACCACGGCGGCCAGCTCAACCTGTCGCCGGACGAGCAGACGCGCTGGGTCGGCACGCCACGCATGAGCGCCATCACCCGTGGCCTGATTGGCGATCTGGAAGTGCATTTTGCCTGCCGCATTACCGAGGTCTATCGCGGTGAAGAACACTGGCATCTGCAGGATGCCGAAGGTTTCACTCATGGCCCGTTTGGCCACGTGGTGATCGCCACGCCTGCACCTCAAGCGACCGCTTTGCTGGCCTCCGCACCGAAACTCGCCGGAGCCGCCGCAGGAGTAAAAATGGACCCGACCTGGGCCGTCGCCCTGGCCTTCGAAACGCCACTGGACACGCCCATGGAAGGCTGCTTCGTGCAGGACAGCCCGCTCGACTGGCTGGCGCGCAACCGCAGCAAACCGGGACGCGACAACACGCTGGACACTTGGGTGCTGCACGCGACCAGCGCCTGGAGCCGACAACATATCGACCTGTCCAAGGAAGCCGTGATCGAACAATTGCACGGCGCATTTGCTGAACTGTTACACGACTCAATGCCGGCTCCGACCTTCAGCCTCGCCCATCGCTGGCTCTACGCGCGCCCTGCCAGCAGTCATGAATGGGGAGCACTGGCAGACGCCGACCTGGGCCTGTATGTATGCGGCGACTGGTGCCTGTCGGGCCGGGTCGAAGGTGCCTGGCTCAGTGGACAGGAAGCTGCCCGCCGCCTGCATGCACACTTGCAGTGAACCGCATCAACCCGAGCAAATTGCTGCTGTCGAAATTGACAGCAGCCCACCCGCAAAACCGCGAAAAACATTTTCTGGTCATCGAGTTGTTCCGCGACGAGGAAGGCACGGTGCTGGACGTCGAATTGCAGGCAGTGCTGACCAAGCGCAATCAACGCCTGAGCTGGCAAACCCTGAAAAACAGCAACGCCTGGTTACTAGGCTGGAACTAGATCCTGTAGGAGCCGGCTTGCTGGCGATGCAGGCGCCACGGTTTAGCAGGTAACCCCCATCATCGTTCATCGTCGGCAAGCCAGCTCCTACAGCACGCCAAATACTTATACAAACAGTTTGACTTGTACACCTTTGAATCTATGATGAAACACATGTTGTACAGAAATTAAATCCTGTACAGGTTTGGATTCGAGGTGCTCCGATGCTCCACGCCAGCGCGAAACCGAAAATCGCCATCAGCGCCTGCCTGATGGGCGCCGAGGTGCGTTTCAATGGCGGGCACAAGGAATCGCGGCTGTGCAGCCGCACCCTCACCGAGTATTTCGATTTCGTCCCGGTGTGCCCGGAAGTCGCCATCGGCCTGGGCATTCCTCGCCAGCCCATTCGACTGGTCGGCGACGCTGAACGCCCCGAAGCGATCGGCACTGTTCACCCCGAACTGAATGTCACCCGGCCGCTGGCCGATTACGCCCGAAAGATGGCCGCCGAGCTGGACGACGTCTGCGGCTACATCTTCATGCAGAAATCGCCGTCGTGCGGACTGGATCGGGTCAAGGTCTACCACGCCAACGGAGCACCGGTAGACGGCGGTGGCAGTGGCATCTATGCCCAGGCTTTCTGTGCGCTGCACCCGGACCTGCCGGTGGAAGAAGACGGCAGGCTCAACGACCCGGTGCTGCGGGAAAACTTTCTCACCCGCGTGTTCGCCTACAGCGCCTGGCAACAGTTGCTGCAAGCAGGCCTGACTCGTCGCGGATTGACGGAATTTCACTCGCGCTACAAATACCTGCTGATGGCCCACAACCCGGTGCAGTACAAAACCCTGGGCAATCTGCTGGGCAACATGGGCCGGATCGACCCGAAAGAACTCGGCCCACGCTATTTCAGCGAACTGATGGCGGCCTTGAAAAAGTGCGCCACGCGCCGCACCCACACCAACGTCCTGCAACACATCAGTGGTTACCTCAAGCAGGTCATCAGCGCTGATGACAAACAGGAAGTGCAACACGTCATCGGCCAGTACCGCCACGGCATCGTGCCGTTGGTGGTGCCGCTGACGCTGCTCAAGCATCACTTTCGCCAACACCCGGATCCGTACATTGCGCAACAGGTTTACCTGCAACCGCACCCGGAAAACCTCAGCCTGCGAAACGCGATCTGATGAAAATCCCACTCGACACCAGTGCCCGCGAAGACCTCGGAGCCGACTTCAAGAAAGCCCTCGATGAAGGCTGGCTGCCGATTCGTGAAGTGGCCCGGCAGACCGGCGTCAACGCCGTCACCTTGCGCGCCTGGGAACGGCGTTACGGTTTGATCGTGCCGCAACGCACGCCCAAAGGGCATCGGCTGTTCAGCGCCGAACACGTGCAACGCATCCTGACAATCCTCACCTGGCTCAATCGCGGCGTGGCCGTCAGCCAGGTCAAGCAACTGCTCGACACCCCGCAAGCCTTTGGCGAATCGGTCGAAAACGATTGGCAGGTGCTGTGCAACACGCTGCTGCAAGCAGTCACTCGGCTCAACGAACGCACCCTCGATGACACCGTCAACCAGGCGATTGCGTTGTACCCGCCGCGGACTTTGTGTGAACAACTGCTGATGCCGTTGCTGGCCGAACTTGAACAACGCTGGCAAGGCCAGTTTGGCGCGCAGATGGAGCGCGTGTTTTTTCACTCCTGGTTACGCAGCAAATTCGGCGCGCGCATCTACCATAACAACCGTCAACTGCGTACCGCACCGCTGCTGTTGATCAATCACTCCGACCTGCCGCTGGAACCGCATCTGTGGCTCACCGCGTGGTTGATCAGCAGCGCCGATTGCCCGGTGGAAGTGTTCGACTGGCCGTTGCCGGCGGGCGAGCTCGCACTGGCGGTCGATCACCTGCAAGCCCGCGGCGTACTGCTGTATTCCAGCAAAGCCATGAACCTTGCGCAGCTGCCGAAACTTTTCAACGGTGTCAGTTGCCCAAAAATGATTGCCGGCCCAACGGTATGCATCCACCACGCCGAGTTGTCCGTAAAAACCACAGAAATTGCTGAATTGTTCCTGGCCGAAGATCCGTTGTCGGCGCATCGGGACCTGGTACAGCGCGGGCTTATTTAAATGAATCGTACGGACACCACCATGCAATTGATCTGGCTGCGCAGCGACTTGCGTCTACATGACAACACCGCCCTCTCGGCCGCCGCTTCCCGGGGTCCGAGCGTGGCGGTGTACCTGTTGAGCCCGGAACAATGGCGCGAGCACGACGACGCGCCGTGCAAAGTGGATTTCTGGCTGCGCAACCTCCGTGAACTGAGCCGTGCACTTGGCGAGTTGAACATCCCGTTGCTGATTCGCACGGCCTCTCGCTGGGATGAAGCGCCGAAGGTTCTGCTCGACCTGTGCCAGCAGTTGAAGATCGACGCGGTGCACGTCAACGAGGAGTACGGCATTCACGAAAGCCGTCGTGACGCGGCGGTGGCCGACGCACTGAAAACCAAAGGCATCGACTTCTATAGCTATCTCGATCAGCTGCTGTTCAGCCCCGGCACCGTACTGACCAAGACCAGCACGTATTTCCAGGTCTTCAGCCAGTTCCGCAAAGTCTGCTACGACCGTCTGCACCGTTCATTGCCGAGTCTCGTCAGGGCGCCAGCGGTGCAATCGAAGCTGAACATCGACAGCGATGAAATCCCTTCAAGCGTTGCAGGCTTCGACACGCCCAGCGACACCTTGCGCGCGCTCTGGCCCGCCGGTGAAGCCGAAGCCCGACGCCGTCTGGACACCTTCGCCGATGCGCAGATCGACTACTACAAAAGTGAGCGAGACTTCCCGGCCAAGCCCGGCACCAGTCAGCTCTCGGCCTACCTGGCGGCCGGCGTCATTTCCCCGCGCCAGTGCTTGCATGCCGCCCTGCAAAGCAATCAAGGCGAGTTCGAAAGCGGCAAAGTCGGCGCCGTCACCTGGATCAATGAATTGCTGTGGCGCGAGTTCTACAAACACATTCTGGTGGGCTACCCGCGCGTCTCCCGTCACCGCGCCTTCCGCCCGGAAACCGAAGCCCTGGCCTGGCGCGATGCCCCCGACGAACTGGCAGCCTGGCAAGAAGCGCGCACCGGACTGCCGATCATCGACGCGGCGATGCGCCAACTGCTTGAAACCGGCTGGATGCACAACCGTTTGCGCATGGTGGTGGCGATGTTCCTCACCAAAAACCTGCTGATCGACTGGCGTGAAGGCGAACGTTTTTTCATGCGGCACCTGATCGATGGCGATCTCGCGGCGAACAACGGCGGCTGGCAATGGAGCTCATCCACCGGCACCGATTCGGCGCCCTACTTCCGGATTTTCAACCCGCTCAGCCAATCGGAAAAATTCGACAGCGAAGGCCTGTTCATCAAGCACTGGTTGCCGGAGCTGGCCGGGCTGAACAAGAAAGACGTGCACAACCCGGCGAACCTCGGCGGGTTGTTTGGCGTGGCAGGTTATCCGTCGCCGATCGTCAATCTAAGTACATCCCGTACACGCGCGCTGGCAGCTTTCAAAAACCTGCCGTCGCGACAGAACGCGGGAGGCGGTTATGAGTGATTTCCTGCGCCGCTTCGCCTGGCAGTTTGCCGAGCTGAACAAAGACAACCTGCAGCGCCTGAATGAGCTGTACACCGACGACGTGCACTTCACCGATCCGCTGCACGAAGTACAGGGCCTCGCGCATTTGCGCAGTTATTTCAGCGAGCTCTACGCCAATGTCAGCGAACTGCGTTTCGATTTTCACGGCTTCGACCAGATCGGCGAAGGCGAAGGTTATCTGCGCTGGGTCATGAGCTACCGCCATCCACATCTGGCCGGCGGGCGTTTGATTCGGGTGGAAGGCTGCTCGCACCTGCTCTGGAGCGACAAGGTTTATCGCCACCGCGATTACTTCGATGCCGGGGCGCTGCTTTACGAACATGTACCCGTATTGGGCCGGGCTATCGCATGGTTGAAAAGGAGAATGGGATGAGTCTTACACCTCCACGACGATATTGGCTGACCGGGGCCAGCAGTGGCATTGGCGCCGCGCTGGCCGAGGAAATTCTGAAAACCGGCGCCCACCTGGCGGTCAGTTCACGCTCGCTGGCGCCTTTGAAAGTCTTGTCGCAACGCTATCCCGGGCAAGTGCTGGTGGTGGCGGGTGACCTGACCAACAGCCAGACCGTACGCGAAATCGGCGAGCAGATCGCGCATGACTGGGGCTCGCTGGATACGGTGATTCTCAATGCTGGCACCTGCGAATACGTCGACGTTCAGCAGTTCGATTCGTCGCTCGTCGAGCACGTGGTGCGCACCAATCTGCTGGCCAGCAGTTACTGCATCGAAGCCGCGCTGCCGCTGTTGCGCAAAGGCACCGCACCGCATCTGGTGGGCGTCGCCAGTTCGGTGACTTACCTGCCGCTGCCACGGGCGGAGGCGTATGGCGCGTCGAAGGCCGGGCTGCGTTATCTGTTCGAATCGTTGCGTATTGACCTGGCGCCCGAAGGCATCGAAGTCACCGTAGTCAGCCCGGGGTTTGTCGAGACTCCGCTGACGGCGAAGAACGATTTCCCGATGCCCCTCAGTTGGCCGGTGGGCAAAGCGGCGCGGCACATCTTCGCCAAACTGAAGCATCGGCCACTGGAGATCGCGTTCCCCGCGCTGTTCATGGCGGCGCTCTGGCCGCTGTCGAAAATGCCCAACCGGGTGAAGCTCGCCATCGGCAAACGCATGGTCCGCAGCAGTCCGCCGATCAAGGACCTGCCGTGAACATCGCCATCATCGGCAGCGGCATCTCGGGGCTGACCAGTGCTTACCTGCTGAATCGCCGTCACGAGATCACCCTGTTCGAGGCTGGCGACCGGGTCGGCGGCCATACCCATACCGTGGACGTGAAGGTCGATGGCGAGTGTCATGCCGTGGACACCGGCTTCATCGTGTTCAACGACTGGACCTACCCGAACTTCATTCGCTTGCTGGGTCAGATCGGCGTCGGTTTCAAAGCGACCGAGATGAGTTTCTCGGTCACCGATCCGGACAGCGGCCTGGAGTACAACGGCAACAACCTCAACAGCCTGTTCGCCCAACGCCGCAACCTGCTGTCACCGGGGTTCTGGGGCATGCTGCGCGACATTGTGCGCTTCAACAAGCGCGCCCGGCTCGACCTGTCCGAGGGCCGGATCGCGGCGCACACCACGCTCGATGAATACCTCAAGGCCGGCGGTTACGGCGAGCGGTTCATCCTGCATTACATCGTGCCGATGGGCGCGGCGATCTGGTCGATGCCGATGGCCGACATGCTGAATTTTCCGCTGCAATTCTTTGTGCGGTTTTTCAAAAACCACGGTTTGCTGTCGGTCAACAATCGCCCGCAATGGCGTGTGATCGAGGGCGGCTCGAGTGCTTACATCGCACCGTTGACCGCAACCTTTAACCAGAAAATCCGCCTCAACTGCCCCGTGATGCAGGTCGAGCGCGATGCCGATGGCGTCGTGATCCACAGCCGCGCCGGCAGCGAACGCTTCGACAAAGTGGTGTTCGCCTGCCACAGCGATCAGGCGCTGAAACTGCTGGCCAAACCGAGCGATGCCGAACAGTCGATCCTCGGTGCCCTGCCCTACGCCGACAACGAAGTGGTGCTGCACACCGACACGCGCCTGCTGCCGTCGCGCACACTCGCCCGGGCCAGCTGGAATTACCGCCTCGGTGGCGCCGGCCATACGCTGGCGGCGGTCACCTACGACATGAACATCCTGCAAGGCATCCAGAGCGACACCACGTTTTGCGTCAGCCTCAACCAGAGTGCCGGCATCAGCCCGGCCATGGTGCTCGGCCGGTTCACCTACGCCCATCCGCAATACAGCCTGGCGGCGGTGGCGGCGCAGGAGCGCTGGGAAGAATTGAACGGCGCGCAACACAGCTTTTATTGCGGCGCCTACTGGGCCAACGGTTTCCATGAAGATGGCGTGGTCAGCGCGTTGCGCGTGGCCCGCTCGTTCGGGGAAGTGCTGTGAACAGCGCGCTCTACAGCGGCTGGATCGCCCATCGGCGGTTTGCCCCAAGGCGCCATGAATTCCGTTACCGGATCGGCCTGCTGTACCTCGATCTCGATGAACAGGACGCCGTACTCGGGTTATCGCCGCTGTCGGGCAACCGCCGTTTCTCGCCGTTTTCGTTTCGCGAAAGCGACTACCTCAAAGCCTTCACCGGCAACGGCATGCGCCTGATCGATGCGGTGCGCGAACAGGTCCGCCTGGCCATTGGTCATGCACCACAAGGTTCGGTCTGCCTGCTGACCCAGCCTCGCAGTTGGGGCCTGGCGTTCAACCCGGTGAGTTTTTTTTATTGTTACGAAGCCGACGGCCAACTGGCGGCAATCGTTGCCGAAGTCACCAATACCCCGTGGCGCGAGCGTTATCACTACGTGTTGCCGGCCAGGACGCCGGATGACCTGCGCGATTTCCATCAGCATTTCGCCGTGGCCAAGGCCTTTCATGTGTCGCCGTTTCTGCCACGCGATCTTGAACACCGCATGAGCTTCAGCCCCGTCGCGAAAAAACTCGGCGTGCACATGGCCGACTGGCAGGGCGAACTGAAGCTGTTTGACGCCACGCTCAACCTGAAACGCGAAGCCCTGAGTCGCGCCAGCCTGCACCGGTACCTGCGGCGCTTTCCGTGGATGACCGCAAAAACCTGCCTGGCGATTTATTGGCAAGCCCTGCGCCTGCTGGTCAAACGCGTGCCGATATTTGCTCATCAAGCTGCCGACGGCAGCTTTCAAACCGCCACCGTTCCGCCCAAGGATCGCCGCCATGAAATCCTCTAGCGTCTCGGCCAAAGCCACTCTACTCAGCACTAACGGCTTGACCGGGACGTTGCTGCGTCGCGGTGTGCTGCGGCAACTGGCGCACCTCAAGCACGGGCAACTGCTGGTGATCGAGGATGGCGAGCGGCAGGTCTTCGGCAGCGCTGGCAGTCATTTGCAGGGGGAAATCCACATCCTCGACGCAGCAGCGTGGGGGCTGGTGGCGAGTAACGGTTCGATCGGCGCGGGCGAGGCATTTATCCACGGTTACTGGAGCTCGCCGGACCTGACGGCGGTGGTTCGCGTGTTCGTCAGTAACCTTGACGTGCTTGATTCGCTGGAAGGCGGCCTGGCGAAACTCGGCCGGCCCTTCGTTCAAGGCCTGCACTGGCTCAATCGCAATACGCGCAAGGGCTCGCAGAAAAACATCGCCGCTCACTACGACCTGGGCAACGACCTGTTCGAACAGTTTCTAGACCCGACCATGATGTATTCGGCCGCACAATTCCTAAGTCCCGAGGACAGCCTGGAACAGGCGCAGCTGAACAAACTGGAGCGGATCTGCCAGAAACTCGACCTCAAACCCAGCGATCACCTGCTGGAAATCGGCACCGGCTGGGGCAGCATGGCGCTGTACGCGGCGCAGAATTATGGCTGCAAAGTCACCACCACCACGTTGTCCAGGGAGCAGTACGCGTTTACCGCGCAACGGATCGAAACCCTCGGGTTGCAAGATCAGGTTACGTTGTTGCTCAAGGATTACCGCGACCTCACCGGGCAGTACGACAAACTGGTGTCGATCGAGATGATCGAAGCCGTGGGCCATCGCTTTCTGCCGACCTACTTCAAGCAGTGCGCGCACTTGCTCAAGAGCAATGGCTTGATGCTGTTGCAGGCGATCACCATCCGCGAGCAGCGCTACGAGCAGGCCAAGGGCAGTGTCGACTTCATTCAGCGCTACATCTTCCCCGGCGGCGCCCTGCCCTGCGTGCAGAAAATGCTCGAGATCGTCAGCCGCGACACTGACATGAACTTGCTGCACATGGAGGATTTTGGCCTGCACTACGCGCGAACCTTGCGCCTGTGGCATGAGAATTTTCGCCGCGCCCAAGGCCGCCTGAGCGAATTGGGCTACGACGATTATTTCCTGCGGCTGTGGGAGTTTTACCTGTGTTACTGCGAAGGTGGTTTCCTGGAGCGCACCATCGGCACCGCGCAGTTGCTGCTGGCCAAACCTTCGGCGATCACCGCGCCGCTGCTCGGCCGTTTCGATGCTTGAACGCCTGGCCAACGCTCTGCTGTTCCAGCTCGGCTGGCTTGCCTGCGTGATCGGCGGCAACAGCCTGTGGTTATTGGTGGCGCTGGGCGCTTTGGTGATTCATCTGCTGTGGATAAGTCGTTGGGCGGACGAAGGCCGACTGATTCTCAGCGTGGTGCTGCTGGGCACGACCGTCGACAGTTCATTGCGCTGGCTGGGGGTGTTCGAGTTCAACGATGTCGCGCCGCTGATTCCACTATGGCTGATGCTGTTGTGGGCGTTGCTGGCCACGACGTTGCGCCATTGCCTGCAATGGAGCGCAACGCCCTGGTGGCTGGGCTGCTTGCTGGGCGCCGTGGGTGGGCCGTTGTCGTATTACGCGGGAGGACAACTGGCCGGGGTGCAATTCCCTTACGGCCAATTACCGACGCTGATCGGCATCGGATTACTCTGGGCACTGCTGTTTCCCACGCTGCATTTCATGGCCCGGCGCCTGGCGTCGTCCGACACCCACGACTGAGCGTCCGTCCGGCCTTTCACACAGCACCGACCGACTGACTTACACTGCGTGCCATGAAAACCATTCCCCACACGCAAATCACCGAGCCTGCGGTCACGTGCTCGACCTGCGCGGCCTGCTGCTGCCAGCTCGAAGTGATGCTGATCACCGACACGGGCGTGCCCGAACGTTTTATCGATACCGATGATTGGGGCGGGGAAGTCATGCTGCGACTGGACGACGGCTGGTGCGCCGCGCTGGATCGCAACACGATGATGTGCACCATCTACGAAAAACGCCCGCTGATCTGCCGGGAGTTCGAGATGGGCGCACCGGAGTGCATCGAAGAGCGCCGGGGGATCAGCATGGCGTATCGGTGATCTTGAAAACACCTTGTCCCCTGTAGGAGCTGGCTTGCTAGCGATGGTGGGTCAGCTACGGTGATGTCGACTGACACACCATCGCTAGCAAGCCAGCTCCTACAGAGGACCGCGTTTTGTCTTACAACGGCATCGTGTAGTGCAGCGCGTAACTTTCTACACCATCGTTCGGGCTGCTGAGCCCCGCATTGGAATAGTGCGTTGCACGAATCCCGACTTCATGCCCGCCCGCAAAACGCAGACCGAAGCCGAAACGGTCTTCGAACTGAAAGGCACTGCCCAGTTCGTTGCCTTCAAGTTCGGTATTCGAGAACGCTGCCACGCCAACCCCGAGCTCTAGATAGGGTTTGACGTTCTGACCGGCAAACTCATAGACAAACACCGGCGAGAAAGACAGGCTGTGGTTGCTGGAAGTCTTGTCGCCTTCCCAATAGGTGTAGGCACCACTCCAGTAACCGGTCAAACGACCGACGTCACTTTGCAACCAGCTCTTGTCCCAATCGAATTGCATGCCCAATCGATAGGTCATGGTCGAATCGCTGGTCTGGCCGACCCCGAACTCCACGCCTGCCGCCTGTGCGGTAAAACTTTGCCCCATCAATGCGGCCGCAATCGCGGCCAAGCAGAATAGTCGCTTCATAGAAACATCCTTTTCCGTACGATTTCGTATGGTTTTTTTGTTGCTTACCGCAATAGAAGTCGACGCTTAATCAGAAGTTCACCCCAATTACCCGTTTCCCCGAACTACCTATTGAAGCTTTGCACAACGCCAGCGGTATTCCACAGTATCGGCAAGATATTTCTGAAATGTTCCGGATCGGCACTCGTCCAGAATTGCGCTGCACGAACTGGACCTTCAGCCAGCAATTCACGCTCGGCCAACAGCCGCTGAAGTTGTCGCGCGACGGCGGCGCCGGTATCGATCAGGCTGATGTCCTCGGGGATCATCTGCTTAAGCAACGGCTTTAGGAAGGGGTAATGCGTGCAGCCGAGAATAATCGTGTCGCAGCCTGCGGCGAGCAGCGGCCCGACATAGCGGGCCAGCAACTCACGCAGGGCGTGACTGTGCAGATCACCGTTTTCAATCAGCTCCACAAGCCCCGGGCACGGCTGGGTGATCACCTGCACATCGGTGGCGAAACGGTCGAGCAACGCAGCGAACTTGGCGCTCTGCAAGGTGCCGGTGGTGGCGAGGACACCGACCACGCCGCTACGGGTCGCGGCGGCGGCCGGTTTGACCGCAGGCTCCATGCCGACGATGGGCCACTCGGGGAAGTCGCGCCGCAAATCCGCAACACCGGCCACCGTCGCCGTGTTGCAGGCCAGCACCAGGGCCTTGGCGCCTTGCTGCTGAAAAAATTCGGCCATCACGCTGCAACGATGGCGAATGAATTCCGGGGTTTTCTCGCCGTAAGGAATATTGCCGCAATCGGCGACGTACAGCAGAGACTCGTTGGGCAGCAAACGCTGGACCTCGGCCAGCACCGACAGCCCACCGACCCCGGAGTCGAACACGCCAATGGGCGCTTCACGCATGTTTCGGCCCACAGACGCTGCAGCCCGGATCACGCTTGACGCGCAATTCACGGAAGCGCGAACCCAAGGCATCGATCAACAACAGGCGCCCTACCAGCGGTTCGCCGAAACCGGCCAACAGTTTCATCGCTTCCAGCGCCTGAAGGCTTCCGACCAGTCCCACCAAAGGACCGACGACGCCCGCTTCACTGCACGTCAATTCAGCTTCGCTGCCGTGCCCGTATAAACAGTGGTAGCACGGACTGTCCGGACGGCGCGGGTCGAACACCGACAATTGCCCTTCAAGTCGAATCGCTGCGCCGCTGACCAACGGCTTGCCGGCCGCCACGCACGCAGCGTTGACCGCTTCGCGGGTGGAAAAATTGTCGGAACAGTCGAGGACCAGATCCACTGTGGCCACCACAGCGGCCAGGGAATCTTCGTCCAGCGCGGCACGATGGGCGACCAGCTTGATCTCGGGGTTGATCGCGCTCAGGCGGCGGATCGCCGAATCGACCTTGGTCTGGCCGACGCTGTCGGTGTCGTGAATGATCTGGCGTTGCAGGTTGGTCAGGTCGACGGTGTCGAAGTCCGCCAGATGCAGCTCACCGACGCCCGCGGCGGCGAGGTACAACGCAACCGGCGAACCGAGCCCGCCGAGACCGACGATCAACACGCGGCTTTCTTTCAATCGCAACTGGCCGTCGATGTCGACGTGTTGCAACAGAATCTGCCGACTGTAACGCAACAATTCCTGATCATTCAGCACGGCAGGCGCCCCAGGCTGATCCGTTGATGACCGCCCAGATCGGTGCGGCTGTGGACTTCTTCAAAGCCGCGTGTCTGCAACAAATCGCGCACGGCTTCGGCTTGATCATAACCGTGTTCGAGCATCAGCCAGCCGCCCGCTTCCAGATAATCCGGGGCCTGGGCGACGATCAAACGCAGATCGTCGAGCCCGTCGGCTCCAGCCACCAAGGCACTGGCCGGTTCGAATCGCACATCACCTTCCACCAGATGCGGATCGGCGGATGCAATGTACGGCGGGTTGCTGATGATCAGTTGAAAACGCTGACCTTCCAGGGCGCTGAACCAATGACTGCTCAGCACGGTGGCGTTGTTCAGGTGCAAACGCTGACGATTGCGCTCGGCCAAAGCCACGGCTTCGAGTACACGATCCACAGCGGTGACGCTCCACGCCGGACGCTCGCTGGCCAGGGCCAACGCAATGGCGCCGCTGCCGGTGCCGAGATCGAGGACCTTGGCGGGCGTGGCGGGCAACAATTCCAGCGCGGCTTCCACCAGCAATTCGGTGTCCGGGCGCGGGATCAAGGTGTGCGGTGCAACTTCCAGATCCAGCTTCCAGAAACCTTGCTGGCCCAGAATGTAAGCCACCGGCTCTCCGCCACGACGGCGTTGCAGGTACTCGGCAAACTTCAGCGCGGCTTCGCTTGGAACGATGCGCTCCGGCCAGGTGTGCAGAAAACTGCGGGACTTGCCCAACGCCGCCGCCAGCAGCAATTCGGCATCCAGGCGCGCCGTCGGCGAGTCGGGTAAATCAGCGGCGCGCAACAAACTGGCAATGATCGTCATTTAGTCACCTATCGCTGCCAATTGGTCGGCCTGGTATTCGGCCAGCAACGGTTCGATCACCGCATCGACACCGCCCGCGAGAATTTCGTCGAGGGAATACAGCGTCAGGTTGACCCGGTGGTCGGTGACCCGGCCCTGGGCAAAGTTGTAGGTGCGGATGCGCTCGGAGCGATCACCCGAACCGACCAGCAACTTACGCTCGCTGGCGATGGCATTCGCTGCGGCGCTGGTCTGCTGATCATTGAGCTTGGCCGACAGCCAGGACATCGCCCGGGCGCGGTTCTTGTGCTGGGAACGTTCTTCCTGGCACTCGACGACGATACCGGACGGCAAGTGCGTGATGCGGATCGCCGAGTCCGTCTTGTTGACGTGCTGGCCACCGGCACCGGAAGAACGGTAGGTATCAATCCGCAGGTCCGCCGGATTGATCTCGATCGCTTCCTGCTCGTCCGGCTCGGGCAATACGGCCACGGTGCACGCCGAAGTGTGGATACGCCCCTGGGATTCAGTGGCCGGAACCCGTTGCACGCGGTGCGCGCCGGATTCGAATTTCAGCTTGCCGTAGACGTTGTCGCCTTCGACGCGGGCGATGACTTCTTTATAGCCGCCATGTTCGCCCTCGTTTTCCGAGAGAATTTCCACACGCCAGCCGCGACGCTCGGCGTAACGCGAATACATGCGGAACAGGTCGCCGGAGAAGATCGCCGCCTCGTCACCACCAGTGCCGGCGCGGATTTCAAGGAACACGTTGCGCCCGTCGTTCGGGTCCTTGGGCAGCAGCATGCGTTGCAGGCTGGCTTCGATCTCGATCAATTGCTCTTTGGCTTCGCGGACTTCTTCCACGGCCATTTCACGCATGTCCGGGTCGTTGTCCTTGAGCAGTGCCTGGGCGCCTTCGAGGTCGCTCTGTACTTTGAGCAACTGTTTATAGGCGTCGACAATCGGCTCGACTTCCGCGTATTCCTTGGAATAGGCGCGGAATTTGGTCTGGTCGGAAATGACCTCGCCGTCGCCAAGCAAGGCGGTCAATTCCTCGAAACGGTCCTGGAGGATGTCCAGCTTATTGAGCAGTGACGCTTTCATTGCGGTTTTTTATCCGAAAAGCTATCCGATGAGCCCTCACCGAGGGCAAAGAGTTCCTGGGCCATGGCCAGTGCGTCGAGGCGACCTTCGGCTGAGAGCTTTTTCAACTGCACGCTCGGGGCGTGCAAGAGTTTGTTGGTCAAGCCACGCGCCAGTTGCACCAACACGTCTTCGGCGCTGCTGCCGTTGGCCAGCATGCGTTGGGCCTTTTGCAATTCTTCGTCACGCAGGCGTTCGCTTTGTTGGCGATAGGCCTTGAGTACATCCACCGCTGCCAGTTCACGCAGACGGATCATGAAATCTTCGGCGCCGACCGAAACCATCTCTTCCGCCGCTTGCGCAGCGCCTTGACGGCTCTTGAGGTTTTCGGCGACCACTTCGTGGAGATCGTCGACGCTATAAAGGTAAACGTCGTCCAACTCGCCGACTTCAGGCTCGATATCGCGCGGTACGGCGATGTCCACCATGAAGATCGGTTTGTGCTTGCGCAGTTTCAAGGCACTTTCCACCGCACCTTTACCGAGGATCGGCAACTGGCTGGCGGTGGAACTGATGACGATGTCGCTGCGCACCAGTTCGGCCGGAATGTCCGAGAGCAACACGGCATGGGCGCCAAACTGCTCGGCCAGAATGCTTGCGCGCTCCAGGGTGCGGTTGGCGACGACGATGCGTTTTACCCCCAGTTCGTGCAGATGGCGGGCGACCAGAGTGATGGTCTCGCCGGCGCCGATCAGCAAGGCCTGGCTGCGTTGCAGGTCGCTGAAAATCTGTTTCGCCAGGCTGACCGCGGCAAACGCCACGGACACCGGGTTCTCGCCGATGGCGGTGTCGGTGCGCACTTGTTTGGCCGCATTGAACGTGGCCTGGAACAAACGCCCGAGCAGCGGACCGATGGTGCCGGCCTCGCGGGCCACGGCGTAGCAGGATTTCATCTGGCCGAGGATCTGCGGCTCGCCCAGCACCAGCGAATCGAGCCCGGAGGCGACCCGCATCATGTGACGAACTGCCGCATCATCTTCGTGCACATAAGCGCTCGCGCGCAGCTCGTCGAGGCTCAGATGGTGATAATCGGCCAGCCAGCGCAGCACGATGTCCGCCGAAAGGTGATCCTGTTCTATATAGAGTTCACTGCGATTGCAGGTGGAGAGGATCGCAGCTTCGCGGCTGTCGGTGAGTCGGCAGAGCTGCTGCAAGGCCTCCACCAGCTGCTCAGGGGTAAAGGCCACGCGCTCGCGGACGTCTACTGAAGCAGTCTTGTGGTTAATACCGAGTGCAAGGAAGGCCATTCAAGGTCGCTGATGGTGACGTGAAGCCGGCAATTGTCCTACTTCGACAGACTCAGAACAACTACTCGATCTCTATTGACCTGGTAGCCGACGCCCAGATTTGCGAGCGGTTCTCGTTTACCCGACTTCCACGCAACCTTTGTAGGAGCCGGCTTGCTGCGGGCGGCGTTCCGACGATGGTCGTGAACGATGGCGCATTTATTCCTGGAAAGAATGCGGCGCCTGCAAGTCCATCGTCGGAACGCCGCCCGCAGCAAGCCGGCTCCTATAGGGGTTTGTCGCGTGCTTCAGGGAAAATGGCCGGCCGGTTATGTTTGGCCGAAGGCTTGTGTCATGATGATCCGACCGCAGGTTAGTCGTCCTCTTCCTATATGAATAGATCTTCCGCGTTGCTCCTCGCTTTTGTCTTCCTCAGCGGCTGCCAGGCCTTGGCACCCGTTTCGTCGGACGGTACGCCGCCGGTCGAAGACAGCACTCCGGCCCCTGAAAAGCCCAAGGTCTACAGCTCATTCAGCGAAGAAACCATCTTCAGCCTGTTGAGCGCCGAACTGGCTGGCCAACGCAATCGTTTCGACATTGCGCTGGACAACTACGTGACCCAGGCCATCAACACCCAGGATCCGGGCATCTCCGAACGGGCGTTTCGCATCGCCGAGTACCTGGGCGCCGATCAGGCCGCCCTGGACACCGCGCTGATCTGGGCGAAAAACGCCCCGGACGACCTCGAAGCGCAACGGGCCGCAGCCGTGCAACTGGCGCGCGCCGGGCGTTATGACGACTCCATGGCCTATATGGAGAAAGTCCTGCAAGGCAAGGGCGACACGCATTTCGATTTCCTGGCCCTGTCTGCGGCCGATACCGATCAGGAAACCCGCAACGGCCTGATGAAAAGTTTTGACCGTTTGTTGCAGCGTCACCCCAACAACAGCCAGCTGATTTTCGGCAAAGCCTTGTTGATGCAACAGGACGGCGACAGCAAAGGCGCACTGACACTGCTGGAAGACAACCCGCCGGATGACGGCGAAATAGCCCCGATTCTGCTGCGCGCACGCCTGCTGCAAACGCTCAATCGTGGTGATGAAGCGTTGCCGCTGCTGCAAAAAAGCATCAAGAAATACCCGGACGACAAACGCCTGCGCCTGACGTATGCCCGCATGCTGGTCGAACAGGACCGGATGGACGACGCCAAAGTCGAGTTTTCGAGCCTGGTTCAGCAGTACCCCGAAGACGACGAATTGCGTTACTCCCTGGCGCTGGTGTGTCTGGAAGCCAAGGCCTGGGACGAGGCCAAGGGCTACCTGGAAGACCTGATCGCCCGAGAAAGCCATGTCGACTCGGCACACCTGAACCTCGGCCGTATCGCTGAAGAGCGCAACGATCCCCAGGGCGCACTGATCGAATACGCCAAGGTCGGCCCGGGCAACGACTACCTGCCGGCACAGTTGCGTCAGGCCGATATCCTGATGAACAACGGCAAGACCGCCGAAGCGCAAAGCCGCCTGGCGGCCGAGCGTGACGAACAACCCGATTACGCGATTCAGCTGTATCTGATCGAAGCCGAAACCCTGTCCGCCAATAAACAGGGGGACAAGGCCTGGAATGTTCTGCATAAAGCCTTGCAGCAATACCCGGACGATCTGAATCTGCTGTACACCCGCGCCATGCAGGCGGAAAAACGCAATGACCTGGCGCAGATGGAAAAAGACCTGCGGCTGATCATCAAGCGTGACCCGGACAACGCCATGGCACTGAACGCCCTCGGCTACACCTTGTCCGACCGCACGACGCGTTATGCCGAAGCCAAGGCCCTGATCGAACAGGCACACCAGATCAATCCGGAAGACCCGGCGGTACTCGACAGCCTCGGCTGGGTGAATTTCCGCATGGGCAATCTCGACGAAGCGGAAAAACTGCTGCGCAAGGCGCTCGATCGCTTTCCCGATCAGGAAGTGGCCGCTCACCTCGGCGAAGTCCTGTGGGCCAATGGCAAACAACGCGAAGCCAAACAAATCTGGGGCAAATTTCTCAAGGAACAACCCGACAGCCCAATCCTGCGCGGCACCATCAAGCGCCTGACCGGATCAGAGACTCTTTAAGCTTATGTTTTTGCGCCACTTCATCGTTTTCAGTTTCATCGCCCTGCTCGCCGGTTGCGCGGGCTTCGGTGCCCGCGAATCGGTACAGGGCCAGGGCGACGCCGGCCTGTGGCGCGTTCACAAAGAACAACTGACCGGCCTCGACGGCTGGCAGATCAACGGCAAGATCGGCATTCGCGCACCAAAAGACTCGGGCAGCGGCACGCTGTTCTGGTTGCAGCGCCAGTCCTATTACGACATTCGCCTTTCGGGCCCTCTGGGTCGCGGCGCCGCACGCCTGACCGGACACCCCGGAAAGGTTTCGCTGGAAGTCGCCAATCAGGGGCGCTATGAAGCGCCTACGCCGGAAGTGCTGCTCGAAGAACAGCTCGGCTGGAAGTTGCCGGTGTCCCATCTGGCGTGGTGGGTCCGCGGACTCCCGGCGCCGGACAGCAAGAGCCGCCTGACCCTGGACACCGATAGCCGACTGGCCAATCTGGAACAGGATGGCTGGCAAGTCGAATACCTGAGTTACGCCGAGCAAAACGGCTTTTGGCTGCCCGAGCGGATCAAACTGCATGGCACCGACCTTGATGTCACGCTGGTGATCAAGGAATGGCAACCGCGCAAACTGGGGCAATGAACATGACGACCCCACGCTTGACGCTGCCCTCCCCGGCCAAACTCAATCTGATGCTGCACATCCTCGGTCGCCGTGAAGACGGTTACCACGAGTTGCAGACGATTTTTCAGTTTCTCGACTACGGCGATGAAATCACTTTCGCCGTGCGCGACGACGGTGTGATTCAACTGCACACCGAATTCGACGGCGTACCGCACGACAGCAATCTGATTGTTCGAGCGGCAAAAAAACTTCAGGAGCAATCCGGTTGTTCGCTCGGCATCGACATCTGGATCGAAAAAATTCTGCCAATGGGCGGCGGCATCGGTGGCGGCAGTTCAAATGCCGCGACGACTTTGCTCGGGCTCAATCACCTCTGGCAACTGGGTTGGGATGAGGATCGGCTGGCCGCACTGGGCCTGACGCTTGGCGCCGATGTCCCGGTTTTCGTGCGTGGCCACGCGGCTTTCGCCGAGGGTGTGGGAGAGAAACTCACCCCTGTAGACCCCGAAGAACCGTGGTATCTCGTGCTTGTGCCGCAAGTATCTGTAAGTACAGCAGAAATTTTTTCAGATCCGTTGTTGACACGTAACTCTTCTCCCATTAAAGTGCGCCCCGTTCCCAAGGGAAACAGTCGAAATGACTGCTTACCGGTGGTAGCAAGGCGTTATCCAGATGTACGTAACGCATTGAATTTGTTAGGTAATTTTACCGAAGCAAAACTCACCGGAACTGGAAGTTGTGTGTTTGGGGGCTTCCCAAGCAAAGCTGAAGCTGATAAAGTCTCGGCCCTTCTTACAGAGACCCTTACAGGGTTTGTAGCAAAAGGAAGCAACGTTTCGATGTTGCATCGCAAGCTGCAAAGTCTGCTCTAAAGGAACCGATTACTGGGTAATCGTTGCAACAGATACAGGGGCGTCGCCAAGCGGTAAGGCAGCAGGTTTTGATCCTGCCATGCGTTGGTTCGAATCCAGCCGCCCCTGCCATTTTCTATACTCATCCAGGTTACCCTCAGCCTCTAGGTACTGCGCGTGTCCAAGATGATGGTCTTTACGGGGAATGCTAACCCCGATCTGGCTCGGCGTGTCGTACGTCAGCTGCATATCCCTCTCGGTGACATCTCTGTCGGTAAGTTTTCCGACGGCGAGATTACAGCCGAGATCAATGAAAACGTCCGCGGTAAAGATGTCTTCATTATTCAGCCGACTTGCGCTCCGACCAACGATAACCTGATGGAACTGGTAGTGATGGCTGATGCCTTCCGCCGCTCCTCGGCTACTCGTATTACTGCTGTTATTCCTTACTTTGGTTATGCCCGTCAGGATCGCCGTCCGCGTTCCGCACGTGTGGCTATCAGCGCGAAAGTCGTTGCTGACATGCTTACCGTAGTCGGCATCGACCGTGTTCTCACGGTTGATCTGCATGCTGACCAAATCCAGGGTTTCTTCGATATTCCGGTAGATAACATCTACGGCTCCCCCGTTCTGGTGGATGACATTGAAGATCAGCGCTTCGAAAACCTGATGATCGTGTCCCCGGACATTGGCGGCGTCGTGCGTGCACGTGCTGTTGCCAAATCCCTGGGCGTGGATCTCGGGATCATCGACAAACGCCGTGAGAAAGCCAATCACTCTGAAGTGATGCACATCATCGGTGATGTCGAAGGGCGTACCTGTATTCTGGTCGATGACATGGTCGATACCGCCGGCACTCTGTGCCACGCGGCAAAGGCTTTGAAAGAGCATGGCGCTGCCAAGGTTTTCGCCTACTGCACACACCCTGTGCTGTCCGGTCGGGCGATCGAAAACATTGAAAATTCCATGCTGGACGAACTGGTGGTGACTAACACCATCCCGTTGTCCGCTGCTGCTCAAGCCTGCTCGCGTATCCGTCAACTGGATATCGCGCCGGTTGTTGCTGAAGCGGTCCGCCGCATCAGCAATGAAGAATCGATCAGCGCGATGTTCCGTTAAGGGCCCTGCCCTTCTCGAACAGCTCGTTGACGAAAAGCGCCCCGCCCCGGCATTCCTGTCGGGGCGGGGCTTTTTTGCCCATATCGCCTTTAGCGCTGGTCGCAAACGCTGGGGCGAATGTGGTTATTTTGGAGATACAACATGAACGATTTTACTCTGAATGCTGAAGTGCGTTCCGACCTGGGGAAAGGTGCGAGCCGCCGCCTGCGTCGTCTCGCAAGCCTGGTACCAGCTGTAGTTTACGGTGGCGAAAAAGCCCCTGAATCCATCAGCATGCTGGCTAAAGAAGTTGCCAAACTGCTCGAAAACGAAGCGGCTTACAGCCACATCATCGAGCTGAACGTTGGTGGCACCAAGCAAAACGTAATCATCAAAGCTCTGCAGCGTCACCCGGCCAAAGGCCACGTGATGCACGCTGACTTCGTACGCGTAGTTGCCGGCCAAAAGCTGACCGCTATCGTTCCAGTGCACTTCATCAACGAAGAAGCACCAGCGAAGAAAGGCGGCGAGATTTCGCACGTTGTTGCTGAAATCGAAGTGACCTGCCTGCCAAAAGACCTGCCTGAATTCATCGAAGTCGACCTGGCTAACGCCGAAATCGGTTCGATCATTCACCTGTCCGACCTCAAAGCCCCTAAAGGCGTTGAGTTTGTTGCTCTGGCACACGGCGATGACAAGGCTGTTGCCAACGTCCACGCTCCACGTGTTGCTCCAGAAGCTGCTGAAGGCGCTGCAGAGTAATTCACTCTGTGATGCCGGAGTGACCCGGTAACATCGCGGACTGGAACGTAGCGAGAAAGCGGGCGAGAACGCGGAGTTTACATAATGGTAAATGAGCACTTGTCGTCCACTTTCGCCGCACACCCGGATTGCGGCGATGTTATCCACCACTCCAAAGAAGGGCCCCTATCGTGACTGCCATCAAACTGATCGTTGGCCTGGGAAATCCAGGCGCTGAATACGAACAGACCCGGCATAACGCAGGGGCCCTTTTTGTTGAGCGCATCGCGAACGCACAAGGCGTCAACCTTGTGGCGGACCGCAAATATTTCGGCCTGACCGGGCGCTATTCGCATCAGGGTCAGGATGTTCGTCTGCTGATTCCCACCACGTACATGAACCGCAGCGGCCAGGCCGTGGCGGCACTCGCCGGATTCTTCCGCATCAAGCCTGAAGAAATCCTCGTGGCGCATGACGAACTCGACCTGCCACCGGGCGTTGCCAAACTCAAACAGGGCGGCGGCCATGGCGGTCACAACGGGTTGCGCGACATCATCGCGCAACTGGGCAATCAGAATACCTTCTACCGCTTGCGGCTTGGCATTGGCCATCCGGGCGTAGCCAGTATGGTTTCAAATTTCGTCCTGGGTCGTGCGCCTCGCGCCGAACAGGAAAAACTCGATGCCAGCATCGACTTTGCCCTCGGCGTGCTGCCGGATATCCTCGCCGGAGAATGGAACCGCGCGATGAAAAACCTGCACAGCCAGAAGGCCTGACTCTACTCCTCGGGGAAAACACCATGGGATTCAATTGCGGCATCGTCGGCCTGCCTAACGTCGGTAAGTCCACCCTGTTCAACGCCCTGACCAAATCCGGGATCGCGGCCGAGAACTTCCCCTTCTGCACCATCGAGCCGAACAGCGGTATCGTGCCGATGCCGGATCCGCGCCTGGACGCCTTGGCGGCCATCGTCAAACCAAAGCGCATCCTGCCGACCACCATGGAATTCGTCGACATCGCGGGCCTCGTTGCCGGCGCCTCGAAAGGTGAAGGCCTGGGCAACAAATTCCTCGCCAACATCCGTGAGACCGATGCCATCGCCCACGTGGTCCGCTGCTTCGAAGACGAGAACGTGATTCACGTTTCCAACAGCGTCGACCCGAAACGCGACATCGAAATCATCGACCTGGAACTGATCTTCGCTGACCTCGACAGCTGCGAGAAGCAACTGCAGAAAGTCGCGCGCAACGCCAAGGGCGGTGACAAGGACGCAGTGGTCCAGAAAGGCTTGCTGGAGCAACTGATCGCTCACTTCACCGAAGGCAAGCCAGCGCGCAGCCTGATGAAGAACATGGGCACCGACGAGAAAGCGGTGATCAAGGGCTTCCACCTGCTGACCACCAAACCGGTCATGTACATCGCTAACGTCGCTGAAGACGGTTTCGAAAACAACCCGCACCTGGACGTGGTCCGTGCCATCGCCGAAGAAGAAGGCGCCATGGTTGTTCCGGTGTGCAACAAGATCGAAGCGGAAATCGCCGAGCTGGATGACGGCGAAGAGAAAGACATGTTCCTCGAAGCCCTGGGCCTCGAAGAGCCTGGCCTGAACCGCGTGATCCGCGCCGGCTACGAAATGCTGCACCTGCAGACCTACTTCACCGCCGGTGTCGAAGAAGTCCGCGCCTGGACCGTCCGCGTTGGTGCCACCGCACCGCAAGCCGCTGGCGTGATCCACACCGACTTCGAAAAAGGCTTCATCCGCGCCGAAGTCATCGCCTACGACGACTTCATCCAGTACAAGGGCGAAGCCGGCACCAAAGAAGCCGGTAAATGGCGTCTGGAAGGCAAGGACTACATCGTGAAAGACGGCGACGTGATGCACTTCCGCTTCAACGTGTAAAAACACCCGCCCAAGAAAAAGCCGCGTTTGATACGCGGCTTTTTTGTGCCTGAAATCCCGTTCACCGCAATCCTGTAGGAGCCGGCTTGCTGCGGGCGGCGTTCCGACGATCCAGACACCGCGGTTAACCAGCCAGTCCGCGTGATCGTTCATCGTCGGAACGCCGCCCGCAGCAAGCCGGCTCCTACATTGGATTGGTGTGGGGTCAGGCCTTTTTGGTTCTTGGCAGGAAGATCGCCAACACGCCCAACAACGGCAGGAACGAGCACAGGAAGTACACGTATTCGATGCCGTGCACGTCCGCCAGATGCCCCAGCAACGCCGCGCCAATCCCGCCGAAACCGAACATCAGCCCGAAGAACACCCCGGCAATCATCCCGACATTACCCGGCACCAATTCCTGTGCATAAACCACAATGGCCGAGAATGCCGAGGCCAGGATGAAGCCAATCACCACGCTCAGAATGCTGGTCCAGAACAAATCAACATGCGGCAGGATCAGGGTGAACGGCGCAACCCCAAGGATCGAAAACCAGATCACCGCCTTACGCCCGATCTTGTCGCCAATCGGCCCGCCGAAGAAAGTCCCCGCCGCCACCGCCCCCAGAAACAGGAACAGATGCAGCTGCGAACTGGCCACCGAGAGGTCGAATTTCTCGATCAGGTAAAAGGTGAAGTAACTGGTCAGACTGGCCATGTAGAAATACTTGGAGAACACCAGCAGCCCCAGCACCACCAGCGCACTGGTGACCCTGCCCTTCGACAAGCCATGAGTGGCGGCCTGACCTTGCTTGAGCTTGAACAGGTTCAAGTGATTGGCGTACCAACGACTGATCCGGTAGAGCACGAACAGCGCAAACACTGCGAACAAGCCGAACCACGCCACATGGCCCTGGCCGAACGGGATGATGATCGCCGCCGCCAGCAATGGGCCAAAGGCCGAACCCGCGTTACCGCCCACCTGGAACGTCGATTGCGCCAGACCGAAGCGCCCGCCCGAAGCCAGTCGCGCCACGCGGGAAGCTTCCGGGTGAAAGGTCGAGGAACCAATGCCGATCAGCCCGGCCGCCAGCAGGATCATCGGAAAGCTGCCGACCACCGACATCATCAAAATACCAATCAACGTACACACCGTACCGGCCGGAAGCAGCCAGGGCTTGGGATGACGATCGGTGTGGTAACCGACCCACGGTTGCAACAGCGAGGCCGTCAGTTGAAAGGTCAGGGTAATTAGGCCGACCTGGGTGAAGGTCAGGCCGTAGTTGGCCTTGAGCATCGGGTAGATCGACGGCAGCACCGACTGAATCAGGTCGTTGATCAAATGCGCCAGCGCCACGGCGCCGATGATGCGCATGACCAGAGGGCTGCTTTGTGACGTCGCGGATGCCGGCGTCGCGCCGGTCTGGGCATTGCTGATAGCCATGGGAGTTTCCGTACAACAGATGGATGCACACGGGCAGGTGCGTCAATGTGCCATTTTTCAGTGCAGCAGCGCCATCCCCTTAGCCAGCTAACGAACTAATTTCCACAAGTAATAGCGCAACGCCATGGTCTGAATCTTGCCTTGTTATCCGCTTCAACGCGGCGCCCTTACAAAGGGCACCGAGAATGGGAAGTTTCGCTACAGAGTCGGCCTACAGAGCTGGCGAGGGTGAACTTTCGAGGCCTTTAAAAAGGACACGAGTCGCGGTCGCAACGACCTCGACGCACGCCATTGGTGCGTGGTGTCCAGAGGAGTCATGGGGCATGCAGGCTTTTTTATCTCCGGGGATCGGGTTGCTGGGGCGTTTCGGCTTCGCCCGTAAATTTCAGTTGTTGTTTCTGCTGTTTATCCTGCCACTGGCGGGTAGCCTGCTGATGATCGGCCAGGACTATCGCGCCAAACTGAACCTGATTTCCGGCGAACGTGCCGGGGTTCGGCAACTGCTCGCGCTGGATGCGCTGGATAACCTGCTCGCCGCCCAGCGTGATCGCGCCGCGCGCTGGCGTGCCACCGAGACCAATCGCCAACCGACACCGGCCACCCTCGCCGCGATGGCGGCGTTCGATGCCGTTCAGCCGGCGGTCGCGCAAGCCACCACGGACCTTGGCAACGCGTTGCAAAACGAAGGCGCCGAGGGCGAAACCCTCACTCGCTACCAAGCGCTGCAAACCGCGCTCAACGGCCTCGATTCGAAAAGCCTGAGCAGCGTCGGCTGGTGGCCGGACGGTTACGACCGTTTCACTAACGCCTTGAGTGCCCTCCAGGCCCTGCGCGAGCAGATCGCCATGGACAATCGCCTGACCCTCGCGCCGTGGCTGGAAACCTACCTGCTGACGCAGATCTCGACGCAACACGCGCCGGACCTGATCGAGCGCGTCGGCCGTCTGGCCAGCGTCGGCCAGGCGTCGGTGGTGTCGGGGCAATTCACCCTGCAAAGCCGCCTGCAACTGCGCGACCTGCGCAGCCGCATCGGCGACGCCCGCGAGCAGCTTGTCAAAACCGCAGGCCTGCTGGAAGCGCGCCTGCCCAGTGCCTTGCAGGCGTGGGCCGGGCAGTACCATGACAACCTCAAACACCTCGACGCCGAGCTGAAAGTCCTCGATGACGGCGTGTTTGGCGGCAGCATCAAACTCAAACCAGAGGAGTTCGAACGCAGCCTGGACAGCCTGCTCACCGACCTCGCTTCGCTACGCCAGCAGTCGTTGGTTTCGCTGGATCAGCGTCTGGATTACTACCATGGCTCGGCGATCCGCCAGTTCATTCTGGTGGCCGTGATCTTTGGCTGCCTGCTGCTGGCCGCGTTGTACCTGTTCATCTGCTTGCAGGCCTCGATCCGTCGCAGCGCCAGCGGCATCACGCTGCTGGCCGAAGCTTTGCGCGACGGCAATCTGAGCCTGCAAGTGCCGGTTGAAGGCCGCGACGAACTGGCGGCGATCAGCACCGCGCTCAACGTCGCGGTGGTGCAACTGCGCAACAGTCTGTTGGGGGTCGATCACGAAACCTTGCAGCTGAGTAACGCGGTGCGCACGCTCAATCACCATTCCAGTGGTGCCTTGGGCGAGGTCGAGGCGCAGCAATTGCAGATCAGTCAGATCGCGGCAGCGGCAACGCAATTGGCCGCCACTTCCCAAGGGGTTGCCCAGAGTTGCGAACAGGCCTCCGGCAGCGCTCAGCATACCCAGCGCATCGCAGCCGACAGCAGCCGTGACAGCCAGCGCACAACGGCGAGCATCCAGCAGCTCAACCAGCGCTTGAACGACACGGCGGCCGCACTCGGACGGGTCAGCGAACAAGGACAGCAGATTCAGTTGGTGGTCGACACCATTCGCGGTGTCGCCGAGCAGACCAACCTGTTGGCGCTCAACGCCGCTATCGAGGCCGCACGTGCCGGTGAACAGGGCCGTGGCTTTGCGGTGGTGGCCGATGAAGTGCGCAGCCTGTCGCAGCGCACCCAATCGTCCACCGCGCAGATCGCCGGCACCGTCGACAGCCTGCGCAACACGGTGAACGAAGCCGTGAGCCTGATGGAAGCCGCCTGTGGCCAGGCGCAATCCGATGCGCAAGCAGTCACTGGCCTCGGCGAACGACTGGGGGAAATCGCCAGTGCCGTGCAGAGCGTCACCGACACGTTGGCGCAAATTGCCACGGCGGTCGACGAGCAAGCGACCACTGCCGACGAAGTCAGCGGCAACATCCAGCAGGTCGATCAGGCAGCTGTCCGCTTGCTCGAAGGCGCGCGGGCGGTGAACCTGGCGGCGGACACCTTGAGCCAGGGCAGCAAGGCCCTGAGTGCCAATACCGGGAGATTCCAGCTCGGTTGACGCCCTCCCCCGGTCCGGTTTTTCGGCTCAGGTGGATAAGCGGTTGAAAGTGTAGAGAAATATTTTAGATTTACGCTTGACGCATCTGCATTACCGGTGAATAATGCGCGCCACTTGGCTACATAGCTCAGTTGGTTAGAGCATAGCATTCATAATGCTGGGGTCCGGGGTTCAAGTCCCTGTGTAGCCACCAAGTACTAAAAACGGCTTACCGAAAGGTAGGCCGTTTTTTTATGCCCGGAGAAAAGTGCACGGATTCTTTGGCCAACACAAAACCTGTAGGAGCCCGGCTTGCCGGCGATGAGGGCCTCGAGCCTTGTATCGACTGCGAGCACGCCATCACCGGCAAGCCAGCTCCTACAGGTTTTGTGTTGGCCGAAGAGTTTGCGCACGACACATGTCCGTGTAGGAGCCGGCTTGCTGGCGATGGCGGCCTCACAGGCACCACAAAACCTCAGCCGGACCACAACGCCTGTCAGGAACGCATCGCCGCCAGCGCCGACAACCCCCGCTCCCATATCTGCCACGTACGCAACCAGACCATCGCCTGCCAGTCGCTGTCGGCAGGATAGAACTGCTCCAGCAGATTCAGTTTTATCTCGCGCCCCACTGCATCGCCGGGATTGCCGTGCAGATGCAGCCAATGATCATCGCGCAGATGACGATGAACCTCTGCCCCCGGATACGTCCCGCACTCAATCACGAAGGGCATCAGTCGCACCTGTGGCAACGCATCGATCAGCGCCTGCGAGGTGTAGCCGGTTGCCGTCGCGGCCACGCCGGTTTCGCTCAGCGTATCGGCGCCGGTCAGTAGCGTGTAGAGCCATGGCCCGTAAATGGCCTGCGCCTCTGGCAACGCCGGGTAAGCCGACTCGGTGATGGTCAGCAACATCGGATGGCCGTACTCCCCGGCGCCGGTGTGCAGGTCAAAGCACATCGCGACCTCGGCGTGGGCGACATGCTTTTGCAGGATCTGGTGCAGCGTACGGTTCGACCAGGCCGGTGCCCGCCCGCCATAGAACAGACCATCGGGATGACTGTGCTGGCCGCCCTCGACAATCGACATCACCGCCGGCCAGCCATGATCGTGGATCTGCTGGTTGAGCAGCGCATCGGCGCGATCACGCTCGGGGCCTGTCAACTCAGTGCAGGCATAGATTTCATGCAACGCGGCGTAGGCCCGGTTATCCGGCAGAGGATGTTCAAAGTTCAGGTGATTGCGGTTCAGGTCGATGTTGTCTTCGTTGACCCGGCGCAACCACGCCGTGCCCCAGGGATTGATCAGATGAACGAACACCACGGCGACATCGGCCGGCAGTGAACGCTTGCCCAATTCCTGCATCCATTTGATCTGACAGCCCGAACCATAGAAACCTTCGACCCCGTGAGTGCCGCTCAACGCGATCAGCAAGCGTTTGGCGCCCGTATCTCCGAGCACCGCCACATCGGTGCTCAACGGCTCACCGAACGGCCCTTTGAGCGGGTGCGGGTACTCAGTCAGCGTCGCGCCAGCCGTGGTCGCCGCGGCCAGAAATTGTTCACGCTGGGTGCGATAGCCGGGCTGGGTGGGAAAGTCGGTCTGCATGTCTGCCTCTTGTTTGTTTTCTGGCCTGCCTGTTGCCCTCGACCCTACAGAAATTCCATCAATGGATGAAGGACAAAACGTCCTGTGGTTTGCGTCGCTTCCTGTCGGCCGATAAAGTCCCCTGAACTTTTCCCACGGACGGAGTGCCCCGCGTGTTCTCACCTCTTCATTTGAGCCGCTATCGCCTGTCAGCCCTTTCGCTGATTGCCAGTGCATTAATCCTCGCGGCGTGCAGTGCCCCGCCCTCCTCGACCTTACCGGTCGCACCGGAAACCGCCTCGGGCTATCGCACCGACCTGCAAACCCGCCACGCCTCGAAACACATGGCAGCAGCAGCCAACCCACTCGCCGCCGAAGCCGGACGGGCGATGCTGCGTCAGGGCGGTTCGGCGATCGATGCGGCGATTGCGATGCAAGCAGTGCTGACGCTGGTCGAGCCGCAATCGTCGGGTATCGGTGGTGGCGCATTGATCGTGTTATGGGATGGCAAAACCGTGCGCACGTACGACGGTCGCGAAACCGCGCCGGCCGGCGCCACCGAGAAGCTGTTCCTGCAGGCCGATGGCAAACCGATGCCGTTCACTCAGGCGCAGATTGGCGGTCGTTCGGTCGGCACGCCGGGCGTGTTGCGGGCGCTGGAACTGGCCCATCAAAAACACGGTCGCCTGCCCTGGGCACAGCTGTTCGAGCCGGCGATCAAACTCGCGGAACAAGGCTTCGCTATCTCGCCGCGCCTGCATCAGTTGATTGCTTCGGATTCGTCCATGCAACGCTCGCCGGACATGATGGCGTACTTCCTGAACGCGGATGGCAGCCCGAAAGCTGTTGGCACCTCACTGAAGAATCCGGCACTGGCCGCCGTGTTCAAACGCATCGCCAAGGAAGGTCCCGATGCGCTGTACAAAGGCCCCATCGCGCAGGAAATCGTCGCCAAGGTTCAGGGCCACACCAACCCTGGCACGCTGTCGCTGAACGACCTCAACGTCTACACCGCCAAAGAACGCGCGCCGCTGTGCACCGATTACAAACGCTGGCAAGTCTGCGGCATGCCGCCACCGTCGTCGGGCGGAATCGCCGTGGCGCAGATTCTCGGCACATTGCAGGCGCTGGAAGCCCGCGACCCGCGTTATGCCCTGGCGCCACTGAAGCCAGTCAAAAGTGCCCAACCCGCCGGCATCGAACCGGCCCCTGAAGCCGTGCACCTGATCTCCGAAGCCGAGCGCCTCGCCTACGCCGACCGTGCACAGTACGTCGCCGACAGCGACTTCGTGCCCGTCCCGGTCAAAGGCCTGGTGGACCCGACCTATCTGGCCAGCCGCGCCGCCCTGATCGGTGATCGCAGCATGGGCACGGCCAAACCCGGCACGCCGCCGGGCATTCAGGTCGCCTACGCGCCGGACCGCTCGCCACTGCGCATTTCCACCTCTCAGGTGGTGGCGGTCGATGACCAGGGCGGTGCAGTGTCGATGACCACCACGGTCGAATCCGCGTTCGGCTCACACCTGATGGTCCAGGGCTTTCTGCTCAACAACCAGATGACCGACTTCTCGTTCATCCCCGAAGAAAACGGGCAAAAGGTCGCCAACCGCGTCGAACCCGGCAAACGCCCGCGCTCGTCCATGGCGCCGACCCTGATCTTCGACCGCCAGAGCGGTGAATTCCTCGCCACCATCGGCTCTCCCGGCGGCTCGCAAATCATCGAGTACGTGGCCAAATCCACCCTCGGCCTGCTCGACTGGAATCTCGACCCGCAAACCGCCATCAACCTGCCCAACTTCGGCAGCCGCAACGGCCCGACCGAACTGGAACGCGGGCAGTTCAGCGCCGGGCTGATTCAGGCGCTGAAGGACAAGGGGCACAACGTGAGCGAAATCGACATGACCAGCGGGACGCAGGCGATTCTCCGGGTCAGGGATGCGCAGGGGAAGGTTTCGCTGGCGGGTGGAGCGGATCCGCGTCGGGAGGGGGAAGCGTTGGGGGATTGAGTCCTGCGCAGTACTGAAAGCCGGATGCTCCTGAATCCGTTGCAGGAGCGAGCTTGCTCGCGAAAAACGTCTGGAGAACGCGGTCATTCAGATAGCACGCGTTATCGTTGACGATCTTCGCTGGCAAGCCAGCTCCTACAGGGAAATACGTCGCTTGAGAGGCTGAGCCTGAACAATCGCACGCAAACTAACGAGAAATCTTCAACACCTGCCGCGCCTTGTGCTTCTCCAGCGCCAGCTCGATCAGACGACTGACCAGCTCGCTGTACGTCATGCCCGTGGCCTGCCACAGCTTGGGGTACATGCTGATGCGGGTGAAACCGGGCAGCGAGTTGATCTCGTTGATCAGCACTTCACCGCTGTCCGTCAGGAATACATCGACCCGCGCCAGCCCGGAGCAGCCGAGCACCTGAAACGCCTCGACGGCCAGGGCACGAATGCGTTCGCTGGCTTCGGTGCTGATGTCAGCCGGAACCACCACTTGCGCGGCCTGTGCGTCGATGTACTTGCTGTCGTAGGAATAAAACCCGCTGCGCACGACGATTTCGCCACAACCACTGGCGATAGCATCTTCGTTACCGAGCACCGCGCATTCGATCTCCCGACCGCTGACGGCAGATTCGACCAGTACTTTCTCATCGAAATCCAAGGCCAATTCGAGCGCTGCCGTGTACTCGGCTTCATCGTTGACCTTGCTCACGCCCACCGAAGAGCCCTGATTCGCCGGTTTGACGAACAGCGGCAGCCCGAGTTTGCCCCGGACCTCGGCGAACCCGGTGCGCTTGGCGGTTGCACGGGTCAGGGTCACAAATGGTGTCACCGCCAACCCGGCATCGCGCAGCAGGCGCTTGCTGATGTCCTTGTCCATGCACACCGCAGAGCCCAGCACATCGGAGCCGACAAACGGCAGATCGGCCATGCGCAGCAACCCTTGCAGGCAACCGTCTTCACCCAGCGTGCCGTGGACGATCGGGAAGATCACATCAACGTGGCCCAACAGCTCCTGGCTGGATGTCTCCACCAATTGCTGACTGGTTTTACCCGGCACCACGGCGAGTTCGCGGTTGGATTGATTGAGGGCGATCAGCGCCGGGTTTTCCTGGTTCAACAGGAAGTTCGACGGATCATTGAGGTGCCAATGCCCCTGTTTGTCGATACCGATCAACACCGGATCGAAGCGCGAACGATCCAGCGCGTCGACGATGTTTTTCGCCGATTGCAGCGACACTTCGTGCTCCGCCGAACGGCCGCCAAAAATAATGCCTACCCGCAGTTTGCTCATTCAGAACTCCTCAGCGACTGGCCACCAGATGCGCACCGAACAACAGGTAGCAACTGCCGGCAAAGCGATCCAGCCATTGGCGCGAACGGTCGTACACCCGCGCCATCCGACGGCTGGAGAAAACCAGCGCCACGCTGCAATACCAACTGAACGACAACGTCGCCATGGTCAATACGGCCAGCGCCAGCAATGTCGGGGGCACCGTCGCGGGCATGGCGGTCGCGAAGATCGTCGCCACGAACAGTGCGGATTTTGGGTTGGTCATGTTGCCCAGAAAACCCTGGCCATACACCGACCACAATGTGCGCCTCGCGCCGTCAAGCAAGCGGCTGTCGCCCGCAGTAATCGGCGGTTTGCGCTTGAACTGCTTCAAGCCGAGATAGATCAGGTAACAACCACCGGCAATCTTGAAGCTCAGGTAAAGCGTCGGCGCCGCGCTGAACAGCGATTTGATGCCCAGCCCACCCGCCAGCCCCCATAGCACCGTGCCGGTGGCCACGCCCAGCGCAGCCACCACGCCGTGACGCTTGGATTGACTGGCAGCCAATTGCGCGATGTTGAAGAAGTTCGGCCCCGGCGTCACCACCGCAACCGTCCACAACAGCGCCAGCGACAACAACGGAGCGGCGTAGCTCAGGTGGGATATTTCCATAATGTGGGTCGCCTTCTTGGCTGCAGAGGATGCGCAACACATTGCAACATTTGCACTCGGTTTTCTACTCACGCGAGACCTTCTATCCGCCAGCAGACAGACGACCGGTCACTGAGCTAACGTGTTCTGCATCAAGCTCAAGATAACGATCACCATGGCTCGACAACCGCCTCGCAATGACTGGTTCCACCGCGCGCCCGACGTTTCCGGCCTGCAGCGTTTCGAAGCGTTTTTTGCAGGTCATGGCTACGACTTGCACCGCCACGACACCTACGCCATCGGTCACACCCTGGCCGGCGTGCAGAGTTATCAGTATCGCGGCGCCTGGCGCCACAGCCTGCCCGGCGGGACGATGGTGCTGCACCCGGACGAAGTCCACGATGGCGAGGCCGGGACCGAGAGCGGGTTCCACTACCGGATGATGTACATCGAACCGGCGCTGATCCAGCAGATGCTCGGCGGTCAACCGCTGCCGTTCATCAAGAACGGACTGTCGACCGACCCACGCCTGTTCGCCGCCACCGAAGTGCTGCTGCGCAGTCTCGATTGCCCGCTCGAACCGCTGGAAGAACAGGACGCGCTGTTCGATCTGGCGCAAGCCTTGAACACTGTGGGCGGAGTGACCACCACGCGCCCAAGCTTCGACTATGTGGCAGCGGAACGCGCGCGGGAGTACATGCACAGCGCCCTGGATCGCACCGTGACCCTGGAAGAACTGGCGCACCACAGCGGTCGGGATCGCTGGAGCCTGTCACGGGACTTTCGCCTGTTGTTCGGCACCAGCCCTTATCGATACCTGACCATGCGTCGCCTGGACCTGGTCCGTTCGCTGCTGATTCAGGGCCAGTCGCTGGTCAGTGCCGCGCTGATCGCCGGCTTCACCGATCAGAGCCACATGACCCGCCAGTTCAGCAAAACCTACGGTTTGTCGCCGGCGCGCTGGATGAAAATGCACCGGCGCTGAGCCACGCACAATCGTACAAGAAGCGCGCCGTTGCGCTGGTTACCGTGGTTCTACGATCAACCACGAGTGCTGCTTCATGAAAGCTTACGAAAGCCTGAACTTCGCCGAAAAAATCTCACGAATCGACTCGCACTGGACACCGCGCGTCATTGCCGAAATGAACGACTATCAGTTCAAGGTGGTGAAGCTGCTGGGGGATTTCATCTGGCACGACCACCTCGATACCGACGAAGCCTTCATCGTGCTCGAAGGCCAGTTGCGCATCGATTTCCGTGATGGTCACGTGCTGGTGAACGCCGGCGAAATGTACGTGGTGTCCAAGGGCGTCGAGCACAAGCCGTTCGCCGAGCAAGAGGTGAAACTCCTGCTGATCGAACCCCGGGGCGTGTTGAACACCGGCGACAAGGGTGGCGAACGCACGGCGGAGAATGACCTCTGGGTCTGAAGTCTTACGGCTGCAAGGCTTTGCCGTCCACCGGATCACCGATGGTCAGGAAATGCCCGCCCGCCACGTGGTGCAAGGTGCGCAACGCATCGTGCCCCTCGAAGTGCCAGCGACCGTCGCTGAACACGCGCTCGTCCGCCTGGGCCGCAATCACTTCGGCCAGGAACAGATCGTATTGTTGGTGGTTGTTCGGTTCCGGCAGCAACCGGCATTCGAGCCAGGCCACGCAACCTTCGAGCATCGGCGCGTCGATCAACTCGCCGCTGAAGGTCTGCAAGCCATAGGTCTGGAACTTGTCCCGGCCCTGGCCTTGAGTCAGCTCCAGGCCCGAGGTCGAGCCGACGGTTTGCGCGATATCGGCCTGGGCAGCACAGGGTACGTTCAACACGAATGTGCCCGACGCTTCCAGCAGGTGCCGGGTCCAGGTGGACTTGTCCAGCACCACGGCAATTTTCGGCGGTTCGAAATCCAGTGGCATGGCCCAGGCCGCCGCCATGATGTTGCGCTGCCCGTCATGAGCCGCGCTGACCAGCACGGTCGGCCCGTGGTTGAGCAGGCGATAAGCCTTGGACAAGGGAACCGGACGGCGATGGGAAGCGCTCATGGGATCTGCTCCTGGGAAAAGAGCCGATTGTAGCGATATCCGCCCGGTTCGCAGCATCAAGTCGTTAGCTGGTTGGCAAACTGCCCGACCGCGTTCACCACTTTCTGCGCGCCGTCCTGAATCTCGACAATCACCGTACCCGCCTCTGCCGCCAGCGCCAGCCCCTGCTCCGCCTGAGTTTTGCCATCAGTCATCAACGACACCGCGTTACGCGCCATGTCCTGGTTCTGACGCACCACCAGGACAATTTCATCGGTGGCCTGACTGGTGCGCGAAGCCAATTGCCGGACCTCGTCCGCAACCACGGCAAAACCACGACCCTGCTCACCGGCACGGGCGGCTTCGATCGCCGCGTTAAGTGCCAGCAGGTTGGTCTGTTCGGCGATGCCGCTGATGGTTTTGACGATGGTGCCGATCACCAGCGACTGCTCGTTCAAGGCCTCGATGCCCTCGCCGGCCGTTTGCATGTGCTTGGCCAGGTCGCGCATCACGTTCACCGCTTGCGTCACTACGGCCGTGCCGCGCTGGGCGCTTTGATCGGTTTGCTGCGAGGTGCCGTAGGCAATGTTCGCCGCTTCAGCGACGGCCTGCTCCTGATTGACCTGATCGGTAATCACCGTGGCGAACTTCACCACTTTGTAGAGTTTGTTATTGGCGTCGACCACCGGGTTGTAGGACGCCTCCAGCCAGACCGTACGCCCGTGGCTGTCGATGCGCTTGAAGCGGCCGGCGACGAACTCGCCGGAATTCAGGCGACGCCAGAAGTCCTGATATTCGGTGCTGTTGTACTCCTGCGCATCACAGAAGGTACGGTGATGTTTGCCCTTTATCTGCGCCAGGCTGTAACCCATACCGTTGAGGAAGCGGTCATTGGCTGTCAGCACGTTGCCAGCGAGGTCGAACTCGATCACCGCCGTCGAGCGCACCAGCGCGCCGATCAGGTTCTCGTGTTCACGGGATGCCTCGATCGTGCGGGTCAGGTCACTGGAGTAAATCGAGAAATGCTTGATCCGCCCGTCCGCGGAGCGCACCGGCTGCACAATCGAACGCAACCAGGCCTCTTGGCCATCGCCACGCAACAAGCGCACCGCACCGGCAAAGTGCTCGCCTCGGGTCAGCGCAGCCTTGAAGCGGTGATGGAATTCGTCGGACTTCACGTGAACCGGAACGATGTCTTCGATAGGACGATCGATCAGGTCGTGGCTCTTGTAGAGCATCTCGCTGAGAAAATTCTGATTGACCGATTGAATCCGCCCGTCGGGATCCAGCGTCAGGACCAGCATCTCGCTTTCCAGACTTTCCTTCACTTGCTGAAGGCTGGAGAGTTCTTCGCGAAGAGCCGACAACTCTTGCTTCAAGCGTTTGTTGAACATGGGAAAGCACCGATGGACAGAGATAGAAAGCGGCATGCAGCCTAGCCATCGGCCTTGGGGATGTTTTCTGAAGAGTGTTTCAGGGTTGTCCTACAAAAATAGTTGTCATGGACGCAGCGCCACCTTCAATTAGATGGCGCCAGCCGCCGGGCAAGTGCCTGTGTTCGGCGTACGCGCGCCGAAATACAGCGCGCTGCTCACGCCCACTGCGCCCATCACCGCGCAGAAAATCACGCAGATCCAAGGGCTCCATGGCATCAGACCAATCAGCAACAGCGGCGTGATACTCGCCCACGCGGCGTAGGCAATGTTGTACGTGAAGGAAATCCCCGAGACGCGAATCCGCGCCGGGAACAGGCTGACCATCACCGACGGCACCGCGCCGACCACGCCACAACTCAGGCCGGCAATCGCATACGCCAGACCGATCCAGTTGCCGCCGATGATCAGGCAGGTATAAAGCACGCCGATGCCCAGCGGCAGCAGCAGGCTGTACAGCATCACGGTGCGCCAGGCGCCGATACGGTCGACGAGCAAACCGGCGAGCACGCAGCCGATGTTCAGGAACACGATGCCCAATGCGCTCAGGCCAAAGGTGTGGCTGGCGGTCATGCCGAAGGTTTTCTGCATCATGGTCGGGGTGATGACCACAAACACCACCACGGCTGAAGTCAGCACGCAGGTGAGGATCATCGCCGGCAAAATGGCCAGGCGATGCTCACGCAGGACCGTGCGCAGTGGCAGTTCGACGGCGGCATCACGCTTCGCCTGCATCGCCATGAACACCGGAGTTTCATTGAGCCAGCGGCGCAGCCAGACGCCTATCACGCCAAATACGCCGCCCAGCAGGAACGGGTAACGCCATGCGAAATCGAGGATCTCCGCCGGGGTGAACGCCTGCGCCAGAAAGGTCGCTGTCAGCGCGCCGATCAAGTAGCCAAAGGTCAGCCCGGCTTGAAGGAAACCCAGTGCATAACCGCGATGCCCGGCCGGCGCGTGCTCGGCGACGAACACCCAGGCGCTTGGCACTTCCCCGCCCACCGCCGCGCCTTGCAGTACCCGCAGGACCAACAGCAGCAAGGGTGCGAAATAACCGATCTGGGCGTAGGTCGGCATGATGCCGATCAGCAGGCACGGCAGCGCCATCATCAGAATGCTCAGGCTGAAGACTTTCTTGCGCCCCAGCCGGTCGGCGAAATGCGCCATCAGAATCCCGCCCAACGGCCGCGCCAGGTAACCGGTGACAAAAATCCCGAAACTTTGCAGAAGGCGCAGCCATTCGGGCATTTCCGGCGGGAAGAACAGCTGACTGAGGGTCAGGGCGAAAAACACGAAAATGATGAAATCGTAGATTTCCAGCGCGCCGCCGAGGGCCGCAAGGCCAAGGGTCTTGTAGTCCGAGCGGCTGAACGGTGCCGGGCGCGAATCGTTAAGGGCAGTCATCAAAAGAACTCTGGCATGGGCAAAAAACCAAGGCGCCCATGGTCTACGCAAACGCGCCAGCGGACAACCCGTTAGACCATAGTCCCGTATGGGTGAAACTTCGTCACAAATCGTGACCGATTGATTTACTGTTGACGCCTGTCCAGACGGGCGTTGTAGCCAGTGCCGATCAAAAACTGTAGGAACGAGCCTGCTCGCGATGGACTCGAGAACGCCGCGTTTAATCAGTAAACACGCGTCATCGTTTACGACTATCGCGAGCAGGCTCGCTCCTACAATAAAAACGGCGTTAGGCCTCTACGGCCCTGAAGACCACAACAATCATAAAAATTCGAGGTACTCCCGTGGCCGCTGATATCGAAGATACCCGCTCCGCCCGCTTTGCCCTGCGCTGTTCAAGTTTTGCCGAACGCTGGTTTCCTGATTCCTGGGTGTTTGCTGCGCTGGCGGTGATTATCGTCGCCGTGGCCACTCTGTTCATGGGCGCCAAACCCACCGATGCCGCGATGGCCTTCGGTGACGGGTTCTGGAGCCTGATCCCGTTCACCATGCAGATGGCGTTCGTGGTAATCGGTGGTTATGTAGTCGCCAGCTCGCCGCCCGCCGTCAAGCTGATCGACCGTCTGGCGCGCATCCCCAAGAACGGCCGCTCCGCCGTGGCGTGGGTGGCGCTGATTTCCATGGTCGCGTCGCTGCTGAACTGGGGCTTGTCGCTGGTGTTCGGCGGCTTGTTGGTGCGCGCCCTAGCCCGCCGCGTCGACCTGAAAATGGATTATCGCGCCGCCGGTGCTGCCGCCTACCTGGGCCTTGGCGCGGTGTGGGCCCTGGGCCTCTCGTCGTCCGCCGCGCAGTTGCAGGCCAACCCGGCCAGTTTGCCGCCATCGATTCTGTCGATCACCGGGGTGATACCGTTCACGCAAACCATCTTTCTCTGGCAGTCCGGCGTCATGTTGCTGGCGCTGATCGTGATCTCGCTGATCATTGCCTACGCCACCGCCCCGGGCCCGAACTCGGCCCGCGATGCCAAAGCCTGCGGCATCGACCCGAGCTTCAACCTGCCACCGCTGCAACCGCGCACTCGCCCCGGCGAGTGGCTGGAACACAGCCCGCTGCTGACGATTCTGCTGGTGCTGCTGGCGGCCGGGTGGCTGTTCCACGAGTTCTCGACCAAACCGGCGATCAGTGCGATTTCCGGGCTGAACACCTACAACTTCCTGTTCATCATGCTCGGAGCCTTGTTGCACTGGCGTCCGCGCAGTTTCCTCGATGCGGTGTCCCGCGCGGTGCCGACCACCACCGGCGTGCTGATCCAGTTCCCGTTGTACGGCTCGATCGCCGCGCTGATGACCACGGTCAAAGGCACTGACGCGCAGACTCTTGCGCACCACATCTCGACCTTTTTCGTACAAATCGCGTCCCACGACACCTATGCGCTGCTGATGGGCGTGTACTCGGCGATCCTCGGCTTCTTTATCCCGTCGGGCGGCGGCAAGTGGATCATCGAAGCGCCGTACGTGATGCAAGTGGCCACCGACCTGAACTACCACCTGGGCTGGGCCGTGCAGATCTACAACGCCGCCGAAGCCCTGCCGAACCTGATCAACCCGTTCTACATGCTGCCGCTGCTGGGCGTGCTGGGTTTGAAGGCGCGGGACTTGATTGGCTTCTCGTTCGTGCAACTGCTGGTGCATACGCCGCTGGTGCTGTTTCTGCTGTGGGCATTGGGGACGACGCTGACGTATACGGCGCCGGTGATGCCGTAATGCAAAAAGGGGCCGATATTTCTATCGGCCCCTACTTCTCGTTCGGCCTCTTCTGTTTCAGTATGTCTTCGCCCGTTCTCGAGGGCCCACACGCTGAAAAGGATCTGAGCATGTTCAAACTCGCAGCACTCACCCTTGCCGCCCTGACCCTGAGCACCGCCGCCCAGGCGGATGCCGATCTGAAACTGGGCAGCACCGAGCGCGTCACCCGGCTGTTCGCTTACCCCAACAATTGCAACGTGATCTGCTTTCGCAACTGGACGCTGGAGCAAACCGTCGAGCATTACCTGACGCAAAGCGTGCAGCGCGATGGTTACAGCGATGCGAAGGTGCAGGTCAAAACCGATAACAATCAGCTCTATGCCGCAATCACCGGTGTGCCCAAGGGCTATGAAAAGCCGTTGGCAGCGCTGCTCGATGCCGGCGATCTGGCTTATACCGGCGCCAGCAAGCTGAATGCCGACGGCAAGTGGGCTTACAGCTGGTACTTGTTCCTGCCGCTGGGCATGGCCCTGGAGAACCGCAGAAGTGTCGAGTTGCTGCACTTCCCGCCGGATTACTCGCTGACTCAGGCCCAGGACTATCTGGAGTCCAAGACCACCGATCGTTGGGCCACGCTGCTGACGATCAACGGCATCCCTGCCGAACAGACGCCGGCTTTCCAGACCATCATCGACATCGCGCCGATCGCCGCGCCCTCCAACGCAGGCAAGGATCTGGAAGGCGTCTACGACTACTTCAAGGACTACCAGACCACCATGGTCAAGGAAGTCAGCCAGAACGCCAGCGGTGCCACGTTGCCGATGGTCGCGTTCGGTGCGCCGGTGCGTAACTGGATCAAGCAGCAATACGGGCCGACCGTAAACGTGCTGGGCCTGGCAACCATCAGTCCGAAGGACGGGGTGAAAGTGCCGGTGCTGGGTTCCAACCACCCGAGCTACATCTGGTACGCCGCCGACCCGGAAAGCTACACCGGTAAAGATGCCCAGGCCCAGGCCGACGCAGCGGGCCTGAAAGTCATGGGCCAGGACTTGAGTGCCGCATGCTGGCAGGCCGCCATGGGCCGCGACCTCGACAGCAATCCAGACATTGAACTGAGAAGTTGCACCCAGACCTGGCAAGTGGCCCAGGCAGTTAAAACCTGCGAACTGTTCTACACCTCGATCCGCAACCTGACGCCTGGGCAAGCCACGGCCAAATGCGCGACGACGCCAATCAAGGCTCAACTCAAACAGCTCAAGGTCCCCACGCCTGCGACCGCAGTGCCTGCTGCGCATCTCTAAAAAACTGAACGGCGCTCCTGCGTAAGCCTTGGCTGACGCGGGAACGCGCGCTTTTCCTCTGGCAGTTATGACAGTAGACCGGTGGTTTTTTTTGCGAGAGTCTTGAGGCGTACCCCATGTGCTGCAGGGCTGACAGGATGTCAGCTGACGGAGGTCGCAGCGCCCCGCCGACAAGGATTGCGATGAAACCCCATTCTGAGCAAGGAATCACCTCACAGCCATTCAATGGCATCTATCCGTTTATGGAATTGCCTCCTCGGCTTGGATTCCCTACCACGGAAGACTTTCAAATCATCAACAATATTCAGGGAGCGCCGATCGCTGTCGCCGCTTTGCGCGAATTCCCGCGGCTCAGCCGAATCTGCCGAATTTCCGGGCATTTGCTGCCTTATCGCTGCCGACACACTCGGCAAATGGCACCGGGCATTCATGTCTATGACCCGCGCTTTCTGGGCCTGCTCAGACACTCCTGCGATCCCAAGGTCTATCCTGACATGAGTGAGCTGTGGTTATGGGCACTCAAAGACATCAAAAAAGGGGATCGGCTGACGATGGATTTCGCCACGACGGAAGACAGGCTGCAGCGGCAGTTTGCCTGCCGCTGTGGTTGTCCTTGCTGCCGTGGCTGGATCACCGGCTACGACGAATCGCCGAATGCCGATGGCCAGTTGTTCTTCCAGAATTGGCGCCGATGACGCCGGGGGCTTTTACAGCGGCTCGAATGGACGCAGGCGGTACTGCGGCGGCAACTGCTCGAAACCACTGATAGTGGCATTCAGGCTCTTCCACCGACCGTCCTTGATGCCATAGATGCAGCCGTGAATCGACAGTTTCTGCCCGCGGTGCCAGGCGTTTTGCACAATGCTGGTATGCCCGACGTTGGCCACTTGCTGGATCACGTTGAGCTCGCAGAGGCGGTCGACCCGCTCTTCTTCGGTTGGCAGTTTGGAGAGTTCTTCGCGCTTTTCGTAGTAAAGGTCACGAATCGACCGCAGCCAGCCATCGATCAAGCCGAACTGGCGGTCCTGCATCGAAGCACGCACGCCGCCGCAGCCATAGTGGCCGGTAACGAGGATGTGTTTGACCTTGAGCACGTCCACCGCGTACTGAATCACCGACAGGCAGTTGAGGTCAGTGTGCAGCACCACGTTGGCCACGTTGCGGTGGACGAACAGGTCACCGGGCAGCATGCCGACAATCTCGTTCGCCGGTACGCGGGCGTCGGAGCAGCCGATCCAGAGGAATTCCGGCGTTTGCTGACGCGCCAGTTTGGCGAAGAAATCAGGATCTTCTTTGGTGATCGCGTCAGCCCAGCGCTCGTTGTTATCAATCAGATCTTGTAAGTCGTTCATGCAATGAAGCCTCGAGAATGATGCGCTGCTTTGACAGACAACCGTCCGTCGGGGTCACGCGCAAGATGCAGATTGCCGATGAGGCATATTACCGGTGTTCCCTGCCGGCGGAATTCCGGGCCGCCCAGTGGGTCTACCGTAGTAACGCTCACAGTATGAGGAATTACCATGAATGATTCACGACGTCCGTACGATGCGGCGCAACCCGAGTCCATCGACGACAACGAAGACCGCATGGGTTCGCTGCATGAGCTGGATTTCGAGGAGGAAGAACCCAGCGCGAAAATCGGCGACGAACTGACGCAAACGGAACGCGAGCGACTGATACCGCGCGCGCGAGTGCGTGAAGCCGGCATGACCGGCGCCTCGACCGCTGATCATGAATCCACCGATGATGACATGAGCCCGGAAACGTTGATCCGTGAAGACGGTGCGCGGGATGCGCATGAGGCGGGTGAAGATCGCCGGGCCGATTGGGATTTGAGCATCGTCGATGAAGATGACATCGGCGGGGGTAATGGGCTGGATGAAGAGGAACTGGCGCGACTGGATCCGCTGGATGGGAATCGGTGATCGTGGGTGTCAATGGGGACGCCTTCGCGGGCAAGTCGGATCGCCGCCCGCTCGCTCCTACGTTTGCAATGCAATTCCCTGTAGGAGCGAGCGGGCGGCGATCCGACTTGCCCGCGAAGCTTTTAAGGCTCAGTCAACCAAAGTGCAGGCCATGACCACGGCATCTTCGCGCCCACCCACCGCCGGATAATAATCCCGACGCCGACCAATCTCGTTGAACCCGTACCGCTCATACAACCGGAACGCCGAGCGATTGCTGTCGCGCACTTCCAGAAAACATTCCCGCGCCTCAGCCTTGTAGGCAATCGACATCAGGTGCTCCAGCAGCGTCAAACCCAGGCCACGGCCCTGATTTTCCGGTTTGACGGTGATGTTCAGCAGGTGTGCTTCATCCAGAATGATCTGCACCACGCCGTGTCCGACCTGCTGCGAACCTTCGAACATCAGCCAGATCTGGTACTTGCCCAGCCCATCGAGAAAAATCCCGCGGGTCCAGGGATGGCTGTACGCCGCGAATTCAATTTTCAGGACAGCGTCCAGGTCCGCCTCGGTCATCGGGCGAAACGATACAGCGTCACTCATTCGATTCTTTCCAGCGCGCCATCAGCCGACGCATGGCTTGCCAGACATCAGCCTTACGCTGTGGCTCTTCCATTAATAATTCCAGACCCGGCAGGGCCCAGACCGCGCCCAGGCCTTCGACCTGAAGTTCACGATTGAAGGATTCGGCGTTGGCCTCGCCGGCAAAACGCACCGCCGGCAGGCCGATCAGCCACACGCAGACGCACGGTGCGTCTTCCAGCCGGGCCGAGAGAAAACCTTGTACGAAGTCACGAGCCGCTTCCGGGCCTTGATCCATGGTGCCGCGAACCAACAATGGCCAGCGCACCGGTTCGCCGACAATTTGCGGGCTGTCCGGCAGACCGGCGGCGCGCAACATGTCCTTGAGCAGCAGATACGCGGGATCACGGGTCTGGAAGGTTTCGCCTGTGGGTAACTCCACCAACAGCAGGCAACGACCGGCGCGCAGCAATTGCAGGGCGAAACGCGGCGGAGGCACGACCGGCGCCTTGACCGCGACCGGTGCCTCCTCTTCTTCGACCTTGGCGTTGGTGCGCGTGCTGGCCAACGATGGCCGCGGCACCTCGATTTTTACCCGTTCGGCCGGTTTCACCACGGGTTCCGCAGGTGCATCGGCCACTGGCGCCGGCGCCACCGGGGCGACGACCAACGGCTCCGGCATTTCCAGCAGCTCGGGCCGCGAAGGCGCGGCAAAGGGCAATTCGGTACGCGGCAGCCAGTTGACCACCTGCATGGCGGTCAAATAAGCGCGGCGACGGGACTCGATTAGCAAAGGTCGGCCACTTGTGGATAACTAAAGTGCGCTGATTCTACCGCCCTTCGCTCAAGATCGCCCGCGCTTGATCGATACTCTTTCCCTTAGAAACAGCTACAGCCCGTCCCGAGAGTGAATCGCATCGGTCCCGATGCAGTACAATCGCGGCTTTTAATCGCCAACCAGCCGGCCATTCCGATGATCGAACCCAAGCGCGTCTTGCGCGCCCTCGCTGAACACTGGGCACTTCTGGAGCCACTGTGCGAGCACTTCGACCAAGGCACACTGAGCCTCAACGAACTGCGCACGCAACTGGCCGCCCAGCAACTCGACAGTACGCCGCAGGACATCACCAGCCTGTTGGACGTGTGGATCCGCCTCGACATTCTGGTTCCCGTGGCGAAAAGCCCGAACCGTTTCGAGCTCAACGCGCAGATCCACGACTTCCTCGCTTACCTGCGTCGTGAGCACCGTCTGGGCCTGTGCCTGGAAATCGAAGCCTATTTGCGCCACCTCGAACGCCTGGCCGGTTACATTCAGGACGCCTTCGACATCCGCGACGGCCACGACCTGGCGCGCCAATTGCGCCTGCTCGACATGCGTGTGCGCGATGTACTGAAGAAGCTCGCCAACGACGAACAGGCCCTGGTGGCCGTCGCCGAACGCGCCAAGACCAGCGACCGGCAGATTCCGCTGCGTCAGCGTTACGCCGAAGTACTGGCGACCTGGGACGAATACGTCGAGCCGATGATTCAGTTGGTGAACGCCGACGGCGCCTTCGAACAAGGCGTGCGCAAGGTCGAAAATGTCCTGTTGAAGATGCTCACCGAGCAGCAACGCCTCGGCCATCTGGTCGACGACGACATGCTGCTGCGCACCCACGCGCGCATCCTTGAAATGCAGACCAGCGCTCAATTGACGCTGCGTCATGCTCGCGAACTGCTGCTGCCGCTGCGTGAAGAAGCCCGTCGGCACAACGCCGTGACCCGTGGCGCAGCGCTGGCCTTGTCGGCCATCCGTCGCAAAGGCATCGATGCGGTGCCACAAGCGGCGATGCCGATGTTCACCCGGCCGCAAAGCACCTTCCTCGGCAGCGCCAGTCAGGTCGAAGCCTACGTCTACGCGCTGGCCCGTTTCGAGCCGAAACCGGCGCGTTTCCCCAAGGCCCACAAGACCCAGAAAGGCGAAGCGCCACGCGCACCACGTACCGTTCGCGAAATGCTTGAACGCTGCGAAGACGCGCTGCCGATGCCAGACCTGATGACCTGGCTGCTGGAACAGGAACCGAACGGCGCCACCGACGAATTGCTGTACTGGTTCTCGCGCCTGTCGCGGGAAAAACGCTTCAAACGCGAGCGTCTTGAACGCCGCGATTACCACACTCACGAGCACCAGGTCAGCCTGCGCTCCTTCGCCCTGCTCTCGGCCGGCCCAGATGCCATCGAGAATTCTGCGAGCACTCCACATGCATCTTGATCTATCCGAACTGTCCCAGCTGGCGCCGATCTTTCGCGAGCTGTTCAAGGGCTACCACGTCAGCCGCCGCGATCCGGAGCTGTACGCGCAACTGTCGAACTTCCAGGACCAGTACCGCACGCTGTTCAAGGCACTGGGTTTTGAACTGGTCTGCGACACCCGCGGTTTCTACTACTTTGTGCCGGACCTCGCCGCTGCGGCGGTGAACAAGACCGCGCAGCGTCTGGCGCTGTTCACCTTTATCCTCGTCGAGCATCTGGCCGATCAGGGCCGTGACCCGATTGCCGTGCTCGACGGTGGCAGCCTCGGTCGCGATGAATTGCCGTCGTTGCTGGAAAAATACCGCGACCTGTTCATCCAGGCCGAAGTGCAGACCGTCGAAGAACTCGAAGAAAAAATCATGCGCCGCATGACGCAGCTCGGTTTCGCCGGCGAAGAAAACGGCGTCTACCGCTTCCTGCCGCCGATGCACCGTTTCCTCGATGTGTGCCTGTCGGTTCAGCAGGACCGCGACCTGGCTGCCAGCCTGCACAGCGTGCTGCCGCTGCCGGTTCCGGTACTGATCGACGACGACAGCGACGAAAAACTGCTGCAAACCGATGATCCACTGGACCTCAGTGACTTCGCTGAAGAAAGCGAAGAAGACGCCCTGGCCCGCGCCATTGCCGAAGAACAGGAGACCGACGCATGAGCAAGGAACGCTACGGCATTCGCCGCTTTGCCCTTTTGAACACCGCCGGTTACAGCCTCGGCCTGTTTCCGCTGGAAGAACCGTTGTCGGTCTACGGCGCGAACAACCTCGGTAAATCCGCCTCGATCAACGCGTTGCAGTTCCCGATTCTGGCGCGCATGTCGGACATGAGTTTCGGCAAGTACAGCCTGGAACAATCCCGGCGTTTCTACTTCGCTTCGGACACCAGTTACATCCTGGTGGAAGTCTCGCTGCCCCACGGTCCGCACGTGATCGGCGTGGTCGGTCGCGGCCCGGGCGGTGGTTTCGGTCACCAGTTCTTTGCCTACGCCGGCAAACTCGACCTGGCCCACTACCAGAAAAACGACACCTGCCTGCGTCAGAAAGAACTGTTCACCAACCTTGAGCGCGAAGGCCTGAAAGCCTACGAACTCAAGCCTGATGAACTGCGTCGTTTGCTGGTCGGCGGCCACACCTCGATTCCGCTGGACCTGACCCTGATTCCGCTGCGCTCCACCAGTGAACAGAGCCTGAAGACCTTCCGCGCGCTGTTCATCAACCTGTTGCACATGCGCGAAATCACCGCGGCCAAGCTCAAGCAATTGTTCCTCGATGCTTTCGAACACAGCCTGCGTTCCGGTAGCGTCGATTACATCGCTGCGTGCGAAGAAGCCTTCCGCGATGTACGACGCATGGAGCAGGACTACAACTCGCTGGTCACCGCGGGTCCGCTGGTTGAAGCGCTGGCCGCAGGCGTTGCTCAGCGCAATATTCTGCGCGGCAAGCTGCACCGGATCTCGCCGCTGCTCGATTCGTTGCTCGGCACCTGGTCGGACTACGCCAGTGCGCGCAAGGAAGAGCTGACGATTCAGGCCGAGCACTACCGCAACGAACAGGACGCGCTGCAAAACGATCAGCGTGGCGGCACGCAGGAGCTGATGCGTCTGGAGCGGGAAATCACCGGTATCCAGCGCTGGCTCGGCGAGTTGTCGGTGCTCAAGCATCGCTTCGCGTTGGTGACTGACGTCAAAGTCCTGGAGCAGCAATTGCTCGCGGCCAAGGACGCGCACGATGAACTGGCCGGTGCGCTGGCGCAGTCGCGGCAGTTCTCTGCCGAAGACCTGGAAGAGCGTCTGCGCGATCTGGAAAAACGCCTGAAGTCGGTGAAACAGCAACTCGATCACGCCGACAACAACAGCTACGCCCGCCTGCGTGAAGAGTTTTCACAACAGGATGTCGAGCGTCTGATGCGCCTGTTCAACAGCGCGCTGTTCAGCCTGCCGTTGGGCGAGCATGGCATCACGCTGGACGAGGACGGTCAGTGGGTCAAATCCATGGAGCTGATCCTCGACGGCTTCAAAGGCGAGCGCTTCGAAGTACCGGGTCTGTCCATCGATATCTCGCACATTGAGCCTCCAGCGCTGCAAGCCCTGGCGGACCGCGCCGCGTTGCGCGATCAGAAAGACCGCCTGGAAAAAGAACTCAAGCAACTGAAAACCCAGGCTGCCGTGGTCGCCGACCGCGCAGCGAGCAAGACCCAGACCGAAGCGCTGTACCAGCAAGTGCTGGACGCGCAGAAAGCCCTGGAAGATTTCCGTCGCGCGCAAACCCTGAGCGCCGAGGAAGACGACAAGCTTGAGCAACTGGCGCAGATGGAAGCGGCGCAGGAAGAACTGAAGCGCTCCAGCGACGCCTTCACCGAACGTGTCCAGCAACTGTCGGCCAAGCTGCAACTGGTCGGCCGGCAGATCGGCGACATGGAAGCCAAGCAACGCACCCTCGACGACGCCCTGCGCCGCCGTCAGTTGTTGCCGGCAGACCTGCCGTTCGGCACGCCGTTCATGGACCCGATCGACGATTCCATGGACAACCTGTTGCCGCTGCTCAACGACTATCAGGACAGCTGGCAGGGCTTGCTGCGCAGCGATGGCCAGATCGACGCGTTGTACGCTCAGGTGCGCCTCAAGGGCGTGGCCAAGTTCGACAGCGAAGACGATATGGAGCGTCGCCTGCAACTGCTGATCAACGCGTATGCGCACCGCACCGACGAAGCACTGACCCTCGGCAAGGCACGCCGCGCCGCGGTTACCGACATCGCCCGGACCCTGCGTAACATCCGCAGCGACTACGACAGCCTTGAGCATCAACTGGCGCTGTTCAACCGCGAGATCAACAAGCGTCAGGTCTCCAACCTGCAGAGCTTCCGCATCGTGCTTGCGCCGAACAAGGAAGCGCTCAAGCACATCGACCAGATCATCCACAGCGCCGGTCAGTACGAAGAAGGCGAAACCCTCTCCGTGTTCGACCTGAGCCAAAGCGCCGATCAGGACAACAAGAACGAAGAAGCCAAGGAATACCTGGCGCGCCTGGTAGCGGCGAATCACAACCAGCTTGGCCTCAAGGACTTGTTCGAACTGGCGTTCGAGATCACCAAGGTCAACGGTCAGCCGGTGATCCACACCGACATCGACGGCGCCGCGTCCAACGGCACGACGATGACCATCAAGGCGCTGACCAACATGTACTTGTTGCTGCACTTGATGGACCGCGACCAAGCCGGTCGCGTGCGCCTGCCGTACTACCTCGACGAGGCGGCGGACATCGACGAGAAAAACCAGGCCGCGTTGCTGGAAACCAGCTTGCAACTGGGCTTCGTGCCGATTCTGGCGAGTGTGAAGCCGCAGGTCTGCGCCAGTGTGGCGATTGACCTGGAAGGGGGTAGCGGGCCGAACGGGATCTACATCGATGAGGCGGACTGGAAGTACATCCGTCGTCACGATGAGGTAAAGGCTGTGGTTAATGTTGAAGCGGATGAACCGGAGCTGGATGCGGTCTGATCTGAGTTAAATCCGAAGCAATAAAAAGGCCGCGATCCAATCGCGGCCTTTTTTTGTCTGGTGGTTATGTGTTGGCTATCCGGACCTCTTCGCGGGCAAGCCTCGCTCCTACAGGTTCGGTGCTGATCTGTAGGAGCGAGCGGGCGGCGATCCGACTTGCCCGCGAAGGCGTCCTCACAGGCGACAACAGATTATTTACCGAGCGATATCTTCGGCGCCCAGGTCAGCCATTCATCTTCAAACTTGTCGAATAGCGGGAACGTCTGCTCCGGTCGCGCCGGGTTACCCATGCGATCCCCATCCGGCGTGGCGAACGCGATGCCGCCCTGAATCAGCGTCTCCAGCGATTCGGTACGAACCGTCGCGCCTTTGAACAAACCGTAATCGAAACCGAAACCGCTGGTGTTCCAGAATCGCGTGCCGCTGCGCACCAACGGCGCGTACTTCGGCTCGATCAGGATATGTATCAACACACGGTCAGCCGTCTGGCCCAGTTCATACCCTGTCACCTTGCCCACGGTGACTTCGCGATACGTCACTGGCACGCCGGTTTTCAACGAACCGCGGCGAGCGGCGCTGAGAACCAGACTTAACCCGGCTTCCTGTTTGGCGGTTTCCGGAGGATTGGCCAGCGCTACGAAGTTACTCTGTGGCCCGAGGTTTTTCGCGGCCGGCTGCACTTCGATATATTGGCCGGTCACCAGGGTTTCCAGGTTCGACGTTTTGAGCAGACCCAGCTCGGGCTTGACCACCCAGAACTGACTGCCGGCCCGAGCGATACGCTCCGGCACTTCGGTGATCCGCGCGGTGAGCATCACTGATTGCAGGTCATCCGTGAGGTCGACGTCTTCAATCTTGCCAACATCCAGGCCTTTGAATCTAACCGGAGTGCCGCTGCGCAAGCCATCGGCGCGATCGACCTTGATCGTGATCACGGCGCCTTTCTGGTTGGCTTCGTCATGGCTGGCGAACAAACGGAAACGCGGGATTTTCTTTTGCAGCGGGGCTTTGGCCAGCGGGGTTTCGAAGGCGATACCGCCGGCCATCAGGCTTTGCAACGATTCACTTTTGACCTGGATTCCGCCAGTCAATCCACCCGTGAGCGTAATGCCACTGGCATTCCAGAAGCGAGTCGAGGCGTTAACCAGCCCTTCGTATTCCTTCTCGATGTGTACGCCAATCACCAATTGTTTTTTGGTGCGCGAGAACTGATAGCTCTGTACCGAACCGACCTTGACCTGCTTGTAGAGAATCGGACTGCCGACTTCCAGCGAACCTAGATTTTCGGTGAACAACACCAGGTGCAGGCCCGGCGAACGCAAATCCAGCGGCGGCGCCTTGGCCCGTGCCACGAACTCACGTTGTGGTGCTGCGCCTTTATCGCCAGGACGCACGGCGATGTAGTTACCTTTGACCAGCGCTTCAAGCCCGGTGATACCGGCCAGGGAGATCGACGGTTTGACCACCCAGAATTGAGTGCCTTCTACCAGGTAATCTTCGGCCAGAGGATCAAGGGTCAGTTCAGCGGTAGCAGCGGACAGATCGGGATCGATCTTCAACGCTTTCAGATTGCCGACCTGAATGCCTTTGTACATTACCGGTGTACGACCGGCCTGCAGGCCTTCGAAATCGCTTAGCTTGACCTTGACCCGTATACCGGCCGCCGCCGCATCGAAGTCTTCATAGAGACGGAACGGCAGGCTCGGATCGGTGGGCGGGCTGTCCCTGCGGTTTTCCGGCGTGGCAAACGCGATACCGCCGGCGACGATGCTGGCCAGGGACTCACTGCGCACTTTCACACCGGACAGGTTGGCGTCGATGCTGATGCCGCTGGCATTCCAGAAACGTGTGTGTTTGCGTACGAGCTTGGCGTAAGTGGGCTCGATGAACACTTTGAGCTCAACTGTGCTTTGGTCTTCGGACAGCAAGTAACTTTTGATCTGTCCTACTTTGATCTGCTTGTAGAACACCGGGCTGCCACGGTTCAGCGAACCGAGGCGGTCAGCCTTGATGGTCAGGTGCAACCCGGGCTGGGCATCCGACAGCGGCGGTTCTTCAGCCAGGGCCTTGAACCTGCGTGTGGGCTCGCCTTCCCCAGGACTGATCGCGACGTAGTTACCGGAGACCAGGGTTTCCAGGCCCGTGATACCCGCCAGGGTCACGCTCGGTTTAACGAGCCAGAAGCGTGTGCTGGTCCGAAGGTATTGCTCCACGTCCTTGTTCATTTCAACGGTGGCGATCACCCCTTTGGAGGCGCCTTCATCATCGAGCGTGAGGGTTTTCACCTTGCCGACCGACATGCCTTTGTAGACCACTTCGGTCTTGTTGGCCTGAATGCCTTCACCGCTTTCAAAACGTACCTGAATCTCGATGCCGGTCTCGTTGTAGGCACGCCAGCCGAGCCAGCCGCCGATGATCAGGGCGATCAGGGGCAACACCCAAATGGCTGACCAGTTCGAGGCCGGTCGGGTTTTCGCTGTGGGCAAATCAGTCATGGTCGTCGTCCGACTCCGTGTTATCCCAAATCAGTCGGGGATCGAAAGTTACTGCGGCAAGCATCGTCAGAATCACCACACTGGCGAAAGCGATGGCGCCAAAATTGGCTTCGACACTGGCAAGCCGTCCAAAATTCACGACCGCCACCAGGATGGCAATCACAAAGATATCGAGCATTGACCAGCGACCGATGAACTCGATAAAGCGGTACATCCAGATCCGTTGACGAGCCGAAAGCGGCTGGTGGCGCTGCACCGAAAACAGCAGCAAGGCGATGCCCACTAATTTGAACGTGGGCACCACGATACTGGCGATAAAAACCACGGCAGCGATGGGAAGCATGCCGTGTTGAACCAGTTGGATCACACCGGACATGATGGTGCTGGGATCGCCCTGACCGAGGGAACTGACCGTCATGATCGGCAGTACGTTGGCCGGAATGTAGAGAATCGCCGCCGTGATCAGCAATGCCCAGGTACGAACGAGGCTGTTGGGGCGGCGGGCGTGAACCAGCGCACCGCAGCGGGTGCAGACCTGCTCGTCGGTGTCAGCTTCCTGCTTGTTCAATTCATGGCATTCAGCGCAAATCAGAATGCCTGCATCAATCGCCCGCATGGGCATCCTCTCCTGATAAAGCCTGCCAGATCTGATGGGGCGACATCACGACCTCCAGCCAGACCTGGACCAACAACAAACTAATAAAGCATGCCAGGCCGAGACCGACGGTGATTGCTGCCATATCTGCCAGTTTGACGATCGCCACCAGCACACCCATGAGGTAGACCTCGAGCATCCCCCAATCGCGTAGATGGTGATAAATCCGATAGAGCAACAAACCGTAACTACGGCCGATATCAAAACGAATGCTCAGCAGCACAGCCAGTTGGCAAAGCAGTTTGAGCAACGGGATCCCCATGCTGCACAGGAACACAATCACTGAGACGCCTTGCATTCCGGTATCGAACAGGCCGACAACGCCACTCCAGACAGTATCTTGCGACGACTGCCCGAGTAGATTGAGCTGCATGATGGGTAAAAAGTTCGCCGGGATGTACAACAACAGCGCGGAGATGACCAAGGCGAGACTACGTTGCACAACATTGTGCCGATGGGCATAGAGTTCGTAACCGCAGCGTGGACACAGGGCTTTCTCGCCATGGGCGAGCTTGGGCTTGCGCATCAGCAAGTCGCACTCATGGCACGCCACCAAGTCGTCCAGCGGTAATTCTGACAGCCCGGGGGCGTCAACCGGATCTGGCATAAAGGCACTGACTCCGAAAAAGTTGGACCTATTCTAGTGTCCTGAGTCGAAAATAACTGTGCAAATTTGTGCTCGTCCGGAACGGACTTTTTTGCGGGCAAAACAAAACCCCAACTGCTTTCGCAATTGGGGTTTCGGAATTTAATCTTGACGATGACCTACTCTCACATGGGGAAACCCCACACTACCATCGGCGATGCATCGTTTCACTGCTGAGTT